>NZ_QQAS01000002.1:0-836601 GCF_003350425.1 Comamonas sp. AG1104 | reverse complement strand
GAGCGCTTGATAACTCCGAAGAGTTTGTTCCGAAGAACTGGCTGCTTGCCCTCAAACGCCCACGCTTATCGGCTGTATTTTTTTAAGGAACCGAGTGCAAAATCAGAAGAACCGATCTTGAATCTCGTTGCTTGCTGCGATCAGCGAAGCCTTGCATTGTAGCCTGTTTTCACCAGACTCAAATCAAAGTTTGAAACTTTTTGTCAAGACCCAGAAGGTCTTGACAAAAAGAAAAAGCCTTTCGGCTTTTTCTTTGATTTGGCGGAAACGGAGGGATTCGAACCCTCGATGAGGCTCTACACCCCATACTCCCTTAGCAGGGGAGCACCTTCGGCCACTCGGTCACGTTTCCGGAATGACGCTATTGTAAACAGCTTTTTTGTTCGTTTTTGGAAAGTTGCGAAAATTATTCGCTTTTGTCCAAACCGAAGGCGGTGTGCAGGGAGCGCACAGCCAACTCCAGGTACTTCTCGTCGATCACGACCGAAGTCTTGATCTCTGAAGTCGAGATCATCTGGATGTTCACGCCTTCCTTGCTCAGAGCACGGAACATGGTGGAGGCCACGCCCACATGGCTGCGCATGCCGATGCCGACGATGCTGACCTTGGCGATATTGGGATTGCCCACCACTTCGGAAGCACCCAGTGCAGGAACAACGCTTTCACGCAGCAGCTCCATGGCGCGCTGGTAGTCGCCCTGGCTCACGGTGAAGCTGAAGTCGGTCTTACCGTCCTTGGAGATGTTCTGGATGATCACATCGACTTCGATGTTGGCATCGGCCACGGGACCGAGGATGGCAGCAGCCACACCGGGGGTATCAGGCACGCCCAGCACGGAGATCTTGGCCTCGCCACGGTTGAAAGCGATGCCGGATACGACAGCCTTTTCCATTTTTTCGTCTTCCTCAAAAGTAATCAGCGTGCCGGACTTGGCTTCTTCTTCCAGATCGATATCCCAGGGCGTGAAGCTGGACAGCACACGCATGGGCACCTTGTACTTGCCTGCAAACTCCACGGAGCGGATCTGCAGCACCTTGGAGCCCAGGCTGGCCATTTCCAGCATTTCCTCGAAGCTCACCGTACCCAGGCGCTTGGCAGCAGGCACCACACGGGGATCGGTTGTGTAGACGCCATCCACATCGGTATAGATCAGGCATTCGGCAGCCTTCAGGGCGGCAGCAACGGCCACGGCAGAAGTATCTGAACCGCCACGACCCAGCGTGGTGATATTGCCTTCAGGATCGATCCCCTGGAAGCCGGTCACGATCACGACACGACCTGCCTCGAGGTCGGCGCGCACACGCTTGTCGTCGATGGACTCGATGCGAGCCTTGGTGTAGCTGCTATCGGTGCGCACGGGCACTTGCCAGCCCGCATAGCTGACGGACTCCATGCCTTCAGCCTGCAGCGCAATGGCCAGCAGCGCCGAGGATGCCTGCTCGCCAGTGGCGGCCAGCATATCGAGCTCACGATAGTACGAACTCTTGGCGTGGCTGGGAGCCAGTTCGCTGGCCAGACCCAGCAAACGGTTGGTTTCGCCACTCATGGCGCTGGGCACAACCACCAACTGGTGACCTGCCCGAGCCCATTTGGCCACACGCTTGGCGACGTTGCGGATGCGCTCTGTCGAGCCCATCGAGGTGCCGCCGTATTTATGAACGATCAGTGCCATTGGATACTAAAGGGTGACGAAACAGCAGCCACGGCGCAGGTCACAAAGGTTTTGGCGCGCCGGCGGTTTTCGTACAGGTAAAAAAACCAAAACCTAGGAATTGTACCAACCGAGACTTGCCCCCTGGCGCTCCACAAAACCCCGCCCCACCTTGATGTGGATGCGGTGCCCTCGCGTAGTGCAAACGCCGAGCTGCGCCATGAGCTGCGCAAGCTGGGCCGCAGTCGGCGTTGTGCCATGTTCGGTGCGCAGCCAATAACGCAGAACATTGCCCAGACGTGCCTCACTCAAACTCTGCAGCGCCTTGATGGCGGGCGGCGCCCCCACCAACTGCAGATCTGCCGCAGCCTGCTGATCCAGCAGTTCGGACGCCTGGGCACAATGGGCACTGCTGCGCGCAAAGGTGCTGCGAAACTGCGGAAAGACCTGCTCCAGCACTGGCAGCAGCTGAGCCCGGATGCGGTTGCGCGTGTAGCCTGGATCGGCATTCGTCGGGTCCTCGACCCAGCTCAAATCCCTGAGCTGCAACCAGTCGCGCAGCGCCTGGCCCGGCACTGCCAGCAAGGGCCGGAACCACTCCAGCCCCGCTCTTTGCCAATGGCCGGGCATGGCTGCCAGACCGGCCACACCTGCGCCGCGCGAGAGCGCCAGCAGCAAGGTCTCGACCTGATCGTCGGCATGCTGGGCCAGCGCCATGGAGCGTACTGCATCCAGCGGCACACCATCTGCAGCCAGCCAGGGCTGGCCGGCCGCCTGAATCAAGGCCGCATAGCGCCCCTGGCGCGCCGCATCTTCGGGGCTTTGCCCCTGCACGTTGCGCGCATCGATGGCGCAGACCTTGAGGACAATGCCGTGGCTGGCGCATAGCTGCTCGCAGTGCTGCTGAAAACCATCAGCTGCAGCCTGCAAACCATGGTGCACATGAATCGCCCTCACCTGCCCCGGCCAGCGCGCATGGCAGGCCAGCAGCAGAGCCGACGAATCGGCTCCGCCACTGAAGGCCACGACCAGCGGCAGCGGCGGCTTGAATGCAGCGATGGCCGCATCCACCCGAGCCGCCGAAGCCCCCAACAGCTCAGCATCTGACTGGGCTTGCATGAACAACAAACTCCCTCTTTCCAACTCAATAGCGCCCAACGCTTACTTGGCAAAGGCTTAAGGCGTATTTCGCTCATAAACTCTCGACAAAAACAAATGGCTCCCGAAGGAGCCATTGTGCGCAAGCGGCATCAAGCCCGCTGGATCAGCGGTTGTCAGCCTTGGTGTCGGCAAACTTGCCATAGCTCTGAATGCGCTCGTAGCGACGATCCTGCAGCTCCTTGGGCTTGAGATCGGTCAGCTGGCGATAGGCGTCACCCAGTGCACGCTTGAGGAAGGCCCCCATTTGCTTGTGATCGCGGTGAGCACCGCCCACAGGCTCGTTGACGATCTTGTCCACCAGCCCCAGCGCCTTGAGGCGGTGGGCGGTGATGCCCATGGCATCCGCTGCTTCCTGGGCTTTTTCGCCGGTCTTCCAAAGAATGGAGGCGCAGCCCTCGGGGCTGATCACCGAGTACACGGAATATTGCAGCATCAGCACCTGGTCGGCCACGGCAATGGCCAGCGCACCGCCCGAGCCACCTTCACCGATGATGGTGGTGATGATGGGGGTCTGCAACTGAGCCATTTCGTAGATGTTGCGACCGATGGCCTCGGACTGACCACGCTCCTCAGCATCGATACCGGGGAAGGCGCCGGGCGTGTCCACAAACGTGAACACGGGCAGCTTGAACTTCTCGGCCGTCTTCATCAGACGCAAGGCCTTGCGATAGCCTTCGGGACGCGTCATACCGAAGTTGCGCAGTGTGCGCTCCTTGGTATCGCGGCCCTTTTGATGACCGATCACCATGCAGGGCTGACCGTTGAAGCGCGCCAGGCCACCGATGATGGACTGGTCATCGGCAAAGTGGCGGTCGCCGTGCATTTCGACAAAGTCGGTAAAGCACTCGCGCACATAGTCGAGCGTATAGGGGCGCTCGGTATGACGGGCAATCTTGGTGATCTGCCAGGGGGTCAGGTCGCTGTAGATGTCCTTGGTCAGCTGCAGGCTTTTCTTGCTGAGCTGGTCGATCTCTTCCGAGATATCTACTGCGCTTTCAGTCTGCACATAGCGCAGTTCTTCGATTTTGGATTCGAGTTCTGCAATGGGCTGCTCAAAATCCAGAAAGTTCTTTTTCGCCAACGTATTTCTCCTTGTGCCAGCCTGTTGCAATCCTTGCAATCGGCCAGTGGACAGATGTCATCAAGCCACAGGCTGCGCCTCGAGCGAGCGCCAAATATACCAAGTTGCAACCGTGCACCACGGTTTCCAAGCCTCGGCAACTTCACGGGCATCGCTGCGACTGACAGGATCGCCCGAAAAATGATTGAGAGAGATGCCCTGTATCAAACCGGCATCGTCCAGAGGCAGCACATTGGGCCGCCCCAGGCAGTAAATCAGAAAATTCTCGGCCGTCCAGCGGCTGAGACCGCGTATGGACATCAGCTCGGCAATGATGACTTCATCGCTCATCTGAGCCCATTCATCCATATGCAGGCGATGCTCGGTGAAGTGCAGGGCCAGATCGACCAGATAGTCCACCTTGCGAGCCGACAGCCCCGCGCCACGCATATCATCCACCTTGAGCCTGAGCACCTGCTCGGGCTGCATGGCAGCAGGTAGCCTGGCGAACTTGTTCCACAGGGTCTTGGCCGACTTTGCAGAGATCTGCTGCCCGATGATGGAGCGGGCCAATGTGGCAAAGGCCTGCTCCTGCCCGCAAGGCTGCAGCGCCTGGCTGCCGAGTTGCGGAATCAGGCGCTTGAGCACGCGATCGCGGCGCATGAGCTGACGGCAGGCCTCGGCCCAATAGGCAGGCACGCCATCGGGCAGATCCAGATGGATCTTGGGCGCAGCCACTTTGGGCGCGACTGCCTGCTTTGCAGTTGTACCCGCTGGCTGAGCAATGGCTGCCGCCCCCAAAGGCGCTACAGGCAAAGGCGCAGCCGGCCCCATCGGCACGGGCAGATCAGCCACCAGCGGCAGCTGCTCGAACTCCATGGTGTCCAGATGCTTGACCGCACTCATGCGCGACTCTCCGCACTGCTCACACAGTTGATGGAATATTGCATGCAGCCTCAGCCCTTTGCGGCCGCTTCCCAGCTCGTGCCCGCAGCCGAGTCCTTGAGGACGATGCCCTGCTCGAGCAGTTCCTTGCGGATGCGGTCTGCCTCGGCCCAGTTCTTGGCTGCCTTGGCGGCTGTGCGGGCGGCGATCTGCGCTTCGATGGCAGCAGCATCCACGCCTTCAGCGCCAGCTTGCAAGAACTTCTGGGGCTCGGTCTGCAGCAGACCCAGGCTTGCTCCCAGCACCTTGAGCAGGCCCGCCACTTCAGGCGACTTGCTGCGGTTGACCTCTGCGGCCAGCTCGAACAACACGGCCACGGCTTCGGGTGTGCCAAAGTCCTCATCCATCGCAGCCTTGAAGCGGGCGGCGTAGGAATTGCTCCAGTCGATCTGCACCTCGGCGGGGGCCACCAGATCCAGGGCGGTATAGAGGCGCTTGAGCGCACCACGCGCATCATCGAGATGCACGTTGGAATAGTTCAGCGGGCTGCGGTAGTGGCTGCGCACGACGAAGAACCGGATGGTCTCGGCGTCGTATTCCTTGAGCACATCGCGGATGGTGAAAAAGTTGCCCAGCGACTTGGACATCTTCTCGTTGTCCACATTGATGAAGCCGTTGTGCATCCAGGTACGGGCAAACGGCTTTCCGGTCGCGCCTTCGCTCTGGGCAATCTCGTTCTCGTGGTGAGGGAACTGCAGATCGGCACCACCTCCGTGGATATCAAAGCTCTCGCCCAGCAGCTCGCAACCCATGGCCGAGCATTCGATATGCCAGCCGGGTCGGCCCTCACCAAACGGGCTCTGCCATTTCACATCGGCCGGCTCGTCGGCCTTGGACGACTTCCACAGCACAAAGTCCAGCGGATCATGCTTGCCGTCAGCCACGGCAACACGCTCACCGGCGTTGAGTTCGTCCAGCGTCTTGCCCGAAAGCTTGCCGTAGCCAGGGAACTTGCGCACGGCGTAGTTCACATCGCCATTGCCGGCCTGATAGGCCAGACCCTTGGTCTGCAGCTGGGCGATCATGCTCAGCATCTGCGGCACGTATTCGGTGGCGCGCGGCTCCAGCGTGGGGCGCTCGATACCCAGCGCATCCGCATCCTGGTGCAGCGCATCGATCATGCGATCGGTGAGGCTGCGGATGGTCTCGCCGTTTTCCACCGCGCGCCTGATGATCTTGTCGTCGATGTCGGTGATGTTGCGCACATAGGTCACCTTGTAGCCGCTGGCACGCAGCCAGCGCTGCACCACGTCGAAAGCCACCATGGAGCGCGCGTGGCCCAGGTGGCACAGGTCATAGACCGTCATGCCACAGACGTACATACGCACATGGCCCGGCTCCAGCGGCGAAAACGAT
This sequence comes from Comamonas sp. AG1104, assembly GCF_003350425.1. Classification (NCBI taxonomy): domain Bacteria; kingdom Pseudomonadati; phylum Pseudomonadota; class Betaproteobacteria; order Burkholderiales; family Comamonadaceae; genus Comamonas; species Comamonas sp. AG1104. The sequence continues at coordinate 830,428 of NZ_QQAS01000002.1, read as the reverse complement.
TCCAGTGCACGCGACAGCGTGTTGTAGATACGCAAACTCATGAATCTTGAAATTGGGAGAGAGGGTGGCGACCAGCAGCACTAGTCATGCCTGCGATGCATAAACCGTGCCTGCCATTCCCTGAGGCTGAAAAATGCGCACTAGCATCCAGACACATCCCGGTCCGGCCAGACGCCTAAGCGCCGCACACCCCTCAGCTACAATTCCCCCCAGTATAAGCTCCCGCCGCAGCGCAGTTCTTGCGGCGCCATGAAAGCACCTACATGCCTGTACGCAACTTGTTCAGTACCGCAGCGCGTGCGGCAGCCCTGGCTGCCTTGCTCGCTGCAGGTAGCGCCCACGCCGACGATTACACGGATGTTGCCCAGTTGCTCAAAAGCGGCAAGACGCAGCAGGCGCTGCAAAAAGCGGACACCTATTTGGCCAAAAATGCGCGCGACCCACAGATGCGCTTTCTGCGCGGCATTGCGCTGAGCAATGACGGCAAGACCGAGGACGCGATTGCGGCTTTTCGCCAGCTGACCGAGGACTATCCCGAGCTGCCCGAGCCCTATAACAACCTGGCCGTGATCTATGCACGCCAGGGAGACCTGGATCGCGCTCGCTCCGCACTTGAAGCTGCCGTGCGCAACAATCCGAACTATGCCGTGGCACATGAGAACCTGGGCGATATCTATGCCCGCCTGGCCTATCAGTCCTATGCGCAGTCCCTGGCCAAGGGCGGCCGCCCAGCAGCGCTAAACCCCAAGCTCAAGCAGCTCAAGGACCTGCTGCAGCCTGCGGCCTCCCTCACAACGCCAGCCCCTGCCCAGCCTGCTCAGCGCTGAAGCGGTTTTTTGCCATCGCCGCCCTTCTCCTTCTTGTGAAGCAGGCCGGCGCCCTCAGCTGCCTCAAGCCTGTTTTCGCAGCCGCTATCCCAGCGGCCCTGCCCAAGGCCCACTTACCCAGGAATATGACCATGCTGAATTTCCGTCGAAACAGCCTCAAAGCTCTGTCCGCCATTGCGCTGACAGCCACTGTTTTTGCAATCCCCGGCCTGGCCCAGGCGCAATCCAAGGTGCAGCTCAAGACCAGCATGGGCGATATCGTGCTGGAACTGAACGATGCCAAGGCGCCCAAGAGCGCCGCCAATTTTCTGCAATATGTGCGCGACAAGCACTATGACGGCACGGTGTTCCACCGCGTGATTGACGGCTTCATGATCCAGGGTGGCGGCATGGACGCCAATCTGAATGAAAAGCCCACACGCGCCCCGATTCCGCTGGAAGCCAGCAACGGCCTCAAGAACGACCGCGGCACGATTGCCATGGCGCGCACCGGCAACCCCAACTCTGCCACCTCGCAGTTCTTCATCAATGTGGTGAACAACGACATGCTCAACGCCCCCAAGCCCGACGGCCATGGCTATGCCGTCTTCGGCAAGGTCGTCAAGGGCATGGATGTGGTGGACAAAATCCGCGCCGTGGCTACGGGCAACCGTGGCATGCACCAGAATGTGCCCACGACGCCGGTAACAATCCTCTCTGCCACCGAAATCAAGTAAACAACCCGGCGGCGCTGCACCTGCCGGGCTGCACCCGCCTCTTTACTCCTTCCTCTAGAAAGCACAGACATGAGCAATCCCCAAGTCGAACTGCACGTGACCATCAACGTGGCTGACACCGCAACCCAGGGCGTGATCACCCTGGAACTGGACGCCGTGAACGCGCCCAAGTCCACCGAGAACTTCCTGAGCTACGTGAACCAGGGCTTCTACAACGGCACTATCTTCCACCGCGTGATCAAGAACTTCATGATCCAGGGTGGCGGCTTTGCAGCCGACATGAAGCAAAAGGAAACTGCTGCTCCCATCGAGAACGAAGCCAAGAACGGCCTGAAGAACGACAAGTACACGATTGCCATGGCTCGCACCAGCGATCCTCACAGTGCAACCGCCCAGTTCTTCATCAACACCGTGGACAACGGCTTCCTGAACCACACCGCTCCCACCGGCCAGGGCTGGGGCTATGCCGTGTTCGGCAAGGTCGTCAAGGGTGAAGAAGTCGTGGACGCCATCAAGAAGGTGCGCACCACCCGCAAGGGCTTCCACGACGACGTGCCTTTCGACGCCGTGGTGATCGACAAGGCCGTGGCCCTGTAATTTGATCCCCCTGAGCCGCTTTGCGGCTTCCCCCTGAGGGGGACGACGGCCTCGCTGCGGGGCGGCCCTTGCTTGCCGTCTCTCGCACGAGGCCGTTGTTGTTTTAGAAGCCGCTTACTTCACGACTTACGCAAAACGGGTTCTGGCAGGATGACTGCCTCTGGAAGCAGGCTGTTGTTGCATTCTTGTTTGCGCAAGTCCTCACTTGTTCAAATGACTGAATCCATCATTCATTCAGATCCCCGCACGACTGCGCCTCAGGTGACGCAGCTGCAAGGCGCCCCCGGCAGGGACGACGGCCTCGCTGCGAGGCGGCTCTTGCTTGCCGTCTCTCGCTCTGAGCCGTTATTGTTTTCAGGCTGCGTAATATCATCACATGACTGATTCTTCAGATCCCCGCACGACTGCTCCTCAGGTGGCGCAGCTGCAAGGCGCACCCGACTGGCGAGCTATCGACTTTATTTCCGATCTGCACCTGCAGCCATCCGAGCCGCAGACGGTCGAAGCCTGGCGCAGCTATCTGGCACGCAGCACGGCCGATGCCATCTTTATCCTCGGCGATCTGTTTGAAGTCTGGGTCGGTGACGATGCACTCGATGAGCCCGGCAGCTTCGAAGCCGACTGCGCAGCCGTGCTGCGCGAGGCGGCACAGCAGCGCCCGCTGTTCTTCATGGTCGGCAACCGCGACTTTCTGGCCGGTGACGAATTTCTGCGCCGAAGCGGCATGACTGGCCTTTCCGACCCCACGGTGCTGCGGTGGGCAGGCACCAGCATCCTGCTCAGCCATGGCGATGCGCTATGCCTTGACGATGTGGATTACCAGCAATTCCGGGCTGTTTCGCGCTCTGCCGCCTGGCAGCAACAACTGCTGGCCCAGCCCCTGGCCGTGCGCCGCGCGATCGGCAAATCGGCACGCAGCGAAAGCGAACAACGCAAGCAAAGCGGCGCTCCCTACGCGGATGCCGACGCGCAGATGAGCAGCTCCTGGATGCAGGCCGCGCAAGCGCCCTGGCTGATTCACGGCCATACCCATCAGCCAGCCGACCACGCACTGGGCAATGACCAATGGCGCATCGTGCTCAGCGACTGGCATATCGATGCCGATACACGTCGCGCCGAGGTGCTGCGCGTGACGCCCGAAGGCTGGCAGCGCATACCGCCCGATCTGGCCTGACGCGCTGCCCGGCTGCAGCTACCTTATTGAGAGCTTTTTGCGCAGGCCATTCATAGATTTCAGATTGAAAACTACCCAAGTTCTATGAATAGCAGGCGCTAACAGCTATCAAATTTACCGAACCGACAAACGCAAAAAAGCCCGCTGCCCGCATAGCCAAGGCACCGGGCTTCGGGGTTGGCGGCCGGATCTCAGACCGAGATGGCGGAAGCCGAGCCTGCCTGCTTGCGCAGCTCGAACTTCTGGATCTTGCCCGTGCTGGTCTTGGGCAGCTCGCCAAACACCACGGCGCGCGGCACCTTGTAGCCGGCCAGGTGCTTCTTGCAGTGGGCAATGATGTCTTGCTCCGTGGTCTCGGCTCCGGCCTTGAGCTCAATGAAGGCGCAGGGCGTCTCGCCCCATTTGGGGTCGGGCTTGGCCACCACGGCTGCAGCCAGCACAGCAGGGTGGCGATAGAGCACATCCTCCACTTCGATCGAGGAGATGTTCTCGCCTCCCGAGATGATGATGTCCTTGCTGCGGTCCTTGATCTGGATATAGCCGTCGGGATGCTGCACGGCCAGGTCGCCGCTATGGAACCAGCCGCCGCGGAAAGCCTCCTGCGTCGCCTGCGGGTTCTTGAGATAGCCCTTCATGGCGATATTGCCCTGGAACATGATCTCCCCCATGGTCTGGCCGTCGCGCGGCACGGGCTGCATGGTTTCGGGATCCAGCACGGCCGCAGAGCGCTGCAGGTGATAGCGCACGCCCTGGCGCGAGTTCAGGCGGGCGCGCTCACCGATATCGAGCGCATTCCAGCTCTCATGCTTGGCGCAGACCGTGGCCGGCCCATAGGTTTCGGTCAGACCGTAGACGTGGGTGATGTCAAAGCCCATGGCTTCCATGCCTTCGATCATCGATGCGGGCGGCGCGGCCCCTGCCACCATGGCCTTGACGCCTGCGGGCACGCCCTGCTTCATGGCGGCCGGCGCATTCACCAGCAGGCTGTGCACAATGGGCGCGCCGCAGTAATGGGTCACGCCATGGTTGAGGATGGCTTCAAACACCGCCTGCGCATCCACCCGGCGCAGGCAGACGTTGACCGCCGCGCGCGCTGCCACCGTCCAGGGAAAACACCAGCCGTTGCAGTGGAACATGGGCAGCGTCCACAGGTAGACGGCGTGCTTGGGCATGTCCCACTCCAGCACATTGCTGATGGCATTGTTGTGCGCGCCGCGATGGTGGTAGACCACGCCCTTGGGGTTGCCTGTGGTGCCGCTGGTGTAGTTCAGCGCAATCGCATCCCATTCGTCGCCGGGCCACTGCCAGTCGAAGCCGGCATCGCCCTGGGCCACAAAGCTCTCGTAGTCGATGACACCGATCTGCTCGGCCGCCTCGCCATAGACGCTGTCCTCGACCTGGATCACATGGATGGGTTCTGTGCCCTTGCGCAATTTGAGTGCCCTGGCCATCAAGGCCGCAAACTCGGGGTCCACGATCAGGGCCTTGGCTTCGCCGTGATCCAGCATGAATGCCAGGGTCTCGGCATCGAGCCGGGTGTTGAGCGTGTTGAGCACGGCACCGGCCATGGGCACGCCAAAGTGCGCCTCCACCATGGGCGGCGTATTGGGCAGCATCACGGCCACGGTGTCGTTCTTGCCAATGCCGATTTTCTGCAGGCTGCTGGCCAGCTGACGACAACGCGCATAGGTTTGTGCCCAGCTCTGGCGCAAGTCGCCATGAACAATGGCCAGGCGCTCGGGATAGACCTCGGCCGTGCGGGCAATAAAGCCCAGCGGCGTCAGCGCGGCATGGTTGGCGGTATTCGGTGCGAGGTTCAGATCGAAAGAACTTGTCATGTTTGTCTCCTGAGCGTTTTGTACCCCAGCATGGGTCACGCCAGGCTTACAACCGAGCGCCATACAGGCCTGTTGTGATCGGCATCAAGCAGTTGCTCCCGAAATGGCCGCACCGCGCCGGCAAACCGGCATGTGACATGCACAGACAAACCAGAGCAATGCAAAAGGTCATTCAGCAAGACAGTACTTTCAACAGCTTCTGAAAATCGATAAATTCATTTGAAATCAACCACATGGAACCCCATTGAAAAACGCCCTCATTCCCCAAGCAGGGCCAACTCATGCAAGTCATCTATAAGACATCATTTATCTGACAGACCAATCACCAGGACTTCGAATCGCTCTTAGAATGCGCACATGTTTTGAGGGCATGACTGCCTGTACTGGCGGTACAAGACCGGCATCTCTGCCCGCACGGAGCCGGTCGCAAGCCTCAAGACTGTGTGGCGGAGGAGACGTTTTAGAGGAGAGCCTGGCAATGATCCAGGCATCAGGAGACCTGAGCCTGCACCCATCGGTGCAGGCTTTTTTTTGCCCGCCTGCACATTCCTGCCCCGCCATCGGCGTTTGCCGAAAAAGGCAAAATACGCGGGTGGCCATTCCCCAATCATTCATCCAAGAGTTGCTCTCCCGCGTCGACGTGGTCGACATCGTGGGCCGCTATGTGCAGCTCAAAAAGGGCGGCGCCAACTTCATGGGCCTATGCCCTTTCCATAGCGAGAAGTCGCCCTCTTTCACGGTCAGCCCCAGCAAGCAGTTCTTTCACTGCTTTGGCTGCGGCAAGAACGGCAATGCCATCGGCTTTCTGATGGAGCATGCCGGCATGGGCTTTGTCGAAGCCGTGCAGGAGCTTGCCAACCAATGCGGTTTGCAAGTGCCGCAGGACGACATCAGTCCTGCCGAGCGCCAGCGCCAGGCTCAACAAAAGCAAAAAGCCGAGACCCTGAGCGACCTTCTGGAAAAAGCTGGCGAGTCCTATCGCAAACAGCTCAAGGCCGCACCCAAGGCCATCGAGTATCTGAAAAAGCGCGGCGTCTCGGGCGAAGTCTCCAAGCGCTTCGGCCTAGGCTATGCACCTGCAGGCTGGCATGGCCTTGCCAGCGTGTTCGCCGAGTACGACAACCCGCAGCTTGAAGAATGCGGGCTGGTCATCGTGGGTGAGGACGACAGCCGCCGCTACGACCGCTTTCGCGACCGGCTGATGTTCCCGATTCGCAATGTCAAAGGCGAATGCATAGGCTTTGGCGGACGGGTGTTTGGCGATGAAAAGCCCAAATACCTGAACTCCCCCGAAACCCCGGTCTTCCACAAGGGCCGCGAACTCTACGGCCTCTACGAGGCCCGGCAGGCCCTGCGCGACATGGGCTACGCGCTGGTCACCGAGGGCTACATGGACGTGGTGGCGCTCGCCCAGCTGGGCTTTGCCAATGCCGTGGCCACGCTGGGAACGGCCTGCACGCCCGAGCATGTGCAAAAGCTGTTCCGCTTTACCGATGCCGTGGTCTTCAGCTTCGACGGCGACGGCGCGGGCCGACGCGCCGCGCGCAAGGCGCTGGATGCGGCACTGCCGCTGGCGACGGACACGCGCTCCATCAAATTCCTGTTCCTGCCTTCGGAACATGACCCCGACAGCTTCATCCGCGAATTCGGCCCCGAGGCCTTCTCGCGTTATGTAGGCGACGCCACACCGCTGAGCCGTTTCCTCATCGAATCGGCCAGCGAAGGCTGCGACCTGGGCCAGACAGAAGGCCGCGCCCACATGGCCAGCAACGCCCGGCCGCTGTGGTCGCTGCTGCCCGACGGAGCCCTCAAGCGCCAGCTGCTCTCAGAAATCGCAGCCCTGGCCCAGCTGGACTCGCGCGACCTCTCCGATATCTGGGCGCAGGAAGCCGCACGCACCGCCCCCATTGCCCGCCGCGCGCCTGCGCCCTCCGGCCCTCAGGCACCGGAATGGGATGCACCCCCAGCCAACTGGGAAAGCGCCCCCGACTGGGCCGATGCTGCAGCACCGGCCCCCTCATACCCAAGCCAGGGCAGCGGTGGCAACTGGTCGAGCCGCAAGGAATTCGGCCGATCGCGCAAGCCCTGGGGCAAGAAGGGCGAGGACTGGAACCCGCCGCAGCTGGGCCCGCGCCCCACGCCGGTCAGCCGCGAAGACCAGGCCGCACGCCTGCTGATGTGTCACATGGAGTTCATGGAAGAGATGACCCATGAGGATTTCGATGCCCTGGCTCGCTGCAACCAAAGCCATGCCCCCTTGTTTCGCTGGCTGGAGGCCCAGTTCACCGAGTCCGGGCCGCGCTCCTGGGCAGTGCTGCGCGAGCAATTGCAAGGCACGCCTTGCGAGCCACTGGCCCAAAAGCTCATGAGCGGCGCCCATGCCAACCCCGAAGGCGAGGTGGACGAGTTGCGCAAGGAATTGCGCGGCACGCTCAATCTGATCCTCGTGGATCACCTCAAGCGCGAGGAGGCCCGGGCGCTCAAGGAGATCGCCACCGACCCCACCGCGGCAAGGCGTTACATAGAGTTTCAACAGCGGCGAAAAAATTTATCTGTAATTATTAGCCCCGACTCTTGACAACTTTAAAAAAGGTATAATTTAGAGGATATAGGCAAGAGCGACAGCAACACCTCCGACCCGGGCACCGTGAAGAAATCACGTGATGGCAGCAACTGCATGGCCCATTTCTCGCAAGGATTGCATACCAAATGATCGCCCCAACATCTTGCCATGGAGTCTTTGTGCTCCGCCGGACAGGCTAGGCCTGTTCTTGCGCCAGCTTTCATGGCGTTTGTTTGCATTTTCCGTTTTCCTTTGTGTGTTTGTGTGTGTTCGTACCGTGAGAGGTGTTCATGCCCGTTTCAAAGTCCGTGAAGTCCAAGCAGGCCCCAGAAGCTTCCGCGAAGCCCAAGACCTCTAAAACTTCCACTTCCGCAGCAGAGCCCGCGAAAAAGGCCAGTGCCAGCAAGCCTGCTGTGAAGAAGAGTGCTGCATCTGCAGCCGAAGCAAAGAAAGACACCACCGTGGTTACCAAGTCACAAGCCGAACTCAAAGCCATGGCCGATGCGCTGCTGGCGCAGGCAACTCCCAAGCGCGGCCGCAAAAAGGCCGAAGAAGACGACGACACAGCGGCCGCTCCTGCCGCCAAGAAGACTGTCGCCAAAAAGGCCCCAGCCGCCAAGAAGGCAGCCGCCGTCAAGGCCCCTGCTGCCAGCGCCGATGCCGACAAGGCTCCCGCCAAGCGCGGTCGCAAGCCCAAGGCCAAGGAAGCCGACGAGGACATGGATGATGCAGACCTGTCGGATATCGACAGCGATCTGGAAGGTGAAGTCGAAGAGGAGGCATCGACCGAAGCGTCTGCTGCTCCTGCCGAAAAGGCCAAGCCTCTGCGCATGAAGATCAGCAAGGCGAAGGAACGCGCCTTGATGAAGGAATTCGGCCTGGACGAGACCGTTCTGACCGAAGAGGAAATGAACACCCGCCGTCAGCGTCTGAAGATGCTGATCAAGCTGGGCAAGACCCGCGGCTACCTGACCCACGCCGAAATCAACGACCACCTGCCCGACAAGCTGGTCGATGCCGAAACGCTGGAAGTCGTGATCTCCATGTTGAACGACATGGGCGTGGCCGTGTACGAGCAGACTCCCGATGCGGAAACCCTGCTGCTGAACAACACCGGCCAGTCGGCGACCACCGAAGAGGAAGCGGAAGAAGAGGCCGAAGCGGCTCTGTCCACCGTGGACTCCGAATTCGGTCGCACCACCGACCCCGTGCGCATGTACATGCGTGAAATGGGCACCGTCGAACTGCTGACACGCGAAGGCGAAATCGAAATCGCCAAGCGCATCGAAGGCGGTCTGATGGACATGATGGAAGCCATCTCGGCCTCCCCCGCGACCATCGCCGAAATCCTCAACATGGCCGAGGAGATCCGCGAAGGCAAGGTTGTCATCTCCACCGTGGTGGACGGTTTCGTCAATGCCAACGAGAACGACGACTATGTGGCCGAGGAAGACTTCGACGAATACGACGAAGAAGACGATGACGACGGCAAGGGCGGCTCCAAGGCCCTGACCAAGAAGCTCGAAGAGCTCAAGAACGAAGCCCTGGGTCGCTTTGACTCCATGCGCGAGCTCTTCGACAAGATGCACAAGGTGTATGACAAGGAAGGCTACGGCACCGAGGCATACATGAAGGTGCAAAAGGCCATCACCGAAGAGCTGATGACCATTCGCTTCACGGCCAAGACGATCGAGAAGCTGTGCGACCTGGTGCGCGCCCAGGTGGACGACGTGCGCAAGAAGGAACGCGAGCTGCGCAAGATCATCGTGGACAAGTGCGGCATGCCGCAGGAGCAGTTCATCAAGGACTTCCCGCCCAACCTGCTGAACCTGGACTGGGTCATCAAGCAAGTGGCGGCAGGCAAGAACTACAGCGCCGTGCTGGAGCGCAACATCCCGCCCGTGCAGGAGCTGCAGCAGAACCTGATCGACCTGCAGGCCCGCGTGGTTGTGCCCCTGGAAGAGCTCAAGCACATCAACAAGCGCATGAACAGCGGCGAGCGCGCCAGCCGTGACGCCAAGAAGGAAATGATCGAGGCCAACCTGCGTCTCGTGATCTCCATCGCCAAGAAGTACACCAACCGCGGTCTGCAATTCCTGGATCTGATCCAGGAAGGCAATATCGGCCTGATGAAGGCCGTGGACAAGTTCGAATACCGTCGCGGCTACAAGTTCTCGACCTATGCGACCTGGTGGATTCGTCAGGCCATCACGCGCTCCATCGCCGACCAGGCCCGCACGATCCGCATCCCGGTGCACATGATCGAGACCATCAACAAGATGAACCGCATCTCGCGCCAGCACTTGCAAGAGTTTGGTTTCGAGCCCGATGCGTCCATCCTGGCAGCCAAGATGGAGATCCCCGAGGACAAGATCCGCAAGATCATGAAGATCGCCAAGGAGCCGATCTCGATGGAAACCCCCATCGGCGACGACGACGACTCCCACCTGGGCGATTTCATCGAAGACGGCAACAACACGGCGCCTATCGATGCCGCCATGCAGGCCGGTCTGCGCGATGTGGTCAAGGACATCCTCGACGGCCTGACGCCTCGCGAAGCCAAGGTGCTGCGCATGCGCTTCGGCATCGAAATGTCCACCGACCATACACTGGAAGAAGTCGGCAAGCAGTTTGACGTGACGCGCGAGCGCATCCGTCAGATCGAAGCCAAGGCGCTGCGCAAGCTCAAGCACCCTTCGCGCTCCGACAAGCTGCGCAGCTTCATCGACTCACTGTAAAGTCAGTCCAAGGAGCCGGCTCGCCAGCTCCCTGCTACTCAAAGCCCCGATCTGTCTCAGGTCGGGGCTTTTTCGTATGCACCCCAGGTCAGCAAGCCTTTGCTTTCGGCCAAACACACCAAAAGACACATAACAACGGAGACAGACATGAACACAATCCAAGCAAACCGCTTTCCGACACGGCGCCAGTGGCTGGGCTATTCCGCTGCCTTGCTGTCTACACCTTTTGCTGCCATCGCCAATCCGCCCCAGCGCCTTGGCACGCAACTGCGTATCGTGATCCCCGCCAACCCCGGCGGCGGCTGGGACCAGACCGGCCGCGCCCTCGGCGCAGCGCTGACCAGCAGCGGCACGGTGGACAAGATCATTTATGAAAACATTGGCGGCAAGGGCGGCACCATCGGCTTGGCCGAGTACACCAAACGCTATGGCAGCGACCCCAACAGCCTGCTGATCGGCGGCATGGTCATGGTCGGTGCCCTGGCGCTGAACAAGAAGTCGGCAGAGCTGCATCAGGTGCAGCCCCTGGCGCGCCTGACCAGCGACTATCTGGTGGTGGCCGTGCCCACCGACTCGCCGCTTGCCAACCCCAAGGCTCTGGCCAAGGCCATGCGCGAGAACCTGCCTGCACTGACCATTGCCGGAGGCTCTGCAGGCGGTGTGGACCATATGTACGCGGGCATGCTGGCCCGCCTGGCCAAGGCCAATGCGGAGCAGCTGCAATACAAACCCTTTGCCGGCGGCAACGATGTGCTCCAGGCCCTGCTGCAAAAGCAGGTGCAGGTTGGAATCTCGGGTTACAGCGAGTTCAGAGAAGCCTTGCAGGCGGGCAAACTGCGCGCCCTCGGTGTTTCGTCACGCCGTGCCATGTTCGGCATTGCCTCCATGCGCGACCAGGGTCTGGATGCTGAAATGTCCAACTGGCGTGCCGTCTTTACAGGCAAGAATCTGCCGGCAGAACGCGCCCAGCAACTGCTGGCGGCTATCGACCACGCGAGCAACCAGGACAGCTGGAAGCAAGCCCTGGTCGGCAATAATTGGAACTCTTCTTGGCAGACCGGCAAGGCACTGCATGAATTTCTGGAGGTCGAAACCTCCACTGCCCAGTTGATGACCTATCTGCTCAAGCTCAAGAGCTGAGCCTCTTTGCGAGATAGCCGCATGAACATGCTCAACCACTGCGCTGCATCCCCCTGCCTGTCCATTGCCGTCATGGGTGCGGGCTCAGTGGGCTGCTACTTTGGTGCTCTGCTGGCACGCGCCGGCCACTCGGTCACGCTGATCGGCAGAGCATCGCATATGCAGGCCATCAGCCAGCACGGGCTGCGACTGCAGACTGCGACAGAAGATCTGAACATTCCCGTCACCACCAGCACCGAAGCCAGTGCCGTAGCAGGCACCGATGTAGTGCTGTTCTGCGTGAAATCCACCGACACCGAAGCAGCGGCTGCACAGATCAAACCCCACCTGGCAGCGCACACCCAGGTACTGAGCTTGCAAAACGGCGTGGACAACGACCAGCGCCTGCGCCAGGTGCTGGGTCAGCAGCCGGTGGCAGCGGCCGTGGTCTATGTGGCCACCGCCATGGCAGGCCCAGGCCATGTGCGTCACTTTGGGCGGGGCGAGCTGGTCATCGCGCCCTGTCTGCAAGGCGACGCGATCGCGGCCCAGTTCAGCGCCGCCGGCATTCCCACGCAGGTCTCGGATGGTGTGCTGGCCGCACTCTGGCAAAAACTCATCATCAACTGCGTTTACAACGCACTCTCCGCCCTCACCCAGCAGCCCTATGGCTGGCTGGTCGCGCAGCAGGGCGTACCCGCAGTGATGCAGGATATCGCCGCCGAATGCAAGGCCGTGGCTCTGGCCGACGGCGTGCAGTTGCCGACCTCCGTGGACGAGGCTGTAGCTGCCATAGCGCGCACCATGCCCCGGCAGCTCTCTTCCACGGCCCAGGATCTGGCGCGCAGCAAGCCCACGGAAATCGACCATCTCAACGGCTATGTGGTGCAACGCGGTCAGGCGCTGGGCATTGCCACACCGAGCAACCGTCTGCTGCTGGTGCTGGTGCAACTCAAGCAAATACCGACACCAAAGCAGGAACTATGATTTCCATAGCTGCATGCTCTGACAAATCAATGGCTAGAGTCAATTTTTACACCTGGAAACACCTAAGCCAGCACTAACACTTCCGGCGTAGCTCGCCAACCCGTCCCGAGGGCTGCACCAGCCCTGCCCCTATTGCTACAAACCCTGAAGCAAGCGAGTCTTCTCCCTGATTCGTGGCTGACCCGCAACACTTGCGCGCTGTTTGTGGCCTTTATCACTTCAAGGCGTTGCAGTCGAAGATTTGAAGCTACTAAACTTGTAGCAAAATAAATTAACCGCTATAGTCCATTGGACATGGCACTGAAAGCGCCTAGTGCGCCCAGCTCGACAACATCATTGCGCAAGGAGAAGCGTCCATGAGCTCCAAGGAAAACGCCGCCATCAACCAGCTGTTCGAGAAGCTCGAATGCCGCTATGCGCTGCGCGTGCTGTGGGCTTTGCGGGATGGCCATCCCCAGACCTTCCGACTGCTGCAAGACAGCGTGGGCGGTATCACTCCCAACACCTTGAACACCCGTATCAAGGAACTGCGTGAGTGCGGCCTGCTCGAGCATGGCAGCGACGGCTACACCGTCACCCTGACCGGGCAGGATCTGCTCAAGCGCCTGTCCGATGTACAAGCCTTTGCCAATCGCTGGGTTGCAGCGCGCGCCAAGAAGTAAACCTTGGCGCTGTTGCGGCCGGGGACCTGGCGGCAAGCGCGCACAACTATCATCCAAGGGCCCCAAGCATGCTTGGCCGGCCCTTTTTTCCATCGCCTTTTTCTGCTTTGCGCTGAAAGGAAATCCATCATGGCATTCAACACTACTGCCTCCGGCCTGCAATACGAAGACACCGTCGTAGGTGAAGGCAACGAAGCCAAAGCCGGTCAGAGCGTGACCGTGCACTACACCGGCTGGCTCTACAACAACGGCGTTCAAGGCGCCAAGTTCGACTCCAGCAAGGACCGCAACGATCCTTTCGTCTTTCCCCTGGGCGCCGGCATGGTCATCAAGGGCTGGGACGAAGGCGTGCAGGGCATGAAGGTGGGCGGTCAGCGCACGCTGCTGATTCCCGCTGCCCTGGGTTATGGTGCACGCGGCGCCGGTGGCGTGATCCCTCCCAACGCCACGCTGAAGTTTGACGTGGAACTGCTGGCCGTCTGAAAAACCGGCCGGTTCATGAAAAAAGCGGCTCTTCTAGGCCGCTTTTTTCTTTGCAAGAGGCTCGGCACAGATGGTGCTTATGTCTCATCCGCCTCAAACAGCACCCTGTGCAACGACGTATAGGCCTTGTCACCCGCAGCATCACGTATGCGCGGAGCCAGCGCTGCCAGCTGCTCATAACCCATGGCCGCCTCCACCGCCAGATTCAGCCTGAAGCCCTTGAGCCCCAGAGCCCCCGTGATGGACACCGCTATCGGATAGGCTCTCTGGTAGCGCCTCTGGGTGCTGCCAGGGTCGACGTCAGCAACTGCCAACGACGCCGAACTACTCTTTGAGAGCGAAGATGCATGGGCCTGTGCTGCTGCATCAGCCACAACGGACGACTCTCTTGTGGCCAGCCAGCCCTTGCCGACCAGCGCCAGAATATCGTCCTTGTTCACCCCCAGCGCCGAAGTTGCCTCCAGCACCTGCATGAGGCTGCGACGACCGTCAAACAGCAAAAAGGCCGAGCGCAGCCGCTGGCTCAGATCGGCATGGCGCTCCTTGAAGGCCAGCTGACCCTCGGGTGTTTTGACTAGATACATCGACCCTGCCCTCTGTGCATTGAATTGCTTTCAGCCCTGCAGGGTGGCAGTTATGGCAGCAGGTGAAAAGCGGGTTTTCCTGCAAGCAAGGTTCGCGCATGCTCCAGATCAGCCATCAGCTCACGGCGGATCCTCAGCAGGAAACCGCCTCGAGCCCGATCCCAAAAAACGCCGAAGGCCATCACATCAAGAGTTATTCAAACTCTCGCCCGCCGCTGCTCCCACCAGCTCACGAGCAATGTAGTGGCCAAGCCCACCGGCACTCCAAACACTCCGGCCGAGATGGGCTGAATGCCCCACCAGAGTGCCTCGCCACGAAGGACCGACGGCAGAACCCCTTGCAGGCCAGGAACGTGAGAGACCATGTAGTAAAGCGTCACGGCCAGGCCCAGCAGCATGCCGGCCACCGCACCACGGCGCGTTGTGCCGCGCCAGAAGATGCCCAGCACCATGGCCGGCACAAAAGCCGAGCCTGCCAGAGAGAAGGAGGCCGAGACCATGGGAAGAATGTCCGAAGAGCGCCGCGCCGCCACAAACGCCGCCGACAGGGCCACCAGCAGCAATGCGAATTTGGAAAGAATCACGCGCTGTTCGGGCGACATGCGGCGCTTGCGCGTATCCAGGCGCTGGCGCTCCTGGAAATAGAGATCCCGCACCAGGGCATTGCTGATGGTCAGCAGCAGTCCGTCGGCCGTGGACAGGGCCGCCGCCAGCCCGCCAGCAGCCACCAGCCCGGAGAGCACATAAGGCATGCCGCCGAGTTCTGGAGTGGCCAGCATGATGAGGTCGGCCCCCATGCGGATTTCGGCAAACTGCAAAATGCCATCGCCGTTGATGTCCTCCACCGACAGCAGCGAGGCGTCCACCCTTGACCACTGCGCTATCCAGTTCGGCAAGGCATCGAAATGCGTGCCAACGAGATTGCTCATGACCTCGTACTTCACCAGCACAGCCAAGGCTGGCGCCCCCAGATACAGCAACCCGATGAAGAACAGCGACCAGGCCACCGAGGTACGCGCCGCAGACACCGAGGGAACCGTGAAATAGCGCGTGAGCAAGTGCGGCAGCCCGGCAGTGCCGACCATCAAGCAAAACATCAGCGCCAGAAAATTGCGCCGACTTTCCTCATAGGCCTGCTGCTCGGCCGGCGAGCCATGTGGATCCCCCGCGAAAGGCTGGCTTTGCAGCGGCATGCCGCCCAGCGGCTTGGCCCGCTCATAGGCCTCGTGCAGCTCGCGGCTCCAGAGCTCGCGTGCCGCCGCCTCGTCCTTGGGCATGGCGGCCAGTTCCCGGCTGGCGGCCATGATGGCGCCGATATTGCCGCTGCTGGTGCGCAGCTCGCGAATATGCTCGCTCAGTGCCTGACGTTCAGCCGCCAGCACATTGGGTACATCGCGCAGCTTGGCCTGCAGCACCTGAGCGCGCGTGCGGTAGGCCTCCAGCACAGACTGCTCGGCCTCTGAGGCCAGCAACTGCTGCTCCATGGCGCCAATCTTGCCCAATTGCTGACTATAGGCCAGCTGCGCCCATGGGTTGCCCAGCTGTTTGTAGGCCAGCCAGGAGACCGGCAGCATGAAGGCCAGCAAGATGACCACATATTGCGCCACCTGGGTCCAGGTGATTGCCCGCATTCCGCCGAGGAAGGAGCACAGCAGCACGCCGCCCAGCCCCAGCATGATGCCTATCTCGAACTGAACACCGGTCAGCCGCGCGGCAATCAGGCCCACACCATAGATCTGCGCCACCACATAGGTGAAGGAACAGGTGATGGCCGCCAGCGCAGCGATGATGCGCGGCCAGCGTCCGCCATAGCGCGCCTGAAAGAAATCCGGCACGGTATAGAGATTCATGGCCCGCAGATAAGGGGCAATCAGCATGCCGACCAGGCAAAACCCGCCCGTCCATCCCAGGACATAGGCCAGCCCGCCAGGCTGCGTACCGGTTCCCGAAAAGCCTTGCAGATAAAGCGCGCCGGAGAGGCTGATGAACGAGGCTGCGCTCATCCAGTCAGCAGCGGCCGCCATGCCGTTGTAGAAAGGCGGAATGCGCCGGCCGGCGACGAAATACTCCTCGGCATCGCTGGTGCGCGAATACACGCCGATGGCCGCGTACACCATCACTGTGGAGAACAGAAAGATGGGCCCTATCCAGTGCCGCGACAGCCCGCGCTCCTCGGCCCAGAGCATGGCCAGCAAAAAGCCCGCCGTTCCCAGCACATAGAGAAAAAGAATGCGATGCAGCCGCCAGTGGTAGGCACGGCTCAGAACGGGCCGCTCAGGCATGAAGATCTGAAGCGGCAGAGGAGGCGTCGTGAGCCTCAGCCGCTTTGCGCGCCTCGTCACGCGCCTGTTGGCGTTCAAAATAATCCATGGCTACACAATAGACCACGATGATGAGCAGGAACATCAGGACCGCCCCTTGGGCCGCCATCCAGTAGGCCACGGGCCAGTCGGGCACCAGCGCCTGGATATCCCGCGCAAAGTAGCAGATGCCAAATGAAAATACCACCCAGACCGTCAGCAACAAGGCCTTGAGTCTCAGGTGGTAGGTATCGTGCAGATCCGGCGGGAAGGTGACTTCCACCGGATTGCCCAAAGCATCGAATGCCTGCCGCGGAGCATCCGACACAGCATCGTCATGCACGGGCGCGTGATGCGTCTGCATGCCGATGCGCAAGGCTTACTCAGCCAGCTTCTGCCAGGTGGAGACCACGCTGTCAGGGTTCAGAGAGATGGACGAAATGCCTTCGTCGGCCAGCCACTTGGCAAAGTCAGGGTGGTCCGAAGGGCCTTGGCCGCAGATGCCCACATACTTGTTCTGGTCGCGGCAGGCCTTGATGGCACGAGCCAGCAGCTTCTTGACGGCGGGGTCGCGCTCGTCGAAGTCGGCGGCCAGCAGCTCCAGACCGGAGTCACGGTCCAGGCCCAGGGTCAGCTGGGTCAGGTCGTTGGAGCCCACGGAGAAGCCGTCGAAGTATTCGAGGAACTCTTCGGCCAGCACGGCGTTGGAGGGCACTTCGCACATCATGATCAGCTGCAGGCCATTTTCGCCGCGCTTGAGGCCGTTTTCGGCCAGCAGCTCAGTCACACGCTTGGCCTGGCCCAGGGTACGCACGAAGGGGATCATGATCTTGACGTTGGTCAAGCCCATGTCCTCGCGCACGCGGAGCAGGGCTTCGCATTCCATCTTGAAGGCTTCGCCGAACTCGGCCGAGATGTAGCGCGCAGCGCCGCGGAAGCCCAGCATGGGGTTCTCTTCCTCGGGCTCGTAACGGCTGCCGCCGATCAGCTTGCGATATTCGTTGGACTTGAAGTCGGACATGCGCACGATCACGGGCTTGGGCCAGAAGGCAGCGGCAATCGTTGCCACGCCTTCAGTCACCTTGTCCACGTAGAACGCGCGGGGAGATGCATGGCCGCGGGCCACGGACTCGACAGCCTTCTTCAGATCGGCGTCAACGGCGGGGTAGTCCAGGATGGCCTTGGGGTGCACGCCGATGTTGTTGTTGATGATGAATTCCAGGCGGGCCAGACCCACGCCCTCATTGGGCAGCTGGGCAAAGTCGAAAGCCAGCTGGGGATTGCCCACGTTCATCATGATCTTGGTGGAGATGCTGGGCATCTCGCCACGCTTGACCTCGGTCACTTCGGTTTCCAGCAGACCGTCATAGATCTTGCCGGTATCGCCTTCCGCGCAGGACACGGTGACCAGTGTTTCGGCCTTGAGCAGATCGGTCGCATTGCCGCAGCCCACGACGGCAGGGATGCCCAGCTCGCGAGCAATGATGGCTGCGTGGCAGGTACGGCCGCCGCGGTTGGTGACGATGGCCGAAGCCTTCTTCATGACGGGCTCCCAGTTGGGGTCGGTCATGTCGGTCACCAGCACGTCGCCGGCCTGCACCTGGTCCATCTGCGAGATGTCGGACACCAGGCGCACGGGGCCGGTGCCGATCTTCTGGCCGATGGCGCGGCCTTCGGCCAGCACGGTGCCCGTGCCCTTGAGCTTGTAGCGCAGCTCGGCCTGGCCCTTGGCCTGGCTCTTCACGGTTTCGGGACGTGCCTGCAGGATGTAGAGCTGGCCGTCGGTGCCGTCCTTGCCCCATTCGATATCCATGGGGCGGCCGTAATGCTGCTCGATCACCAGTGCGTAATGCGCCAGTTGCTGCACTTCCTCGTCAGTCAGCGAATAGCGGTTGCGCAGCTCATGGGCCACATCCACCGTCTTGACCAACTTGCCGTCGGCAGCCTTTTCCTCGGGCGTGGCAAAGATCATCTGGATCAGCTTGGAGCCCAGATTGCGGCGGATCAGTGCCTTGTTGCCAGCCTTGAGCATGGGCTTGTGCACATAGAACTCGTCGGGGTTCACGGCACCCTGCACCACGGTCTCGCCCAGGCCGTAGCTGGAAGTGATGAAGACCACTTCCTCGAAACCGGATTCGGTGTCGATGGTGAACATCACGCCGGCAGCGCCCTTGTCGGAGCGCACCATGCGCTGCACGCCGGCGGACAGTGCCACCACATCGTGCTCGAAGCCCTTGTGCACGCGGTAGGAGATGGCGCGGTCGTTGTAGAGCGACGCGAACACTTCCTTCATCTTGTGCAGCACGTCTTCGATGCCCACCACGTTCAGGAAGGTTTCCTGCTGGCCGGCAAACGATGCATCGGGCAGGTCTTCTGCGGTGGCGGAAGAGCGCACGGCAAACGATGCCTCGGCATTGCCGCCTTGCAGACGGACAAATTCCTCACGGATGGCCTGCTCCAGATCGGCTGGGAAAGGCTGGCTTTCCACCATGGCACGAATCTCCGCGCCGACAGCGGCCAGGGCGCGGACATCGTCCACATCCAGAGAGGCCAGCTTGGCGGAAATCTTGCCGGCCAGACCTTCAAAGGCCAGGAACTCGCGGAATGCATGAGCCGTGGTGGCAAAGCCGGTAGGCACGCGCACGCCCTGGGGCAGTTGCGAGATCATCTCGCCGAGCGAGGCGTTCTTGCCGCCGACCGACTCGACGTCGGTCATGCGCAGTTTTTCGAACGGAACGACTAAAGCGGTCGCTTCGAAGAGTTGAGACATGGGAAAGCTCCAAAGGTAAAAAACCGGCACGCTTGCGGCGACTGGGCTGAATGGCCAGGGCACGCGAACCCACGCTGCATCGATGCAGTGCTTTGCTGTTCTGGATGTTGACCGTCAACGAGCATGGGTGGAATTTGGGAATAATGGGCGCAATTGTAGGCCTAGCCATGAACCCTGGCGCGGCTCAAACCTGTTTCAGACTTCAGGGCATGGCATTGCCAGCCCCGCCTCCACCTAATCACTGCGCGCACCATGCATACCCATACGATTTTTGTCATTTCTGACGGCACAGGCATCACGGCCGAGACCTTCGGCACGGCCATCATGGCCCAGTTCGAGAGCAAGCCGAGGCTGATTCGCATCCCCTTTGTGGACTCGATGGACAAGATTCATCAGGCCGTGCGCCAGATCAACCATGTGGCCGAGGTGGAGAAGAGAAAGCCCATCATCTTCACCACCCTGGTCAATCAGGAGATGCTGGAATTCCTTGAAGCCAACTGCAAGGGCAAGCTGTTCGACATGTTCGGCACCTTTGTGCGCCCGCTGGAGGTGGAACTGGGCCAGAAGTCGCTGCACCGCGTGGGCCGCTTTGCCGACATCAGCGAGAGCAAGGAATATCTGGAGCGCATGGAGGCCATCAACTACACGCTGGCTCACGATGACGGCCAGACCCATGCCGACCTGAGCGGCGCCGACGTGATTCTGGTGGGCGTGAGCCGCTCGGGCAAGACGCCAACCAGTCTGTACCTGGCCATGCAGTTTGGCCTCAAGGTGGCCAACTATCCACTGATTCCCGAAGACTTCGAGCGCAAGCAGTTGCCGCCCGCGCTGGAGCCCTACCGCAAAAAGCTGTTTGGCCTGACGATTCAGCCCGAGCGCCTGTCCAGCATCCGCAACGAACGCCGCCCCGACTCCAAGTACGCCAGCCTGCCCAACTGCCGCTACGAGGTGGCCGAGGCCGAGGCCATGATGCGCAGAAGCGGCATCGAGTGGCTGTCCAGCACCACCAAGTCGATCGAAGAGATTGCCACCACCATCTTGCAGGAAGTGCTGCCGCAGCATCTGGGCCACTGAGGGTTGACGTCACCCGCAAAGGCCCGGCTTATTCGTCCGGGCCTTTGGGCGGGGCGAGCGAGCGGCGGCCTATTTTTTTCGCGTATCCAGCGGGCAGGTGTTCAAGCCCGCCAGCGAGTACAGCGGGCAAAAGCGCAGCAAGCCGGTGGCCAGGGGAATCACCCCAAGCCATCCCCACCAGCCAATGATGCCCATCGCCGCCAGAACGATGAGGATCAGGCCCAAAGCGATACGAAGCATGCGGTCCAGACCGCCGACATTGAATTTCATGCTGACTCCCTGCGTTGCAGGCATCCGGAGTGAACGCCTGATTCAATATATTAATAGATAGTATATTTTTTTATATATTGATATCAAGAGCCTCTGGTACTGCAGCACACAACTAACACTGCTTTCTTGCGCCAACGCAAATAGCTTGGACCGCAAGAACCGGCCGGCCCCAGGTGCACTTGCACCACATCAGTCTGGCAAGGGCCAGTTCAGTTGTGCCTGCTGCGGCAGCACCTGCAGCAGATAGTCCACCAGCGCGCGGACCTTGGCAGGCACATATTTGCGATCCTTGAAGCAGGCGAAGAAGTCCAGCGGAGCATCCTCGAACTGCAACTGGCCCTTGCGCGCCGGCTTGAGTGCCAGCGGCACCAGCCGCCCCCTGCGCAGCTCCTCATGAACGATGAAGCTGCCGGCCCAGGCAATGCCGCCACCGGCAGCGGCGAACTCCACCAGGGCATCGATATCGCTGCCTATGGCCGCAATCTTCTGCTGCGGATCGGTGCGCTGGCCATCGCGCAGAAAGGGCCAGCGCATGAGCCTGCCGTCGCGCTCGCGCCGGTACAGCAAACAGGGGTGTTCGAGCAGCTCCTGCGCCGTCTGCGGTCTGCCGTGCTGCTGCAGGTACAGGGGCGAGGCACACAGAATGCGCGGCACCGAGGCCAGCAGCCGTACCGACATGCCGGGCTCCAGCACATCGCGGTAGCGCACGCTGATGTCCACATCTTCCTTGAGCACGTCCACATGCCGGTCCGTGATCAACAGCTCCAGCTCCAGCCGCGGATGCAGCGCGGTAAACGCCGGCAGTAGCGGCGCCAGCACATGGCGGCCGAAGGCGGCCATGCAGGCAATGCGCAATCTGCCTTGCAGCTCTCCATGAATCAGCGAGAGATCGGACTGGGCTTTTTCGAGCTCATCGAGCACCGGAGCGACGCGCGCCAGATAGCGCTCGCCGGCCTCGGTCAAGGCCATGGACCGGGTGGTGCGGGTGATCAGGCGCGTGCCCAGTTCGCGCTCCAGCCGTGCGATGTTCTGACTGGCTGCGGCGGGCGAAATGCCCAGCTGGCGCGCGGCCGAGGCGATGGAGCCGCCCTCCAGCGCTTTGACAAAGGTTTCTATGGCTCGCAGATTCGGCATGACTGCGAATGTATCCTCAATTGGATTCGAAAGTTCTGCTTATGAGTGCAACAAGCCCCGGACCTCTACCGCCGACTGCCGGTGATGCTTACAGTTCAACCCTGTTTTCCATCCATGCATTCGGCCCGAACCGCTGGCAGACCCTACTCCCGCCGCGACGACGCGCAATGCATTTCCGGCATCGCTTTCATGAATTCTTCCAACAGCTCTTCCCCATCCAGACTCTCGACGCTCAAGCTTCACCGACGCTACACGCCGTTTGTCTTTGCGTTTTTCATGGCCGGCATCATGGCCTTCCTGATGTGCTGCACCATCGTGGCCGCCAATACCGGCTTTGATACCGGCTACGTCCGTCGCGTGTTCAGTGCCTATGCGCTGGCCATGCCGGTGGCGTTCTTCTGCGTGATGATGGTGCGGCCGCTGGTGCTCAAGCTGGTCGCGCTGACGGTGCATACGCATTGACAGCCAGTGACAGCTAGTGCAGTAGCTATTGAATCTGAAGCAGCCTGCGCATGACTGGCTTCAAAATTCGATGCAATCTTCTGAAATTTCAAGCAGATAAAGCGGTATCAGCTACAAAAATATATTGCAGCGCGCCGTCGCTGCTGCGCACCGGATCGCACTGCATGCCCCAGACCTGGCGCACCAGAGCAGGCTGCAGCACATCCAGCACCGCGCCGTGATGCACTCCAGCATCACCGCCCAGCACCAGCACATCGTCGGCATAGCGCAAAGCCAGATTCAGATCGTGAATCACCGCCACCACGCCCGCGCCCTGCTGCCCCGCCCACTGGCGCAGCAGGCGCATGGCATGGTGCTGATGGGCCAGATCGAGAGCGGCGGTGGGCTCGTCCAGCAGCAGCCAGCGCGCCGCGCCGTCGGTCGGTGGCAGCCAGATCTGTGCCAGTGCCCTGGCCAGATGCGTGCGGGCCCGCTCGCCGCCCGACAGCGTATTGATGCTGCGCTGCGCCAGATGATCGACCCCGGTCAACGCCATGGCCTGCTCCGGAATCTGCGCCTCCCCGGTGCCGGGCTGGTGACGATGCGGATAACGCCCCAGCTCTACCACCTCCTGGGCCGTGAAGTCAAAGGCCACGCTGCAATCCTGGGGCATGACGGAGCGCCTGCGCGCCAGGCCCTCCATCGCATGCGCGGAAAGCGCCTGCCCGTCAAGCAGGACCTTCCCCGACTGCGGCGCGCGCTCGCCCACCAGCATGGACATCAGCGTGGACTTGCCGGCGCCGTTGGGGCCGAGGATGGCGGTAAAGCGCCCGGCCGGAATCCGTACATCCACCGTCGCCAGGCGCGGCCCCTTGGCCACGCCGACGCCCAGATTGCGGCATTCGAGGCTGGACAACCCTTGGTACGCACTCATACCTTGCTCCTGAACTGGCGCAGCATGGCCAGAAAAAGCGGCACGCCGATAAACGCGGTGAGCACGCCCAGCGGCAGCTCGGCCGGCTTGACGATGGTGCGCGCCACGGCATCGGCGCTGACCACCAGCGCCGCGCCCAGCAGGGCCGAGCCCGGCAGCACCACGCGATGGTCAGGCCCTGCCATCAGCCGCACCCAGTGCGGCGCGACCAGGCCGATGAAGCCGATGATGCCCGTGGTCGCGGTCACGGCGCCCACAGCCAGCGCAGCCACCATCACGGCGCGGCGCTTGGTTTTCTCCACGGCCACGCCCAGCAGATTGGCCTGGGCCTCGCCGAGAGCGATTGCATTCAGCGGCCTGGCCAGCGCCAGCGCCGCAGCCGCGCTGACGGCCACGGCCGCCGACACCAGGGCTACCGCGCTCCAGCGGGAGGCACCCAGACTGCCCAGCAGCCACATCTGCAGATTGCGCAGTTGCTCGTCCGTGGACACAAAACTCAGAAAGCCCAGGCCGGCACCGGCCAGCGCATTGATGGCAATGCCGGCCAGCAGCATCAGGCCGATGCGGGTCGTGCCCTGAACCTGGCCCAGCACATAGACCACGGCAGTCACGGCCAGACCGCCGCCAAAAGCCATGGCCACCAGGGCCCAGCTGCCCAGATGACGCGGCAGCCAGGGCAGATACAGGCCGCCCAGCACGATGGTGATGCCCGCAGCCAGGGCCGCTCCGCTGCTCACGCCAATCAGCCCGGGATCAGCCAGCGGATTGCGAAACAGCCCCTGCATCAACGCGCCGGCCAGCCCCAGCCCCGCCCCTGCCGCCACGCCCATGAGCAGGCGCGGCAGGCGGATATTGAGAAAGACCAGATGCTCGGGCCCGGTTTGCACATCGCCACCCCAAAGGCTGCGAATGCCGTCCCAGACGATGCCGGGCAGTTGCGCAGGCGCAATCGCATAGGCACCGCTGGCCGCGCCCCAGACCATGGTCAGCAGCACCAGCGCCAGGCCCAGCAGCAGCGTGGCACTGCGGCTGAGCCGGCCGGCCGGCGTGCGCCAGCGCGATGCGACAGGCTGCTCGACTGCTGGCTTTCGCGCCACGCTTCCCATGCTTGCGCTCATGCTCAGGCCACCCACTGCAGGGCGCGCATATGCAAAGCCTGCACGGCACTGGGCAGGCGCGGGCCAAAGCCCAGCAAATGGCTGGCTTCCAGTGTCACCAGCGCCTTCTTGGCGTAGGCGGGCGTCAGTGCCAGCTCGGGCCGCTTCCAGAAGGCGGCCTCGCCACCCAGTGCTTCGATGCCCTGGGTGGTGTTGATGATGACCTCGGGCGCCGCGCTGGCCATGGCTTCAGCAGTCAAGGGCTTGTAGCCGTCGAACTGGTCGATGGCATTGACGCAGCCCGCGTACTGGATCAGCGCATTGGCTGCCGTGCCCTTGCCCGCCACTTGCGGACTGCCGCTGTGCGAGAGCACAAACAGCACGCGTGGCTTGCGCTGGGCCTTGGCCACCTGGGCCTGCACGCTGCTCCACTGCGCATCGAGCTGGGCCAGCAGCTTGTCGGCCTCGGCCAAGCGGCCGGTTTCGCGGCCCACGACCTTGACCTTTTCCTGCACCTCGGCCCAGTTGTGCCTGGCCGCAACCAGCGATACGCGCACGCCTGCCTGACGGATCTGATCGAGCACCACGGGCGGACCGGCCTCGCTGGTTGCGATCACCGCATCGGGCTTGAGCGAGAGCAGGCCTTCGGCCGAGAGCTGGCGCACATAGCCGACCTTGGCAGTTTTTTGCGCCGCCTCGGGGAACAGGCTGGTGGTGTCGGTACCCACCAGCAGGCTCTGGGCATTGAGCAGATAGACCACCTCGGTCAGTGCGCCGCTGAGCGACACCAGTCGCTTGGCTCCGGGTGCGGCAGTTG
The DNA here is from genome assembly GCF_003350425.1 of Comamonas sp. AG1104. NCBI lineage: Bacteria > Pseudomonadati > Pseudomonadota > Betaproteobacteria > Burkholderiales > Comamonadaceae > Comamonas > Comamonas sp. AG1104. The sequence goes on along the minus strand of NZ_QQAS01000002.1, from coordinate 805,303 downwards.
CAGAAGCGGCCTGCACCAGCCCCGGCAGGGCCGTGCCCGCCACGGCCGCACCCAGCCACAGCAGGCCCTGGCGTCGGGAAATGCTGGCCGTGCTCATGCAGCCTCCGCCACTGCCGCCTTGCGCGGCAGGCCGGCCACCAGATCGCGCCAGCCTTGCAGCTCGGGCTGGCCGGGCTTGCGCTCGCCGAAGAACATGGCCATGTTGTTGCCTTCGGCATCAAAGGCCTCGACCGAGGTCACCACTCCATCGCTGGTGGGCTTTTGCACCACCCAGACATTGGCGATCAGGTCGGTGCGCAGATGCAGGTTGAAGCCCTTGTCCAGCACATTGATCCAGCGCACGCCGTCCTTGCCGTCCATGGGCTGGATATTGCTCACGGGGCCGGTATGGATCTGAATGCAGCCGCTGCTGCCCACAAACACCATGATGGATACGCCGTCCACCGCCGCATCGCCCAACAGCTGCACGACCGCGTCGGTGTTCAGGCGCTCGCAGTACTGAGGCACCAGTCGGAAGGCCTGCTGGCGCTCGGCACCGAACCTGCGCAGCATCTCGAAGAACTCATGTGTGTCCTTCATATCGGTCCAGGCCTGGCTCAGCGCGGGCACGTCGATCTCGGCGTCGGCCTTGATCGCGGGCTTGGCCGCAGGCTCGCGGAACACATAGCCTGCGGAGGGCTCGGCAAAGCGCTCGACCAGCGCATTCCAGGCCGCCATGTCCGTGGCCTCGCGTGCAAATACCTTGTGCACGGCGCGGCCGGCGGCGTCATAGAACTGCAGGCTGCGCATGGCGGGGCGGTTGCCGTTGGCGGACTCCTCGGTCACGGCAAAGCCGGCATGCCAGTGCATGAAGAACAGGCGCAGATCGATCTCGCGGCTCAGCGCCAGGCCGACCGGGCCCTGGGCCGAAACGTTCTGGTAGATGCCGTCTTTTTCATGCACGGTGGATTCGTTGCGCGTGAGCGCCATCACGGTGCCGCAGGCTTCCAGGCCTTTAAGAATGTCCAGCCATTCGGCGCGCAGTGGCAAAGCCTTGAGCGTGCGTTCATGCTCGCCGCCATGGGCGGCGACGACCGCGCCTTCGCTCAGTTGCAGCGCCTCGGCCGCATCCTTGGCACGCAGGCCTTGCTCGCGCTTTTGCGCGAATTGCTCACGGATTTGCACCGCAGTCATGGTCTGGATTTCAGGGGATGTGATGGCGTTCATTGCAGGGTCTCCGGGCTGTGATGCCAGTGTGGTTGTGGATTGGAAAATTCGTCGTCAAAGCGGGGAGCGGAAGCCTGGGCTTCGGGCTCTTGTTCAGGCTGGGCCAGCACCTGCGCCACAGAGGCCCAGCGCTGCTCCAGCTTTTGCAGAAAGTGGCGCATGTCCTCAGAGCGCTCACAGCCGTCCAGGCCTTCGGCCATGCGTGCCAGTTGCGTCGATACCCTCTGAGCCATGGGCGCGCGGTGCGCCGCACAGCAGCCCTGGCTGAAACCGGTCATCAACGCCAGCACCGTGGCGAGCTGGGCTTCGCCCTCGGTCAGCAGATATTCCTCATCGCGGCTGCCAGAGGCACTCTGGGCATTGGCGGCGTTCTCGAAAGCAGACATGGCACACTCCCGCAGTTTTTGAGTCAAACAGATCTCAAGCGCTTATCAATAAAGCGCTTTCAGCTACAAAATCAGAAATCCTGAACCAGGGACACGCGCACATTGCGGCCCGGCTGGGTATAGGCATCGGCAATCTGCGTCGTGCGGCTCAAGCCACGCACATCCGCCCAGCGCGAATACTTTTTGTCGGTCAGGTTGTAGATACCCACGTTCAGACGCGTGCCGGGGCGGATACGCCATTGCGCACTCAAATCCAGCACCGTCGCTGATGGGCTGAGGAAGGGGCGACCCGAGGAAAGATCGGGCGCATCCTTGTCTTTTTTGCCCGCCCAGTGCGAGGCGCTGAGCTGCACGCCAACGGTGGATCTGTCATAGCGCACGCCCAGCACCAACTGCTGTGGCGAAATGGTGTCCACCGGCTTGTTGGTGCTCTTGTCCGTGCCCTTGGTATAGCCATAGGCAGCGTTGGTGCGCCAGTTGCCTCCCGCAAAGCGGCCCCAGTCGTAGTCGGCCTTGAGCTCGAAGCCGCTGATATGCACGCGATTCAGGTTGACGGACTGGAAAGTGGCCGGATTATTACGATCGCCGTATTCGCCCGCCACCTGCACCTGGTCCTGGATGAAGTCCTTGTAGCGACCCGTGAAGACTGCAGCATCGAGACGCAAGGCATTCATGCGGCCGCGCAGACCCAGCTCGAAGGTATTGCTCTTCTCAGGCTTGAGGTCGGGGTTGGGAATGCTCTTGTAGAACATGAACGGGTTCTCGAAGAAGGCATTGATCTGCCCTGCATTCGGCGCTCTGAAGCCGGCGGCATAGTTGCCGTAGACCGACCAGGCATCGTTCATCTGGAACATGGCGCCCAGCTTGGGCGAGATGGCCGAGTCGGAGTTGCTGACCGCCGTGCCGCCAAAGCCCTGCTGCTTGGGCTTGATGCTGTAGTGCTCGGCACGCACGCCGGGCGTCAGGCTGAACGCGCCATAGTGCAGCTCGGCCTGGGCAAACAGCGCCGTCGAAGTTTCCGTGGTGTCAGGGAAGCGCTTGAGTGGGAAGCTCTCGCCGGCAGGCGGCGTGATGCCGTTTTGCTCGTTGACCACCTTGCCGCGCAGATAGTCCATGCCATAGCTGAACTTGCCGCTAAGGCCATTGCTCCAGCGCAGCGTCTTGCCGGCCTGGGCATGCAGTTGCAGCGCGTCCTCGTCATAGGTCACATCACGCTCACGATAGGCCAGAGGCGGAGTACGTGTTTCGGTCACGAACTCACGCGAGTCCGAACTCTGGTAGCTGGCCATCAGCTTGATTTCATCAGCCAGTGTCGTATTCAGCTCACGCCACTCACCTTGCCAGCTGGCACGCCAGCGCTTCATGGTGGTTTGTGCCCGCGAATCCGTCACCGTGGCCGTGCGTGCGCTGAGCAAATCGTAGTCCGCGCGCTTGTCCACGTTTTCCAGCGTGAACACATGCTTTTGCACGGCAGACGGCGTATAGACCAGACGACCCAGCAGCGAATGGCTCTTGTCCTTTTCAGGATTGGGCGTGGTGCGCAACGCACCCACCACATTGTTGCTGCCCATGCTTTCCAGAGCGCTGGAGCGGCCTATGCCAGCAGACACCAGCCAGCTCCACTCGGGGCTGGCGCGCCCTGCAATCGTCGCTCCCACGCGTTTGCCATTGTCCGAGCCGTCATAGCTGGCCGAGACACGGCCGCCAATGCTCTTGCCGTCCTTGAGCAGATCATCGGGCTGTACGGTGATGAAGTTGACCAGGCCACCCATGCCGTCCGAGCCATAGAGCGCAGGCACTGCGCCGCGCAGAATCTCCACGCGTTGCACCAGACCCAGGTCCAGATAGTCGCGGCCAAAGGAGTTGGCGCTGAAGGTATAGCTGCGCGGCAGGCGCACGCCATCGACCAGCATCAGCACGCGGTTGCCTTCCATGCCACGGATATTGAAGCCGCTGTTCTGGTCACGCCCCGTGGGTGAACCGGCCAGTGTGAAACGCGCCGGACTGCGCGGCACGGTCACATTGGGCAGCTTGGCTGCAAGCTCGCGGATGTCGCCGATCTGCTCCTCCTCCATCTGCTTGGCATCAATGACGTCCACCGTCATGGGCAGGCTGTCGGCGTCCTGCTCGTCGCGCGAGGCACTGATGACCACATCGCGCAGCACGGGCGTGCTGCGGTCGGCACGGGCCGCCGCGACCTGGACGGATTCGGAGGATTGCTGCTGGGCCTGGGCCGAGATAGCGGCGCAGGCCAGTGCGCAGGCCAGCGCCAGCGGACGGAGATTGGAGCGTGGCGCCAGCGAGGCGCGGGCGTGCAAAGCGGTGGCGGAAGCCATACCAGAAACCCTCTTTATTCATAGAAATGGACAAGAGCTGGCTTCTGATAGGTACGTCAATGGCCACAGGTCGAAACGTCAGAGGCTTCGCGGCCTGTAGCTGGCACGGCATTGGCTGGCTGAATGGCGCTCAGTATATGCGAATAATTCTCAACTGCAAATAACTTCGTTACAAAACGGGAATTGCGCCCCGACGCAAGGCTGCGATGTCCCCAAATCCGGTGCATTGAACGCCAAAGCCCCTGACGACCCCGGCGGCCGTTCAAAAGCAAAAAGGACTGCCTGGGCAGTCCTTTTTTGATAGCTTTCATCGCTTACCCTGCAAGCGATGAAGGCCGTTCAGTTGCGGATCAGATGGTCGAAGGCCGACAGCGCTGCGGTAGCGCCGGCGCCGGCTGCGATCACGATCTGCTTGTAAGGCACCGTGGTGCAGTCACCTGCGGCGAACACCCCGGGAAGATTGGTCTGACCCTTGGCATCCACAATGATTTCGCCGAACTTGCTCAGCTCCAGCGTGCCCTTGAGCCATTCGGTGTTCGGCACCAGGCCGATCTGCACAAACACACCTTCGAGCTCCACATGGTGCTCGACACCGCTTGTACGATCCTTGTAGCTCAGACCGTTGACCTTGCCGTTGGCACCCGTGATCTCGGTGGTCTGGGCGTTGGTGATAACGGTCACATTGGGCAGGCTGTGCAGCTTCTTGACCAGCACGGCATCGGCCTTGAGCTGATCGGCAAACTCCACCACCGTCACATGGGCCACCAGACCCGCCAGGTCAATCGCAGCTTCGATACCTGAGTTGCCGCCGCCGATCACCGACACGCGCTTGCCCTTGAACAGCGGACCGTCGCAATGCGGGCAGTAGGCCACGCCCTTGTTCTTGTACTCGGCTTCGCCGGGCACGTTCACATTGCGCCAGCGCGCACCCGTGGACAGGATCACGGTCTTGGCCTTGAGCGAGCCACCGTTGGCCAGTTGCACTTCCACCAGGCCGCCGGGGTGCGCAGCGGGAATCAGCTTCTCGGCGCGCTGCAGGTTCATGATGTCCACGTCATAGGCACGGGTGTGGGCTTCCAGGGCTGCGGCGAACTTGGGTCCGTCGGTCTCCAGCACGGAGATGTAGTTCTCGATCGCCAGCGTGTCGTTGACCTGACCGCCAAAGCGCTCGGCTGCCACGCCGGTGCGAATGCCCTTGCGAGCAGCGTACACGGCGGCTGCCGCGCCGGCAGGACCGCCGCCGATGATCAGCACGTCAAAGGCTTCCTTGGCCGACAGCTTGGCGGCGTCACGCGAGGCTGCACCGGTGTCCAGCTTGGCCACGATTTCTTCGATGGTCATGCGGCCGGAGCCGAACACGCTGCCGTTCATGAACACCATGGGCACGGCCATGATTTCGCGCTCGGTCACTTCCTTCTGGAAAGCGCCGCCTTCGATCACCGTGGTCTTGACCTTGGGATTGAGAATGGCCATCAGCGACAGCGCCTGAACCACGTCGGGGCAGTTGTGGCAGCTCAGGCTCATGTAGACCTCGAAGTTGAAGTCGCCGTCCAGTGCCTTGATCTGCTCGATCACGTCCTGCTCCACCTTGGGTGGATGACCGCCCGTCCACAGCAGGGCCAGCACCAGCGAGGTGAATTCATGACCCAGAGGCAGACCGGCAAAACGCAGCTGGGTGGCTGCGCCCTGGCGCTGCAGCGTGAACGAGGGCTTGCGGGCATCGCTGCCGTCGGTGCGCAGGGAAATCTTGTCGCTGCGCAGGGACTGGATGGTTTTCAGCAGATCGTGCATCTGTGCACTGGTCTCGCTGCCATCCAGAGAAGCCACCAGCTCAAACGGCTGCTGCACGCGTTCCAGGTAGGCTGCGAGTTGGGCTTTGAGTTGATCGTCAAGCATGGTGGATTCCTTTGAATTTAGAGTTGTTGATGCAATGCAGCAAAGTGCTTTTGAGGCCTTTGCCCGCCCATGAAAGCAAAAACTGGGCGAAAAAAAGCCGGACGGACGGGCAGAACTCGCCTGAACGTCGTCCGGCTCTCAGAGCGCTTGCACGCTCAGCCGATAGGTATCAGGCTTAGATCTTGCCGACCAGATCCAGCGAAGGAGTGATCGTGCTGGCACCTTCCTTCCACTTGGCGGGGCACACCTGGCCGGGGTTGGCAGCGGTGAACTGGGCAGCCTTGAGCTTGCGCAGGGTTTCAGACACGTCACGAGCGATTTCGTTGGAATGCACTTCCATGGTCTTGATCACGCCTTCGGGGTTGATCACGAAGGTACCGCGCAGAGCCAGGCCTTCTTCGGGGATGTGCACGCCGAAAGCGTTGGTCAGCTGGTGTGTGGGATCGCCAACCAGGGGGAACTTGGCCTTGCCCACAGCGTCGGAAGTTTCGTGCCACACCTTGTGCGAGAAGTGGGTGTCGGTGGTCACGATGTAGACCTCGGCACCGGCCTTCTGGAACTCGGCGTAGTTGTTGGCTGCGTCTTCGATTTCGGTGGGGCAGTTGAAGGTGAAGGCGGCGGGCATGAAGATCACCACAGACCACTTGCCCTTCAGGCTCTCTTCAGTCACGGTGATGAATTCACCCTTGCCGTTGCGGTTCACATAGGCTTCGGTCTTGAAAGGTTGAACTTGAGTGTTGATCAGAGACATTTGCTGTTTCCTTGTGGTTAGTGTTTGAAGACAGGATGAAGTTTAGAGCGACCCGCTTAATAAAACCAATCGATTGATTTCATTAAATTGATTTAAAAAACCTATCAAACAAGATTCCCGGCTTCTGAAGTCAAGCCGCACCGCTGTGCAGCTCAGCTTTCTATTGTGGGCCGAAACCAGGTAGTTCAAGCCAATAGTCCTTCAATCACGCTCATAGCTTTTGTTGTCATCACTGAGTCAAACCTCGCGAGGAAGGTCCGTCCGGCAGCACGTAAGCTAAACGAGAACGCGCATCAGATGCAGCCAATTCGCGCGGGCATGGGCTTTGTTTGATTTGCCTCATAAAGCATGGACAATCGACGCGAACAACAACTGCCCGAGAAGGAGTCCCCCATGAAAGGTGATGCACAAGTCATTTCCTGGCTGCAAGCCCAGCTCAAGAACGAACTGACCGCCATCAATCAGTACTTTGTGCACTACCGCATGTACAAACACTGGGGCTTCGACAAGCTGGCCAAGAAGGAATATGAGGAATCCATCGGCGAGATGAAGCATGCCGACGCACTGATGGACCGTATCTTCATGCTCGACGGCCTGCCCAATCTGCAGGACCTGGGAAAGCTGCAGATCGGCGAGGACGTGCCGGAAGCTCTGGCCTGCGACCTGCGCCTGGAGCAAGCGGCGCAACAGACCATCAAGGACGGCATCGCTCACTGCGAATCCGTGCGTGACTATGTTTCGCGCGATCTGCTGCAGAAGATCCTGGACGACACCGAAGAGCACATCGACTTCCTCGAAACCCAGCTCGACCTGATCGACAAGGTCGGCACGCAGAACTATCTGCAGTCCCTGATGGGCGAGATCGAGTAAGTTCGGCTTCGCGTCGAAAAACAAAAGCGGCCTCAGGGCCGCTTTTGTTTTGAGCGCCGCCTGTCTCAGGTCGGCATCAGGAAGTCCCGGCTGATGCCGGAGCCCAGATCGTTGACGCGGTCGAGAAACTGCGTCAGATAGGCATGCAGGCCGGTGGTCAGGATCTCGTCGATGCGGCCGTATTGCAGGTCGGCCAGCAGGCGCCCGGCCTTGCGCGTGGTTTCCTGCGAATGGTCGTTGGCCACGCGCTCCAGGTTCTTGACCACCTCATGCATGCTGGCCAGCAGCGAGCGCGGCATGTCGGCGCGCAGCATCAGCAGCTCGGCTACGCGTTCGGGCGTGATCACATCGCGGTAGACCTTGCGGTAGACCTCGAAGGCCGAGACGCTGCGCAGCAAGGCACTCCAGTGATAGAAGTCGAAGTTCATCAGGGCGCGACCGCGCGGCATGCCGTGGTAGTCACGCTCTATGGAATGGAACTTCACATCGAGCAAGCGCGCCGTGTTGTCGGCCCGCTCGACAAAGGTGCCCAGGCGCACAAAGTGCAGCGCCTCGTCCTTGAGCATGGTGCCCAGCGACACGCCACGCCAAAGGTGCGAGCGGTATTTGACCCATTCGAAGAACTGCGCTGGGTCCTTCTTCCAGGCATCCTTGCCGAAGTGGCGCTGCAGCGCCAGCCAGGTCTGATTCTGCGTTTCCCAGGATTCCGTGGTCAGCGCTCCGCGCACGGCACGCGCGTTTTCGCGCGCAGCCTTCAGACAGGCAAAGATGGAGGACGGGTTGGCCTCGTCCGACACCATGAACTGCAGCACCGACTCGCGATCCACCACCGGAAATTGCGCCTTGAAGGCCGGTATCAGCTCGCTGATGGACAGCACGCTCTGCCAGCCACGGTGCGCATCATGAATGGCCTGCGGCAACATGGCGGTTTCATAGGCCACGCTGAGCATGCGCGCGGTGTTCTCTGCCCGCTCGGTGTAGCGTGACATCCAGTACAGATGATCGGCGGTGCGGCTCAGCATAGGCCCTCCTTGGGCAGAGAACCCCGCACGCGCTGAACGCGCGCGCCGTATTCTGGTGAAAAAATGCTTGCAGCCTTTTTTTCTGCCCGCTCGGTGTAGCGGGACATCCAGTAAAGATGATCGGCGGTACGGCTCAGCATAGGCCCTCCTTGGGCAGAGAACCCCGCACGCGCTGAACGCGCGCGCCGTATTCTGGTGAAAAAATGCTTGCAGCCTTTTTTTCCGCCCGCCCGGTGTAGCGTGACATCCGGTACAGATGATCGGCAGTACGTGACAGCATCAATGGCCTCCCTCTTGATCTTCCAGCACCCAGGTGTCCTTGGTTCCCCCGCCCTGGGATGAATTCACCACCAGCGAGCCCTGCTTGAGCGCCACACGCGTCAGTCCACCGGCCACCATATTGACTTCGGTGCCCGTGAGCACAAAGGGCCGCAGGTCGATGTGGCGCGGCGCTATGCCTTTTTCCACCATGGTCGGGCAGGTGGACAGGGAAAGCGTAGGCTGGGCGATATAGCCCGAAGGGTTGCCGACCAGCACGCGGCGGAAGGCTTCGATCTCGGCCTTGGTGGCTGCCGGGCCGATCAGCATGCCGTAGCCGCCGGCACCGTGCACCTCCTTGACGACCAGCTCATGCAGGTGATCGAGCACGTATTTGAGGTCGTCCTCCTTTCGGCACAGCCAGGTCGGCACGTTCTGCAGGATGGGCTCCTCACCCAGATAGAAGCGGATCATCTCCGGCACATAGGGGTACACCGATTTGTCATCGGCCAGGCCCGTGCCCACGGCATTGCAGATATTGACGTTGCCTGCACGGTAGGCCCGCATCAGGCCCTTGCAGCCCAGCGTCGATGTGGGCCTGAAGACTTCGGGGTCGAGGAAATCATCGTCCACGCGGCGGTAGATCACGTCCACACGCTGCAGACCCTGGGTGGTGCGCATGTAGACCACGTCTTTCTCGACCACCAGATCCTGGCCTTCGACCAGCTCCACCCCCATTTGCTGGGCCAGGAAGGCATGCTCGAAATAGGCACTGTTGTACATGCCAGGCGTCAGTACCACCACCGTGGGCTCCAGCACGCCCGAGGGCGCGCTGGCTCGCAGGGTGTCGAGCAGCATGTCGGGATAGTGGGCCACGGGCGCCACGGCGTGCTTGCCGAACAGCTCGGGAAACAGGCGCATGGTCATGCGGCGGTTTTCCAGCATGTAGGAAACGCCCGATGGCACGCGCAGATTGTCTTCGAGCACATAGTAGACGCCGTTGCCCTGCTCATCGGGGGCGCGCACGATGTCGATGCCGGCGATATTGGCGTAGACATCGTTGGGCACCTGTATCCCTTCCATCTCGGGCCGGTACTGGCTGTTGCCGCGCACCAGCTCCGTCGGAATCAGACCGGCACGCACCATGTCCTGCCCGTGGTAGGCATCGCGGATAAAGCAGTTGAGCGCCTTCACGCGCTGGGCCAGACCGGCCTGCATGCGAGCCCACTCATGGGCCGGAATGATGCGGGGAATCAGATCGAACGGAATCAGGCGCTCCGTACCGGCGCCGCTCTCGTCCTTGTCGCCATAGACGGCAAAGGTGATGCCCACGCGGCGAAAGACGATTTCCGCCTCGGCACTGCGCGCTCGCAGATATTCCTGCGATTGTTTGCCCAGCCACTGCGCATAGTCCCGATAGTGGTCTCGCACCGCACCACCTTCGGCGGGCAAGCTCAGATACATCTCATCGAATGTGCGCATCCTGTCCTCTCTATTTTTGCCGCAGCTCACGCATGCAAGCCACGGATCTCAGTTTAGCGACGCCGCACCGGACAAGCAGCCAGGCAACGAGCGTGCAACCATGCATATCTGCATCCGCCTGAAGGCGGTACAGCATCAATGCAAGCCTCATGCCAGTTTCTCAGGGCTGCGCCTTTGAAACAGCATGGACATCCCAATAATGCGCCCGAATCAAGCGCTCGCATTCCAATTTTTCCGGTTGAGCAGAGCTCCAGTAGGCTGCGCCGCAGCGATCCTGAGCCACCAGCTGGCTGCCCGCCGCCTCATAGCGCTGCACCACCGCTGTCACCGGGTGCCCAAAACGATTCCGATAACCCGCCTGCACCACCGCCCAGCGCGGGCGCAGCGTGCTGACCCAGGACTCGGTCGATGAAGTCTTGCTGCCATGGTGAGGCACCAGCAGCCAGTCCACCGGCTCGTCCAGACTGGTTTGCAGCAGTTGCCGCTCCTGCGCTGCCTCGATATCTCCGGCCAGCAGGGCCACGCGCCCGCTGGCCGAGCGCAGGCGCAGCACGCAACTGCCAAAGTTCGGCTTGGCCTTGCGACCATTGAGCCAGGCCTCTGCGGCGGGCGGGTGCAGCACTTCAAACGTCACGCCATCCCATTGCCAGTGCTGCCCCTGGATACAGCGCTGAACCGGAGCCAGGCCAGCCAGTTGCGCAGCTTGAATCACCGAGTCCGAACCCCAGACTTTCGCGCGAGGCTGAGCCGCCTTGACGGCCAAAGCCCCGCCGGTGTGATCCTTGTCGCTATGACTGAGCATCATGGCATCAATGTGCATGCCATTCGCGGCCATCAGCGGCAAGAGCACACGCTCACCGGCATCGCTCTGGCGGCTGTACTGCGGCCCCGCGTCATAAAGCAGACGGTGCCTGGCTGTGCTGATGATGACGGCATTGCCCTGGCCGATATCCGCCGCCAGCAGTTCGAACTCGCCGACACGCGGCCGTGCCTGAGGCCAGAACAAGGCAGGCAGCGCCAACAGCGCAGCCACCAGCCGCAGCCGGCCCGGCAAAGGCGCAATCACCAGCAGCCCGGCGGCTATCGCCAGCACGCTGGCCCACCAGGCAGGCTGCGGCAAGGCCCATACGGCCCCAGGCAGTGCAGCCAGCCACTGCAGCAGGCTCATCAAGGGCAGCATGGCGACGGCGGCAGCGCTTGCCGCCATGGGCAGCACCGCCGCCAGCAAGGCCAGCGGCGTGACCACCAATGTCACCCAGGGAATGGCCAGCAGATTGGCCAGCAGGCCCACGACGGACACCTGGCCAAACAGCAGCAGCCCCAGTGGCGCCAGGGCCAGGGAGATCAGCCATTGTTCACGCCACAGGGCATGCAGCTTTGCCACCCATCGGCCCGCAGCGCTTTTGCCCTTCGCGCCGACAGCGCCCGAGCCCGAAGCCAGCAATACGCCGACCGCGACGAAACTGAGCCAGAACCCCGCCTGCCACAACGCCCAGGGGTCGGCCACCACAATCACCGCCAGTGCCAGCAGCCATACACAGGCCCAGGGCCAGCGCACGCCCAGCCATTGAAGCAGCGCCATGACGGCCAGCATGCAGATCGTGCGCTGTGCGGGCAGACCCCAGCCGCTGAACAATGCATAGGCCGCCGCCAGCACCACGCCCACAGCCAGGGCCGCGCGCGGGGCAGGCACCCAGCGACAGGCGGGCGCACTAAGCCTCCATACACGGCCCACGATCAAGACTGCCAGCCAGGCAAACATGGTCACATGTGAGCCGAATCATCATCAAGGTACTGACCCAGTACGGGCATCTTCTTTCGAGCAGATCGACCAGTAATCAGACGCTTAGCAGTGGACGCATGGACGCCAAAAACCTTTGCTATAGCCGGGTAGGTATATTCCCCAGTAGCGTATAGCTCTCGCATCTTTTCCACCGTTTCAGGAGGGGTAGCATGCTTACGGCGACCAAGCGGCACCCCACGCCGATAGGCAGCCAACTGACCCGCAACAGTTCTTTCACGGATGATTGAACGCTCAAGCTGCGCCACTGCACCAAGAACTTGCACCATAAAGATGCCAACCGGCACAGAAGTATCCAAAGGCTCAGTCAGCGAGCGAATATTTGCACCAACAGCTTGCACACGCTCCAAGATAGAGAGCAAGTCCTTCAAGGAACGCGCAATGCGATCCATCTTGTAGACAACAAGACAATCCCCCTTAGAAAGTGAAGCAAGCAGCTTCTGAAGTTCAGGCCGCGACCCTACAGAGCTGGTTTTCTCCTGATAGATGACCTCTACGCCAGCCTTATTTAGCGCGTCTATCTGCAGGTAGGTTTCCTGCTCCCTTGTCGAGACACGAGCATATCCAATCAGCACTTTTTCTCTCCCTTGTTTTGATAGTTGGAATGCTATTCAGAGTGGAAAATATCTAAGCTGTGATTAGCTTTAAAGCTTCATTTTTCATAGCGTAAATGCGCTACTAAAAAGTGAGCACAATCACTTGCTGAAGTTAGAGCGCCTTCGGCGATTGTTTTTCAGGCGAGAGTGGCGACCGGTGTTTTTGAATGAGGGGTTCGCCCTCCGTCGATCTGAGTGCCATGCGAGAGCTGCGGCGCGCTCCTGGTGCAGTGCGCTGGGTTCTGCCTGATCAACGGGTGAACATCAGGGGCAAGCCCCCGATACCCCCGGATACACTCCGGCCATGCCCGCTTCAAAAACCATATTCCTAAGCCTAGTTGCCCTAGCCCTAGTTTTCTGGCTTGTGGCGCGGCGCAGGTCCCGTAAAAAGCCGAAGCCGTACCTAGAGCTACGGTCCAAAAAAGAACAGCAGGCATTCAACCCGCTGTCGACCACATACAACCCAAAGCCGTACCGACAGAAACGCCGCTAAAGCGTGCCGAGCTCGTTGAGCCGTCCAGTTCGCGCAGCCCTAGTAACTTCATTGATAGTGACCTCTCCAGGCCGCTTAGCAGGAGCAGCAGGCATAGGAACGCTTTGTGGCCCATCCTCCTGCTTGACCTGCTGTACAGGATTTGAAGGCTGCAGCGGAGGCGGTGAAGGCACCGTATAGGGATCAAATGGGCGCTTCTCCATCCAGTCTTTGCACTCCTGATGCGTCAGACCTGCATGGGTTCCCTGTTGCGTAAAGCACGTACATTCCCCACGCTTGCAGAGGCCACCCGCGACCACAGCCATCACGACCACCTTGCGGATCTCGTCATAGGCCGGGGACGTTTCAGGCCTGCTGCTCACACGAGGAATGAACTCACCAAAGTCATAGACCTTGGGAGCTGGCGAAGTTTGACCAGGCACAGCAGCAGAACCCGCCGCCCCAGAAACATTCTGCGAATGTTCCAGCGTCGGCAGCTTCTTAGCTTCGGGCGCAGGCTTGTAGAACGCAGAAAAAAGCATGTAGGCACAGATCAACGCCGCGCCAACGGCCAGGAAGAGTACCGGGGGAATTTTTCGGGGGGCCTTGGTGTGCTCATTCGCTGATTTGTAGAAATCAAAGACCCGCTTGGGCAGCTTATATCTACGCTTGTTTTCGCACTTCTTCCAGTTCAGTTCCGTATTGCATTCAGTCCACTCATACCACCAGCGCCCCATCCAGCCTTTGTCACGGATGTGTACATGACGACCAAAGAGAGCACGCAGATTCGAATCGACAAGGCGCGGGCCTTGTGTGGTCATGAAAACGTCGATACCAGCGTGCCGGTGCGTCTCAAAGGCTTGGACAGCCTTTGGCACTGCTGACCCCGATCCGCGCGGCCTGAAAGGCCCCTGAGCCTCATCAATCAGCAGTACCGCACCATCAGGGACTTCATCAAACCAGTTGCGGGCATTGCAACGGGTATGCGGAATCTTGAGCGATTCAGCCAGGAGGGTTTGTTCAGGCCTTATCCGTTCAGCCTCATCGAAGTGCACGAAGACAGGACGATTGCCCAGCTCACGCATGACCAAGTCAATCATTGAGGCCGTTTTGCCTGCGCCGGGATTACCGGTAAACAACGTCATCATGGTCAGCCTCCCAGCAGCGCTACACGCTTGATGAACTGCAGAGACATACGCGCAGTCAAAGCACCTGTGAGGATGCCCAGAACCTCAGGAACACCCGCGAGCGCCAACAGGTTGAGCACTTCAACAGGCATCGTGTTGTAGCCGGCCTTCAAATACGCAATCGCGTTATTGATGGCCGTCATCACAGCGGTATAGGAGATGATGCCGAAGCCGAGACTGATCAGAAATCTGATCAGGGCGAACTTGATGATTAAGCTGATGAGAGTGCTCATTCCTGGCGCGCTCCAAGCATGATGAATGCAGCAGACAACCAAGCCATTGCAAGCATGAAAGGCCTGATCATGTCCAATGAGTTGCAGAAGGGTTGCCAGCTAATACTGATCACGTTCCCGTGAATGTTGACAGTCGTCGGAGCTGGGCAGGACGCGGAACCTGCAAAGCCAGATTCAGGCTGAAAATTGAACTCAACTTCCTTCACTGGAAGCTTTCCGGGATCCTCAGGTTCATCCAGCTTCTGGCAGGCAAGGATGTCCGGGTACTTGTCGCACAAGCCCCGATCATCCTCACGTGGCTTGTCATCTTTTCCCGTCTCTGGAGTGTCCACAGATGGCTCAGCATTCGGCGTCGGTGAATCGACCGGACGGTTCACTGGCTCAAGATTTACTTGCCAAGGCGCATTAGCAGCTGGTGCAGGACTGACACGCACACCCGGCTGCGCATAAGGCTGGTTGTTCGGCGAGACTGGGGCAGAGGGATCGTAGTTTGGGTTCTTTACCGGGTTCCCTGTTGGAATGAAGACCGGATCAAAGAACGGCACTTCAACCGGCAGGGGCGACGGTATGTACTGCGGAACGTTATCGGGAAGCGGACTCCCTCCAAGTTGCCGCACAAAATCTTCCTCAGTAATGGGTTGCCCCGGCCTCTTCTGAACACATCCTGCGGGTGTCACATACCAACCGGAAGGACATGCCGACTGGTTTCCGGTCTTATAGGCAATTGCATTAATCGACCACGACGTCAAATCCATGCGATACGTGACGCTGTAGCTGTTCTCCCCAATCTTGGTGCAGCCACGAAAACCGCCATAACCAGGTCCGATATCCAGCATGCAAACGTCGTAGGGCGTAAGGCGGTCAGGGTAATAGCCGGGGGCCGTGGAAGCGTTCCAGAAATAGCCGTCTGAGACTTGAGGCTCATTGTTCGGATCAGCCTGCTGGAAACCAGAAGCGGGGTCATAGGTGATGTTCTTGGAAGCGATCCAAGCTGCCAGGGCAAGCGCCCCAGCACCCGCCATGATGTATGGATTGCCAAAAGCTACACGAGCCGCAATCTGAGGCGCATTCGCCGCAAGACGCATGGCAACGGGAACCTGCACAGCACGGCCTGCGACGTTCAAGGCAGCATTCGTGCGGACAGTTGACTGGGCAACATTGGCTGCATTTGCAGCAGCGGGGAAATTGAACGTGCCACCTGCACCAGACGACAGGCCCCCGCCAGCCCCCCAGGCAGGAGGAGGAGACAGCTGAGCATAGCCAGCATGTACAGAGCCACAAAGAAGGGAGGCCGCGAGTATCAGCGCTGCACGATGATCCATACGGCCCCCAAGATGGAAACGATTGATATCCAGAATCCGGGCGTCATGTGTCATCCTTTGCGCGCAGCAGCGACATGATGAGATAGATAGAGATCCAACCCGCAGCGATGGCCCAGCCGATGGCCTGACCGTCTCCCATGGTCAGGAGGTTGCAGGGCATAGGTTCCTGAGGAACCTGTGCAATGACCGGAGTACCGCCAGCCAGAGGATTCAAGGAGTACTGGACACCGTCCTCAGCAACAGCAGTGACTGTGACAACGTAGGCGGCCCCGCCCTGCTGCACAACAGCCCCGGATTGCTCCGATGCTTTTGCTTGCAGAGCTTGGGTTTTCGTGTCGTAGCACGTACCGCCTACTTGCCACATATCAGCCCCTTACTTCGAGCGCCAGAGCAGCTTGATGCACCAGATCACGAACAGGCCGGTAACGACCGCAACGGCGATCTTTTCACCGTCAGACATGCCAGCAGTAACGCTGGTGACGATGCCTGCACCAGTGGTGGACTGTGCGAAAGCACCGACCGAAGCCATCGCAGCGGCAGGAGCCGCGACCAGACGTGCGCCGTATTTACGGGCCATGGAACGAGTCTTTTGGAACATGATTTTTCCTTCAGTTGGTTGATAAATTGGCACTGAGACAGCACCCATAAGCACCGCGCGCGATGCTTACAGTTCCGATCTCAGGAGTAGTCGTTTGCAGTCCCCAGGCGGTCTAAATCGACCACTTGCGGAAAGTCATCTGGCTCGCAGTAGTCACCGACGAGCTGAGCGATGCGCTCCATGTCATCAGTGACGCCCCCACCTGCTTGCTGCAGCAGAGACACCCAAAGGGGTTCGCCCCCTTCAGGGTCTGCCGTTAGGAAACGGCCAGTTGTGGCCGACTGGATGACATAGCGCGGCATGATCAGGAGGCCGCAGCGGCCTTGGATTGGGGGGCAGGCTGGATGGCCAGGAGCGTGAGCTTCACGCCGTCGCTGGACGCAACGACATCAAACTCGCAGTTGCATGGAACTGGCTTACCTGTAGACAGGTGCGACGTCAGGTTGACCCACTTTTCAATCTCGGTGGAATCACCGAACTTGAAGGGGCGCGTCACGACGCCGATGGTCTTGCCGTTGGACTTGGTGCCCATGTCCACCGACAGGTGGAACTTGGTGGAGTCATAGGCAGTGCCTTGGAATTCACCCTTGCTGGATTCGATACCGAACAACAGGGCTTGAGATTGCATCTTCATGGGAGCCGCTCCTTTAGTGGGCTAGTCCGATAGAACGGACCTTGGGTTGAAAAACTTGGGCGTGCAGCGACGCACAGGCGGCGCTGATTTCTGAGTCGGAAAACTTGGCAAGACGGCCTGGCTTTTTGCGGCCGGTGACGATCTCCATAAAGTCGTCTTCACCGAGGAATTCAAAGGCCAGCGCTACGCTTGCACCTGCGGTGTTTGTCAGCCAACGAACGGCACGAGTGACCTCGGCCTTGACGGTCTGAATAGCCTGTTTTGAGCGCACTTTGACGCCCACGCCTTCGGCGTATTTGCCGTGCTCTGCCAGCATCTTTTGATGCCAGTCGGAGGCACCTGCAAAGAAGTCATCAGCGCGGCGCAGCATGTCCACTGGCAGGTCGCGCAACTTGTTGCCATAGCGCAGCTCGACACGCTCCCAATGCGTTGCATCCAGCTCGCCGAAGAGCTGCACGCCCTTCTCATAGACGTTGGTTTGCTTGCCCGCCTCCTTGCTACCGAAGTAGAAGGAGCGACCGCGACCGCCATCAACCCATGGGCCAACGGTGTTGGCCTTGGGCCTGCGCCCGTTCACATCCATCAGGCCGGCGTGCCAGTCATCGCGAATACGCTCAAGACCGCCCCTGATGCCGTCAAAGAAGTCCAGGGCGTAATCGATGCGGGTGATTTTTCCGTTGACCTCTTCAATGAGGTTTGCCATACGGTGACGCCAGTCACCACGGGCAAAGGTGCAGGCAGAGCCGTAGACATTGGCGTGAATGGTCTTGGCCTGGGCCTGCTGGCGCGGGCTCTCGCCCGAGGCCAGGAAGCCCACCCACGCGCATTCAGCGTCATTGCGGACGATTGACCACCGGAAACGGTAGAAGTCATGGCCCTTTTTGACTTCGGGCTCAATGCTGAAATCTGGGCCGAGGGCCTTGCACACCTTTTGCGCCAAGGCATGCGCCTGGGCACTGGCTGCGAAGTCCTGGTCTGGCATGTCGCGCAGGATGCGCAGCAGCTTCATGCGACGGTACTGCTCTATCTCAAGCTCAGCGATGCTGCGCGGGTTCAGTAGCGAGTCCTGCACCGGCGTGGGGAACAGCACTTCCAGCGTGGGGATCGGTGCGTGCTTGAGGTCTGTGGTGAAGCGCAGCCAATCGATATGCACAGCGCCGGAGGACTTCGTGCGATCAGCCTGCAAGCGCAGCTTGACCTCATTGCCATCAAGAACGAGTGAGGGACGAGTCATTGATTCACCTCGGCCGGCTTGAGTGATTCACGCGATCGCAGCGCTTCAATGATCAGCAGCCGCATTGCAGATTCGAAAGATCGGGATTCAAACCTTGCGACTGCGTTAACACGCTCAGCAAGGGAGGGAGTAAGACCGACTGATCGGCGGACAGTGAAGCGCTTTTTCACAAGCTCACTCCCTTGGCAACGATCTCCCCGTGATTACCAACGGGGAGGACTTGGGACGCGCCCTGCGCGGCGCTTGCGGCTTGCGCCGCACCCGCCACGCTGGCCGCTACAGAACGCTGACGCGCTTGCAGCACGAGGCGAATGTTTTGACGGGCCAAAAAGTCAGCAATCGACATCCATTGGGTGTGATTCCTGCTCATACGATCACCCCAGCCAGAAACCAAAGGCCCACTAGGACAAAGCCAAAAAAAAGCACAGGAAGCATTACGCGAGGCTCCAACAAGACCATCACGAACACAGTCACTAGCACCAAGAAAACAAGGATCTGCATGCTCATGAACTAGACCCCTTGCGTGCCTTAAAGCGCTGAACCGCTTCAACGACACCACCAAGAACCAGAAGCACGAACATGACCAAGCCGAAAAACAAAACGATGAGGGCTTGAGCGCGAAAGGCCCATTCAGCGAAGAAGAGGAATGTGCTCATGCGCGACGCTCCGTCATCGCCTTCAAGAAGTCGGCAGTCAGAGACAGAGCGCTCTGCACTTCCTTGAGCTGGTCTTGGAAAACAATCTGATCAAAAGCATCAGCTGCCGCAATCTGCCGACGAAGCACGAAACGTCGGTGCTGCAGGAATCGCTGAAAGTCTTGGAGAGTGGTGCCCCCAGCGCCGACACGACCGGGAGCGGCCAGGCTATCGGCAGTGCCTTTTGTGGCGCTGGGGACGTTATGCGGGGATGAGTGTTGAGACATTTGGCCGCTCCTGCTTAAAATCAGCAAAGAATGCTGTACAGCAATTTTTGCTGTTGGCCGAAATGTACAGCAGTTTGTGCTGTTAAAGCAAATTGTGTTGTATTTTGTACCGGAGAAAAAACATGTCCCTCAGATCACTTATCGATCAAGCAATCGAGAAAGCAGGAAGTCAAATCAAGCTCGCAGAGCTAATGAACGTCCAGCAGCAAGTGATCAGCGCGTGGAGAACCGGTCGACGCACATGCACAACACCCCACCGCATTGAGCTATGCAGGATCGCGGGTTACGACCTAAAAACCGCACTGCTTGAGCAGGTTGTAGAGGGTTTAAACAGCCAAGATGAGATACAGGCAGAAGCCGCTAAAACGCTGAACGCGTTACTTGCCGCATTCCCCAAAAACGGGGAGCGCATATCGTGATGTGCAGGCCCGATATGCTCATCAGATGCGCCACGCCTGTCTGGCGAAACAGCGTCCAGTCCTTGCGGTCAATCGCCTGCTGATCACCCACGGCCAGCGCTGCCACCACGCCCAGAGCGGCCTGAGCATGCTCTGCGCCACCACCTGGCCACCAGCGCTGCAAGCGCAATGCCTCGCCCTGAATACGATCGCGCAAGCCCTGTCGCCAGCGCTGCAGCGGATATTGGTTTGTCACGGCCAGGAGTTCGGGCGCGGGCTGCTGGCGCACATAGCCCGTGGCCTGAACCCCTTGCTCCCAGGCCAGCAGTTCGTAGTCAAAGCCGTGCGGATTGCGCGAGCCATGCGGGCGCTTGATGCGTACCGTGAAACGCCAGCGCTGGCCGGGGCTCAGCGCCACGCCTTTGGACCAGTCAGGCACGAGAGGCTGGCTGGCATCCCGCACCTGCCCGAACGGGCCATACCAGGACAGCTCCAGCTGCCTTGGCACGCCGGCATCCGAGCTATCGACCACAAAACGCCAGCGCTGGCCGTTGGCCTGGTTCTGCAGCATGGAAGCAATGCGGCCTTCCACCTGCAGATCCACGGCCTCCAGCGCCTGTGGCAGGGTCTGCTCCAGATAGGCATGGGCGCGCCACCCCGTCAGCCCCGCCGCACAGCAGGCTGCACCCAACAGCATCAGCCACCAGCTCTGCCAGGGTCTGCCACACCATCTGCCTGCAAACAGCATTGTCAGCAAACCCCAAGCCAGCAAGATCTGGTAGAGCGACAGATGCCACAGCCTGGCCTGAGTCACCTGCCAGGCAGCACCCAGCACACAGCCCCACAGCGGCGCCAGCCACGACAGGCGGTGACGCTGGGAGCTTGGAGTCTGATGGAGCGGCATGCTGCCATGCTAGGAGGGAGCGCCCAGCCACAGCATTGCGACTATCCCTGCCCTGTATCGAACACCAAAAACAGCATCAAACACTTGCTCTCATTGTGCGAGCAGCTATCAATTCAAAAGCTATGGCCGCTGTGCCAAGGCAATCAATGCCCGGGTCCGCTGCTGTGTCAAACTTGTCGATCCCTTAGCCTCGCACTTTTTGGAGCCCGTCATGAGCGTCTACGAAAAACTCAAAGCACTGAACATCGCCCTGCCTGAAGTGGCCATGCCCGCGGCCGCCTACCTGCCCTATATGCAGACCGGCAATCTGGTGTTCCTCAGCGGCCATATCGCCAAGCAAAACGGCCAGCCCTGGGTCGGCAAGCTGGGCGAGAACATGACGACCGAAGAAGGCAAGCAGGCAGCCCGCGCCGTGGCCGTGGATCTGATGGGCACGCTGCAGCATGCCTGCGGCGGCGATCTGAATCGCGTCAAGCGCATCGTCAAGGTCATGAGCCTGGTCAACTCCAGCACCAGCTATACCGAGCAGCATCTGGTCACCAACGGCTGCAGCGAACTGCTGGGCGAAGTCTTCGGCGAAGCCGGCAAGCACGCCCGCAGCGCCTTCGGCGTGGCCCAGATCCCCCTGGGCTGCTGCGTGGAAATCGAGCTGATGGCCGAGCTGGGCTAAGACTTCGGCTCACTCACATAAAGTGAGCTAATACCGCTTGCTATTCATAGATTTCAGATACAAAACAATCTGAACTTCTTGATAGATAAGCGCAAGCAGCTCACTTTATCTTTGCAGCGCGATGCTTGCCGCAAGCATCCCAACCACTCACGAAAGAGCCCCATGCCCGGCACGCAGGCACCCCCGCTGGTTCTCAGCATTCAATCCCATGTCGCCTACGGCCATGTGGGCAACGACGCGGCCATGCTGCCGCTGCAGCTGCTGGGCATAGAGCCCGTGGCCGTGCATACGGTGCAGTTCTCCAATCACACCGGCTACGGCGAGTTCAAGGGCCAGGTCTTCACGCCCGCCCATGTAGAGGATGTGCTGGACGGCCTGCGCGCCCGCGGCGTGCTGGCGCGCTGCACGGCAGTGCTCTCGGGCTATCTGGGCGATGCCGGCGTGGGCGAAGCCATTCTGGCCGCCGTGCAGGAGGTGCGCGCCGCCCAGCCCGGAGCCCACTATCTGTGCGACCCGGTCATGGGCGATGTGGGGCGCGGCGTGTTCGTGCGCCCCGGCATCCCGGACTTTCTGCGCAAGCGTGCGCTGTCCCAGGCCAGCGTCATCACGCCCAACCACTACGAGTTCGAGCTGCTGTGCGGCGGCCAGCCTCTGAGCACCGTGGAGGCGGCCACCCGGGCGGCCCGAGCCATGCTCACGCAGCTGCATCACAGCCCGTCGGCCCTGATCGTCATCACCAGCCTGCGCACCGACGATCTGCCATCCGACCAGCTGGCCACGCTGGCCGTGACGGCCGACCAATCCTGGCTGGTACAGACGCCCTATATCGACCTGCACCCCCTGCCCAACGGCATGGGCGATGTGTTCTCGGCCGTGCTGCTGGGCCATCTGATTCAAGGGCGCGCCGTGCCCGATGCCGTGTCCAGGGCCGTGAGCACCTTGTATGCACTGGTCTCGCGCACCGAATCGGGGCAGCGCGACCTGCCCCTGGTCGCCAGCCGCGAGCAGATCATGGCACCGGCGCACCTCTTTGACGCCGTGCCGGTCATCGGCTGAAGCGGCGCGACCCGATTCACTCCTGGTGCGCCAGCGCCGGCTGGCGCGCGGCGCCGGACGGGCGTGGCCGGACCGTCGAGGCGGGCCCTTTTGCTACCGACTCAATAGCATCCTTGGCATGTACGCGGCTGCTTCTGAGATCGTCCATGCGGAACATGCTGATCGTCTGTGTCAGCTGCTCGGCCTGCTCCCGCAGGCTTTGCGCGGCAGCGGCCGATTCTTCGACCAGGGCCGCATTCTGCTGTGTCATCTGATCGAGCTGGCTGATGGCCTGGTTGACCTGGGTCACGCCTGCACTTTGCTGGACCGAGGCTTCGCTCACCTCGGAAATCATGGTGCTGGCGTTCTGCACCGATTTGACGATATCGTCCATGGATTCGCCCACGCTCTGCACCAAACTGATGCCGTTTTGCACGCGCGCCTCCGAGGTGCCGATCAGGGTACGGATTTCCTTGGCCGCGTCGCCGCTGCGCTGGGCCAGGGAGCGCACCTCGCTGGCCACCACGGCAAAACCGCGCCCTTGCTCGCCGGCGCGCGCCGCCTCCACCGCCGCATTGAGCGCGAGGATATTGGTCTGGAAGGCAATACCGTCGATGACGCCGATGATGTCGCCAATCTTCTGGCTGCTCTGGCGAATCTCGTCCATGGTCACCACCATGGAAGCCACGACCTCGCCGCCGCGCTGGGCCAGGGCGGCCGCGCCCGATGCCGTGCTGCGCGCCTGCTCTGCGCTGCTGGCGCTGTTCTGGATGGTGCTGGTGAACTCCTCCATGGCAGCAGCGGTTTGCTGCAGATTGCTGGAAGTCTGCTCGGTGCGCGCCGACAGGTCCTGGTTGCCGCCAGCGATCTCGGCGCTGGCCGTGGCAATGCTGTCGGCACTGTGGCGCACCTGGGCCACCATATCGTTGAGCGCCCGGCACATGTCCTGCTGGGTGCGCAGCAGCGCGCCGAATTCGTCATGGCGCTGCACGGTTTCGCCCAACCGCAGATCGCCGCCGGCAATGCGCTCGGCCATGACCTGGGCGGCCAGCAGCGGCGACTGTATGCTGCGGATCAGAAAGAAGGCACCGGCGGCAATGCCCAGCACCACAAACAGCACGACCACACCGGCTATCTTCACGGTCGCCATGCGCAACTCGGCCATCTGCAGCAGGCTGTCGGCAGCGGCCTTTTTCTGCAGGTCGACAAACGCCTGCAGCGATTGCAGATAGGCTGCAATCGCGGGCTTGAAGCTTTGCTCGGCCAGCGCGAGAGCCCGGACCGCCTCCCCCTGGTCCTTGAGCTGGGCAATCTGCTGGCGCAGCGTCAGCACCTGCTGGCGCGCTGCGGACACGCGCTCCATCTGGGCCTTATCCTCGGCAGACACCGCCAGTGCCTGCAGCGCCTTTTGCACCCTGGAAATACGGTCCGAGGTCTCGGCCATCGCGGGCTTGAAGCTCGCCTCCACCGACGCCTCGCTGCTCAGCGCCAATGCCAACGTGCGCACGGCGTTGGCTTCGGTCAGGCCCATCCACTCGATCGCCAGCTCGGTGCGTGAGCGCATTTGCTGCGCCGTCTGGTCCGACGCCTGCTGCGTGACCGAGGAGCGGTAGCCCGCGAACCCGATCACCGCAATCAACACCGCCACGATGAGTAACACTGCCGCCCAGAGCTTGTGGGCCATCTTGAGTCGCTGCATAAAATATCCTGCCAACAAAGCTGCACAAGGCCTGTGCGCAGACATCGCCGCGCATTGAGACAAAATGTATCCATGCTGAACCCATGTCAGCAGCAGGAATTTCCCTTTGTAGTGCGCTGCCCCAAGCCCATGCTTGCACCGCAGAAAACAAAAAGCCGCCCGGGACCTGCCTGGTGCGGCTTTTTGACAGGCGGCACAAGCCCGCTTATTCCACGCGCGTCACCGCCTGGGGCTTGAAGCCCAGGTCGGCAGCCTTGCCCTTGCGCCCACGATTGCCGCGGGCATTGTTGAGGCTGCGGATCTCCAGCGTCTCGGTACGTGCCTTGCCGCCGCGCCCCACGCCATCCAGGCGAATGCTGCGCGTATAGGCGGCAGCGCCAGCCAGCTGGTCCTTGTCTTCCAGGCTGATCAGCATCAGTCCGCGCCCGCCCTTGGGCATGGCCTTGAGCTCGGCGATCTCGAAGGTCAAAATGCGGCCGCCCACCGAGGCGCAGATCACATGACTGGCGGGGTTGAGCAAACCGGCCCCCTGCTCGCCGCCTTCGACATATTCGGCACGCGCATTCATGGGCACGCCATGCACCACCGACGGTGCGCACAGGGTCTCACCCTCGCCCAGCGTGACAAAGGCCTTGCCGGCCTTCTGGCGCGAGACCATATCGCCCACGCTCGCCGTGAAGCCGTAGGCACCCGAGCCCGAGAGCAGCAGCTGCGTGCTTTCGCTGCCGGCAAAGTAGTACAGCAGCTGGGTGCCGGCTTCGAGCTCGATCAGCGTCGTCACGGGCTGGCCGTCGCCGCGTCCGCCCGGCAGGGCCGATACCGGCACCGAATAGACCCGGCCGTTGCTGCCAAAGGCCAGCAGCTGATCGACCGTGCGGCACTCGAACGTGCCATAGAGACTATCGCCTGCCTTGAAGCTCAGCGTGGCAGCGTCCACACCGTGGCCTTGGCGCGTGCGCACCCAGCCCTTTTCGGAAATGATCACGGTCGTGGGCTCATCCACCACCTTGACCTCGGCCACCACCTTTTTCTCCTCATGGATCAGGGTGCGACGGGCATCGCCAAAGGTCTTGGCATCGGCCTCGATTTCCTTGCAGATCAGGCGGCGCATGGTCGCCTCGCTGCCCAGGATGTCTTCGAGCTTGCCCTGCTCGCTGCGCAGCTCCTTGAGCTCCTGCTCAATCTTGATGGCCTCCAGGCGCGCCAATTGGCGCAGACGGATTTCAAGAATGTCCTCGGCCTGACGCTCGGAGAGATTGAAGGCATCGATCAGGGCCTGCTTGGGTTCATCGCTGGCGCGGATGATGGCAATGACCTTGTCGATATTGAGCAGCACGGCCTGACGGCCTTCGAGGATGTGGATGCGATCGAGCACCTTCTCCAGCCGGTGCCGGCTGCGTCGCGTCACGGTCTGGAAGCGGAAGGCGATCCACTCCTCCAGCATCTGGCGCAGCGACTTCTGCACCGGGCGGCCATCGAGGCCGATGCTGGTCAGATTGATCGAGCTCGAAGACTCCAGGCTGGTGTGGGCCAGCAGCGCCGTGATCAGCTCCGACTGGGGAATCTTGCCGGTCTTGGGTTCGAACACGATGCGCACCGGCGCATCCTTGCTCGACTCGTCGCGCACGCAGTCCAGCACAGCCAGCATGCTGGCCTTGAGCTGGGTCTGCTCCTGGCTCAGCGCCTTCTTGCCGGTCTTGACCTTGGGGTTGGTGATGTCCTCGATCTCTTCGAGCACCTTCTGTGCCGACACGCCGGGCGGCAGCTCGGTCACCACCAGCTGCCACTGGCCGCGTGCCAGCTCTTCGATCTTCCAGCGTGCGCGCACCTTGAGACTGCCGCGGCCCGTGCGGTAGGCGTCGGCAATATCGCTGCTCGATGAAATGATCTGGCCGCCGCCCGGATAGTCTGGGCCGGGAATCAGCGCCAGCAGCTCCTCCTCGGGCAGTTGCGGCTTCTTGATCAGGGCCACGCAGGCCGCCGCCACCTCGGGCAGATTGTGGCTGGGGATTTCCGTTGCCAGCCCCACGGCAATGCCGCTGGCACCATTGAGCAGCGAGAACGGCAGACGGGCCGGCAGCTGCTTGGGCTCCTGGGTGCTGCCGTCGTAGTTGGGCACAAAGTCCACCGTGCCCATATCGATTTCATCGAGCAGCAGGCCGGTGATCTTGGACAGGCGCGCCTCGGTGTAACGCATGGCAGCTGCGCCGTCTCCGTCG
Organism: Comamonas sp. AG1104; assembly: GCF_003350425.1. NCBI lineage: Bacteria > Pseudomonadati > Pseudomonadota > Betaproteobacteria > Burkholderiales > Comamonadaceae > Comamonas > Comamonas sp. AG1104. The sequence continues at coordinate 779,172 of NZ_QQAS01000002.1, read as the reverse complement.
CGGCTGCCGAAGTTGCCCTGGCCGTCGACCAGCGGGTAGCGCTGGTTGAAATCCTGCGCCATGCGCACCAGTGCGTCATAGGCCGACTGGTCGCCATGCGGGTGAAAGCGGCCCAGCACGTCACCGACGACGCGGGCGCTCTTGACCGGCTTGGCGGCCGTATTGCCGTTCGGGCCGCTATAGCTCAGCCCCATGCGCTCCATGGCATAGAGAATGCGGCGCTGCACGGGCTTCAAGCCATCGCTGACATCCGGCAGGGCACGGCCCTTGACCACCGATAAAGCGTATTCGAGATAGGCGCGCTGTGCGTATTGACCCAGGTCCAGTGCATCGCCAGCGGCTTGTTGAGACAAATCCAGTGTGGTTTGATCGCTCATGAATTCTTTGTGATTTTCCAAATTGCGCCGATCCGGCGACTCAAGGTATTTGCGCGTCCGCAGCCGCAGAGGCTGCGCCCGGCAGAGTCATGCGTATGCGGGAGCCGCTGCGGCCAGCCGAGCCGGCCGCAGCCAGCCGGCCACTCAGGGGCCTGGCTGCCTGCAGCTGCTCGTAAATGCCCGTGACGGCCTTGACGTAATTCATTGTTTCCTTGTAGGGCGGAATCGCCTTGCCGAATTTCTGCACCGCACCTTCGCCCGCGTTATAGGCGGCCAGCACCAGATCGAGCCGGCCCGGGAACAAGTCCATCAGATAGCTCAGATAGCGCGCGCCGGCAGGCACGTTCACGGCCGGGTCGGCCAGCTGCTGCTGCATGCTGCGCTTTTTGCTGGCCGACACGCCAAAGCGCTCGGCCGTGGCCGGCATCAGCTGCATCAGACCGACAGCCCCCTTGGGCGAGACGGCCTGGGCATCGAAGCCGGACTCCACGGCGATCACGGCCTTGATCAGGTCGTAGTCCACGCCGGTTCTCTCGGCCGCCTTCTGCAGATGCGGCCTCACGCTCTTGTAGCGCGGCGAGACCTCGAAAAAGCTCTGCATACGGGTGCGGGCGTTGAGCCCCTCGGCCGCCGAGTCCTGCTTGAGCTGCAGGCCCGGCTGGCTGCTGTCGTAGAGCTCGCCCTTGAAGAACAGCTTGTAGCGCTCGTCCAGCGCCTCGGCCGCAAAGTGCGTGACGCCGAATTCGTCGACATAGGCCCAGAGATCGGCATGTGCCGCCGGCGCCATGGCCAGCCAGCCCGAGCCCGCCAGCAAGGCAGCCGCCACCGCACGTCGCAAACGCACAGACGCGAACCCGCCGCGCGCAGGCAGCTGGCTGGTTGAGACATCGAACATTGGCTTGTGCATGGCTGGCTCCATCGGCCGGTAGTGACCGCTAGTGCAGGCGTTGGCAACGCCCGCCTAGATATCGACCTCCACGGCATCGCCATGCAGCTCCATCAGCTCGCGGCGAGCGGCGGCTTCGCCCTTGCCCATGAGCTTGGTGACCACGGCTTCCGACTGTGCAAAGTCCAGATTCATGAACTGCACCGGCAGCAGACGACGCGTATCGGGGTTCAGCGTGGTTTCCCACAGCTGTTCGGCATTCATCTCGCCCAGGCCCTTGAAGCGGCTGACCTGGCATTTCTCACGCGGCACGCCGTCCTTGGCGCATTTTTCGATGATGGCATCGAGCTCGCCCGCATCCAGGGCATAGACCTTGATGGCCGGCTTCTTGCCGCGTGCAGGCACGTCCACACGGAACAGCGGCGGCAGCGCCACATGGATGTGACCGGCTTCGATGAGCTTGGGGAAATGCTTGAAGAACAGCGTCAGCAGCAGCACCTGGATGTGCGAGCCGTCCACGTCCGCATCCGAGAGAATGCAGATCTTGCCGTAGCGCAGGCCGGACAGGTCTGGCTCGTCATTGGGGCCATGCGGGTCCACGCCGATCGCCACCGAGATATCGTGGATTTCGTTGTTGGCGAACAGCCGGTCGCGGTCCACCTCCCAGGTGTTGAGCACCTTGCCGCGCAGAGGCAGGATGGCCTGGGTTTCCTTGTCGCGGCCCATCTTGGCGCTGCCGCCGGCAGAGTCGCCCTCGACCAGAAACACCTCGTTGACGGCTATGTCCTTGCTCTCGCAATCGGTCAGCTTGCCGGGCAGCACGGCCACGCCGCTGCCCTTGCGCTTTTCCACCTTCTGGCCGGCCTTCTGGCGGGTCTGGGCGGCCTTGATGGCGATCTCGGCCAGCTTCTTGCCCCAGTCCACATGCTCGTTGAGCCACAGCTCCAGCGCCGGGCGCACAAAGCCCGAGACCAGACGCACGGCATCGCGCGAGTTCAGGCGCTCCTTGATCTGGCCCTGGAACTGCGGGTCCAGCACCTTGGCATTGAGCACATAGCTGGCGCGCGCAAACACGTCGTCGGGCATGAGCTTGACGCCTTTGGGCAGCAGCGAGTGCATGTCGATGAAGGCCTTGACGGCCTGGAACAGGCCGTCGCGCAGGCCGCTGTCATGCGTGCCGCCAGCGGTGGTGGGAATCAGGTTGACATAGCTTTCGCGCAGCGGCGCACCGTCTTCGGTGAAGGCCACGCACCAGGCCGCGCCCTCGCCTTCGGCAAAGCTGTCGTTGTTCTTGTCGGCAAAGCCCTCGCCTTCGAACAGGGGGATGACGGGCTCGCCATGCAGGCTCTGCGCCAGATAGTCGCGCAGACCGCCCTTGAACTGCCAGCTCTGGGTGTCACGCGATTTTTCGTTGATCAGCGAAACGGCCACCCCGGGCATGAGCACGGCCTTGCTGCGCAGCAGATGCACCAGCTCGCCCATGGGCAGGGCCGAGGATTCGAAGTATTTGGCATCGGGCCAGGCACGTACCGTCGTGCCCTGCTTGCGCTCGCCAGCCTGCAAAGGGCGCACCTTCAGCGGCTCGATCACATCGCCGCCCGAGAACACCAGCGTGGCCACCTGGCCGTCGCGGTGCACCTGCACCTCCAGACGCGTGGCCAGCGCGTTCGTCACCGACACGCCCACGCCATGCAGACCGCCCGAGAAGCTGTAGGCGCCGCCATTGCCCTTGTCGAACTTGCCGCCCGCATGCAAACGCGTGAAGACCAGCTCCACCACGGGCGCCTTCTCCTCGGGATGCAGGCCAAAGGGAATGCCGCGCCCGTCGTCCTCCACGCTGTAGGAGCCGTCGGCATGCATGGTGAACTTGATTTTCTTGCCGTAGCCGGCAAGCGCCTCGTCGGCCGCGTTGTCGATCACCTCCTGCAGGATGTGCAGGGGGTTGTCGGTACGCGTATACATGCCGGGACGCTGTTTGACAGGCTCCAGACCCTTGAGAACGCGGATCGAGCCTTCGGAATATTCGTTGGACGGTTTGACTGCCATGGGGGCGGATTGTAGTAGCCTCTCCAGATGAGAGCTGGATAAATTCACAGTTGTTTACTCCCAATACTCTTGCACAAAGCCCGAACATCTGTCTTGGCAACGTGTTTTTACCGGATCTTTATCGTAGAGAAGACTATTAAAAAGATAGCTTGTACTGCATGCAATTCATAGATTTCATATAGTTTTTTACCTACATCATTTATTAATCCTACGTAAGACGCTCACTTTTTTATTTTTCTGATTCGCTGCGCATTCACGCAACCCAGCACTGCCATCGCATTCTGGCAGGCCGGACTGCCACGCATGTGACGAGCTGTGCAGGCGCAAAACAGCGGGTTTCGTTACAGTGGTGTGCTGACCGCCCCCAAGCCCTTTTTCGCACACACGGCATGACTACAAAGACAACTCCAGCCCCCATGTCCATGGCGCAGATTCTTCTGTGCGGTGGCGCCATCGTCACGCTCTCCATGGGCATACGCCACGGCTTCGGCCTGTGGCTGCAGCCCATCACCCAGGAGATGGGCTGGACGCGCGAGAACTTTTCCCTGGCCATTGCCGTGCAGAACCTGTCCTGGGGCATCCTGGGCATCTTCGTCGGCATGCTGGCCGACCGCATCGGCGCCTTCAAGGTGCTGATCGGCGGCTCCGTCCTCTACGCCCTGGGTCTGGTCGGGATGGCGCTGTCTCCCACTTCCACGGTGTTTTTGCTGACCGCCGGCGTGCTGATCGGCGCGGCCCAGGCCGGCACTACCTATGCCGTGATCTACGGCGTGCTGGGCCGCCAGATTCCGGTGGCGCGGCGCAGCTGGGCCATGGGTGTGGCCGCAGCGGCAGGATCGTTCGGCCAGTTCTTCATGGTGCCCGTGGAGGGCAAGCTGATCGCGCAGTTCGGCTGGTCCAATGCCTTGCTGATACTGGCGCTGTTCGCGCTGCTGATTGCCGCGCTAGCCTTCGGCCTGCGCGAGCCGGGCTTTGGCGGCAGCACGCCCATCAAGCGCGAGCAGACCGTGGGCCAGGCACTCAGGGAAGCCTGGACCTACCCCAGCTTTCTGCTGTTGATGGCGGGCTACTTTGTCTGCGGCTTCCAGGTCATGTTCATCGGCGTGCACATGCCCAGCTATCTGAAGGACTTCGGCATGGCGCCCCATGTGGCCAGCTATTCGCTGGCCCTGGTCGGCCTGTTCAATATCTTCGGCACCTATCTGGCCGGCAATCTGGGCCAGAAGCTGCCCAAGCGCTATCTGCTGTCGGGCATCTACGGTCTGCGTTCGGTGGCCACCGTGGCCTTTTTGCTGGCCCCGCTCTCGCCCTGGTCGGTCTATGCCTTCTGCGCCGCCATGGGCTTTCTGTGGCTGTCCACCGTGCCGCTGACCAATGCCACCATCGCCCAGATCTTCGGCGTGCAGCATCTGTCCATGCTGGGCGGCTTTGTCTTCTTCAGCCACCAGATCGGCAGCTTCCTGGGCGTATGGCTGGGCGGCTATCTCTACGACATCAACGGCAACTACGACATGGTCTGGTACATCTCGATTGCCCTGGGCATTTTTGCCGCCGTCGTCAACCTGCCCGTGCGCGAGACAGCCATTGTGCGACGCGCGCCCAGCGCCGCCTGATACCGGAGACACCACCATGCAGCTCAAACTCTGGCAACGCATCTCCATCTGGTGTGCCGTGCTCGTGCTGCTGCTGGCGGTGTTTGCCCTGTATCTGCAACCGGAATTCATGCTCACACTGGCAGACCAGGTCTGGGCCTGCTTCTGAGCTCTTGGGCAACCGGCCCAGGCGGCATGGCCGGGAGAGAGCATGGCCCGCATCATCATCACCGGAGCCTCGGACGGCATAGGCGCCGAAATGGCCCGCCAACTGGCACAAACTCATGGCAGCCGGCTGCAGCTGACGCTGGCCGCGCGCAATGCCGGCAATCTGCTAGCCGTGGCAGAGCAATGCCGGGCCCTGGGGACGCAGGTGCTGGAAGTTCCCACCGATGTGAGCGAAGAGGCCCAGTGCCGCGCGCTGATCGACGCCGCCGTGCAGCAGTTTGGCGGGCTGGACGCTCTGATCAACAACGCCGGAGTCTCTGCCCATGCGCTGTTCGAGCAGGTCAGCGCACAGGACCTGGGCTGGTATGAGAGGTTGATGCGCATCAACCTCTGGGGCAGCGTCTGGTGCACCCATGCGGCGCTGCCGCACCTCAAGGCCAGCCAGGGCTCCATCGTCGCAGTGTCTTCGCTGGCCGGGCTGATCGGCGTGCCGGGCCGCACGGCCTATAGCGCCAGCAAGTTCGCCATGGCAGGCTTCTTCGAAGCCCTGCGCATCGAGCTCAAACCCGCCGGCGTGAGCGTGACCACCGCCTACCCCGGCGTGGTGGATACGCGCATCCGCTACCACGGCTACAACGCCAGAGGCGAAGCCGCAGGCGTCAGCGGCCTCAGGGAAGACGGCGCGATGACGGTGGCCGAATGCGCGCGCCTCATACTCGACGGCCTGAAGCGCCGCCAGCGCGAGGTGGTGATGACAGGCAAGGGCAAGCTGGGCCGCTTCATCAAGCTGATCGCCCCGGGCATGGTGGAAGACATGGCACTGGCCGCGCTCAAGGACGATGTGAAGCCGCACTGAGCCGGCGCGAGCTGCTGCCGACGCAGCGACGCACAAGGCATGCAAGGATTTGGCTGCGGGCACTGCTATAGTTTTCGCAAGATGACCAGCCACTCCCTGCCTCCCGCACCCGCCCCCATTCCTGCTACGACCGCCAGCCACTGCGCGCCGGCGCCCTCTGCCTGGATTGCCCGCTTCGCCCATCTGGTACGCCCGCAGGGATCGGTGCTGGACCTGGCCTGCGGCATGGGCCGCCATACCCGTTTCTTCTCGGCCTTGAATCACGCGTTGACCAGCGTGGACAGGGCGCCGGAGGCGACCCGGTCCGTGGCGGATATCGCCGAGACGATTACCGCCGACATCGAAAACAACGCCTGGCCGCTGACGGGCCGCAGCTTTGATGGCGTGGTCGTCACCAACTATCTGTGGCGTCCGCTGTTGCCGCAGATTCTGGACAGCGTCAAGCCCGGCGGCGTGCTGCTCTACGAAACCTTCGCCCAGGGCAACGAGGCCTATGGCAAGCCCTCGCGCCAGGACTTCCTGCTCGCCCCCGGCGAGCTGCTGCAAGTCTGTGCCGGCTGGAGCATCGTCGCCTACGAGCACGGTCTGCTTGAGCAGCCCGCGCGCGTGGTGCAGCGCATTGCCGCCATCCGGCCCGATGGCGCGGCCGCACCTGCCGCACCAGCAGCACTTGTGCAAGCCTGACGCCCCCTCTTGCCCACCCCGATCTGCCCGACTGCCATGCCCGCCTACGCCCTGCTGCTTGCCCACAACGAACACCCCAGTGCCTCGACAGAATGGCCTGCAGAGCCCGGCGGCAGCTGCGACGGCTGGGCCGAATGGTTCAGCAGCACGCCGCTGCTGTTCAGCGTGTTGCTGGGCGATGCACGGCATCTGCCCGAACTGGTTCCCTGCAGCGCCTACCAGGACAAGCAAAGCCTCTCGGCACTGGCCGCACCCATGGAGCAGGTCCGGGCCCGCTGGCAATGGCTGAGGAGCGTGATTGAGCCACTGCCCGCAAAAAGCCCTGCGCATTGGCCCGACTCCGTCAAGAAGCAATGGCAGCAAATCGATCACACCATCAGCACCAGCACGCGCCAATGGCTGCTGCTGGACTGCGCCACGCTATGTCCGCATGACTTTGATGAAGCAGAGTTCACGACCTTTTTGCAGGCCCAGCGCGAGCTATGCCGGCAATGGAGCTGCAGCGGCGACGAGCTGCCCGAATCCCTGCAGGCCTTGAAGCGGGCGCCGCAATCCCATCTGGGATGGTGGAGCGATTCTGTCATTGCCCGCACCGAGGTCATCGAGCAGGAAAGCGAAGAAGACTGGCCCGCCTGGCTGGCCGATCACTACGAGCCGCGCCACCATGGCGCCTGGGACGAAGCGACCGAAAGCTATTACGTCATGCCCAGGCTGCACCCGCGCACGGGCCTGAAGCCACAAAGCGAGGCCGAGCGCGACCACTGGCCTGTGGGCATGGTCACGCCCTATGGCCGCTGGCTGCAGCGTCCCTTGGAAGGCGCGAGCATGACCTTTGTCTCTGGCGAGCACCTGAGCGTGCATTACCCCGAGACCACGCCGGGCGAAGGTGCGAAGTCCGGCATCAAGGATTTGAACGGCATCTGGCTGGTATCGCCCTCCGAGGGCTATCGCGACGCCTATGCCGTCACACCCCAGGTCATGGCCTGCCGATCACCGGGGCAGGAAAACATGCAGGAGCTGCGCAGCCTGCCCAGCCTCGCGCTGCTGCACGAAGGGCTCAGCAGCATCGACTACAACGAGGAACAGGACGAATTCATCCGCGCCGAAAAAGGCCCGTACGGCAACTCGTGCCAGTTGCTGCTCAAGGCCGACGGCCAGCCGCTGTTTGATGCGGGCCGCTATGAACACATCAACGACTTCAGCGCCAAGACAGAGCTGGCCGTCGCCTGCGTCCGGGAGCCCTTTGTCAACGAGCAGGGCGAACAGGAGCACCGTATCCTCGAAGGCGTGATCGACATCCGCGGCCAGGAAATCATCCCCTGTCAGTTCAAGACCATAGAGCGCGGCTTCAGCAGCTCGCCCCCCAAGGTATTTCCCGGCCGCAAGCTTCTGGCCATCACCGAAAAAGGCGAGCCCCGCATCTTCAACACCAAAGGCAAGCTGCTGGCCGCCCCTGATATCTGGTGCCCTCCGCTGAACTGCAGTCCGAAGAAAAATGAACTGCTCACCTTCATGGGCGAAGGGCCGGAGGCCCAACTGGTCATGTTCTCCATCCAGGATTTCAGCATCACCCGCACCGGAGAAACCTGGGAGGACTACCGCAATGCGCTGCGCGGCATGTTCAAGGGCCTGGGTGGCGACACCCCCGAAACCACGACCATGACCCGCGCGGAACTGATGGAGGCAGAGGATGAAGACTGGATGCGAGCTATGTCGCGCATTCTCTGCCTGAATGACGAAAGCCGGGCCGCAGACCTGCTGCAGCAATGGCGCGACTGCGTGGCGGCACCTGATCCTGACGACATGGGCTGGGATGAAGATGACGAGATCGACCCCGATGTCATGCATCTGCCCGCTGGAGAAAACGCGCTGACCCTGTACTGGGGGCATCTGCTTGCCATTGCCGATCAGTTCGCCCGCTTTGACTGGAAGGATGCCGAGGGCATTGCCGCCACGCACTGGCTTCCCGGCACCGATGACTGGCAGTGGGACACGCCCGCTGACGGTGTTGAATCGGGCCTGGAGCATATGGCCGAACATCTGGCTGGCCGCCAGCTGGCCCTGATCAAGCTGGCCACCGATGACGACAGCCTGCGCGTGACCGTGGTGCGCTCGGCAGATGCCGAGGACTTCATGGAGCGGCTGGCGCAGGCCCATATCAGCGCCTGGAACTACAGCGCGAACTGATGGCGACACCGGGCCACAGCGGTGCTCGCCGGCCTGATCCTGGGACGAAAGCAAAGCCCGCAGCAGTATCTTCAGCAACGGCAAAGCCGTGCAAAGGCCTTCATGCTGTCTAAAACAGACCCGGCTTCAACAAACAATATGACGCACAAATTTTAAATATTTCGTCATTTCGTCATTTATCAACAACACTTCGACAAAAACAGAGTTTTGCTAGACACTGTTGACAGCAAACCACTGCTTGCACCCTGTCCCTGTTTGTAGAATTCATTTTTACCGTTTTCTGATTGCGGATATGACATCACCCTCCGTTGCTCTCACTGGCAGCATTGTTGCCCTCATTACGCCCATGCTCGAAGACGGTAGCGTCGACTACCCGTCGCTGCGCAAACTCATCGACTGGCATGTGGCCGAAGGCACCAACTGCATCGGTGTGGTCGGCACCACCGGTGAATCGCCCACCGTGAATGTCGAAGAGCATTGCGAAATCATTCGTGTCGCCGTGGAGCAGGCCGCCGGCCGCGTCTCCATCATGGCCGGCTGCGGCGCCAACAGCACGCACGAAGCCATCGAGCTGGCCAAGTACGCCAAGAAGGTGGGCGCCGACAGCCAGCTGCAGGTCGTTCCCTACTACAACAAGCCCACACAGGAAGGCCAGTACCAGCACTTCAAGGCCATCGCCGAAGCCACTGGAGACCTGCCCGTGGTTCTGTACAACGTGCCCGGCCGCTCGGTTGCGGACATGCAGCATGACACCGTGCTGCGTCTGGCCCAGATCCCCGGCATCATCGGCATCAAGGAAGCCACCGGCAACATCGAGCGTGCTCAATGGCTGATCCGCGACGTGCCTGCCGGCTTCGGCGTCTACTCCGGTGACGACCCCACCGCAGTGGCACTGATGCTGTGCGGCGGCCACGGCAATATCAGCGTGACGGCCAACGTCGCTCCCCGTCTGATGAGCGAGCTGTGCAAGGCTGCCATGGCCGGCGATACCAAGCGCGCCATGGAAATCCAGTTCAAGCTCATGCCCCTGCACAAGAGCCTGTTTGTCGAAGCCAATCCCATTCCCGTGAAATGGGCAGCGGCCCGCATGGGTTTGTGCGGCCCCGCCATGCGCCTGCCCATGACGCCGCTGAGCGAGCAATGCGAAGCAGTTGTTGAGGATGCTCTGCGTAAAGTTGGCGTACTCTGATCGAGTTGCGCTAAGCTAGCGGTTTTTCGCACATAGCTTGAACGCTACCCAAGGACAATCCGCGTGAAACAACAAACAGCACGTTTGAGCCTGCTCAGCATCGCGCTGGGCCTGTCTGCCTGCACGACCACGTTCCAAGAGACCAAGATCGACTACAAGAGCGCGGGCAAGAATCAGGCCCCCTCTCTTGAAGTCCCTCCGGATCTGACGCAGCTGTCGCAAGACTCGCGCTATACCGTCCCTGGTGGCGTGGTATCCGCTGCTGCCATGCAGGCCAATGCCAAGGCAGCCAAGCCGACCGACAACAACACTGCAGCCAACAAGATTGGCGACGTCCGCATCGAGCGTGACGGTGCCGAGCATTGGCTCGTGGTTGATCGTGCAGCCGACAAGCTCTGGGAACCCACTCGCGACTTCTGGCTGGAAAACGGCTTCATCTACTCGATGGAAGACCGCCAGTTGGGCATTCTCGAGACCGACTGGGCCGAAAACCGCGCCAAGCTGCCTCAGGACATCATCCGCAGAAGCCTGGGCAAGGTGTTCGATTCGCTCTACTCCACCAGCGAGCGCGACAAATTCCGCACCCGCCTGGAGCGCGAGCCCGATGGCAAGACCCGCATCTATGTCACCCACCGTGGCATGCAGGAGGTCTACACCAGCGAGCGCAAGGACAACACCATCTGGCAGCCGCGTCCTCGCGACCCCGAACTGGAAACCGAGTTCCTGCGCCGCATCATGGTCAAGCTGGGTGTGAGCGAAGAGCAGGCCTCTGCCGTTGCCAAGGCGGACAAGTCTGCGGCCACTACCTCGACCGGCGCACGCATGGACACCATCAACGGCGTGCCCACTCTGCAGCTGGAAGAAGGCTTTGAGCGCGCATGGCGCCGCGTTGGCGTGGCGCTGGACCGCACCGGCTTTACCGTGGAAGATCGCGACCGCAGCCGCGGCCTCTACTACGTGCGCTACGTGGACCCGAACGCCAAGCCCGAGTCCAAGGGCTTCTTCAGCAAGATCTTCAGCCAGGGCAAGGAAGCTGCTGCGCCTCAGAAGTATCAGATCCAGGTCAAGGGTGACGGCAACAAGTCCCAGGTCAGCGTGCTCAATGAGCAAGGCCAGCCGGACAGCTCCACCAATGGCCAGCGTATCGTGCGCATCATCACGGATGATCTGAAGTAAAGAGCGCTGCGCCCCTTAAAAAAGCCACCGGACTGCGCTCTGGTGGCTTTTTTCATGCCCGAACGAATCGAGCCTGGGCCTGGGGCTGCAATGCTCATGGCGCGCGCTTGCCCGCCAAAATCCACCCAAGTGCAGATACAGGTGCAGATACAGGTGCAGATACAGGTGCAGATACAGGTCCAGACGCAGACCTTGCATGCCAAGCATGCATCCGCAGCTCGAAAATCCGCTGCAAAACCCAGACGCAAAAAAACCGCACCTGGGTGCGGTTTTTTCATGCTCGAGGCCTGGGCCTCAAGCTGGCTGATGCAGCGAATTACTTGGCAGCAGGAGCTTCAGCGGCGGGAGCAGCAGGAGCGTCAGCGGCAGGAGCAGCAGGAGCGTCAGCGGCGGGGGCAGCAGGAGCGTCAGCAGCAGGAGCAGCAGCGTCAGCGGCGGGAGCAGCAGGAGCTTCAGCAGCAGGAGCGGGAGCAGCAGGAGCTTCCACAGCAGGAGCGGGAGCAGCAGGAGCTTCTTCCTTCTTGCCGCAAGCAGCCAGAGCAGCAGCAGCGATCACGGTAGCCAGAATCAGAGAGTTCTTCATGACAGTTTCCTAAATGGTAGGTTCAGCAGACGGTATGCAGATTGCCATTACGGTCAGCCTTTTGCAGCTATTGATCGCTATGGCATATCAGGTCAAACGATAAATTCGACTCAGCCCGCATTATAGGTAGTTTTGCCCATTGCTGACTAACACTGACAGCAACTAAACAATTCTGCACAAATCGGTGCGTTCTCATTTACCGGGCAAGCCCACGCTTGCCTTGAGTCACACTGTGGAGCATAAATTTATTCCTGTCAAATCCCTGACAGAGCTTTGACGAAGATTTACATAACCTATACAAAGCCCGCCGAATCGACAAAAGCCACAGAGGACAAACCCGTAAGTTAGCACGATCGCTGTTACAAGTCCACCCTGTTTCAGTCGCCTGAGCGAACCCAGCCCGCATCGAACCACGACGACAGCAACTCCAGCGCATCATCGCTGGCCGTTGCCAGATCCTTGCGCGACAGGGCCCTGGTGTCAGCCAGCTTGCGCATCAAGGTGGCATCGCGGCCGCCCGCCAGATAGCTTTCGCCATTGATGAAGATGTGCTTGGCGTCATACATCATGCGCGTTCGGCGATCCAGCACCACGCTCTCGAACATGCCGTTTTCATCGCCATGCTCGAACCAGACATTGGGCTTGGGGTCGCTCAAGTATTCGCCCAGCGCGCGCTCCAGCGCCAGCGGCTCAGCCATGGCCTTCTTCAGTGCTTCGCGGGCAAAGTCATACATGCCTTCAGGAATCAGCGCCGGGTTGCTCACGGCTTCCTGCTTGGGGTCGCGATAAATGACCGGAGCCTCGGGCTCATCGGGCTCATCCGACATGCGCAGCAGCAATTCACGGCCCAGCTCGCTGCGATCGGGGGAGCGAAAGCCTATCGAATATGTCATGCATTCGCCTTCTGCCACTCCGTCATGCGCCCATTTGGGCGGCAGATACAGCATGTCGCCGGGCTCCAGAACGAACTCTTCCTCGGGCTCGAAATTGGAGAGGATTTTCAGTGGCTTGCCCTGCTGCAAAGACAGGTCTTTTTGACGACCGATGCGCCAGCGGCGCCTGCCCTGGGCCTGCAGCAGAAACACGTCATAGCTGTCGAAATGCGGGCCTACGCCGCCCTGATCGGTGGCAAAGCTGATCATCAGATCGTCAAGGCGCGCCTCGGGCACAAAACGGAATTGCTGCAGCAACTCATGCGCCTTGGCGTCATGCATGTCCACGCCCTGCACCAGCACGGTCCAGCCCGGCTTGGTCAATGCAGGCAGACTGCGACGGGACAGCGGACCATGGCTGAGCTTCCAGTTGTCACCTTCGAGCTGTTGAATCAGGCGCGACTCCACGCCATCCTCGCCCGCCATGGCCAGCAGGCGAGCACGCGGAATCGGGGCCTTGAAGCCGGGGATGGCCTGGCGCACCAGCAAGGGCTTTTTGTGCCAGTGGCGGCGCATGAATTGAGAGGCTGTGAGCCCACCCAGCAGGGTGAGCGGCGTATTGATGTCCATGAATACAGTCCTGCTTTCTAAGCAACGGACTGCATTGTCCTATAGGCCTCGAAAACGCTGGTCAGCACAGATCAATGACCAAGCGCTCTGAACTCGGACGGCGACATGCCGGCATAGGCCTTGAAGGCACGGCTGAAGTGCGCGCTGTTGCCAAAACCGCAGCCCATGGCAATTTCTGTAATGGTGCGGTGCGCGAGCGCCGGGGAATGCAGCTCCCGCATGCACAGCTCCAGCCGGCTTTGCTGGATGAAGCCGCCCAGCGACTGGTCTCGCCCCGCAAAGGCATTGTGCAGATGCCGACGGCTGCAATTGAGTGCTTCGGCCACCTGATCGACCGACAACCCGGGGTCGCGCACATGGCAGGCCACATGCTCGCAGATGCGGTCGTACAGGGCCTGCTTTTGCGTCACCGCCGTGGCCTGCCCGCCAAGTGCCTGCAGGGACAGATGCACCATGTCCACCAGCAACTCCCCGGCGCGGCGCGCCAGCGGGGCCGCCATATTGTCCAGTTCCTGGTAAGTGCTGCGCATGGTCTGCAGAGCAATGCGCGCAATGCCGGCGCTGCCTCCCACCGAGCGTCCCATGAGGTTTTCCAGACGCAGGCCTCGCTCGGCAATGCTCTGTTTGGGCACCATCATGATCAGGTGCTCCGTGTGCTGGGGATTGGCCACCACATAGGGCTGCGAGGTGTCATAGATGGCCCAGCTGCCATTGCTCACGCAGGCCTTGCTGCCGTGCTGCTCCACCTCGGCATGGCCGCTCCAGGGGGCCACGATCTTGAGATAGGCCGCTTCGCTGTCGCGCAGACGGTGGCTGTCGCGTATGACGCGGTGGCGCCCGGCATCCAGCTTGGTGAGCATCACATCGCCTGCGTATGCCACGCTCAGATGCCCGTCAAAACAGGTGTCGCCATACAGATCCGTATCCAGACCCGAGAACAGCTGCGCCATCCAGTCCTGCCAGGCTGGTGCAGTTTCCTTCTCGGGAAGACCATCGGTACTCAGTACCACGGGCGCGGTCATGGGCCTTGACTCCTCGTTGTATCTATCTCTGCCTGTGCCGACAAAGTACTGCAATTATCGGTAAGTGAGCACTTTCGCGCTCAGGCCGGCAAGAATCTCCCACGCTGTATTAAAACTAGTGCAAACCCTAGGCTGCGTGCACGATTCGTCAAACGGTTTGTGCACATTGCGCACAGCATCTTGCCAAGGCTTTTCCTACGATCACTCACACGCCAGTCTCAGGCGAAACACCACAAAAGGTGGAGACAAGCCCGGTGACGCAAGCCTTGCGCAACGACACCAGCTCCCACTTTTTCAACGTGCATCAACAAGCAGTGACCGAGGTCACGCGCCCTTGGTAGTGAAGGAAGCGAAGATGATTGAACAAAGCATGCTCATCGGCGGTCAGACCGCACAGGCCAGCAATGGTGCCACTTTCGAGCGCAGGAACCCTCTGGACGGATCGGTCGCCACGCGTGCCCCGGCCGCCACAACAGCCGATGCAGTGCGTGCTGTGGAAGCCGCTCAAGCGGCCTTCCCGGCCTGGGCAGCCCTGGGGCCCACAGAACGCAGGCTGATGCTGATGAAGGCCTCCCAGGCCCTGGAAGCAAAGGCCGAGGCCTTTGCCGCAGCCATGGCGGCAGAAACCGGTGCCTCCGGCATCTGGGCCGGCTTCAATGTGCATCTGGCGGCCAACATGTTTCTCGAAGCTGCATCGCTGACCACCCAGATCAACGGTCAGCTGATTCCTTCGGACATTCCCGGCAGCATGGCCATGGCCGTGCGCCAGCCTGCCGGCGTGGTGCTCGGCATCGCCCCCTGGAATGCCCCCATCATCTTGGCCGTGCGCGCCATTGCCACGCCCCTGGCCTGCGGCAATACCGTGATCCTCAAGGGCTCTGAGCTGTGCCCTGCCACGCACGGCCTGATCATCGAAGCGCTGCAGGAAGGCGGCTTGCCGCCAGGCGTGGTGAACTTTGTGACCAATGCGCCCGAAGATGCCGGCGCCGTGGTCGAGGCCATGGTGGCTCACCCCGCCGTGCGCCGCGTGAACTTCACGGGCTCGACGCGCGTGGGCCGCATCATCGGCCAGACCTGCGCCAAATACCTCAAGCCGGTCATTCTGGAGCTGGGCGGCAAGGCCCCGTTCCTGGTCCTGGACGATGCCGACATCGACGCCGCCGTGGCCGGCTGCACCTTTGGCGCTTTCGCCAACTCGGGCCAGATATGCATGTCCACCGAACGCATCATCGTGGACGAGGCCGTGGCTGAGGAATTCATCGGAAGACTGGTGGCCCGCGCCACAACCCTGCCTCTGGGCGACCCCCGCAAAGGCCCTGTGGTGCTGGGCTCCGTCGTGGACATGAACACCGTGCAGCGTGTCAACGAACTCATTGACGATGCCGTGAGCAAGGGCGCCAGGATTCTGTGCGGTGGCAAGGCCAGCGACACCCTGATGGCCGCCACGCTGATCGACGGTGTGACTCCCGAGATGCGAATCTTCCGTGAAGAGACCTTTGCCCCGGTAAAAGCCATCGTGCGCGTGCGTGGCGAAGAGCAGGCCATCTCCATGGCCAACGACAACGAGTTCGGCCTGTCTTCCGCCGTCTACACCAGGGACACAGCGCGCGGCTGGCGCGTGGCCGGCCGCATCGAGGCGGGCATCTGCCATGTCAACGGTCCCACCGTGCACGACGAAGCACAGATGCCTTTCGGCGGCGTGAAGAACTCGGGCTACGGTCACTTTGGCGGCCAGGCCGGTATCGATGCCTTCACAGACACCCGCTGGATCACCATGCAGACCACCGCACGTCACTACCCCTTCTAAAGCACCCAGGACAGCAGTCATAGCCGGCAGGCGTGACTGCGGTCTTCGCTTGAAACCTCCATCGCGGGCACTGGGCCATGAGGCAAAGACCTCAGGTGCAGCGCCCGCATGGGCAAGGCGCGAACCCCAACCCGCGCCTTGTGTCTGCCGACCCACAGAACCACCGGAGACCCACGTTGAAACATGCCTCCCAACTGGCCCTGGCAGCCCTGCTGTCCGGCCTCAGCCTCGCTGCCTCGGCTGCGGACTCTCACGGCACTGGCCCCGGCCAGCGCTTTTACGAAAAGACCTGCGCCAAATGCCATGAAGCCGGCATAGGCCCCGTCATCAAGGGGCGCGGCTTTCCGCCCGCGACTTACATGATCATTGCGCGCAACGGCATGAACGCCATGCCGTCCTTTCGCGTGACCGATATCGACGATGCCACGCTGGAAGACTTGGCAAACTACCTGTCCAAGACAGAGGCCCCCAAGGCTGTCGAGCCAGCCAAGAAATAAGAAGGACGATGTAATGCAATCCGATCGTCGCTCCCTTCTCAAAGCTCTGACCGCAACAGGTCTGGCTGTCTCCGGCATAGGCTGGGCACAGGCTGCCACCTCCGCCGCAGGTCGCACCGCCAGCGCAGCCACGCGCTCTGCCGAGGTGCTGGCCGTGACATCCTCCATGCACGCCAGCGCACTGGACAAGGCCTTTGTGGCCGGTGTTCAGAGCACATCCCGCAATGCGCTGCACACCGGCCTTCAAGGCCTGGACAGCGCCGCATTCAACCAACTGGGCGAGCTGCTGACCGACAGTCAGGAAACCCTGTTGGTGGGTCTGCTCGACGACGCCTCGGCCACGCTGGTGCTGGATCTGGTTCGCTCCAGCGGTGGCCGCGTGCTGACCGTGGAACACCATCGCGTGGACGGCGCCGCCGCCGACTGGGCCCAGGCGCTGGGTCGGTCGCTGGCGTCCAGTCAAGTCATGAACACCACCACGGCGGCAGCAGGCAAGGAAGCCCGCGTGTCCTTTAGCTGCGTAATCTAAGAAACAAGGAAAGCAGAGCATGACAAGCAAATACATGGCCCTGCCCAAGGGCATGAGCGAGAGCAGCTTTGATGCGGCCATCGCCCAGTTCAAGAAAGCCCTGGGTGAAGACAATGTGATGATCAAGGACGAGCTGGTTCGTCCCTACACCAAGGTGATGATGGCTGTGCCTACCGAAGAGCACACACCTTCCGCCGTGGTGACGGCCACCACCGTGGAGCAGGTGCAAGAGGTGGTCAAGATCTGCAACTCGCACAAGGTGCCCGTGTGGACCATCTCCACCGGCCGCAACTTCGGCTACGGCTCGGCCGCACCGGGCCAGCGCGGCCAGGTGGTGCTGGACCTGCGCAAGATGAACAAGATCATCCACGTGGACCCCGAACTGTGCACGGCCCTGGTCGAGCCTGGCGTGACCTACCAGATGCTGTACGACTACCTCGAAGAGAACAAGATTCCCTTGATGCTGTCGTTCTCGGCACCTTCTGCCATTGCCGGTCCTCTGGGCAACACCATGGACCGCGGCGTAGGCTACACCCCCTATGGCGAACACTTCATGATGCAGTGCGGCATGGAAGTGGTGATGGCCAACGGCGATGTGCTGCGCACCGGCATGGGAGGCGTCAAGGGCGACAAGGCCTGGCAGGTTTTCAAGTGGGGCTACGGCCCGACGCTGGACGGCATGTTCACCCAGTCCAACTATGGCATCTGCACCAAGATGGGTTTCTGGCTGATGCCCAAGCCCCCGGTCTTCAAGCCGCTGGAAATCCAGTTCGACGAAGACAGCGATATCTCCGAGATCGTGGAATTCATCCGCCCCCTGCGCATCGCCCAGGTCATCCCCAATTCGGTGGTGATTGCCGGCGTGCTGTGGGAAGCGTCCACCTGCAACACCCGTCGCTCGGACTACACCACCGAGCCCGGCCATACGCCTGACGCCATCCTCAAGCAGATCCAGAAAGACAAGCATCTGGGCGCCTGGAATGTCTACGCTGCGCTGTACGGCACCAGGGAGCAGGTCGACGTCAACTTCAAGATCGTGCAGGACGCGCTCAGGAAACTGGGCAAGGGCCGCCTGATCACCGAGGAGATGGCCGGAGACACCCAGCCCTTCAAGTACCGTGCCCAGCTCATGTCAGGCGTGCCAAACCTGCAGGAATTCGGCCTCTACAACTGGCGCGGAGGTGGCGGCTCGATGTGGTTTGCCCCTGTGTCGCAGGCACGCGGCAGCGAGTGCGACAAGCAAAAGTCGCTGGCCAAGAAGATCCTCAACAAGCATGGCCTGGACTATGTGGGCGAGTTCATCGTCGGCTGGCGCGATATGCACCATGTCATCGACGTGCTGTACGACCGCAGCAACGAAGAGGAAACCAAGCGTGCCAACGCCTGCTTTGCCGAGCTGCTGGACGAGTTCGAAAAGGAAGGCTATGCCGTGTACCGCGTGAACACCGCCTTCCAGGAGCGCGTGGCGCAGAGCTACGGTCCGGTCAAGCGCGATATCGAGCGCAAGATCAAGCGTGCTCTGGACCCCAACGGCATTCTGGCTCCGGGAAAGTGCGGGATTGATATCTGAGGCTCCCCCTGAGCGGCTTTGCCGCTTCCCCCTCTCTCGCTGCGCGGGAGGGGGACAATACCTTCGCTGCGGGGCGGCCCTTGCTCGGTATTACTGAGTCAGAGCATGCTCAATCCAACGCTCTTGGTCGCAGCCAAGCACGCAAAAAAGCCACCCGATTTGAAAACGCCGGGTGGCTTTTTTGTTTTTGGATTGCTACCTTATTGATAGCTTACAGCGTATTTAGTATCTGGACCTGAGGCTTGTTTAACTCTTAATTGAGCAATTTGGAGCCAAACATGCCTGCTCTGAACTGCGCCGGCGTCTGCCCCGTATGCTGCTTGAACAGGCGGCTCAGATGCGCGCCGCTGGCAAAGCCGCTGGCCAGCGCCAGCTCCGTCAAGGTGCAGTGGCGATTGGCAGGACTGAGCAGTTCGCGCTGGAACAGGGCCACGCGCTCGGCCCAGATATGCTGGCTGATGGACAGCCGCTCATCGGCAAAGGCGTTGTAGAGATGCCGCTTGCTGCAGTTGAGCGCTGCGGCCACGGCATCCACGCTCAGGGCCGGATCGCGCAGGTGCTGGCGCACATAGGCCTTGATGCGGCCCAGCAGCAGCTCGCTGGCGCTCAGCGAGGCCGCACGGCCGCAGGCATCGAGCAGGGACAGCTGGATCAGCTGCAGCAGCGAATCCGTCACATGCTGGGCCAGTCCCTGGCCCATGGCCCGGCATTCGGCAAAGGTGCCGCGCATCATGTCCAGCGCAATGCGGGACACGCCTTCGCCGCCGCCCACATAGCGTCCCATGAGGGCATCGATGGCGCGGCCATGGTCTTCGAAACGGCTTTTGGGCAAGGTGATGATCAGATGCTCGCACCACTCGGGGTTGAGCACCTCGTACTCCTGCGTGGTGTCGTAGATCAGCCACTGGCCGCTGCGCGCCACGGCTTCGCGCCCGTTCTGGCAGACGCGGGCCTCGCCATGCCAGGGGGCCACGATCTTGAGAAAGTCGGTGCTGCGGCGCGCCATGCTGGCCGAAGTGCGTCGCACGCGATGGCGGCTGGCCTCGATCCGGGTCATGCCCACAGGTCCCAGCTCGAAGGTGCCCAGTCGCGCCGAGAAATGCTGGTCGCCATAGACATCGCTCTCCAGTCCATAGAGCGTGGACATCCAGTGCTGCCAGGCGCCCACGGCTTGAGCGCCTTGCATCTCGGTCATCTTCTCGGTCACTTGGTAGGCAGGAATGTCTGGCCGCATCTGGGCTCCTGAAGAAGTAACAGGATGCTTCATTATCCATAGCGACCCAGACCCGGAGCCGGGCAAAACCGGCACCTCGCAGGGAAATCAGTGTTTACCCACAGACACTTGCATGCACAGACAAGACGCAGTGCACGCCCAGACAAGCCCCTTGCGCCGCGATTTCCTACGATGGCCGAAGAACCCGGACACCCGTCCATCAAAAAGGAGACAAGCATGACATTCGCCGACAAGCGTTTTGTTCTCAAGAGTCTGGTCGCAGCCACCGCCCTGGCGGGTCTGTGCGGCCAGGCCCTGGCCCAGGAAGCGCCAAAGTCCATCCGCATCGGCTGGGCCATTGCCAAGACCGGGGTCAATGCGGGCGGCACCTCCGTGACCACGGCGCCCAACTACAAGCTCTGGGTCAAGGAGATCAACGACGCCGGCGGCATCATGCTCAAGACCTACAACAAGCGCGTGCCCATCGAGGTCATCGAATACGACGACCGCTCCAGCACCGAAGAGGCCGTGCGCGCCACCGAGCGCCTGATCACCCAGGACAAGGTCGACTTCGTGCTGCCGCCCTGGGGCACGGGCTCCAACCTGGCTGTGGGGCCAACCTACGAAAAGCACAAATACCCGCTGCTGGCCGCCACCTCGGTGACCGACAAGGCCCCGGATCTGGCCAAGCGCTGGAAGCATGCCTTCTTCCTCCTGGGCACGGGCGGCGAATATGCCGAGGGCCTGGTCGCCATGCTGGAAAAGGCCAAGAAGGACGGCAAGATCAACAACAAGATCGCCATGATCAACATCGCCGACGGCTTCGGCGTGGAGCTGGCCAATGCCACGCGCAAGGCCGCCAAGCAGCATGGCTTCGAGCTGGTCTACGACAAGAGCTATCCGATCGGCACGCAGGACATGACACCCATCATCAACGAGGCCAAGGGCAAGGGTGCCGACACCTTCGTGGCCTACTCCTACCCGCCCGACACCATGCTGATCAACGAGCAGGCCAGGACGCTGGGCCTGACTTCCAAGGTGCTGTTCACCGGTGTGGGAACGCAATTCCCCATGTTCAAGGGCAAGTTCGGCGCAGCGGCTGAAGGCGTGATGGCGCCGGGCGGCATCGATGCCGGCAACCCGCAGATGCAGGCCTATCTGAAGCGCTTCAAGGAGGTGACCGGCCAGGAATCGGACCGCTTTGCCAGCCCCATCGTCTACACCTCGCTGCAGATGCTGCAGCAGGCCATCGAGCGTGTGGGCAAGATCGACCGCGCCGCCGTAACCCAGGAGCTCAAGAGCGGCAGCTTCGAGACCGTGCTCGGCCCCGTCAAACTCGAAGGCCAGATGCTGACCAAGCTCTGGCATGTGGGCCAGTGGCAGAACGGCGAGTTCAATGCGATTGCGCCGACTACGCGGGCGGGCGTCAAACCGGCGGTGATTCCTAGAAGCACCCCCTGAGCGGCTTTGCCGCCTCCCCCCTCTCTCGCTTTGCTTCGCAATGCGGGAGGGGGACGACAGCCTCGCTGCGAGACGGCTCTTGCTCGCTGTCTCTTTGCTGGGGAATGCCTGTTCAAACACTGCGCATAGCTTTTAGAACTATCAAAACAAGAGCTGGTTGCGCATGTCTTGCTTTCACTTTGCATTGATTTCATAACAAGAACAATGAATCACCAGCGGTATACGCTATGAATTTAATAGACATCCTTCTCGCTGGCGCCATGCTGGGCGGGCTCTATGGCCTGGTGGCCATGGGGCTGACGCTGCAGTATGGCGTGGCGCGCATCATGAATCTCTCGTATGGGGAGTTTCTGATTGCACCGGCCTTCCTGGCCTTTTTTGCGGTCAGCAGCTGGGGTATTTCACCGCTGCTTCTGGTGCTGCTGGTGGTGCCGCTGGGCTTTGCCATCCAGTGGCTGATCTATCAGCTGCTGCTGACGCCGCTGGTGCGCCGCGCCAAGGGCGGACCGGCGCTGGAGGTGGATTCGATTCTGGCCACCTTTGGCATGCTTTTCGTCGTCCAGGGCGTCATGCTGGTGATGTTCGGCGGCGACTATCACAGCTACAGCTATCTGTCCGAACCCGTGGAGATCCTGGGCAGCAAGGTCGCGGCCAACCGTCTGCTGGTGCTGGGCTTTGCGGTCGTGCTGGGCGGCGGCCTGTACCTGCTGCTGACGCGCACCCGCGCCGGCGCCGTAGTGCGCGCCGTGTCCGTGGCACCGCAGTTCGCACATCTGGTCGGCATCAATGTGCGCAGCACGGCGGCACTGGCCTATGGTCTGGGCGGTGCGCTGGTGGCGATCTGTGGCGTGCTGGTCAGCATGTTTCTGCCCTTCTCGGCCGGCATGGGCACCATGTTTGCCATGAAGGCGCTGATCGTCGTCATCATGGGCGGCGTGGGCAATCTCATGGGCTGCCTGGTCGCCGGCATGCTTCTGGGCTTTGCCGAAACGCTGGTCGCCTCCTTTGTCGACCCCGGCCTGACGCTGGCCGTCAATTACGCGGTGTTCCTGCTGGTGCTGCTGTTCAAGCCCACCGGTTTGTTCGGGAGGACTGCACGATGAATCCGATCCATCGCAAAGAAATTCTGATCTGGGCCATCTGCGCCATCGCCACCGCAGGTCTGGCCCTGCTGCCGCGCTGGCTGACGGACGAGTACTACCTCTCGCTCATGATCAGCATCCTGATGTACTGCGTGCTGGCCACGGCCTGGGCGCTGTTCTCTGGGCCCACACGCTATATCTCGCTGGCCACCGTCGCCTTCTTCGGCATGGGCGCCTATGTCACCGCCGTGTTCGGCGAGTCCCTGCCCTGGGCCGCCGTGCTGGGCATTGCGGCCGGCGTGGGCCTGGTCATGGCCTTGATCGTGGGGCTGTCCACGCTGCGGCTGTCGGGCGTGTACTTTGTGATCTTCAGCTTCGGCCTGGCCGAGCTGGTCAAGCAGCTCGTCACCTGGTGGGAGGTCAACATCACCAAGGATCTGGGTCGCTATGTGTTCGTGGAAATCACCCAGCTCGATATCTACTGGCAGTTGCTGGCCATGCTGGCCCTGGTGCTGGCGCTGCGCGCCCTCATCAACCGCTCGCGCCTGGGTCTGGCGCTGCGCGTGATCGGCGAGGACGAGACCGTGGCCACCCATGTGGGCATCAACACCACCACGGCCAAGCTGCTGCTGTTCGCCGTCAGCGCCGTGTTCATCACCGTCACCGGCGCCATCATGGCTCCGCGCTGGACCTATATCGACCCCAGCATTGCCTTTGCTCCCGCCGTCTCGTTCCAGACCCTGATCATGGCCCTGCTCGGCGGAGCTGGCGCGCTGTTCGGCCCGATTCTGGGGGCCGTGCCGCTGGTGCTGCTGTTCGAGTACCTGGCTGCCAACTTCCCCAACCATTTCTCGATTCTGCTGGGCCTGGTGTTCATCGTGATCGTGTACTTCATTCCCCAGGGCCTGTCTGGCGTGCTGGCCAAGTTGTTCCACAAAAAGGGAGGCCAGCCATGAAGACCGCCACCCTGCTTTCCGTGCGCGGCGCCACCAAGCGCTTCGGCGGCCTGGTGGCCGTCAACGAACTGAGCTTTGACGTCTACCCGGGCGAGGTCGTGGGTCTGCTCGGCCCCAATGGCTCGGGCAAGACCACGGCCATGAATCTGATCTCGGGCGCCCTGCCCGTCAACGGCGGCGAGATCGTATTCAACGGCAAGCCCATCCACCCACTCAAAAGCCACCAGATTGCCCGCCTGGGCGTGGCGCGCACCTTCCAGCTGGTCAAGGTGCTGGGCTCCATGAGCTGCACCGACAACGTCATTGCCGGCATGGCCTTCAAGCCCCGACCACTGTTTGGCAAACCTGCCGCTGCGCGTGCCCTGCAACTGCTGGAGCAGGTGGGTCTGGCCGAATTTGCGAATACTCCCGCAGGCGAGCTCACCTATATCAACCAGAAGCGCCTGGAGCTGGCCCGCGCGCTGGCGCTGGAGCCGCAGATCCTGCTGCTCGACGAATGGCTGGCAGGCCTGAACCCCACGGAGCTGCAGCAGGGCATTGCACTGATCCGGCAGTTGCAGGCCACGGGGCTGACGATTCTCATGGTCGAACATGTGATGGACGCCGTGCACGCGCTGTGCAGCCGCTGCGTGGTGATGAACGCGGGCACAAAAATAGCCGACGGCCCCACGGCCCAGGTGCTCAAGGAGCCCGAGGTGGTGCGTGCCTATCTGGGGGAAGAAGTGAGTGCAGATGAAGACCGGTCAGCGGAGGCCAGCCATGCTTGAAGTGCGCAATATCTCAGTGAGCTACGGCAAGCATGAGGCGCTGCACCAGGTCAGCCTCCAGGTGCAGCCCGGCGAGCTGGTCGTCATGCTGGGCGCCAACGGAGCGGGCAAGTCCAGCCTGCTCAAGGCGCTGGGCGGCATGGTCACGCCGCAGGCTGGTGCCAGCGCGCAACTGGCCGGGCAGGAGCTGATGCAGCTGCCGCCGCATGCCATCGTGCAATCGGGCCTGGCCCTGGTGCCCGAGGGGCGCGGCGTGTTCGGCGATCTCAGCGTCAAGGAAAACCTGCTGCTGGGTGCACAGCCCCGGCGCGCACGCGCCAACGAAGTCCGGAATCTGGAGCAGGTCTTCGCCCTCTTTCCCAAGCTGCGTGATCGCCTGCCGCAAGTCGTTCGCACCATGAGCGGCGGCGAGCAGCAGATGGTGGCCGTGGGCCGCGCGCTGATGAGCCAGCCCGACATCCTGCTGCTGGACGAGCCTTCGCTGGGCCTGTCGCCGCTGATGTGCAAAGAGCTGTTCGCAGCCCTGGCGCGCATCAAGACACTGGGCATGGGCGTGCTGCTGGTGGAGCAGAACGCGCGCCAAAGCCTGGCCATTGCCGACCGTGGCTACTTGCTGGAAACCGGGCGCATCGTGGGCGAAGGCTCGGCACAAGAACTTAGCAGCAGTGCTGCTGTCAGACGCGCCTACTTGGGCGGCGAACATTGAGATGACTCCCCCTGAGCGGCTTCGCCGCTTCCCCCGGAGGGGGACGGTGCCATCGCTGGGGCAGCCCATCGCTGCGGGGCGGCGGGGCCGCCTAGGCCCTTGCTCGACACCTCTGTGCCGGGCCGCGTCTAATTTCAACGATATGAACAACAGGCAGCTTTGATGACTGCTTTCACGTCAAAAAGGAGATGAAAAATGATCGAACAAAAAATGCTGATCGCCGGCCAGGAATGTGCAGCCGGCAATGGCGCAACGTTTGAGCGCAAGAATCCGCTGGATGGATCCGTCGCCACACGCGCCCCGGCAGCCACGACCGAGGATGCGATTCGCGCCTGCGACGCTGCTGCTGCCGCCTTCCCCGCCTGGTCGCAACTGGGGCCGAACGCCCGCCGCGCCATGCTGATGAAGGCCTCGCAGGCACTGGAAGCCAAGGGCGAAGCGATTGCTGCGGCCATGGCTGCCGAGACCGGCGCCTCGGGCATCTGGGCCGGCTTCAACGTGCATCTGGCCGCCAGCATGCTGCTGGAGGCGGCTTCGCTGACCACTCAGATCAATGGCGAGATCATTCCCTCCGACGTACCCGGCAGCGTAGCCATGGCCGTGCGCCAGCCCGCCGGCGTGGTGCTCGGTATCGCGCCCTGGAATGCTCCCGTGATCCTGGCCGTGCGCAGCATCTCCACGGCCCTGGCCTGCGGCAACACCGTGATTCTCAAGGGCTCGGAACTCTGCCCCGCCACCCACGGCCTGATCATCGAGGCACTGCAGGACGCAGGCCTGCCCGCCGGCGTGGTGAACTTTGTGACCAATGCGCCCGCCGATGCGGGCAGCGTGGTCGAAGCCATCGTGGCCCACCCGGCCGTGCGCCGCGTGAGCTTTACCGGCTCCACCAAGGTAGGCCGCATCATCGGCCAGACCTGCGCCAGGCACTTGAAGCCTGCGCTGCTGGAGCTTGGCGGCAAGGCCCCCTTCCTGGTGCTCGACGATGCCGATATCGATGCGGCCGTGAACGCCGCCACCTTTGGCGCGTTTGCCAACTCGGGCCAGATCTGCATGTCTACCGAGCGCTTTGTGGTGGATAACAAGGTGGCCGACGAGTTCATCGCCAAGTTTGCCGCCAAGGCCAGCAGCCTGCCGCTGGGCGACCCGCGCAAGGGCCCCGTGGTGCTGGGCTCGGTCGTCGATCTGGCTACGGTGGAGCGCTGCAATGCCATGATCGACGACGCGCTGGCCAAGGGCGCAAAAATCGTCTGCGGCGGCAAGGCCGAGAGCACGCTGATGCCCGCCACGCTGATCGACCATGTGACGCCGGCGATGCGCATATTCCACGAGGAGACCTTTGGCCCGGTCAAAGGCATCGTGCGCGTGAACGGCGAGGAAGAAGCCATTGCCACGGCCAATGACAACGAGTTCGGTCTGTCCTCCGCAGTCTTCACCCGGGACACGGCCCGCGGCTGGCGTGTGGCGGCACGCATCGAGGCCGGCATCTGCCACATCAACGGCCCCACGGTGCATGACGAAGCCCAGATGCCGTTTGGTGGCGTCAAGGCCTCGGGCTATGGCCATTTCGGGGGCCAGCAGGGCATCAATGCCTTTACCGAAACCCGCTGGGTGACCATGCAGACCGCAGAACGCCACTATCCGTTCTAAAGACCCCCTGAGCGGCTTTGCCTAGGCGGCCCCGCCGCTTCCCCCTCTCTGCTACGCAGAGGGGGACGACAGCTTTGCTGCGCGGCGGCGCTTGCTTGCTGTCCCACACTTAGGTCGCGCCCTAGTTAAAGCTCGCGCCCATCGCTACTGAAATTAAAAAAGCCACCTGATTTGAAAACGCCAGGTGGCTTTCTTTTTTCCTTCTCACTATCTAATCCATAGCTGCTAGCGTTTGATGGAAAAGGGCTTGAGCCTCAAAAATCTCAAAGCATGTAATCAGGCAAAGTCATCGTCAAAGAAGCCACCGCCATCGTCCCAACTGCCGCTGTCAAAGCTGGCTGAGTTGTCTATGCTGCCAAGGCCCGCGTCGTTGGCAAGGCTGGCGGTATTGCCGCTGTCGCCATGCAGGCCCTGGCTGCTGCTGTCCTGCGCCAGCGACTTGCTTTCGCTGCCCCCGCTCTGGCTGCCCGAGCTAGCGTGATGGCCGCCCATCAGATTCTCCAGTCCGTTGAACAGAAACATGCCGCCCGCCACGCCGGCCGCAGCCGCTGCGGCATTGCCCAGGAAGCTGCTGCCAGTCGGGGCAGCTGGCTGGCCGTAGGCCTGCGGCGCTGCAGCGCGCGGCGCCGAGCCACCGCCAAAGAAACGGTCGCGCCAGCTGGAGGGCTGAGGCGCGGCTTGCGGCTGGTTCTGCGGCTGGTATTGGGGCTGATACTGGGGCTGATAGGGAGGCTGGGCATTGGCAGCGTAGCCGCCGTCCTCGGCATAACGCTCGGGAGCGCGACCGAAGTGCGTGCCCAGGCCTCCCGAGAGAAAGCTGCCTGCGCCCTGGCTCTGGCTTTGCTGGGCCTGCTTCACCTGCTGCTGCAGCTCGCCGATCTGCTGCTGGGCCTGCTCAATGGCTTGCTCCAGCATCAAGGTGCGCTGGGCCAGCCAGTAGACCGCATCGGGCGCGGTGCTCAATCCGCGGCGCAGCTCGGCATCGGCCTGCGCGTCCTTGGGCTGGCCCTGGGTCAGCGTCAGCCTGGCGCACAGGTCTTGCAGCAGTTGTTGTTCCTGAGGGGTCATGGTGCCTTCCTTTAAGCCCGCAATTTACTTGCAGCAGAGATGGGGTCAGTATGCAGGCCTGCAAGAGCGCCAATGTGAAGGCCGTGCAAGTGCTTTTTGCAGGGTGTAACAAAAGGCCTGTGCTGCAGTTCCGGGCAGCGCGTGGGACAATGCCTGCCATTGCGCCACGGTCGTGGCGGCGTTTCAATTTCGGCTGCGGGACTGGCCCGCGGCCCACCAACTGCATACACACACCATGGAAGTTACCCAACAATGCGTGGTCGCCCTGACCTGGACACTGAAAGACACCCTGGGCGAGGAGCTGGACGTGCTGGACGAGCCCGTGGAATTTCTCGTCGGCGGCGATGACCTGTTCAAGCGTATCGAAGAGGCTCTGCAAGGCCACGGCGTAGGCACCACGCTGGACCTGCACCTGGAGCCCGAAGAGGCATTCGGCGACTATGACGAGAGCCTGATCTTCCTGGAAAAGCGCGAGCTGTTTCCCGAAGAGATCGAGGAAGGCATGAGCTTCGAGAGCAGCGCCATGCCCAAGGGCACCAACCCCGTGCCTGCCGATCTGCTCTACACGGTCACCGAAATCTATCCCGAGCATGTGGTGCTGGACGGCAACCACCCGCTGGCCGGAATCGCCATCCGCCTGCACCTCAAGATCGAAGCCGTGCGCGAGGCTACCGAGGAAGAAATCGGTCGCGGCACGGCCGGTACGGGTTTTTTCCGTATCGAGCCCATGGCCCCGGGCAATGAAACACTGCATTGACACCGCCTGAGGCGCTTTGCGCCTTCCCCCAATGAGGGACGACAGCTTCGCTGCGAGGCGGCGGGGCCGCCCGGGCTCTTGCTTGCTGTCACTGAGTGATACTGCGCCACAGGTTCAAGCATTACTCATCGCTTCAGGCAAAGAAATAAAAAGGGACTCCTCGGAGTCCCTTTTGTCATGCGCGCTTGTCTGCTCAGCGACGGAAGATCTGGTTGCCTTCCACACGCACGTATTCGCCGATGCTCAGCTGCGGAGGCTGCTGGTAGTCCAGAGCACGCACGCTGCCGTCCTGCAGCTGCACGGTGACGCGGTAGATATCGCGCACGCTGCCGCCGCCCATGTTGTTTTGCACGGCGTTGCCGGCGAAAGCGCCTGCAGCCACACCGGCGATGGTTGCCAGCGTACGGCCGGAGCCCTTGCCCACCTGGTTGCCCAGCACGCCGCCGATCACGCCACCGGCAATCGCGCCGCCCGCGCCAATGCCGCTGCCGTCCTGCACGCGCACGGTCTCGATATTCATCACACGGCCCTGCTGGGCGTATTGCTGGGGCTGCTGCGAGTAGCAGTTGGGGTTGTTGTAGCCGCAGTTATTGGCGGGATAGGTCTGGACCTGGTTGTTGCCCACGGGGTAGGCCTGTGTGCTGCCAGGGTAGCCAGAGCCCGAATAAGCACCCTGGGAGTAGCCTCCCTGGTAGCCGCCGCTCTGGTAGCCACCCTGGGGATAGGCCGCGCAGGCCGACAGAGCCGCAACGATTGCGCTCACCATGGCCAACCGGCCCCAGCGTTGATTGATTTGCATGGAAATCTCCTGATTGGCGCATGCACATTCCATGCGCCGCAGTCCCTGTTATGAGTTGCTCTGCAAACCTTGCTCGGTCTGCCTTTCCATTGCAACGCAGCACCGGCTCGCCAGGACGACAGGTTTCACATTTGCTCACAATACTTTGAGCAAAGCACAGCCGTTTACAACTCTTCAAACCATAGCGCCTTGCCCTGTCCAGCACTCATTTTCGATACAGATATCATTTGAAACCGCCATCACAAAGCGCTGGAAGCTATCAAACATATAGCAATCTCAGCCTTTGGTGCGTACGCGCAGCACTTCGCCGCTGCGGCCGTCGACATAGAGCTTCACAAAGCGCCCATCGCTGGCCGTGGCCTTGACCTTGTAGAGGCCGTCGTCCCATTCCACTTCCTGAAATTCGCGATAGCCGGCCTTCTCCAGCCGGTCGCAGACATCGCGGATGGACAGGGTAGGCCCGAGCGCCATGCCGCGCACGGCGGCCACCGAGGCCGAGGCACGGTCCGCCAGGGAGTTTTCTGCGGCCAGGCAGGTGCACGCGGACAGCAGCGCGGCGCCCCCAAGCAGGGCAATGCCGCCGCCGCGCTGCATGGACCGGTATAGCGACAGGGCGCGAGCGGACATAGCAAAGACGGGGGTTTGGAGACGAGACATGAAAACTCCTGAGGTCGGTTGGTGAACGATGGGTACAAGAAGACGGCCCGCCGGGCGAGAGGTGCTCTGTTACGGGTTGCAGCCAATTGTTCGCGTTCCCTTCTGAACCGTTTCTGAAGCCGCCATTCAGCTTTCGTTCATCGATGCAGGCCTATAACCTTGGCTGCAGCACGCAACCAGACCTCATCACCTCCCACTCCAGCCCGCTCGCCATGTCTTTTTTCAACGCTTCGAATGACCCGCAATCTGCGCACCGCCCACGCCGGCGCGCCCTTCATGCCGTGCTGGCCATGCTGCTGGCAACGGCAGGCTTTGCCGCGCTGAGCCTGTGGCCCGCCACCTCGGATGCCGGCGACAACGATCACGAACTCGCCCGCCAGGCCTTGCGCCAGGGGCAGGTGCTGCCGCTGCGCACCGTTCTGGATCAGGTCGAGCAGCAATACCAGGGCCAGGTCATCAAGGTGGAGTTCGACCGCGAGGACGGCCGCTTTGTCTACGAGATCCGGCTGCTGCAAAGCGATGGCAAGGTGGTCAAGCTGGAGATCGATGCCAGCAACGGCAGCCTCATCAGCATGAAGCGCAAGAAGTGAATCCCGGCACTCAGGAAGGCTGTAGAGCATGCGAATTCTGCTGATTGAAGACGAACCCACGCTGCGTGAGCAGTTGCATCAGGCCCTGCTGCAGGCCGGCCACACCGTGGAGACGGCCGCCGATGGCGAGACGGCGCAATACCTGGGCGAGGTGGAGAGCTTCGACGCCGCGGTGCTGGACCTGGGCCTGCCGATGCGCGACGGGCTGAGCGTGCTGCGCGCCTGGCGCGCTCAGGGCCGCTCCATGCCGGTGCTGATCCTTACCGCCAGAGTCGCCTGGCATGAAAAAGTCGCAGGCATGGATGCCGGAGCCGACGACTATCTGGCCAAACCCTTCCACATGGAAGAGTTGCTGGCGCGTCTGCGCGCCCTGCTGCGACGTCTGAGCCCGCATGCCAGCGCGCTGTGGCAATGCGGCTCCATCACCCTGGACTCGCGCCAGGCCCGTGTCACCGTCGAAGGTCAGGCGCTGACGCTGACCAGCCATGAATTCAAGGTACTGACCATGCTGATGCAGCGCATGGGCGCCGTGGTCTCGCGCACCGAGCTGTCCGAGCATATCTATCCGCAGGACAGCGACCGCGACTCCAACACCATCGAGGTCTTTGTCGGGCGGCTGCGGAAAAAACTGCCTGCAGGCTCGATCGAAACCGTGCGCGGCCTGGGCTATCGCCTGGTTGCGCCATCCAACCAAGAATAAAACCTATGTCCGAGCACACCCTGAACTCCCCCATGACCCAGCAGCCGCCACCGCTGAGCGCGGGCTCCTGGAAGAACTCGCTGCGCCTGCGACTGCTGGCGGGCGCCCTGATATGGGTGCTGGCAGCACTGCTGCTCACGGGATGGGGCCTGCGCACGCTGTTTGCCGAGCATCTGACCCAGCAACTGCGCGGCCAGCTGGTGGCCAAGCTCGACCGCCTCAGCGGCGCCGTCAACTATCAGCCGGATCAGGCCGTCCCGGTCACGGTCTCCCCCTTCTCCGGCGACCCCTTGCTGCAGCAGCCGCTGTCGGGCATGTACTGGCAGGTGGACCAGCTTGACGCTGCCGGCCAACAGACCGTGCAGGCCGGCATCCAGCGTTCGCGCTCGCTCTGGGATCAGACCCTGGACTGGCCCTTCTTCAAGGCCGACAAGGTCTGGGAGCCCACCCTGCCCCTGCATGCACCGGCAAGCTACGGCCATATGTCGGACGGCAATGGCAACACCCTGGTGATCGTGACGCGTACCGTACAGCTGCCCGAGGCCGATGCCCCGCCGCTGCGCCTGATGATTGCCGCCGACGCGGCCATGCTGGCCACGCCGCTGCAGCGCTTTACCAAGATGCTGGTGGCCGCGCTGTGCATGCTGGCAGCGGGGCTGATCGCCGCCGTGGTCGTGCAGCTGCAGCTGGCACTGGCTCCGCTGGCCGCCCTGCGCCGTCAGCTGGCCTCCGTGAGCCAGGGCGAAGCTTCTGAAATCAGGGGGGAACACCCGGCCGAAATCATGCCCCTGGTTCAGGAGTTCAACCATGTGCTGCGCATGAATGCCGAGATGGTGGAGCGGGCCCGCACCCAGGCGGGCAATCTGGCCCATGCAGTCAACACCCCGCTGAGCATCATGGGCAACGCGGCGGCGCAGCAGGACAGCCCGCTGGCGACCCTGGTGCGCGAGCAGGTCGCCAGTGCCAGCCGCCAGGTCGAATATCACCTGGCCCGTGCCCGTGCCGCCGCAGCAGCGGCGCAGCAGGGTCATGGCCTGCGCACCGCGCTGGCCGGCCCGCTGCACTCCCTGGTGCACACCATGGACAAGCTGCATGCGGCGCGCAGCATACGCTTTGAGCTGCAGGGGGATGCCACCCAATGGGACTTCAAGGGTGACTCCCAGGACCTGATGGAGATGCTGGGCAATCTGCTGGACAACGCCGGCAAATGGGCCAGATCGAAGGTTGTGCTCAAGGTTCAGCCGGCAAGCGAGGACAGCCAGCGCCTGACGCTATGCATAGACGACGATGGCCCGGGCATTGCACCCGAGTTGCGCGAGCGCATCTTTGCGCGCGGCGAGCGGCTTGACGAACAGCGACCCGGCGCCGGCCTGGGCCTGGACATCGTGCGCGATCTGGTTCAGACCTATGGCGGCAGCATCCAGGCGCTGCCGTCGCCGCTGGGCGGGCTGCGCATGCAACTGCAACTGCCTGGCGCCAGGCACCAGGACTGAAGTCGATCAAAGACTGCGCAGCACCTGCGCCAGGGTATCGGCCTGGGGAAACAGCCAATCGGCGAGCAGCCCCAGCGCCACGGCCGCGACCAGGGCGCCCAGCACGGGCTTCCAGCTGATGCGCAAGGCTGCCAGCAGCCAGCCTTCGCGCTCCACCACATAGAGGGTTCGGGTCATCAGCAGCGCAAACGCCACCTCTACCGCCACGGTCAGAAACAGATCAGCACCGAACACCAGCCACACCAGCGAGCCCATACCCGTGACCGCCACCAGCAGGACGGCAAAAACCAGCAGTACCGGCACAAGCACCACGGCGCCTTCGTCGAGTCCGTCCAGCCCCGACACATCGACATCGGGCAGCTCCAGGCCCGATGACGCAGGCGCGATATCAGGCACGGCCGCGCCATCGTCCCAGTGACCGCCCGCACCGCCGCCGCCGTAGGAGCCTCCCTGCCCGCTTTCAAGGCCCGCAGTATTCGCAGTATCGGCACCGCCTGATTTGCCACTGGAGCCGGTGACATCGGACCCTGCATCGCCCGTATCCCAGTCGCGGCGCAGCATGCAGCCGGCCCACAGGCGCACCAGCAACAGATAAAGCAGATAGCCGCAGGCCAGCGCCAGCCCATAGCGCAGCCCCATGCTGTGCACACCGGCATGCAGCAGGCACAGACTGATCAGGGACATGGCAGCCAGACTCAGGCCGCCGGTCAAAGCGGCATGGAGATGCAGCCAGTGGCGTTTTTGCAGGCGCCGCCGCATGTGCTGGTCGCGGCCCAGCTGCACCTGGGTCCAGGAGGCAGAGCGACGGCGGCTCTGACGGCTCTGACGGCTCTGACGGCTCTGACGGCTCTGACGGCTCTGACGGCTCTGACGGCTCTGGCGGCTCTGGCGACTCATGGGGCGCGAGGTACGGGCCTTTGGACAGGCTTACTGCTTGCCGGTGGAGCCGTAGCCGCCTTCGCCACGCTCGCTGGCATCGGCAAAGTCATCCACCAGATTGAACTGTGCCTGCACCACGGGCACGATGACCAACTGGGCCAGACGGTCCATGGGCTGCAGCGTGAAGGCGGTCTGCGAACGGTTCCAGGCGCTGACCATGAGCTGGCCCTGGTAGTCGGAGTCGATCAGGCCGACCAGATTGCCCAGCACGATGCCGTGCTTGTGGCCCATGCCCGAGCGCGGCAAGATGAGCGCCGCGTAATGGGGATCCTTGAGGTGCATGGCCATGCCAGTGGGGATCAGCTGCCACTGGCCGGGCTCCAGCGTCACGGGGGCATCGATGCAGGCGCGCAGGTCCAGGCCGGCGCTGCCGGCAGTGGCGTAGGCGGGCAGGTTGTCGCGCAGGCGCGCATCGAGAATCTTTACATCAACGTTCATAAGTATCTGGCCAGTCTTGTCTGTATTGAAACAAGGCCCGTGAGCCGGGCCTTGCATTCATTGCGGCAGCTGCCGTGCAGCCGCCAGCGGTTTTCCTGAAGGGCGCCATTGTGCCCTGTGCAGGGCAAGCGTCGGCGCCTGGCGCCTGTCAGCGGCCTTGCAGGCGCTTGAGCACGCCTCCCACCAGCGACATCAGGCCCATGATGGCGAGCAGCACGCCAAAGCCCTGGATGAACTGGGAGAGGATCATCCCGCCCACGATCAGCGCCAGCGATCCCGGAGACACCCAGGGCTTGCGACCGTTCTGGGCCTTCTGTCCCTCGATCTCGCGCTCCATGGCCTTGAAGCGCTGCTGCGCCTCCTGCTTGGTCACGGCCGTATTGGGGCGCCGTGCAGCGGCCGTGCGCTGGGCCGCTTGACCGGCCGCCGTGGTTCGCGCTCCCGGCCCCTGCTGCGCCTGCTCGGCCATGTCGCGCGCCTTCTGCAAGGTGCTGCGCAGTTGCGACATGGGTGAGGCGGCTTGCGAGCCGGGCGTGACGACCGCGGTCTGAATCGCTCCGTCGATGCTGCGCAGCGTGCGGCGGTACTCGGGACTGGCTCGCATCAGCTGATCCACATACGCCACATAGTCGCCATTGCGCGGGCCTTCATAGCTGGAGAGATTCATGTTCGGACTCCTGGGATCACGGGTCAGGGACGCTTGGCGCTCAGGCGCTGCGCAATTTCATCGACCAGCTGGCGCGCCAGCACGTCCTTGCTGGCATGGGGCAGCTCCTTGGAGCCCTGATCGTCGATCAGCAGCAGGGCATTGTCGTCCTTGCCGAAGGTGGCGGGGCCGATATTGCCCACCAGCAGCGGCACGCTCTTGCGCAGGCGCTTGGCACTGGCGTGCTTGAGCAGATCATGACTTTCGGCAGCAAAGCCCACGCAATACAGCTTGCCGGACCGGGCCTGGTCGGACTGGGCCACGCCGGCAAGAATGTCGGGGTTCTCGACAAAGTCCATGGCCGGTACATCGCCCGAGCCATCCTTCTTGATCTTCTGATCGGAAAACTCGGCCGGGCGCCAGTCGGCAACGGCAGCCGTGGCAATGAAGATCGAGGCCCCTGCCACCAGGGACTGCACGGCAGTCTGCATCTGGCGTGCCGACTGCACGTCGACACGGGTCACTCCGCGCGGCGTGGGCAGATGCACCGGGCCGGCCACCAGCGTGACCTGGGCACCGGCCTCGCGCGCCGCACGGGCAATCGCGAAGCCCATCTTGCCGCTCGAAAGATTGGTGATGCCGCGCACCGGATCGATCGCCTCGAAGGTCGGGCCTGCCGTCACCAGCAGATGCTGACCCTGCAGGCTCTTGGCCGTGAAGTGCGCCGCCAGCTCCTCCATGATTTCCTCGGGCTCCAGCATGCGCCCGTCGCCGGTCTCGCCGCAGGCCTGGCTGCCGTTGCCCACGCCCAGCACCTGGGCTCCGTCGGCCTGCACCTGGGCCAGATTGCGCTGGGTCGCGGGGTGGGCCCACATCTCGCGGTTCATGGCCGGGGCCAGCAGCAGGGGAACGCTGTCCATGGGGCGGGCCAGGCACATCAGGCTGAGCAGCTCGTCCGAGCGACCCTGCACCAGGCGCGCGATGAAGTCAGCGCTGCAGGGCGCGATGAGGATGGCATCGGCTTCTCGGCTCAGATTGATGTGGGGCATGTTGTTGGGTTCGCGCACATCCCACTGGGAGGTGTAGACTGCGCGCCCAGAAAGCGCCTGCATGGTGACGGCCGTCATGAACTGCTCGGCAGCCTCCGTCATGACCACTTGCACCGTGGCACCGGCCTGGACCAGCAAGCGGCACAGCATGGCGGATTTGTAACAAGCCACGCCTCCGGAGAGACCCAGCACCAG
Source organism: Comamonas sp. AG1104 (assembly GCF_003350425.1). Taxonomy (NCBI): domain Bacteria; kingdom Pseudomonadati; phylum Pseudomonadota; class Betaproteobacteria; order Burkholderiales; family Comamonadaceae; genus Comamonas; species Comamonas sp. AG1104. The sequence continues at coordinate 743,338 of NZ_QQAS01000002.1, read as the reverse complement.
ATGTTTGCCTGCGAACACGTCATTCATGCTGCGCAATTTATCAGACCTGAGCGGCTTTGCCGCCGCACAAGCATCCCTGTACGCCACGCCGAAATTCGTGGCGAACCTATAATCCTGTTTTACCACCACCAAAAAAAGACATGACCAAGTTCGTCTTCGTCACCGGCGGTGTGGTGTCTTCCCTCGGTAAGGGAATCGCCTCAGCCTCCCTTGCAGCGATCCTCGAGTCGCGCGGTCTCAAAGTCACCCTCATCAAGCTCGATCCCTACATCAACGTGGACCCGGGCACCATGTCGCCCTTCCAGCACGGTGAAGTGTTTGTGACCGATGACGGAGCCGAGACCGATCTGGACCTGGGCCACTATGAGCGTTTCATCGAAACGCGCATGCGTCAGAGCAACAACTTCACCACGGGCCGCATCTATCAGTCCGTGCTGGAAAAGGAACGCCGTGGCGACTATCTGGGCAAGACCGTGCAGGTCATCCCCCATGTCACCAACGAAATTCAGGAATACATCAAGCGCGGCGCGGGCCTGGGCACCGACCACGAAGTGGATGTGGCCATCTGCGAAGTCGGCGGCACCGTGGGCGACATCGAGTCCCTGCCCTTCCTGGAAGCTGCGCGTCAGCTGGCTCTCAAGCTCGGCCCCAACAACTCCGCCTTTGTGCACCTGACCTACCTGCCGTTCATCGAGACGGCCGGCGAGCTCAAGACCAAGCCCACCCAGCACACCGTGCAGAAGCTGCGCGAAATCGGCATCCAGCCCGATGCGCTGCTGTGCCGCGCCAAGCACCAGGTGCCTGAAGAGGAAAAGAGCAAGATCTCCCTCTTCACCAATGTGCCCGAGTGGGGTGTGATCTCCATGTGGGACGTGGACACCATCTACAAGGTGCCGCGCATGCTGCACGAGCAGGGTCTGGACGGCCTGATCTGCGACAAGCTGCGCCTGAACACGCCTCCCACCAATCTCAAGCGCTGGGACGATCTGGTCTATGAGACCGAGCATCCCCAGGGCGAAGTCAAGATTGCCATGGTGGGCAAGTACGTGGAACTGTCCGACGCCTACAAGTCGGTCAACGAAGCGCTCAAGCACGCCGGCATGCGCAACCATGTGCGCGTGAAGATCACGCATGTGGACTCGGAAACCATCCACGACGCGGATGCCACCAAGCTGCTCAAGGACTACGACGGCATTCTGGTGCCCGGCGGCTTCGGCTCGCGCGGCGTGGAAGGCAAGATCTCTACGGCCAAGTTTGCCCGCGAGAACAAGGTGCCCTACCTGGGCATCTGCCTGGGCATGCAGGTCGCCACCATCGAGTACGCCCGCCATGTGGCAGGCCTGGCTGGCGCCAACTCCACCGAGTTCGATTCGGCCACCCCCAACCCCGTGATCGCCCTGATCACCGAGTGGAAGGATGCGGACGGCACGATCAAGACCCGTGACGAGAACTCCGACCTGGGCGGCACCATGCGTCTGGGCGCACAGTCTTCCGACGTGCAAAAGGGCACGCTGGCGCACAGCATCTACGGTGACATGGTGACCGAGCGTCACCGCCACCGCTATGAAGCCAACACCCAGTATCTGGACCAGCTGCGCGAAGCCGGCCTGGTGATCTCGGCCCTGACCCAGCGCGAACAGCTGACCGAAATCGTCGAGCTGCCCGCCAAGGTCCACCCCTGGTACATCGGTGTGCAGTTCCACCCCGAGTTCAAGTCCACCCCCTGGGATGGTCACCCGCTGTTCAACGCCTTCATCAAGGCGGCCATGGACAACAAGGCCCAGTCGGGCAAGAAGGCCTGATTCCCTTCCTTCGGAATCAATCCTGAAATAGGAGCTGCCAGCGCTTGAAAATCAATGACTTCAGCATCAAATGATGTTGAAACCATTCAATGTAGAGCGCTGGCAGCTTCAGTTTTTGAAGCATGCGCGGCGTGCAAAAAGGAACCCACCATGAAACTCTGCGGCTTTGATATTGGTCTGGACAAGCGCTTCTTTCTGATCGCCGGCCCTTGTGTGGTCGAATCCGAACAGCTGCAGATGGACGTGGCCGGGCAACTCAAGGAAATTACCGCCTCTCTGGGCATCCACTTCATCTTCAAGAGCAGCTTCGACAAGGCCAACCGCTCCTCGGGCACCAGCTTTCGCGGCCCCGGCATGGAAAAAGGCCTGGAGATCCTTGCCAAGGTGAAGAAGGAATTGAACGTGCCCATCCTCACCGATGTGCACACCGAAGCCGAAGTGCCTTACGTGGCGTCTGTCGTCGACATGCTGCAAACCCCCGCCTTCCTGTGCCGCCAGACGGACTTCATCCGCGCCGTGGCCCAGTCGGGCAAGCCCGTGAACATCAAGAAGGGCCAGTTCCTGGCCCCGCATGACATGAAGAATGTCATCGACAAGGCCCGTGCTGCAGCGGTGGAAGCGGGCCTGCCCGCAGACAGCTTCACGGCCTGCGAACGCGGCGCCAGCTTTGGCTACAACAACCTGGTCAGCGACATGCGCTCGCTGGCCATCATGCGCGAGACCGGCGCCCCTGTCGTGTTCGACGCCACCCACAGCGTGCAGCTGCCCGGCGGCAACGGCACATCCAGCGGCGGCATGCGCGAGATGGTGCCCGTGCTCTCGCGTGCGGCCGTGGCCGTGGGCGTGGCAGGCCTGTTCATGGAAACCCACCCCGATCCCTGCAACGCCCTGTCGGACGGCCCCAATGCCGTGCCGCTCAAGCACATGAAGGCACTGCTCGAAACCCTGGTGGCGCTGGACGATGTGACCAAACGCAACGGCTTCCTGGAAGACCACTTCCAGGCCTGAGCATGCATACACAGCGCATCAGCAGCGACATGACGGCCTTGCAGCAGGCCTGCACGTCCATGCACCCCGGCCGCCCCAGGACGGGCACCGGCGCCTGAGCAGATGATGCACCCCGGCATGACCGACACGATAAAGCGTGGCGTCATGCCTTTTTTGTATCCGCTTTTGTGTCCGAATGCTTGCACAGAAACGTCTTGCGCAAGAAATTCGACTGCTGCAACACGTCAAGGCAAAAGCGGCCCACCAAATTTGTGCACAATAGCCGCCGCAGCCTCTTCCATACTCGTCGCGTGCACGGCGCGCGCGCAGCATGTGGAGAAGAGTCGGCTTCACAATTTTGATAGCAGCTTGCGCTTAATGCACAAGCGCTTGGGCGTGATTTCATGAAAGAAGTCAGCCTGCACGTACCGATTTCAGAAACCCAAAGGAAATGCAATGAGTGCCATTGTTGACATCGTAGGCCGCGAAGTGCTGGACAGCCGCGGCAACCCCACCGTTGAGTGCGACGTGCTGCTGGAATCCGGCGTGATGGGCCGTGCCGCCGTGCCCTCGGGCGCATCCACCGGCTCGCGCGAAGCCATTGAACTGCGTGATGGCGACAAGAGCCGTTACCTGGGCAAGGGTGTCCTGAAGGCTGTTGAGCACATCAACACCGAAATCTCCGAAGCCGTGCTGGGCCTGGACGCTTCCGAGCAGGCTTTCCTGGACAAGACCCTGATCGACCTGGACGGCACCGACAACAAGAGCCGCCTGGGCGCCAACGCCATGCTGGCTGTCTCCATGGCCGTGGCCCGCGCCGCTGCCGAAGAAGCCGGCCTGCCCCTGTACCGCTACTTCGGCGGCATGGGCGGCGTGCAGCTGCCCGTGCCCATGATGAACGTGATCAACGGCGGCGCCCACGCGAACAACTCGCTGGACCTGCAAGAGTTCATGATCATCCCCGTGGGTGCCCCCACCTTCCGTGAAGCCGTGCGCTGGGGCGCCGAAGTCTTCCACGCGCTGAAGGCCATCATCCACCACAATGGCATGTCCACCGCCGTGGGCGACGAAGGCGGTTTCGCACCCTCCGTGGAAAACCACGAAGCCGCGATCCAGCTGATCATCGAAGCCATCGAAAAGGCCGGCTACAAGCCCGGCGAGCAAATCGCCCTGGGCCTGGACTGCGCAGCATCCGAGTTCTACAAGGACGGCATGTACGTGCTGGCCGGCGAAGGCAATATGACGCTGACTTCGACCCAGTGGACCGACATGCTGGCCGGCTGGTGCGACAAGTACCCCATCATCTCCATCGAAGACGGCATGCACGAAGGCGACTGGGATGGCTGGAAGATCCTGACCGAGCGCCTGGGCGCCAAGGTTCAGCTGGTGGGTGACGACCTGTTCGTGACCAACACCAAGATCCTCAAGGAAGGCATCGAAAAGCGCATCGCCAACTCGATCCTGATCAAGATCAACCAGATCGGCACCCTGACCGAGACCTTCGCCGCCATCGAGATGGCCAAGCGCGCCGGCTACACCGCCGTGATCTCGCACCGCTCTGGCGAAACCGAAGACAGCACCATTGCCGACATCGCCGTGGGCCTGAATGCTGGTCAAATCAAGACCGGCTCCATGAGCCGTTCCGACCGTATCGCCAAGTACAACCAGCTGCTGCGCATCGAGGAAGACCTGGGCGATGTCGCCGAGTACCCCGGCCGCGCTGCCTTCTACAACCTGCGCTAAACAAGAGCCCCCCTGAGCCGCTTCGCACCTTCCCCCCTTAGGGGGGACGACACCCTTGCTGCGGGGCGGCCCTTGCCCGGTGTCTCTTGCTAACAAGCTACTTTTAAGCCACCTTTTCTATGGTCAACCGCGTCGTCTGCGTCACTTTGCTGGTCTTGCTGACCGCCATTCATGCCCAGCTCTGGCTGGGCAATGGCAGCATGGCCTATGTGCACGAGCTGCAGCAGCAGATCAATGATCAGTACGCGGCCAACGCCCTCGAAAAATCGGAAAACGACAGACTGCAGTCCGAGGTCAACGACCTCAAGGACGGCCTGTCCACCGTGGAAGAAAAGGCCCGTTACGAGCTGGGCATGGTCAAACCCAATGAAATCTATATTCAGGTTTCCAAGCGCTGAGCCGGCGCCCGCTCTGCCTCAAAGCCAGCCCCGAGCTGGCTTTGCTGTTCCTGCACCCACTCTGGTGCTGCTGGGTGCACCTCATGCCCTGGCACGCGGCATGGCGCATGGCCTGCTGCAGGCCCGCCTGGATGCGGGTCATGTCACGCCCTGGCAATGCAGTGCACCTGCAGCCGGCGACGAATGGCCGGCCCATGCCCTGGTCTATGTGCTGGGCCAGGACTGGCGCGATGCCGACCCGGACCCCGCCATCGCTGAGCAGATCAGCCGATGGCGTGCGCTGCTGCAAGCACGCTCGCAGAGCTATGTGATGCTGTACGGCAGACCTTCTGCCCAATGGCAGCAACTGGCTGCCTCTTTGAAATTCATAGAACCGGCCGCAGACTGGGACTGGATTTCAAGCCAGAACCCCTGGAGTTCCAGCCAGAAAATACGCCGCAAAGCCTGCGAGCAATGCGGCGACCCCGAGTGCGAACTGGCGCTGTTCGAGGCCTTGAAAAGCGCCCCTTGAGGCGCCTCGCGCCCTATCACCTATCTCTTCTGAGCTGGAAGACAGCTGCGCTGCCCCGGCCTGAGTCCTTGCTGGGTGTCTCCACCACAATCGCAGATCAATAGCCGCAAGCACAATGTCCAGTTACTGCACCGAGCTGGAGCTGGGCGGCTGCTTTTGCACTTCGGTGAACAGACGCGCCGCATCGATGGCGTCGAACTGGTATTGCTGACCGCAGAAGTCGCAGCCCACTTCGATCTTGCCGCGCTCGGCCACGATGGAGTCCACCTCCTCCTCGCCCAGCGACGTCAGCATGGCGGCCACTCGGTCACGGCTGCAGGTGCAGGCGAAACGCGGGGCCTGCTCGTCGGCCTGAGGAGCAAAGCGCAGCAGCTTCTCCTCCCAGAACAGGCGCCGCAAGATGGTCTCCACATCCAGCGTCAACAGCTCTTGCTGCGTCAGGCTGGAGGCCAGCGTGGCAACGCGGTTGTATTCCTCGTTCAGGCCCTGGGCATCGTGCTCGGCCTCGCCGCTTTCGGTGGCTGCAGCCAGATTCGCCTCGCCCTTCACAGGCATGCGCTGCAGCATCAGGCCGGCAGCGATCTGGTCATTGGCGGCAAGCACCATCACGGTGTCGAGCTGCTCGGACTGCATCATGTAGAACTGCAGCGCATCCGACAGGCGCTCGAAGCGGCCGCCGGCTCCATCGTTGAGCGGCACCACGCCCTGATAGGGGTTCTGGCCGGGCTGGCGGTCCTTGGGGTCCAGCGTGACGGCACAGCGGCCCGCGCCATGGGCATTGACCAGCTCCGCCAGCGGGGCCAGCTGGCCGCGCAGGGGCAGATTGGCCTCTCCCACCAGCGTTGCCGTGGCACGCAGGCTCAGATCCGACTGCACTTCTGCCACGGCCAGTTTGACCGGGCCGTCACCCATGACCTGAAACACCAGCGCGCCATTGAACTTGATGTTGGACTGCATGAGCACGCCAGCCGCCGTCATCTCGCCGAGCAAGGTGCTGACGGCCTCGGGGTAGGCGCCGGTATCCTTGTTGCCGGCACGGCGCTGCAGGATTTCCTGCCAGGAGTCAGTCAGGCGAACAATGGCACCACGCACGGGCAGGCCGTCAAAAATGAATTTATGCAGTTCAGACACGCTAATCGATTCCGGTAAAAAGCTGGGCCCTCAGCCCAGCTTGCGCAAGCCGCGCTTGAAGCGGCGAGCATTTTCAACATAGTTCCTGGCGCTCTGGCGCAGACCTTCGATCTGCTCGGGCGAGAGCTGGCGCACGACCTTGGCGGGGCTGCCGAGGATCATGGAGCCGTCGGGGAATTCCTTGCCCTCGGTCACCAGCGAGCCTGCGCCCACCAGGCAGTTCCTGCCTATCCTGGCGCCGTTGAGCACCACAGCACCGATGCCGATAAGCGAGCCATCGCCAATCGAGCAGCCATGCAGCATTACTTGGTGGCCAACCGTCACATTGCAACCCACCGTCAGCGGTTTGCCGAAATCGGCATGCAGCACGCTGGCATCCTGGATGTTGGAGCCCGCGCCGATGCTGATGTTTTCGGTGTCCCCGCGGATGACGACTCCGAACCAGACGCTGGCGTCCTTGTCCAGCTTGACGCGGCCCATGACCTCGGCGCTGTCGGCCACCCAGGCGCTCTCGTCGATCTGCGGCGCAACGCCGTCGAGTTCGTAAATTGCCATCTGCTTGTCTCCCTGTGGGTTGCCTCTTTATAGAACCTAGAATTGTAGGGATGGAGTTACGTCATCGCGCGCTAGAGGTCTTGTGCCTTGCAGACCCAGAGGAAAAAGCTGCTGCAGCCATTGATCTGCATGCACAAAAAGCTCTCTATTCGATAGCAGAAACAGCACCGACACTGCGCATCCCCGAATCCGAGCTTCCCGGCCGACCGACCCGGCCCGAGCTCAAGCACCACACGGCCGTGGCGCGCCGCTCGCCTGCCACCCTCGAAGGCCGGGCCGTGCTCATCCATGCCATTGCGCATATCGAGTTCAATGCCATCAACCTCGCACTGGACGCCGTCTGGCGCTTCGACGGCATGCCCGGGCAGTACTACCACGACTGGCTGCAGGTGGCCGCCGAGGAAGCCAAGCATTTCCGCCTGCTGCGCGACCACCTGCGCCAGCACCATGGACAGGACTATGGCGACCACCCGGCCCACCAGGGCCTTTGGACCATGTGTGAAAAAACGGCAGGCGACATCGTGGCCCGCATGGCTCTGGTTCCAAGAACGCTGGAGGCGCGCGGCTTGGACGCCACGCCACAAATCCAGAACAAGCTGCGCAACACCCATGCGCCCGATGCGCTGGCGGCCTGCGACATTCTGGACATCATCCTGCGCGAAGAAGTGGGCCATGTGGCCATAGGCAATCACTGGTATCGCTGGCTGTGCGAGAAGAACAGCCTGGAGCCCGAGTCGTTGTACCTGGAGCTGACAAAGCGCCATGAAGCGCCACGCCTGCGCCCGCCCTTCAATGAGAAGGCACGCCGAGCCGCAGGCTTCACCGCAACCGAGATCGCCTGGCTGCAACAGATCTAGGTATTTTTTCTTGACTCGAATCAAGAACCATCGGCAAGCAAGACCCGCGAGCCGAAGTTGTTGGCACAAACGATCTGAACGCACGAAGCTGACACTATGATCGGCTCGTTCTTACAATAACCGGCACAGCCAACCATTTCTCACACAGACGTCATGCAGCAATGAGTGAACAAACCATAGAGGACACGGCATTCGCCTCGCCGCGCAACCTGTCCAAAGGCATGATTGCACGCCAGCCCATCGTCAACGGGCTGCAGCAAATCATTGGTTACGAGCTGTTCAACCGCTCGCGCTCGCCTTATGGTCACACCATGGCCTCAGACGCGACGCTGATCTTTGCGGCCCTCACGCATGCAGGAGAGGAAGATCTGGTCGGCACCAAGCTCATGTTCGTGAATTGCACTCACGAAGGCCTGACCGGCGAGCACCTGGAGCTGCTGCCGGCCGACAAGGTAGTGCTGGAGATCCCCCCTCTGGGCCATGCCGCCGTGCATGAGGTGGCAACCCGCCTGCCCACGCTGCTGGCACTCAAGGACCAGGGCTTTCATCTGGCCTTCAACCACACGGTGCTGGAGTCTGTGTATTCGGCCTGGCTGCCGCTGGCCGACTACATCAAGCTCGATCTTTCCACGCTGGCACCGGACCAGCTCACGGTGCTGGTCAAGTTTGCCAACCGCCACACCCGCGCCGAGCTGATTGCCGAAAAAGTCGAAAGTGCCCACCAGCATGAGCTGGGGCAGCGCCTGGGCATCGAGCTTTTCCAGGGTTTCTGGTTTGCCCGCCCCACGGTGATGCAGACCCGCCTTCTGACCCCGACGCAGCAAAGCATCATCCAGTTGCTGACGCTGGTGCGCGAGCAGGCCAGCACCGATGCGATCGAGGAAGTTCTCAAGAAGGACGCCGCCCTGGCCTTCAACCTGCTGCGCCTCATCAATTCGGCCAGCTTTGGCGCCCATCGCAAGATCACCTCGTTCAAGCAGGCCGTGATGCTGCTCGGCCTGAACAAGCTGTTCCGCTGGGCGGCCATGCTGCTGACGGCGGCCCGTGAAGGCGGCCCGCCACCAGCCGTGGGCCAGACCGCCGTGATTCGCGGTCGTCTGATGGAGCTGCTGGCCAAGCACTCGCTGACGGAAACCGACGCCGATCTGGCCTTTATCTGCGGCATGTTCTCCATGCTGGACCGCATGCTGGGCATGCCTTTGCCTGCAGCGCTGGCGCTGATACCGGTGTCCGAATCGGTCTCTGCCGCGCTGCTGCATCATGAAGGCATTCTGGGCGAGCTGCTGATGCTCACCAAGGCCTGCGAGAGTCATGACCAGGAACAATTCGACCGCAGCGCCTGCAGCCTGGAGCTGGAGCACGGGGACATCAATCACGCTCATCTGCAGGCTCTGAGATGGACGGAGTGTCTGTCCGACTGACAGCGCTTTTGCCCCACACCCAAGCGATAACTACATGGATACCTCTGACACCAACTCTTCTTCGCCGACCGCCAGCCCCGTTGCAGACAAGGACGAGGCCAATATGGCCAGCATTGCGCGCCAGGCAATCGTCGATGAAAAACGGGATGTGTATGGCTACGAGCTGTTTGACCGCTCGGTTGCACATAACGCACACACCGCTGCATCTGACGCGGCGCTGCTGTTCAATGCCCTGTCCTATGCCGGTGCCGAAGCGCTGGTGGGCAAAAAGACGGTTTTCATCAACTGCACCCATGACAGCCTGAGCGGCGGCCACCTGGAGCTGATTCACCCCGACCGCGTGGTACTGGAGGTCCCGGCCCTGCCCGCCGATGCCACCCAGGAAAACATCGAAGCCTGCCTGCCCACATTTGCGACCCTGCGCCAGCGTGGCTTTCGTCTGGCTTTTGACCAGAACCTGCTGCGCCGCAACTATGCGTCATGGCTGCCCATGGCCTCCTTCGTCAAGCTGGACATGCAGAGCTTCGGCATCGAGCATGCCGAAAAGCTTGTGAAGTTTGCCCAGACCTACACACGCGCCCAGATAGTGGCCGAGAAGGTTGAAACGGCCGAGCAGTTCGAGCATATGCGGAGCCTTGGCGTGAAACTGTTCCAAGGCTACTGGTTCGCCCAGCCCCAGCTTGTGCAGGCGCGTACCATTCGCCCCACCCAGACCACCATCATCCAGCTCATCAACCTGGTGCGCCAGCAGGCCAGCACGGAGGAGATCGAAGAGCTGCTCAAGAAGGACCCCACGCTGTCCTTCAACCTGCTGCGCTTCATCAACAGCTCGGGCTTTGGTCTGTCCTGCGAGATCACCTCCTTCCGCCATGCAGTGATGATTCTGGGACTCAAGAAGCTGTTCCGCTGGGCGGCCCTGCTGCTGACCACCTCACGCGCCGGCGGCACACCGCCGGCTGTGGGCCAGACGGCCGTGGTGCGCGGCCGCCTGATGGAGCTGCTGACCGCCGAGCTGCTGCCGCCCGAGGAATGCGACCACGCTTTCGTCGTGGGCGTTTTCTCGCTGCTCGATGTGATGCTGGGCCTGCCCATGGCCAAGGCCCTTGAATCCGTGGCGCTGCCCCAGTCCGTGGTCGATGCACTGGTACACAACCAGGGAGTTTTTGCGCCCTTCCTGGATCTGACGCGCGCCTGCGAGTCGGGCGACGAAGCGGCTTTTGCCCGCGCTGCCAATGCGCTGCAGCTGTCCAACCACCAGGTCAACTGGGCTCACCTGCAGGCACTGAGCTGGGCAGACAACCTGGCCAGCGAAGTGTGATCTGAACCAATCCGCTTCGCGAGAAGTCAGTGCGCTTGCTGCGCACAACGAAAAAGGGCTTGCGGCCGATGTGACCGCAAGCCCTTTTTTCATGCGAGACAGTCCCGATCAGTTGGTCTGGATGCCTGCAGCCTTGATGATCTGGGCGTTGGACCTGGACTCGGCCTCGATCTGCCTGGCGAAGTCCGCAGCCTTGCCGCCGGTAGGCACATTGTCCGTGGCTTCCAGGCGCTGACGGATCTCGGGCAGCGCCAGCGCCTTGTTCACCTCGGCATTGAGGCGAGCCAGCACGGGGGCAGGCACACCGGCGGGAGCAAAGATGCCGAAGACCGATGTGGTGTTGGCGTTCTTGTAACCCAGCTCGGCCAGCGTAGGCACCTGGGGCAGCGAATCCAGACGCGCCGGAGCACCCACGGCCAGGGCCTTGAACTTGCCGGCCTTGATGTGCTGCATCACGGCGGGGCCGGCATTCGTGGACAACACCTCGAACTGTGCACTCAGGCCGTCATTGAGCTGCTGGCCGCCGCCCTTGTAGGGCACATGGGTGATCTGAACCTTGCCCTGGTCGGCAATCTGCTCGAGCATGATGTGGCCCAGCGACGCCAGACCGGCCGTGGCCCAGCGCACATCGCCGGGGTGGGCCTTGGCCTGGGTCATCAGCTCGGGAAAGCTCTTGGCAGTCAGGCGGGTCGTGCCCAGCAGCAGCACGGGCGAGTACATCACGCTGACCACGGGAACGATATCCTTGTGCGGGTCGAACAGCGGCTTGCCCAGATGGGGGCTCAGCGTCAGCGGGCTGATGGACGAAAAGCCCAGCGTATAGCCATCGGGGTTGGACTTGGCGACCTGGTCCAGGCCAATCGCGCCACCCGCGCCGGCCTTGTTGTCGATCACCACCGACTGACCCAGCGACTGCGACAGCTTTTCACCCAGCGCACGGGCCACCACATCGCTCACACCGCCGGCGGGGTAGGACACCACCAGACGAATGGGACGGCTGGGCCAGCCAGCCGCGTCGGCTTTGTCGGCCGCCTGGACATTCAGGGACAAGGTGGCAGGCAGCACGGCTGCCAGGGCACAGGTCAGCATGCTGCGACGCAGAAAGTTAGTCATCACTCGAAATCCAAAAATCAAGACCTGCATTTTTGACCAAAGTGAATTCCCAGGTTGATTTGAACGACGATTCGTCAATTCATTGGACAGAAAACATCAAAATAAAACTTCAAACACTCAAATAGACCAACACTCCAGTCGGCCAGCGCCTTCATCGACGTATCGCAATGACGCCCTCAAGGCTTGCCGCTAGACTGCAGCAATCTCCACAAAGAAAGCGCCCCATGGCAGAAAAACAATCTCTATCGCGTCGCGCCATGCTGCTGCAAGGCGGTGCTGCGGGCGCTGCACTGGGTGCCATGTCCCTGCCCGCCGCTGCCGCGCGCAAGGCCTCCCGCACCTGCGTGCTCGATGGTCTGCAACCCGCAGTGCTCACCATCAGCGGCCCCGGTGTGCAGGCCAATCGCGGTAAGCCGCAGGCCGTGGCGGACCGCATGCTGATCATCCATGGCTATCTGTTCGATGCAGCCTGGTCCTGCGGCATGGATGCGCTCAACAGCCTGGAGCAGCAGACGCTCAGGACCACGCTTGAATACGACGAAGCCGAGCACAGCCTGCAAGGCCCGCTGCTGGAGCAGGTGCTGCAGGCCGCCGGCGTGGATGTAGGCCAGGCCATGGCGCGCGGCCTGCAACTGACCTTGCAGGGCATAGACGGCTACCGCAGCCAGATACCGCTGGCCCAGGCCGTGCGCTGGCGCATGCTGATCGCCACCCAGCTGGACGGCGTGCCGTTGGCCATGGGCGGCGTGGGCCCGCTCTGGGCCATTGTTGCAGCCCATCAGATTCCGGAGCTCAGCCAGTTGCCCGTCAAGCAACGCTTTGCCGCCGCCGTCTGGGGGCTCTACCACCTGCAGTTGGGCAGCCCGGCTGCCTAGACCTCCTCAGCCTCGCGGGTGATGCTCGGCATGCAGGGCCTTGAGCCGCTCGCGCGCCACATGGGTGTAGATGGTGGTGGTGGAGATATCGGCATGCCCCAGCAGCATCTGCACCACGCGCAGATCGGCGCCATGATTGAGCAAATGGGTGGCAAACGCATGGCGCAGCGTATGTGGCGACAGCGGCGAGTTCACACCAGCAATCTGCGCGCATTTCTTGACGATGACCCAGAACATCACGCGACTCATGCCCGCGCCGCGCTGGGTCACGAACACTTCCTCGGTCTGCTGTCCTCCCAGAATCGCGGCACGCGCATGCTTCAGATAGCGCTCCAGCCAGTGCTGCGCCTCCTGGCCGAACGGTACCAGCCGCTCCTTGCGCCCCTTGCCGGTCACGCGCAGCACGCCCGAGCGCAAGTCCAGCTCATGCATGCGCACGCTCACCAGTTCGCTGACGCGCAGACCGCTGGCATACATGAGCTCCAGCATGGCGCGATCGCGCAAACCCAGTGCAGTGTCCACATCTGGCGCATCGAGCAGGGCCTCTACCTGCTCCTGGGTCAGGGTCTTGGGCATGCGCGGCGGCTGCTTGGCTGCCAGCATGCGCACCGTGGGATCGGCAGCGATGCGCTTTTCACGCAGCGCCCAGTGAAAGTAGCGACGCAATACCGTCAGCCTACGGTTAGAGGATGTGGCCTTTGTACCCTCCACACGGGCCGTGAAATAGCCCTGCAGATCGGCTTCCAGCGCAGCATCCAGCGCCTTGGGCGGCTGCAGCCGCGCCAGCCAGCGCGCAGTCGCCGTCAGGTCGCGCCGGTAAGCGGACAAGGTATTTCGCGAAAGCCCGTCCTCCAGCAGCAGGGCATCGATGAACTGATCGAGCGCATCCTGACTCTGCGGCAAAGGCTGCGGCCAGTCATCGGGAATCTGCGGTTTGCGGGAGTTTTGAGGAGTGTCGGACATGGGGCTAGCGTACACGCTGGTGAAGGGTCCGCAGGTTTGAAACCGAGCCCGTAGCGATACGGAGCTACCGGTCAGATCGCGGGTTCGAGGCAAGCCATGTTTGAAGTTCGCCGTGGAGTAAGCTCAGGCAGGACAAGCTCTGACTGAAGACGGATCGGAAGACATGGGACGAGAGTACAAAATCAAATGTGTCGTACCAGACAATTACGACCCCACTGCGCTGCTTAGAAGGTTGCCAAATCCGAGCAATCCAGAAGTGCTGGGCGAGGTCTACAACTACGCGATAGAGCCGGACGGTTTCTATTTCATCGACCACCTAGCGGATCGCACTGTCGCGGCCGTAGCGTTGCAAAGCCTTCTTGATGAGGCGCTTCGGTTCAACGATGCGGTCGAGCTCATCCAGCTTTAGCCCATCCACTCCGCCTGCCGTGGCGCAAGCGGCCATGAGCCGCCGCCTGAGCCGACCAGAACCGGGGACTCAATGTTCAAGCCGAGCCACAAGCGACAGCTTGCCGATGTGAACCTGCTTGAGAGACTGCCTGGATCCCGACCGGGTCTCTAGTTCACGCCTATATGCGCGCAGCATCTGACGTGGGTAGTGACTGCCGCTGGCGAACAGGCTCTCCTGGTACTTCTGGCGCAGATACCTCATATCGAGATCCGATTTTGCAATCCAGCCTCGGCCCGCTTTGAAGCTCGTGACCGCATCTTTGTGCAAGGCGCAGAAGAGCGCCCAGACCATCAACTGATGCGCCTCACTCCAAGCCTGGGCATGAGCTTGTGCAACCTCCAGCTGTCCGGACAGTTGCGGAAACAGACCTCCGCCACCAGCCACGAGCTTCCCATCGGAAATCGCTATCCGTGATGGCCAGAACCGCAACGCTTCACGCAGAACCTTCTTGAATTTCATTGCTCAGATGGATATGGAAATCTCATGCCATGCAGACGGCAGCGGTACTCAGTCCGCATCAGGCGCGTGCAGTCCAGATGGGCACCCAAAGTAACGGCAGACAGGGCTGGAAGCCCGGTTTTCGGTATATGCACTGCAATATGCACTGCATGGCCATACGACACGCCAATGAAGCGGCATCGGCCTGAATCATCTAACAAGCGCCGGGCTGTGCCCTATGGTATGCAACAAGCGCGTTCGCATGTCCATGACCGATGCCGTGCTCGAGCTTGAGATGTGCGACCTGCTCCATATGTTTTTTATCGTGCAGCTCATCGAGGATCTTGAGCCAGTGCGCGATCGGCTTTCCATAGGCCTTCTCGATTGAAGGGAAGTAGGACGCGGGTCCTTTGATCTTTTGTTCACTTGCCATGCACACCTCCGATGAATGGATAAAGGATCTGACGCAAAGCATCCGACAAACCTTGCTCAACGCCTTGGACAATGAGCACATTGACGCTTCTTGGGTTGACTTCCCCTCGGCCGGCCCTGTTTTTGTGTATCGATTGGCTGCTCAGGGCCGAAATCAGCCCACCTCATCGCCCTGTCCCGGACCTCGCATATAAAAAAAAGCCCGAATGGCCTCAAAGGCAATTCGGGCTTGCGGTATCCGCTACTGCATCGGCAGCAGATCAGCAGCTTAGTCCAGTGTCAGCTTCTGCTTGGCCACGACCTGCTTGTAGGTTTCGTACTCTTCCTTCAGTTCCTTGGCGAATTCCTGAGGAGAGTTGCCCACCACCAGCGAGCCGGTGTCTTCGATGCGCTTCTTGACCGCTGGGTCCTGCAGCACCTTCTTCACAGCGGCATTGATCTTGTCGACCATGGCCTTGTCCATGCCCTTGGGACCCAGAATGCCGTAGGAAGCCATGCGATTGACCTGGGGCAGACCCACTTCCTTGAAGGTGGGCACGTCAGGCAGCACGGCCAGACGCTGGGGAGCGGCCACGGCGATGGCCTTGAGGCGGTTGTCCTTGATGAAGGGCAGTGCCGAAGGCAGGTTGTCCAGAATCATGGGGATCTGGCCGGCAACCGCGTCGTTCAGCGCCGGGCCCGCGCCGCGGTAAGGCACGTGGGTCATCTGGATGCCGGTCAGCGACTTGTACAGCTCCATCAGCATGTGCTGGATGCCGCCCGTGCCGGACGAGCCATAGGAGTACTTGCCGGGATTGGCCTTGAGCTCAGCCTCGAAAGCCTTGTAGCTGGCCGCGCCGGGGAACTTGGGGTTCACGGCGATCACATTGGGCGTGGCCGCAATGTTGATGATGGGCGTGAAGTCCGTCAGCGGGTTGTAGGGAGTCTTGGGGTTGATGGCCGGATTGGTGGCCATGGTCGACAGGGTGGAAATACCCAGGTTGTAGCCATCGGGCTTCTGACGCGCGGTTTCCTGCGCACCGATGACGCCGCCACCGCCGCCCTTGTTGTCCACCACCACGGACTGACCCAGCTCCCGGCTCAGCGGCTCGGCGATCACACGCGCAATGATGTCGGTCGTGCCGCCTGCGGCAAAGGGCACCAGCAGCTTGATGGGCTTGGTGGGGTAGTTGGCCTCTGCCAACACACCAGTCGAGAAACCTACAGTTGCCAGAGCCATTGTCAGGCCCACGCACATACGACGATTCATGAAGGGGTCTCCTTATGAGTTCTGAAATTAACGGCTGATGGTACGTGCCGCAAAAAACCCGACACATTCTTGTTAGCCCTGATTTCTCAGTAATTACCCTAGATTCACACCATTTCCTTGAAGCGCATCAACGTTCAGCGCGAATGAACCGAGCGACGCCAGTAAGTACTACTACATAGAAACTTGGCGACAGCTTTCTCTCAGCAAACCGATGACCGGCCCTATGCTTACAGGCCGTGAACTATCTAGAACTGCTTTTCCCCGATTTCGCGCTCATCGTGCTGGGCTATGTACTGTGCCGTTTCACGCCCATCAACCGCAGCGTCTGGCAAGCAGTGGAGCAGCTCGTCTACTACCTGCTGTTTCCGGTGCTGCTGTTTCACTCCATCACGCGCAACCCGATCCAGTGGGGCGATGCCAGCCAGTTGCTGGCCGCCGGTGTGCTGGGAGGGCTGCTGGGCATTGCGCTGACCTACAGCCTTCCGCACCTGCCTCTTCTGGGCCGGCGCATCGATGCACGCAGCTATGCGGGGGCAGCGCAAGTGGCGTTTCGCTTCAATTCCTTTATCGCGCTGGCGCTGGTTTCGCGTCTGGCTGGGCCGGACGGGCTGCTCTATGTCTCGGTGCTGATTGGCGTGTCCGTGCCGCTATTCAATGTGGCCGCGGTCTGGCCCATGACGCGTGGCAGTGACCAGCATTTTGTCGGGCATCTGATGCGCAACCCGCTGATCATCGCCACCGTCAGCGCCCTGCTTTTCAATGCCGCCGGACTGAAGATTCCTGCCCTGCTGGAAGCTCCCGTGGCCCGTATCGGCGCTGCCTCGATCGCACTGGGCCTGATGGCCGCTGGCGCCGGCCTCAAGCTCAGTGCACTGGCCACCAACAAGCTGCTGGCCAGCGAGCTGCTGCTGATACGCCATGCCATCCAGCCGCTGATCGCCTTTGCCATGGTTCAGCTGTTCCACCTCAACCAGCCGCAGGCGATTGCGCTGATGGCGTTCTCCAGCCTGCCTACTGCCTCGTCCTGCTATGTGCTGGCTGTGCGCATGGGCTATGAGGGCTCGTTTGTGGCCAGTCTGGTGTCGCTGTCCACGATGCTTGGCGTGCTCAGCCTGCCCTTCGGGCTCTGGCTGATCGGTATTTGAATTTGATAGCTTCTTGCGCTTACTTGGTAAGCGATAGAGGCCAATTTCACTCAAAATCAGGCGCGCTGCGCCAGCGCCCAGGCCACATGCTCGGCCACCACAGGGTCGGGATGATCGGCCCGGCTCTGCAGCGCGGCCCTGAGTTCGGGCCTTCCGGTTTCGCGCCAGGCATTGCCCAGGGCCACAGCCACATTGCGCAGCCAGCGCGCATGTCCGATGCGGCGAATGGGGCTACCCTCGGTCACGCGCAAAAACGTGGCTTCGTCCCAGGCCAGGAAATGCACCAGTTGCGTGCCCGCCAGTGCGGCGCGGGCGTCGAAGTCCGGCAAGACGCTGGGCTGGGCAAACTTGTTCCAGGGGCAGGCCAGCTGGCAGTCATCGCAGCCATAGATGCGGTTGGCCATCAAGGGCCGCAGTTCCTCGGGAATGCTGCCCGCATGCTCGATGGTCAGATAGGAGATGCAGCGCCGCGCATCGACCTTGTGCGGCGCGATGATGGCGCCCGTGGGGCAGGCGTCGATGCAGGACGAGCAGCTGCCGCAGTGCGCCGTGACTGCTGCGGTGGGCTCGAGTGCAAAGTCCACATAGATTTCACCCAGAAAGAACATTGATCCGGCCTCGCGGCTCAGCACCAGGGTGTGCTTGCCGCGCCAGCCCTGGCCGCTGCGGCTGGCCAGCTCGGCCTCCAGCACCGGTGCGGAGTCGGTAAAGGCACGGTGGCCGAACGGACCTATTTCCTGTGCAATGCGCTCGGCCAGCTTCTGCAGGCGGTTGCGCAGCACCTTGTGATAGTCGCGGCCTCTGGCGTAGATGGAGACGATGCCCTCCTCCGGACGCTTGAGCCGATCCCATTCCACGGCCTGCCAGCCGTCCTCGGTCGTGCGCGGCAGATAATCCATGCGTGCGGTAATCACGCTCACCGTGCCGGGAACTAATTCTGCTGGCCGGGCTCGTTTCAAACCATGGGCCTGCATGTAATGCATCTCGCCATGGAACCCTTGCGCCAACCATTGCAGCAAACCGGGTTCTGCCGAGGACAAATCCACGCCCGCCACGCCGATTTGGGAAAATCCCAGCTCGCGAGCCCAGGCTTGCATCAAAGGAACCAATTGACTGCTGCTCAACATACACCCCGAATTGTAGGAAGCGAGCCCGCATCGGCGCTGGCGCAGCGCCAGATACTCTGGCAAAGCGAACAAGATACCGAGCGCTTTGCCCGGCAACTGGCCGCCCTGCCACAGCTGCGCAACGCCTATGTGACCCTGCATGGCGACCTGGGTGCGGGCAAGACCACGCTGGTGCGTCACTGGCTGCGCGCCCTGGGCGTGCAGGGCCGCATCAAGAGCCCTACCTATGCAGTGGTGGAGCCGCATGAGGCCGGCGATCTCTCGATCTGGCACTTTGACTTCTACCGCTTCGACGACCCGCGTGAATGGGAAGATGCAGGTTTTCGTGACATTTTTGCCAGCGCCGGACTCAAGCTGGCAGAATGGCCCGAAAAGGCTGCAGCGGTTACACCTGTTGCGGATATAGCTATCCATATCGAAGCAATTGACGATGTGCAGCGACAGGTGACGCTCAAGGCTGGCACCCCCGCAGGCTGCACCGTGCTTGAAGCATTGACGGCATGAGCAAAACAACTTCCTCCACGGCTTTTCCGGACCTGCCCCAACCGGGCCCTTCCCTGCCGGGTCTTTCCCGACTGGGTCTTTCCCGCCGCAATCTGCTGCAGGCAGGCGGCGTGGTTCTGCTGCTGGGCCGCCAGCATATTGCGCAGGGCGCGAGCATCGTGGCCGTGCGCGTCTGGCCCGCACCCGACTACTCGCGCGTCACGCTGGAATCCGATATTCCGCTGACGGCCAAGCCGGTCTTCGTGCCCAGCCCACCGCGCCTGGCCGTCGACATCGAGGGCCTGGATCTGAACCCGGCGCTCAAGGAACTGGTGGCCAAGGTCCGCTCCGACGACCCCAATATCGCCAGCATCCGCGTCGGCCAGTTTGCGCCCGGCGTGGTGCGCCTGGTGATCGACCTCAAGCAGGAAGCCAGGCCCCAGGTCTTTACGCTGGCCCCGATTGCTCCCTACAAGCACCGGCTGGTGCTGGACCTCTACCCCGCCAAGGCCGTCGATCCGCTGGAAGCCCTGATCAGCGAACGCCTGCGCGATGCCGGCAGCACGGCTGCTGCCCCGGCACCGCACAATCCCGTGATCACGACCCCGCCCCCTGCGGCGATTGCGACAGCGCCCCAGGCCGACCCTCTGGGGGACCTGATTGCCCAGCGCAACCAGCGGCCCAGCGCGCAAGCACCGGCTCCCGCGGTAATTGCCCAGGCTCCGGCACCGGCTCCCGTGCCTCCGCCACCGGCTCCCGCGCCACGCCCGGCTCCAGCACCCAGGCCTGCACCCAATATTGCCACCTCGCAAAGCACGGACCGCATCATCATCGTGGCGCTGGACCCCGGCCATGGCGGCGAGGACCCTGGTGCTACCGGTCCCAGCGGCCTGCGTGAAAAAGACGTGGTGCTCAAGGTCGCCCATCTGCTGCGCGAACGCATCAACAACTCGCGCATCGGCGGCAGCCCCATGCGGGCCTTCATGACGCGCGATGCCGACTTCTTCGTGCCCCTGGCCACACGCGTGGAAAAAGCCCGCCGCGTCCAGGCCGACCTGTTCATCAGCATCCATGCCGATGCCTTCACCACCCCGGCAGCGCGTGGTGCCAGCGTGTTTGCGCTCAGCGAACGCGGGGCATCGAGCACGGCCGCACGCTGGCTGGCCAACAAGGAAAATCAGGCCGACCTGGTGGGGGGCCTGAACGTGGGCGGACTGCAGGACCAGCATGTGCAGCGCATGCTGCTGGATATGAGCACCACAGCCCAGATCAAGGACAGCCTCAAACTGGGTACTTCGCTGCTGGGCGAGATTGGCAGCATGGCCAAGCTGCACAAGGCCCGTGTGGAGCAGGCCGGCTTTGCCGTGCTGAAGGCGCCCGACATTCCCAGCGTGCTGGTGGAAACGGCCTTCATCAGCAACCCCGAGGAGGAAGCCAAGCTGGCCTCTGCCGCCTATCGCGAGCAACTGGCCGATGCCCTGATGACGGGCATACGCAAGTACTTCGCGCACAACCCGCCCCTGGCACGCAGCCGATCGGTTTAAGTGCGCGCTTGCACAAAACCGCCGCATTGGCTGTCAGCCGGCAAGCCGGTTTGATGACAGTCGCCAAGCCTGAATGACACAGGCTTGGCCCTCTCTCCTACCTGAAAGCCAGGGCAAAAGGTTCAAGATCAAGACGTGTTCTTATGAAAGCTGGCCTCTATGGCAGCTGTACAGGAGAGACCTCATGAAACTGCGAACTCTTGCCATCACCGTGTCTGCAGCCTTCACGCTTGCCATGGCAGGCTGCTCCACCTCGCCCACCAATGCCCAGATCGGCACCGGTGTCGGCGCCGTCGCCGGCGGCGTGGTCGGTGATGCACTGTTTGGTTCCACTTTGGGCACCGTAGGCGGCGCTGCAGCAGGAGCGCTGATCGGTAACGAGGTAGGCAAGCGCAAATAAGCACCTCGATCCGATCTGAATGTCCAACGAGAAAGCCCCGGCATAGTCGAACGGATCTCACTTGCTCATGCTGCTGAGCTTAGGCAATGCCTTTGGCAGTTCACGAGATTTTTCAGACAGTTCTGATTTATCCCGGGCAATTTCTTATGGATACTCAAATTCAGCAGGCAAGTGAACCGCAGCAACGTTGATTTCTGACCTTTGCCAGAAGCGCTAGCTGCGTGTTTCTACGGTGATCCTTCGGACTTTACCGAGTCCTTGAAAACTCGCGCTTTAGGAATACAGGCGCGGGCTTGGCCGAGCTGCGACAGGAGCCCTTCGTGGGCACGGGGTGTGAGCAGAAGGCATAACCACATCTACTAAGAAATGGGTAAATGCAGATCGCTCTGCGGGCACACAGATACAACAACATGCAAAACAGTTAAGCCAAGACGAAAAAATAGCAAACAGCATCATTTTTTGCCACAAATGACCACTCATTTGATTTGGCGTGAACAAACCCCAAAGAGTGTGTGCCCACCCTCAAATGAGCGACCTTTGCCACACGCATCGGCATCGCTCAAAAGTGCGCTGACCACTACCCAACAGCGCAAGAAAAAATCAAAAGGGGGTATCCAACCCTGATGGCGCAGCAACTGTGCCGTCTGGTCACAGGCCAGTGCACCCCCACTATTTGTCCATTACCAATCCGGTACCTCCTGCTCTGCTTGTCCTCGTGCGCCAGCGCTGCCGCTGCTGCATCTGGCACTCGCATATGTCATGCATGGGAGCCGGTTGGCGCACCGGAGAGTCAGGAAAGATGGAGCACCAATCCACCACCATCAGCCTTCACCGCCAAATTCAATTCCTCGGTATGCTTGCAGCCTTGGCCACATGTGGCTGGGCTACTGCCCAGGAGCCGATTACCCCGATTCCGGCCGGTACGCAGGAAAACCCGCTCAAGGTGGATCTGGGACGCAAGCTGTTCAACGATACAAGGCTGTCATCCGACAACTCCATCTCCTGCGCTAGCTGCCACGAGGTGAAAAAGGGCGGAGCTGATCGTCAGGCGCTGTCCAGCGGCGTACAGGGACGGCAGGGCAAGGTCAACACGCCCACCGTGCTCAACAGCCGCTACAACTTTCGTCAGTTCTGGGACGGCCGCGCCGCGTCACTCGAAGAACAGGTGAAAGGCCCTCTGCATGACCCCAACGAAATGAACACCACCTGGGCGCAGGTGCTGGGCAAATTGTCCGCTGACGCTGCACTGAGCGCCGAGTTCAAGGTGCTCTACCCGAACACCGGCATCAATGCCAGCAACATCGCCGATGCGCTGGCCAGCTACCAAAGGGCACTCATCACTCCCAACGCGCGCTTTGACCGCCACCTGCGCGGCGACAAGAACGTACTCAGCCAGGACGAGTTGCGTGGCTACCAACTGTTCAAGTCCTATGGCTGCGTGGCCTGCCACCAGGGCGTCAATGTCGGCGGCAACATGTTCCAGACCTTTGGCGTCATGGGTGACTATTTCAGCCAGAGAGGCCAGCCGAGCGACGCTGACCTCGGGCGCTACAACGTCACCAAAAACCCGGATGACAAGCATGTGTTCAAGGTCCCCAGCCTGCGCAATGTGGCCTTGACGGCCCCCTACTTCCATGACGGCTCGGCCAAGACGCTTGAAGACGCAGTCGATGTGATGTTCCGCTACCAGCTCGGCCGCAGTGCCCCTGAGCTGGACAAGAAATACATCATCAAGTTTCTTCACACCTTGACTGGCGAGCTCGATGGCCAGCCGCTGGAGCATTGGGCTCAGGAACCCTGAACACGCCATGACAACAAAATCGATACCCAGGCGTGGTTCGCTGCGCTGGGCCTATGCACTGGTCGCACTCCTGCTCATTGCCGTACTGGTGTTCCTGGTGCTGCAGACCCGCGCCATCAACCTCAACGCCAGCAATGAAATCATTAGCACGCTGCGTAACCTCAAACAGGTAGACGCGGATTGGAACGTGGACGTGCTACGCGCCAAGACCGGCCTGAGCACCAACTACGATCAGGTGGCAAGCCCTTTGCCGCTGATCGCACAGCTGGAAAAGCAGTTGAGCGAAACCACCGCCGAATACTGGCTGGGCAGGCATGAGAGCGTCTCCCGCATGCGTCCGCTGCTCGATCACTTCAGCGAGCTGATGGAGCAAAAAATTGCGTCGATCGAGCACTTCAAATCGCAAAACGCGATCTTGCAGAACTCATCACGCTTTCTCCCCCAGGCTGCCACCGAGCTGGCGCAGGCGCTGCGCAATAACTCGCAGGCCCCGGGCCAGCGACAGCACGCCGAAGAGCTGCTCAACCAGATACTGGCCAGCTCCATGAGCTACGCCCAAACGCCCGATCCGGAGCTGCGCGAGTTGATCAGCGACAACGCCACCGCCCTGCAAGCCCTGGCCCAAAGCCTGGATCTGCAGACACTGGCCGACACCTTTGTCGCACATGTCCACACCATGCTGCGCCAGCAAGAACGTGGCAACCAATTGCTTCAGACGCTGGCAAACCTGCCGACCGCGAAGGCTATCGACGATCTGTCCGACACCCACACGCAAGAAAACGACCAATTGCTCACAGGCCTGCAAGGCTACCAGCGCGCGCTGGCCATTTACTCGACCTTGCTGTTGCTGCTGCTGGCTTTTGCAGGCTGGAAACTGTTTCGCAACTATCAGTTGCTCAACCAGACCAACAACACGCTGGCCCAGGCCAATACCGCGCTGGAACGCAGCCACCAGGAGCTCAAGGAATCGCAGGTCCAGCTGGTGCAATCCGAAAAGATGTCTGCCCTGGGCCAGATGGTGGCCGGCATCGCCCACGAGATCAACACGCCGCTGGCCTATGTCAAAAGCACTTTCAGCATCGTGCGCGACCAGCTGGGTCCCTTGGACGAGTTGAGCCAGCACAGCAAGGCCTTTACCCAGGCCATGCGAGCGCCGCAGCGCGACCAACGGTTGCTCAACCAGTATTTCCAGCGCATCGAGCAGTTGGCTGCCGACCTCAGCGACCAGCAGGTGATGTTTGAAATGAATAAGCTGCTCGGTGATGGCGTGCACGGCATCGAACAGATTTCCGAGATCGTGCTGAATCTCAAAAACTTCAGCCGTCTGGACCGAGAACGCATCACCAATTTCTCGGTCGAAGCCGGCCTGGAAAGCACTTTGCTGCTGGCGCGCAACCTGCTCAAGAACCGTATCGAGATCCGCAGAGACTACGGCCAGGTCCCCGAGATCTCGGGCTCGCCGTCCCAGGTCAACCAGGTCTTCCTGAACCTGATCACCAATGCAGCCCATGCCATGCCCGAGCGCGATACGCCCAACGTCATCACGCTGCGCACCAGCGTAGCGCCCGAAGAGCATATGGTGCTGATCGAGATTCAGGACAACGGCAGCGGCATTCCCGAGGAGGTGCTGCCCCGCGTCTTCGACCCGTTCTATACCACCAAGCCCATTGGCCAAGGCTCGGGCATGGGCCTGCCCATTTCCTTCAAGATCATTCAAGAGCACGGTGGTCGCATCTTGATAGACACCGTCAAGGATGTCGGCACCGTCTTCACCATCTTGCTCCCCCTGAGCAATGCCGCCACAACACCCGAAAAGGCAGCAAACAGTGCTGACGCATTGTTTTCAGACTGAGCGCGGCCCCAAGGAACCGAACCCAAGAGGAAATCCACTATGGACATGCGTCCCTGCATTCTTTTTGTGGACGACGAGGAGCGCGTAGTTAACCAGCTACGCATGATCTTTCGTCAGGACTACGAAGTCCACACAGCCACCTCAGGTGCCGCAGGTCTCCAGATCCTGCAGAGCACGCAGATCGATGTGGTCGTCAGCGATCAGCGCATGCCGGGTATGACTGGCATCGAGTTTCTGGCCCAGGTGCGAAGGCTGCAGCCGTCGGCCATGCGCTTGCTGCTTACCGGCTACTCGGACCTGGCGGCGATTGTCGGCTCGGTCAACGAGGGAGAGGTCTTTCGCTTTATCAACAAGCCCTGGGACCATGCGGAAATCCAGGCGATCATCGCCTCTGCCGTCCAGGCCGGCAGCGCGGCGCGAGTGGCTGCCGTCCCGACCGATCAGGCCGTGCAGGATTTCATGGCACAGGCTGCGCAACGCCCGCAGGTACTGATCATCGACGACCAGCGCTCGGATCTCGACGCCATAGCCCATTTGCTGCGCGAGGACCACGCCTGTCTGACGGCCGAATCGGTGAAAGAGGCCATCGACCTGCTGTCCAGCCACGATGTGGGAGTGCTCGTCACCGAGGCACGCGTCGGCAATAGCGACGTGGGCCACTTTCTGCATCTGCTCAAGCGCCACTACCCGCTGATCAATACCGTCATGCTCACCCGCGCTAGCGATGCCGATCTGGTGATCCGTCTCATCAACACGAGCCAGATCTTTCGCTTTGCCACCAAGCCACTGCGCAAGAGCGTTCTGCAACTGGCCGTGTCTGCGGCGATGAAGGAGCACGGACGCTTTCGCATATCCCCCGAACTGGCCCACCGTCACCTTGTGGCCGAGGACAAGGAGGCCAGCAGCGACAGCGTGCTCCTTGGCAGCATCGTGCAAAGCCTCAAAAGCCTGCGCAAGCGCGTCACAAGCCTGTGGAAGTGAGCGACTGAGCTGTCAGGCAAAGGAACAAAAAAAGGGGCGACTGCCGCGCCCCTTTGCTCCATGTCCGATCATTGACTCAGGCAGGCTTGCCAGTCTTTTCCTGCCTGCCGGCGCGCCAGGCACCGAAGATGGCGATCAAACCGGGCACCAGGATCAGGCCCCAGATGATTTTCTCGAGATTGTTCTTCACCCACTCCATATTGCCGAAGAAGTAGCCTGCGGCGCTGATGCCCACCACCCACAGCACGGCCCCCACGACATTGAACAGGCTGAACTTGGCACGGCTCATATGAGCCACACCGGCCACGAAAGGTGCAAAGGTGCGGATGAAAGGCATGAAGCGCGCCAAGATGATGGTCACGCCACCATAGCGCTCATAGAAGTTGTGAGCCTGGTCAAAAGCCTTGCGGTTGAACCAGCGCGAATCCTCCCACTGGAACACCTTGGGCCCCAGGTAGCGGCCTATCGTGTAATTGCTCTGGTCGCCCAGGATGGCTGCTGCCAGCAGCACCACCACTGCCAGCGGGTAACTCATGTAGCCGGCACCGCACAGCGCGCCGACGATGAACATCAGCGAGTCACCGGGCAGGAAAGGCATGACCACCACACCGGTTTCGACAAACACGATGATGAACAGCAGGGCATACACCCAGGGCCCATAGTTCACGACAAAGGCTTCCAGATGCTTGTCGATATGCAGGATGAAGTCGATCAGAAACTGAATGATTTCCAAAACACGGTCCTCAAAAATGGATTGGCATACCGGCGTATGCCGGCCAGTAATGTACTGCGCCCCCAAAGCCCGCAGACGCTCCACCCCTTGCTCGAGCGCCATGTTTTTGAGAGCAAACTCACAGCTGCTTGCAGACTGCAACAAGGCCGGCCTTTTCAAGGTAGTTTGTTACAAGTTTTGATAAAACTAAACGTCAACAATACGTCAGCTTGCCATTTCTGCTGGCACAGTAGAGATGTGTCGCCGCAAGCCGTGCATTGCAAATCACGACATCGGCCCCCCGGCCAACAAAGTCCGACGTCTCCAGCCTCCCGCATGTGCAGGAGTGGGCACAGAGACCAGACCGCTTTCCATAACTAGCACGACGAGAGGAATACGAACATGAAGACATTCACCATGCGCTATGGCAAGGCCCTGACTCTGGCAGCCGCACTGACTGGCGCCCTGGCACTGGGCGGCTGCGCCCATGGCCCCAGCCGTCAGCAAGTCGGTATCGGCGCAGGTGCCGTAGCCGGCGGTGCCGTGGGCAACGTGCTGTTTGGCGGCCCTGTGGGCACCATCGGCGGTGCAGCCGCCGGTGCGCTGATCGGTAACGAACTGACCAAGGGCGGCTACCGCCGCCGCTAAGCCCTGCGAGCGCTGCGGGCTGAACGAAGAGCTGCCAGAATTATTCCGGCAGCTCTTTGTGTTTTCGCTCCCCAAAAAACTCATTTGCCGGCCGGTTTGTACAGCCGCCTAGAATGGTTGCCGTGAACGCAACCAGCACCGAACTCTCCCCCTCCCCTACCGAAACCGCCGACCAGGCTGCCCCCGTGCGCCGGCCGATTCGCGACCTGCCCGACGAGCTGATCAGCCAGATCGCTGCCGGCGAGGTGGTCGAGCGCCCCGCCTCCGTGGTGCGCGAGCTGGTGGACAACGCTCTGGACTCGGGCGCCGGCCAGATCACCGTGCGCCTGCTGGCCGGCGGTGTGCGCCTGATCGCGGTGGAAGACGACGGCTGCGGCATTCCGCGCGACGAGCTTCCCGTAGCCCTGCGCCGCCATGCCACCAGCAAGATCAGCGATCTGCACGATCTGGAAACCGTGGCCACCATGGGCTTTCGCGGCGAGGCACTGGCCGCCATTGCCTCGGTATCGGAAACCTCCATCTTCTCGCGCCCCGCAGGTCAGGATTCGGCCTATCTGCTGGACGCCCGCAGCGGCGAGCTGCGCCCCGCCGCACGCAACCAGGGCACGACCGTGGAGGTCAAGGAGCTGTTCTTCTCCACGCCCGCGCGCCGCAAATTCCTCAAGACCGATGCCACCGAGCTCGCGCATTGCATAGAGTCCGTGCGTCGCCATGCGCTGGCCCGGCCCGATGTGAGCTTTGCCATCTGGCATGAAGGCAAGCTGGTCGAGCAATGGCGCGCTGCCGGCAACACGCCCGACGAAGCCCTGTCGCGCCGCCTGGCCGATGTGCTCAACGACAAGTTCGTCGACAACTCGGTCGCCGTCGATCACTGGGCCGGACCCGTCCACGTCACGGGCCGCGCCGGCATCCCAGACGCGGCGCGCTCGCGTCCCGACCAGCAGTTCTGCTACGTCAACGGCCGCTTTGTGCGCGACAAGGTATTGACGCATGCGGCCCGCTCTGCTTACGAGGACGTGCTGCATGGCAACAAGCAGCCGGTCTACGCGCTCTACATAGAGATCGACCCCGCGCGCGTGGATGTGAACGTGCACCCCACCAAGATCGAGGTGCGCTTTCGCGACAGCCGTGAAGTCCACCAGGCGGTGCGCCACGCGATCGAGAACGCGCTGGCCACGCCGCGCGCTGCGGCCGTGGTCGAGGCGGCGGCACAGGAAGCCGCCCGCCAGCCCGGCCTGATCGACGACGGCGCTGCCACGCCTGTGGCAGCCAAATCGGCGAACAAGCCAGCAGCAGCCCCGGCCTGGCCGCAAACCCGCATGAGCTTTGGCGAACCCGCCGTCGGCAACCCCGTGCGCGACCTGGCCAAGCTCTGGGAGCCCATGCGCGAAGCCACTGCGCAAGCAGAGCCCGCGCCCCAGATGGCGACTGCGGCAGCAGCCCCGGCGAGTGCTGCAGCTGCCACGCCTGCGTCAACGCCTGTGTCAACGCCTGCGACATCCGCCACACCTGATTTGGCCACCGGCGCGACCACGATCACCAACACCACAGCCATGCCAAGCCCCGTGCCTCAGCCCGAGGACGAAGGCATCAGGCTGCGCCCTTCTGGCCAGTCCAGCTACTTTCAGCGCAAAGCGCCTGCTCCCCTGATGCAGGAAGCGCCAGCCGCTACGCAGATCGCTGCCAAGGCTGCAGCTGCAGCCCCGCTCGAGCCGGCTGCGGCCATGCAAGCTGCCGAACATGCCGCAGCGCCGGCAACTCAGCCACCCGTAACGGCTGCGGCAGACAACACCCCGGTCTGGCCGCTGGGCCGGGCCGTGGCTCAGCTGCACGGCGTCTTTATCCTGGCCGAAAACAGCCAGGGCATGGTCATCGTGGACATGCATGCCGCCCACGAGCGCATCGTCTATGAGCAGCTCAAGAACGCCGTGAATACGGAAAATGGCGACCAGCAGATTCCCAGCCAGCCGCTGCTGATTCCCGCCACCTTTGCCGCAACGCCCGAGGAAGTCGCCACGGCCGAAGCCCATGTCGAGACCTTGCTGGCCCTGGGCATGGAGGTCTCTCCCTTCTCGCCCAAGACCCTGGCCGTGCGCGCCGTGCCGGCCACGCTGGCCCAGGGCGATGCCGTGGAGCTGGCGCGCAGCGTGCTGGCCGAACTGGCCCAGCATGACGCCAGCACCGTGGTGCAGCGCGCGCGCAACGAGATTCTGGCCACCATGGCCTGCCACGGCGCGGTGCGCGCCAACCGCAAACTCACGCTGGACGAGATGAATGCACTGCTGCGTCAGATGGAGGTGACCGAGCGCTCCGACCAGTGCAATCACGGCCGCCCCACCTGGCGCCAGCTGAGCATGAAGGAGCTGGATGCGCTGTTTCTGCGCGGGCGCTGATGGCAGGGCTGCAATAGCCGCTAAATAGCCGCTACATTGCCGTTATCGACCAAAACAGCGGGCCGGCAGATCAGCGGGCCCACCTGCCATTCGCAGTCATGAACCCCAGCTCCTGCCCCCCGGAACCCGCCGAAACCCATTCCTTCATCGCCCGTGTGCGTGCGGCCCTGCCGCAGCTGCCGCCGTCGGAGCGGCGGCTGGCAGAATTCCTGCTGGACTTTCCCGGCAATCTGTCGAGCTACGCGGCGGCCGAGATGGCCAAGCTCACAGGGGTCTCGAATGCCACGGTCACGCGCTTCATACAGCGGCTGGGCTATGAGGGCTACGAGGATGCACGCCGCCATGCCCGCGCTCAGGGCGACAACGGCTCGCCACTGTTTCTGGCTGCCGCATCGGCCCAGGGCCGGCCCACGGCGGATGTGATCGCCACACATCTGCGCCAGGCCTCGGAGAATCTGGCCGTCACCATCGGACAGATCTCGGCAGATCAGCTCGATGCCATCGCCATGGCCCTGATCGGAGCGCGCCAGCTGTTCTTTGTCGGCTATCGCCAGAACCGCAACTTTGCCGCCTATCTGCGCTGGCAGCTGATGCAGGCACTGGAGATGCCCAGCCAGGTCATCCCCGGCGCTGGCGAGACCTTGGGTGAATATGCGGCCCAGATCGGCGAAAACGATGTGGTGGTGATCTTTGCCCTGCGCCGCAGCGTGCGCGTAGTCAGCGAGTTCGCGCGCCAGGCCAGACTGCTGGGCGCCCGCCTGATCTGCATCACCGACCATGCCAGCCCGGCCCCCGAGGCGGACTGGCTGCTGCGCGTGCAGACCTCGGCACCGGGACCGCTGGACAATCACACGGCGCTTTTCATGCTCTGTCACCTGATTGCCACGGCCACCTTGCAGCAAAGCGGGCAGCCGGGGCGCAGACATATGGCGGCCATCGAGACCAGCCACGATGCGCTGGACGAGATGCTATGAAATAGGAAGCTTATTACGCTTGTTATTCATAGATTTCAGATACTTTTCTATCTGAAATCCATGAATTACTTGCGATAAAAGCTCTTTAATCAATAGCAACCAATAGCAACCAACCAATAGCAACCAAGCAATAACAATCAACAGCAACCAACAGCAATCAGTGGGCGGCGGCGAGCGCCAGGCCGGCCAGCGCCGCCTGCATCGCTGCCACCACGGGCGACAGCACCGGCACCTCAAAGCGCGGCGCCAGCCACAGCGCAGCTTCGGACAGCGGGCCGCCACCGATCACCACGGCCTGCGCGCCATCGTGCTGCACGCATTGGGCCACGGCATCGCCCAGGCGCTCGCACTGCAAGGCCGGATCGGCCGCCAGCGCCAGCGGCTCACCGACAGCAATGCGCGTGCCGCAGAACCAGGGAGTCAGGCCCAGCGCTGCGACCGAGGCGGCAATCGAAGCCTCCAGCCCTGGCGTGGTCGTCGCAATACCGAAGCGGCGCGGCAGGCCCTGCTCGTCCCGCGCGGCCTGCCGCATGGCGGCTTCGCCGATGCCAAAGGCGGCAACTCCGGCCGGCAGGGCCGCTCTCAACAACTCCAGCCCCGGATTGCCGAACGCGGCCACGATGATGGCCCGCCCAGCTTGGCTGTCATCTCCCCGGGCAAAGGCCAGGCCCAGGCGCAGCACTTCCTGCTCGGCGATCTTCAGCCCCGCCTCGTCGGTAATCATGGCCGCCCCCCGCTCGGCCGTCGCGCCGTGCAGCAGCGCGCCGGGCGGCAGACAGGCCCGCGCCTGTCTGAGCATCAGCGCCGTGGTCTGCTGCGAGGTATTGGGGTTGATCAGCAAAATATGCATGCCAGTCTTCATGCCGTGCGCTCCTGAGCGCTTGAAGGTACGCCTGCAGCAGCGGCAGACTCCTGCCCGGCATGGGATTCCTCCCCCGCGCCTTCCTCGATGGAGCGGCCGAAGGTCTCGGGGGCAAACTGCACGGCAATCGCAAAGATGAAATACATGGCCGCGATCATGCCGAACATTCCGGAGACGCCGTGCAGATCGAACATCTTGCCCGCCAGCACCTGGGACATGGCTCCGCCGATCGTGCCCAGCGCCAGCAGGAAGGAGGTGCCCAGCGCACGAATGCGCGTGGGGTACAGCTCTGGCGCAAAGATCCAGATGGAGGTGTTGAGCGTCAGCACGCAAAACTGGAACAGCGCACCGCAGACCAGGATCATGGCCACGCTATCGGTGAAGTTGCCGAACGCCAGGCCTGCCAGACAGGCAGCAATCGCCCCTACCGTCAGCACCCGCTTGCGCGGAAAGTAATAACCCATGGTCGATGCAGCGATCGCGCCGGCCAGGCTGCCCATCTGCATGACGATGGTGAAGCTGAAGCTCTTGGTGATGGAGTAGCCCTGGGCGACCAGAATCGTCGGCATCAGCGTGAGCACCGAGAGCTGCGCGCCAAACGTCATCCACGAAGCCACACCCACGGCAATCGTGCGCCGCGCATAGCCGCCCCTGAAGATGTCGGTGAAAGAGCTGCGCTGCACGGTCTGCGTGGCAGCCGTCTGCGCCTGTGCGCTGCCTGGGCTGATGAACTCGCGCAGCTCATACTGCGCATTGGCCAGCTTGCCCGCCGCCAGCATGCTCAGCACCTGGTTGGCTTCCTCGACCCGTCCCTTGGAGAGCAGAAAGCGCGGCGTCTCCGGCACAAAGCGGCGGTAGAACACGATGAAGATGGCCGGCATGACCAGACAGCCGAACAGCCAGCGCCAGGAATCATCGCCCGGGAACAGCGTGAACACGCCCAGCGCGAAGGCCGGCGCCAGCATATTGCCCAGACCGCCGCCGCCCACATTGATGAGACCGACTGCCGTGCCGCGAAAGCGCGCCGAGCAGAACTCGGCCAGCATGGTCACGGCCGTGGTGATTTCTCCGCCCAGACCAAAGCCCACGATGGCACGCGCCACGGCGAGGAAAGCGTAGTCGGGCGCCAGTGCGCAGCCGACGGCACCCAGCGTGAACAGCGCCAGGTTCACATTGAGCATGAAGCGCCGTCCCATGCGGTCGGCCAGGTAGCCCGACAGCAAGCGCCCCATGGCGGCGGCAAAGAAGGTGATGGTGTTCAGAAAGGCAATGTCCGTCGCGTCCAGCCCCCATTGCTGGCGCAGCAGGGGGCCGACCAGGCCGACTGCGTTCTGTTCGAACACATCGAAGAGCACACCGCAGACCACCAGAAAGATGATGCTTTTGTGCGAGCGCGTCACACCGATCTGGTTGAGCGCATTTTCCAGCTGCTGCATCTGCGCCGCACTGGCCTTGCCTGACGCCGAGGGCGTCACGGGGATCTCACCTGCCATATCCACCTCCTGTGTGCTGATGACCGCCCAGGCACTGGGCCGGCAAATCGAATTTGAAATTTATTTTTCATATTTGAAGTTATGAAAATATTTTTTCAAATACATGTTTACCCAGCCCCGTTGATTGGTGAAAGAGGCCATCCCCAGGCTCATGTGACGGCCTTGATGAAAAAACAATTTCACAACAGCAGATTGCGTGCCTGAAATCCCATGCACCACATCGGTGCTATCACAGAACGATGTCAGCGCAGGCATCGCGCCGTTTTTTCTGTTGGACAACGCTGTGCCAAGCGGCTTCCGGACCATTTTTGCGACAGGACAATGAAAAATCCTTTACTTCAAATGCACCATCCAAGTGCCTGAAAACTAAGAATAAATATGGGATCAGTGTTCCAAATTCGGGCATCTACGCACCAGAATTGCGCCTTCATGCACCGAATCTATGCATGACGGCATAACTTTTTGGCATAATTTTGGTTTCGCGAGTTTCAGCGCATTCCCTGTCCCTGTCAGAAAGTTCTCTATGAAGTACGAGTCCGTAGGCCAATTCCTGGAAGAAGTGGCACAACGCAACCCCGGTCAGCCCGAATTCCTGCAAGCCGTCACCGAAGTGATGGAAAGCCTGTGGCCCTTCATCGAGAAGAATCCCAAGTACGCCGAACACGCTCTGCTGGAGCGCCTGGTCGAGCCCGAGCGCATCATCCAGTTCCGCGTGAGCTGGACTGACGACAAGGGCCAGGTGCAGGTAAACCGCGGCTTCCGCATCCAGCACAGCATGGCCATCGGCCCCTTCAAGGGCGGTCTGCGCTTCCACCCCTCGGTCAACCAGTCCGTGCTGAAGTTCCTGGCTTTCGAGCAGACCTTCAAGAACGCACTGACCACGCTGCCCATGGGCGGCGGCAAGGGCGGCTCCGACTTCGACCCCAAGGGCAAGAGCCCTGCCGAAGTCATGCGCTTTTGCCAGGCTTTCGTGTCCGAGCTGTTCCGCCACGTGGGTCCCGACACCGATGTGCCCGCAGGTGACATCGGCGTGGGCGGCCGTGAAGTGGGCTACATGGCCGGCATGTACAAGAAGCTGTCGAACACTGCAGCTTCCGTGTTCACGGGCAAGGGCCTGTCCTTCGGCGGCTCGCTGATTCGCCCCGAAGCCACTGGCTACGGCACTGTGTATTTCGCCCGTGAAATGCTGGCCACTCGCGGCCAGTCCTTTGAAGGCAAGACCGTGTCCGTGTCCGGTTCCGGCAACGTGGCTCAGTACGCCGTGGAAAAGGCCATGGAGCTGGGCGCCAAGGTCGTGACCGTGTCCGACTCCTCGGGCACCGTGTATGACGCCGCTGGTTTCACCACCGAAAAGCTGGCCATCCTGATGGATGTGAAGAACCACAAGTACGGCCGCGTCAGCGACTACGCCAAGCTGGTTTCCGGCGTGGAATTCCTGGCCGGCAAGAGCCCCTGGTCCATCAAGGTGGACGTGGCCCTGCCTTGCGCCACCCAGAACGAGCTGGACGAAGCCGATGCCAAGACCCTGATCGCCAACGGCGTGCTTTGCGTGGCTGAAGGCGCCAACATGCCCTCCACCAACGAAGCCGCCCGCGCCTTCGAAGCTGCCGGCGTGCTGTACGCACCCGGCAAGGCATCCAACGCCGGTGGCGTGGCTACTTCGGGTCTGGAAATGTCGCAAAACTCGGCCCGCCTGTCCTGGCCTGCCGAAGAAGTGGATGCACGTCTGCTGCAAATCATGCAAAGCATCCACGCAGCTTGCGTGAAGCACGGCAAGCGCGAAGACGGCACCATCAGCTACATCGACGGCGCCAACATCGCCGGCTTTGTGAAGGTGGCCGACGCCATGCTGGCACAAGGCGTGATCTAAGCGCCAAGCGCTCAGCACTCGCAAGAAAGGCCCTTCGGGGCCTTTTTTCATGCCCTCGGCCAGGCGGTGAAACGACGGCTTGAATGCCTTGCGTGCACAGCGCTCTAGGCCCTCACTCCCAGTCTCATCCAGCGTATCAGGAGCTTTTCGACCTCCAGCAACAGCAGCAGGGCAACCCCCAGCCCTATCGCCAGCAGTCCGGCCGCCAGGTCGACAGGACGGCTGTCGAACAGCGCCTGCATGGGCGAGGTGTAGGTGAACAGCAGTTGCACCAGGGTGACGCCGGCCACGCCAAGCAGCACGGCCGGGGTGCCCAGGACGCCACGCAGGCTCAGCGAGGTTCCTTGCGTATAGCGCACACTGAACAGATAGAAGATCTCCATGATCACCAGCGCATTGACCACGATGGTGCGAGCCAGTTCGACCGAGTCGCCGCGGCGCAGCGACCACTCGAACATGCCGAAGCAACCCAAGGCAAACAGCACCGAGACCAGGGCGACACGCCACAGCAGGTAGGGCTGCAGCAGTTGCTCGTCCGGCGAGCGCGGCTTGCGCTGCATCAGCGTGGCCTCGGGTGGTTCGAAGGCCAGCGTCAGACCCAGGGCCACGGCAGTGACCAGATTGACCCAGAGAATCTGCACCGGAGTGACGGGCAGGGACAGGCCCAGCAGAATCGCCGCGACGATGACAATGGCCTGGCCACCGTTGGTCGG
The DNA here is from genome assembly GCF_003350425.1 of Comamonas sp. AG1104. Taxonomy (NCBI): domain Bacteria; kingdom Pseudomonadati; phylum Pseudomonadota; class Betaproteobacteria; order Burkholderiales; family Comamonadaceae; genus Comamonas; species Comamonas sp. AG1104. Next base: position 708,096 of record NZ_QQAS01000002.1, on the reverse strand, counting down.
CAAGGTCCAGGCAATGACCTTGCGCAGGTTTTCGTAGACAGTGCGCCCTTCCTTGACGGCGGCGACGATGGTGGCGAAGTTGTCGTCGGCCAGCACCATGCCCGCAGCCTCCTTGGCGGCAGCCGTGCCGGTAATGCCCATGGCCACGCCGATATCGGCCCGCTTGAGCGCCGGCGCGTCGTTGACGCCGTCACCGGTCATGGCGATGACGCTGCGATCCGCCTGCAGGGCCTGCACCAGGCGCAGCTTGTGTTCCGGGCTGGTTCGGGCGAATACCGTGGAGGCACGGGCCACATCGATCAGCTGGGCATCGTTGAGTCCGTCCAGTTCATGGCCCGAAGTGACGCGGATGGTGTCGGCCAGCGCCAGCTCCCTGGCAATGGCGGCCGCCGTGGCGGCATGGTCGCCGGTGATCATCTTCACGGCAATGCCGGCGCTGCGGCATTCGCGTACGGCCTCCTTTGCCGATTCTCGCGGCGGATCTATCATGCCCAGCACGCCAAGCAGGGTCAGGTCCTTGACGTCGGCCATGTCCACGCTGCCCTTGGCATCCTCGGGCGCGAAGCTGGCCAGACCCAGCACGCGATAGCCTTTGGCCGCCAGGGCATCGACCTGCTCCAGCCAATAGGCGGCATCCAGCGCCTGCACGCCGTCGGCACCCTGCTGGTCGCGGCACATGGCAAGAATCTGCTCCGGAGCCCCTTTGACGAAAACCACGGCTGGAGCATCAACCGGGCGGTGCAGAGTGGCCATGTAGCGGTGGACGGCATCAAAGGGAACTTCGTCGAGTCGGCGCCAGTCCTGGCGCAACTGCTCCACATCGAGACCGGCGCGCGCCGCGAGCGTCACCAGAGCTCCCTCCATGGGGTCGCCCTCGACCACCCAGACCTTGCCTTCGGCATGTCTTACATGGGCGTCGTTGCAAAGTGCCGCGCCTGTGGCGAAGTGCAGCAACTGCGGATGCAGTGCAGGATCAATCTCCTCGCCCGCCAGGGTGAAACGCCCTTGGGGGGCATAACCTTCGCCCTCTATGTCGAAGCTGGCACCGGGCAGCACCACGGCGCGCACGCTCATTTCGTTGCGTGTCAATGTGCCGGTCTTGTCGGAGCAGATGACCGAGACGGCGCCCAGTGTTTCAACCGCCGGCAGACTGCGCACGATGGCATAGCGTGCGGCCATGCGCTGCACGCCGATGGCCAGCGCAATCGTCATGACCACGGGCAGGCCTTCGGGGATAGCCGATACGGCAATGCCCACCACGGCGATGAAGGCGTCGGCTGTGTCGTAATCGCGCACCCATAGCGCGAAGCAGAACATCAGCACGGACAGGCTCAGGATGGTGATGGTGAGCTGGCGCGCGAAACGATCCATCAGCCGCGTCAGCGGGGTGGCCAGTGTCTGCACCGAACCCAGCATGGTGCTGATCAGGCCCAACTCGGTACGAGGGCCTGTGGCCACCACCACGCCCAGGCCTTGCCCCGCGGCAACCAGCGTGCCGGAGTAGGCCATGGAAAAGCGGTCGCCGAGAGCGGCATCGGCGGCCACCGGATCGGCCGACTTGTCGACGGCAACCGATTCCCCGGTCAGCATGGCCTCGTCCAGCTTCAGGCTGCTGGCGCGCAGCAGGCGCAGATCGGCCGGGACGCGATCGCCAGCCTCGAGCAGCACACAGTCGCCGGCAACCAGTTCCTCAGCAGGCACCGCCATGCGCAATCCGTCGCGCAGCACATTGGCGCGGCTGGAAACCATGGCCTTCACGGCGTCCAGCGCCTTCTCGGCACGGCCTTCCTGCACGAATCCGAAGACCGCATTGATCAGCACCACCGCGAGGATCACCCCCGTATCGACCCAATGCTGCAGCAAGGCGGTGACCACCGCCGAGCCCAGCAGCACATAGATCAGCAAATTGTTGAACTGCGACAGAAAGCGGGCCGGCATGCTGCGTGAAGCGGCGGCTGGCAGAGCGTTGGGGCCCTGCTGCTGCAAGCGCTCGCGGGCCTCGCCGGAGCTCAGCCCGGCGGCAGTCGATTGCAATTGAGCGAGTACGGCATCGGTCGACAACGCGTGCCAGGCGGCAACGCGACTCTGTTCCTGCATCTGAGACTCCCTGACGATTCAACTGAAACGCTTGTGAGCCGGATCTGTGCCCGGTTGGCTGGCTACCGCGGAGAAGGCGCCGTTGCATGGTATGCGCTCGGCAGGCCTTGCCACTGACTATAAGCAGGAATATCGATCATTGATTGACCGCTGCGGGCTGATTGCCTGCGCCAGCCAACGCTACCGCTGGTTCAGCCCGCTCTAGCTGCGCGCGGCACTGCCTAAAAATCAGTTGAACTGCTGGTTTCCATGGATTCCTTCTCCCATGGAATTTCATGACAATCAATTGAGTTTTGTTGAGCAATTCAACGCCAATCACTGAATCAACCTTCACCACAAATAATTGTGGGACTTATGAATCCAGACCGCGCCACTCTTTCCCGCCGACTTTGCATCGCCTGTGCCATGACCAGCCTGTTCGCAGGCGCTGTGCAGGCACAGGATGCCTATCCCAGCAAGCCCATCCGCATCGTGATTGGCTATGCCCCGGGCGGCTCCGTCGATATGGTCGGCCGCGTGGTCGGGGACATACTGGCCAGGCAGTTGAACGCCACCGTCGTGGTCGAGAACGTGCCGGGCGCCGCAGGCGTGGTGGGAGCACAGCGCGTGGTATCGGCCAAGCCCGACGGCTACACCTTGCTGGCAGGCTCCAGCAACGAAATGGCGGGCACCAAGTTTGTGAATGCCGCGCAGAAGTACGATCCGGCTGTGGATCTGACCCCGGTGAGCCTGACCGCCCTGGCCCCCAATCTGTGGGTGGCCGGAGCGCATGTTCCTGCCAAAACCGTGGATGACTTCGTCAAACTGGCCAAGGCCAACCCTGGCAAATACAGCTACGGCAGCCCCGGCATTGGCTCGACACCGCATTTTTCGGGAGAGCTGATCAAGAAGACTGCGGGTGTCTACCTCGTGCACATCCCCTACAAGGGCTCTCCGGCCATGACCAGCGATCTGGGCGGCGGCAACCTGGACTTCGCCATCCTCTCGCCGATGGCCGCAGCGCCGCTGGCGCAGTCAGGAAAGATCAGGATTCTGGGCGCCACCACGGCCACCCGCATCGCCACGCTCAAGGAGGTTCCTGCGCTGGCGGAACATCCCGCGCTCAAGGGCTATGCCCTGAGCGGCTGGTTTGCCCTCGCGGCTCCCAAGGGCCTGCCCCCGGAAGTGCTGGCCAAGCTGCAAAAAGCGATACAGACAGGCCTTGCCGACCCGGCCATCCGCCAGAAGCTGGAAGCAGCTGGAACCCCGCCCGCCAAGGGCAATGAAAGCCTTGCCCAGGTGATGCGCACAGACATGGACAAATACGCCGAGCTGGTGAAGTTCGCCCGGATCACGGCCGACAACTAAGGCAGCGGCCTGCAGCGCCATATCTCTTCTGCCCGCAGGGCCTTGCATCACCGCGCCCGGCGGTGTTCTCCGCGCCCCTGCGACTAGGGCTGCCCCCATGGCATGCCCGCGCTCCTTCCCGGTACAAGTGACAGGTTTCACACATCCGGAGGGATATCTGATGATCTTGATTCGCCGCGCCAGCTTTTCGAGCCTGCTTTGCAGCAGCGCCTTCGTGCTGTTCAGCCAGAATGCCCTGGCTCAGGCTGCATCACCCCAGCCGGGTGCGGCCCAGCCGGGTGCGGCCCAAACCGGAGGCCTGTCCCGGACCATGGTCGGCAAGGCTGATGTTTCGGTACCGGGTCGCGAAGCCGTGGTGGCCAAGGTGGAGGTCGCCCCAGGCTCGCGCGCGGGTCGCCACACCCACCCTGGCGACGAGATCAGCTATATCAGCGAGGGTGAGGTTGATCTGCTGATCGACGGCCAGCCGCCGCGCACGCTCAAGGCCGGCGAGACCTTTGTCGTGCCCGCGGGTGTGATTCATGACGCACACAACGCCAGCAATGGCACGGTCAAGCTGATTGGTGTGTATGTCGTGGAGAAGGGCAAGCCTCTGGCCACACCGGCCCCTTGAGTACCGCACAGCTTCGACCGACCAAGACAAGGCCGCAGTCCATCGCTGCGGCCTTTGTTCCTTGCTCGGCTCTTCTTCTGTAGGATCAACCCACATGAAGCACACCGTTACCGCCTTGCTGCTGGGTGCAGCCTGCAGCTTGAGCCTTGCCGCATCGCCCGCACCTGCGGCGACTCAGGAGATCGAGTACCTGATCGGCCATCTCAAAGCCTCGGGCTGCGAGTTTGAGCGCAATGGCAGCTGGCATGACAGCGCCAAGGCCGCCGAGCATCTGCGCGGCAAATACGACTATCTGCTCAAAAAGGGCTGGGTGGAGACGGCCGAGGACTTCATTGCCCGCGCAGGCACGCAAAGCAGCATCAGCCAAAAGCCCTATCTGGTGCGCTGCAGCGGCAAGGAGGCTGAATCCAGCGCCAGCTGGCTGCAGGCAGAACTCAAGCGCTACCGCAGCCGCCAGTAGCGCTCAGCAGCTGGCTTCAGCCCGCGCGTTTGACGGCCGCATCGCACCAGCGCTGCGCCACCTGGGGCGAGGTACTGCAGACGGCATCGTGCGTCACCGTGGTCACGGCGCGCTCCAGCAGCTGGATATCGGCTTCGTGCTGGCGTGCCACATGCGGGTCTTCGAAGAAGATGGCGCGGTGGCAGCGCTTTTCCAGCACCAGATCTGCAATCTGCGCATCGCCGCCCAGCGGCCCGCTGTTGTAGCGATCCACCCAGGGCTTGTCGGCAGGCCAGCCCTTGCTCCAGGCCATCTCGTTGAGCTTCTGACCCGTGGTGCCCGTGCCCACGCGGCGGCGGTAGCGGCTGAGCAGCTCGAAGTTGCGCGCAGCAAAGTCCAGCATGGTGGGCTTCATGGCATCGTGGGCGATCAGCGCCAGCGTCTGGTTCTCATAGTCGTGAAAGCGGTCGGCATTGCGGTCACGTACCAGACCGGCGTGAATGCGCTCCATCTCGATCCAGTCGCGCGTGGAGGCGACCGTGGAAAGAAAAGGCTTGCCATGAATCACGCACTGGCGCTTCAAGGCCAGGGCTTCAGGGAAGATGGACGAGGGGTCCACCGGGTCCATCAGGTAGATGGCGCCATCGAGAGTGCGCTCGTCACCCTCCATGCCCACCACCTCGGCCACCAGCCTCATGAGACCGCCCTCGCGGCCATAGGGATAGCGAACCAGGCCTCTGTAGCCCTGGAGCATGCTGGCCGCCGTGATGGCGTCATAGGTGCGGCCCACGGTATGAAAGCCCAGCTTGAGCTCGCGAATTCCGGCCTCGCAGGCGCGCAGCAAGGCAAACAGCGCGGCGTCCTCGGTTTGGTGGTGGAGTTTGTTGGCGGCAAGACCCAGGCAGATCGACATAGTGAACTAATCCTTCAAACAGGCTTCAAACGCTCGCAAACTCTGCGCAACCAGCTATGCATTTGCGGTTTGAAACACCCGCAAGAATATCGCCAATTCATGCACTCCAGATGACTGGGGCCGGGTCAGACAGCCATACTTGCACAGCACTTGACAGTCGCCCTCTTCCGCCGCACTCCTTCCATGCCCAAGACCTCACGCTTCTGCAGCCCCCGCCGCCTCGCGGCAGCACTCGGTCTGGCCTTGCTGCTGGCGCTCGCGATCTGGGGCATGCGCGAGATCGATGCCCGGCAGCGGGTCTGGATTTTTCAGCCCAGCGACCGCAGTTGGCCTGGAGCCAACACAGCCGGCATGCAGGAGCAATGGATAGACTTTCGCAGCCGCGACGGCAGCGCCGCCAGGCTGCACGCCCTGTGGATGCCATCCGGCGATGCACGTGCCCCGCTGCTGCTGTTTCTGCATGGAGCGCGCTGGAATGTGACGGGCTCCTCACCACGCATACGGCGCCTGCAGGCCATGGGCTTTTCGGTGCTGGCCGTGGACTACCGCGGCTTTGGCAAGAGCAGCCCGGCCCTGCCCTCGCAGACCTCGGCCGCCGAGGATGCCCGCGCTGCATGGGACTGGCTGGGCCGCAAGGCCGCAGGCAGGCCGCGCTATATCTTCGGCCACTCACTGGGCGGCGCCGTCGCCATCGACCTGGCCAGCTCCGTCAAGGATGAAAGCGGGGTGCTGGTCGAGTCCACCTTCACCAGCATTCCCGACGTGTTCGACTCCATGCGCTGGGGCTGGTTGCCCGTGAACTGGTTGATCACGCAGCGTTTCAACTCGGTCGACACCGTGGCGGGCATCGGCTCGCCGCTACTGGTGGTGCACGGGACGGCCGACCCGCTGATTCCGGCCCGGCTGGGCCAGCAGCTGTTCGATGCAGCGCGCGAGCCCAAGCGCCTGATCCTGGTCGAAGGTGCCAGCCACCACAACACCCAGTCCAGGGCCCTGGTGCAATATCGCCAGGCACTGCATGAGCTGTTCGGCCTGAATCCGCGCTGAGCGACATCGCCACATACTGTCTCGTCAGCATACGGATCAATGGACAGGTTCTGATAGGCTGTCCGGCTATGTCTGCGCCGCCTGCTCTGAACTCAAAGCCGAATCCCGCTCAATCTCTTGATGAGCAAGCGAAGAGTGCTCCTGAATCTGCAGTCTTCGTGATTCTCACGCTGGGGCTGCTGCTGGGTCTTCAGCCGCTGGCAACCGACCTCTATCTGCCCGCCCTACCCCAGCTGCAGCAAGGCTTTGGCGCCCACGTCTCGCAGGCCCAGCTGACGCTGACCGGCTTTTTGCTGGCCTTTGGCTGCTCGCAGATTCTCTGGGGCCCGCTGTCTGACCGGCTGGGCCGCCGCCCGGTCTTGCTGCTGGGCATCAGCGGCTATGTGATCGCCGCTCTGGGCTGCGCCAGCGCACAGAGCATGGAAGCCTTGATTGCCTGGCGCAGCCTGCAAGGCGCAGCCCTGGGCGCCGGCGTGATGTGCGCGCGAGCGGTGGTCCGCGATCTCTATGCCCCGCATATGGGCGCGCAGGTCATGTCCAAGGCGCTGACGGGCCTGGGAGTGCTGGCTTTTCTGGCGCCCATCAGCGGCAGCTTGCTCGTGGGTTGGCTGGGCTGGCGCTCCACCATGCTGGCCCAGGCCTTCATGGGCTGTCTGGCCTGGCTGCTGGTGGTGCTGCGCTTCAGGGAGTCGATTCCCCAGCGCAACCCGCAGGCGCTGCAAGCGGGCAATCTGCTGCGCACCTGGTCGCGCATTGTGCGCAACCCCATGTTCCAGGCCTACAACCTGCTGACCTGCTTCAGCTATGCAGGCCTGTTCACCAATCTGGCGGCCTCTTCGTTCACCTACATCAACGTGCTACATATGGAGCGTACGCAATACGGACTGATGCTGGGCGGCAACGCGTTGTGCTACATCGCAGGCACCTTTGCCTGCCGCCGTCTGCTGCGCAGCATGAGTGTGCGGCGCGCCGTGGCCGTGGCGGGAGTGCTGTCGCTGACGGCCGGCTCCATCATGGGCCTGGCGGCCCTGGCCGATCTGCGCAGCATCTGGGCCTATGCCCTGCCTTTTTGCCTCTACCAGATCGCCCACGGCATTCACATGCCCTGCGGACAAAGCAATGCCATCGCGCCCTTCCCCCAGGCTGCGGGCACGGCCTCGGCCATCAACGGCCTGGTGATGATGCTCATGGCTTTTGCCATGGGGCATTGGCTGGGACTGAATCTGGATGCAGATTCCACCATGCCGCTGGCCTTCGGCATCTGGTTCTGGTCGGCCTGCACAGCGATCACGGCATGGACGCTGGTACAGCGTTTTGGCATCAGCAAATCATGATTTGAAATAAGATGATTTAGCTATTTAAAAACCAATTTTTATTATTTTTCTTTTTATAGAGATTTTTTAAGAATGCCTGGACTGGCCAACGCGCCGCACTTTTTGTGATCTCCAGCCATGCATTCCCGCCGCTCATTTCTGCAGCAATCGCTGCTCGCCGCCAGCTCTGCCGGCTTCTCATTAAGCTCCCTGGCCAAAGCCGCCGAGATCTCTGCCGTGCCTCAGGCCAGTCGCATCCTGGTGGGCTTTGGCGCAGGCGGAGGCATCGATCTGCTGGCACGCGTGCTGGCCGAAAGCATCGCAGCACAACTGGGCAAGAGCCACTATGTGGTGGTGGACAACAAGCCCGGCGCCAACGGCCAGATTGCCGCACAGACCCTGCTCAACGCCCCCAGCGACGGCAGCACCTATCTGATCGCGCCGCTGATCACCCCGGTGCTATCGCAGATCGTCTACAAAAAGCCCGGCTACGATCCTGCACGCGACTTCTCTCCGGTAGGTCTGCTCGCGCATTTCCAGTTCGGCCTGGCCGTCCCCGCCAGGCACCCGGCGCGCAATATTCAGGAATATGTGGCCTGGCTCAAGGCCAACCCCGACAAAGCCAACTTCGGCAGCCCCGCCGTGGGCAGCCTGCCGCATTTCTTCGGACTGCTGCTGGGCGAAGCTGCGGGCGTCAACATCGTGCATGTGCCCTACAAGGGCGGCCCGGCCATGATGACGGATCTGATCAGCGGCCAGCTGGCCTCTGCCATCCAGACCACCAGCGAGCTCGCTCCGCTGCACAAGGAAGGCAAGGTGCGCATTCTGGGCACCTTCGGCAGCCAGCGCGGCCGCGAGCTGCCCGATGTGCCGACCTTTGCCGAAGCCGGCTACCCCAAGGCCACAGGCAGCGGCTGGTACAGCCTGTGGGCACGCAAAGGCACTTCGCCCGAAGCCATTGCCGCGGTCAACCGCGCCGTCAACCATGCGCTGCTGGACCCCAAGCTGCAACCCAAATGGGCGGAGCTGTCCCTGCAGCCCGACCCGCGCACGCCGCAGGCGCTGGAGCAGTTGCGCGTGGCCGAAGTCGCCAAGTGGCGTCCCGTGATCACCAACTCCGGCTTTGCCATCGAATAAGCAGAACAACCTACTCATGACCGCACCGAATATCGTTTTCATTCTGGCCGACGATCTCGGCTGGGCCGACCTGGGCGTCTATGGCGCCACCGATTTCAAGACCCCGCACCTGGACCGCCTCGCCACCCAGGGCGTGCGCTTCAATCAGGCCTATGCCAACTCGGCCGTCTGCTCGGCCACCCGCATTGCGCTGATCACCGGGCGCTATCAGTACCGGCTGCAGGCCGGGCTCGAAGAGCCGCTGGCCCGCCATGGTGCGCAACTCGGCCTGCCTGCCGATCACCCCACGCTGCCATCGCTGCTCAAGCAAGCCGGCTACGACACGGCACTGATCGGCAAATGGCATCTGGGCAAGCCGCCCGCCTACGGCCCACAGATCAGCGGCTACGACTACTTCTTCGGCAACCACAGCGGTGCCATCGACTACTTCACGCACAAGCCCGGCGTGGGCGAACAGTTCAGCTCCGACCTCTGGCAAGGCAACGAGCCCGTGCAGCGCACGGGCTACTACACCTACATCCTGGGGGATGAGGCCACGCGCTATGTGCATGAGCGCAAGGGTCAGGACAAGCCTTTTTTCCTGTCACTGCATTTCACTGCGCCGCACTGGCCCTGGGAAGGGCCCGACGACGAGCATGTCGCGCACAGCATCAAGGATCTGTTCCACTACGACGGCGGCAGTCTGAAGAAATACGGCGAAATCGTCGAGGCCCTGGACAAGGCCGTAGGCCAGGTACTGCAGGCGCTCGATGACAGCGGCCAGGCTGACAACACCATTGTCATCTTCACCAGCGACAACGGCGGCGAGCGCTTTTCCAAGACCTGGCCCTTCACGGGCCAGAAGACCGAGCTGCTCGAAGGCGGCATCCGCGTGCCCACGCTGCTGCGCTGGAGCGCCCGCATCCAACCCCAGGTCCAGGAGCAGGTCACGGCCAGCTTTGACTGGCTGCCCACGCTGCTGGCTGCTGCCGGAGCCAGACAACACCCGGATTTCCCGAGTGACGGCCAGAACATCCTGCCCATACTGGAAGGCCACGCGGCCCAAACGGAGCGCAGCCTGTTCTGGCGCTACAAATCCCAGGCCCAGCGTGCCGTGCGCCAGGGTCCCTGGAAATACCTCAAGATCAACGACAACGAGTTCTTGTTCAATGTGGAGGAGGACGCCCGCGAGCGCGCCAATCTCAAGGTGCATCAGCCCGAGATCTTTGCCGAACTGCGCAGGCAATGGGAGCAGTGGAACGAGCAGTTGCTGCCCATCACGGCAGAAAACTACAGCCACGGCCTCTCGCCCGATATTCAGGCCGACCGCTATGTGCCGGAACGACTGAGCCAGGGCTAGGCCGGGCAGGTCACTAAATCCCGCCGCTGCCGCAAGGCGGCAGGCTGCGTTATCCTTCACAACCAGCAAGAACCAATGGCCGACGGTCATTGGTTCTTGTGCTTTGACCTGTACGGATTTCGCCCCATGACTGCTGCCCACGCCCTGCCCTGTATCGCCATTGCCGGCCCCACTGCCTCGGGCAAGACTGCGGCAGCGCTGGCATTGGCCGAGCGGCTGGCGCAACGCGGTCAGAAGGCCGAGATCATCAGCGTGGATTCGGCCCTGGTCTACAAAGGCATGGACATCGGCACGGCCAAGCCCACGGCGGCAGAGCTGGCCGCCGTCCCGCATCACCTCATCGACATCATCGATCCGTTGCAGGCCTACAGCGCGGCCGAGTTCGTGCGCGACACGCAGAAGCTGGTCGATGAAATCCGCGCCCGCCAGGCCATACCTCTGCTGGTGGGCGGCACCATGCTGTATTTCAAGGCGCTGATGGACGGGCTCGACGATATGCCCGCAGCCAACCCCGACGTGCGCGCCATGCTGGACGCGCAGGCCGCCGAGCTGGGCTGGCCCGCCATGCATGCAAGACTGGCCCAGGTGGACCCCGTCACCGCCGCACGCCTGGCCCCCGGCGACAGCCAGCGCATCCAGCGCGCACTCGAGGTCTGGCAGGTCTCGGGCAAACCGCTTTCGAGCTTTCACACGACCAGAAGCAAGACAGGCCCTGCAGAACAGATGGGACTTGCAATGCTTTTCTCGCTGGAGCCTGCAGAGCGAGCCTGGCTGCACCAGCGCATTGCGCTGCGCTTTGACCTGATGCTGGAGCAGGGCTTCCTCGACGAAGTGCGCAGCCTGCGCGCGCGCGGCGATCTGCATCTGAACCTGCCCTCGATGCGCTGCGTGGGCTATCGCCAGGCCTGGGAAGTGCTGGACGCGCTGGAGGCCGATCCCGGCAAACCGCTGGACATGGCAGGCCTGCGCGAGCGCGGCATCGCTTCCACGCGCCAGTTGGCCAAGCGCCAGATCACCTGGCTGCGCTCCATGCCCCAGCGCCATGCCATTGCCTGCGATGCGCCGGGCGCCCAGCAGCAACTGCTGGATGCGGCCATGGCGGCCATTGACGCAGCACAGCAGGCCGCAAGCTAAGGACCTTTCGCAGCAGCGTCCCTCGTTAAGATCGCTGCATGGCTGCCACCGACTCACCCCACGCCCATCCGCTGCTGCAGGTCAGCGACCTTGCCAAACTCTATGGCGAGGGCGAGGCCCAGACCACGGTCTTTGCGCAGGTGAGCTGCGAGATCGCCGCCGGCGAATTTGTCGCCATCGTCGGCAACTCCGGCGTGGGCAAATCCACCTTCCTCAACTGCCTGGCCGGGCTGGACAGCTGGCAGCAAGGCCGGGTTCTGCACAACGGCACGGATCTGTCCACGCTCGATGAAGCCCGGCGCGCCATCTGGCGGCGCGCGCATCTGGGCTTTGTGTTCCAGGCCTTTCATGTGCTGCCCCATCTCGATGTGGCGCAGAACATTGCCCTGCCGCTGATGCTGCTGAGCCGCATGGACGGCCAGGGTCAGCAGCGCGTGCAGCAGGTGCTGCAAGCCGTGGGACTCGCGGGTCTGGGCCAGCGCCTGCCCCAGCAGCTCAGCGGTGGCCAGTTGCAGCGCGTGGCCATTGCGCGTGCCCTGGTGCATTCACCGCCTCTGCTGCTGGCCGATGAGCCCACGGGCAATCTCGACCCGTCCACTGCCCAGCAGATCATGGATTTGCTGCTGCAGCAAACCCGCGACAACGGCACGGCGCTGGTACTGGTCACCCATTCCGCAGAAGCTGCCAGGCGCGCCGACCGCGTGCTGCGCCTGACGGCAGACGGCATGCAGGCCGAGCTCTCGACATCGCAGCAAAGCGCGCTAGGCCTGTGACTTCACACCCCCCGCTTCTTCTGCTGCTGACCAGCTTTTCCTGGCAGGAGCTGCGCCAGCACCCCTGGCGCACGGCCACGGCGCTGATTGCCATCATGCTGGGAGTGGCGCTGGGCTTTGCCGTCCATGTGATCAACCAGTCGGCGCTGGACGAATTCTCCAGGGCCGTGCGCAGCGTCAACGGCCAGCCCGATCTGCAGCTGCACGCCATGCAGGGTGGCCTGCCGCTGGCCCTCTACCCCCAGGTCGCACAGGCCCAAGGCGTCGCCAGCGCCGTGCCCTGGGTCGAAACCACGGTGTTGCTGCCCGCCAGCAGCGCAGATCCGCAGACGCGCGGCACACAAGGAGCGGCGCAAGGCGTGAGCTTGCGCGTGCTCGGCAGCGATGCCCTCAAGCTCGCCCCTGTCGCCCCGGCATTGATGCCACGCCTGTTTGAGGGCGGCAACCGGCTCGATCTGTTTGCTCCCGACGCCGTGTTTCTCAATGCTGCAGCCTTGCAGGCCCTGCGACTGAGTCCTGAGCAAGCCGTCAACGCCCCCATGCAATGGCTGCTCAACGGCCAGGCCCAGCAACTTCGCATTGCGGGCACGGTCGCCGCCAGCGGCGCACCGGTCGTAGTCATGGACATTGCCGCACTGCAGCAGAAGCTAGGCCTGTTTGAGCGCATCGACCGGCTGGACCTATTGCTCACCGACAGCGCCAGCCGCAGCCAGGTGGCCACCGCCCTGCACGCCCTGGCAGCCTGGCAAGACCAGATACTGATCCAGCAGCCCAGCGACGATCAGCAGCGCGTGGGCGAGATGTCGCGCGCCTACCGCGTCAACCTCACGGTGCTGGCACTGGTGGCCTTGTTCACGGGAGCGTTTCTGGTGTTCTCCGTGCTGGCGCTCAGCGTGGCCCAGCGCGCGCCGCAGTTTGCACTGCTGGCCGTGCTCGGAGCCACGCCACGCCAGCGCATGGCACTGGTGCTGCTGGAAGCGCTGGCGCTGGGGACTCTGGGCAGCCTGGCCGGCATCGCGCTGGGTACGGGGCTGGCCTGGCTGGCGCTGCAGGTGCTGGGCGGGGATCTGGGCGGCGGATTCTTTGCCGGCGTGCAGCCTGCCCTTCACTGGAGCCCTGTGGCGGCGCTGGTCTTCGGTCTGCTGGGCCTTGCCGCCACGCTGGCTGGGGCCTGGTGGCCGGCACGCGCTGCCATGGATCTGCCGCCAGCGGCCACGCTCAAGGGACTGGGCAGCACGCATGAGAGAGCGCCGCGCCTGTGGCCAGCTGTGGCGCTGCTTGCAGCCAGCCTGGTGCTGGCCTTTATGCCGCCGGTCGCAGGTGTCCCGCTGGCCGCCTATATGGCCGTGGGCCTGCTGTTGCTGGGCGGCATGGCAGCCCTGCCCTGGCTGCTGGGGGCTGTGCTGGCACTGGTGCCCAACGCCTTCTCGCGCCAACCGCTGGCCATGCTGGCGCTGGAGCGCGCGCGGCGCATGCGCCACGCCACTACCGTGGCCGTGGGCGGTGTGGTGGCCAGCCTGAGCCTGGCCGTGGCCCTGACGGTGATGGTCACCAGCTTTCGCGGCAGCATGATGGAGTGGCTGGACGCCGTGTTGCCCGCCCCCATGTATGTGCGCGCGGCCGGCGGCTCCAGCCGTGTCGATGCAGCCCTGCTGCCGGCCGATGCGGCGCAGCGCCTGGAGCAGCTACCCGGCATAGAACGAGCCCAGGCCATGCGCAGCAGCCAGTTGGTACTCAGCCCCGAACGCCCGGCCCTGAGTCTGCTGATTCGCCCGCTTCAAGGTGAGCAGGCCATGCAGCTTCCCTGGGTGGAGGGGCCACTGCGCCAGCCCCGCGCGGGCATTGCCGTGCACATCAGCGAAGCCGTGGCTCAGCTCTATGGCTTGAAGCCCGGCGACAGCTGGCCCCTGCTCTCCAAGGCTTTCAGTCTTCAAACTCAGGGCCATCAAGCGCCAGCAACTTCTTTTTACATAGCATCCGTATGGCGCGACTATGTGCGTCAGTTCGGTGCCGTGGCAATGGACTGGAAGGACTACCTGGCGCTGGTGGGTCATGCAGGCAATGCAGCACAGATCAGCGAGATCGCCGTCTGGCCAGAGTCCCAAAGCCAGCTGTCAGGCACCGATCTGCAAGCAGCGATAGAGCAGGCCCTCGGCACGCCGGGGCAGCCACCTCCGGCGCTGGAGTTTGTCAGCAGCCAGGCGCTGCGCGAGCGCTCCTTGCGCATTTTCGATCGCAGCTTTGCCGTCACCTACTGGCTGCAGGCTGTGGCCATAGGCATAGGCCTGTTCGGCATTGCCGCCAGCTTCAGCGCCCAGGTGCTGGCCAGGCGCAAGGAGTTCGGGCTGCTGGCCCATCTGGGCCTGACACGGCGCAATGTGCTGAGCGTGGTCGCCGCCGAGGGTCTGGCCTGGACCCTGCTGGGCACCATCGCGGGCACGCTGCTGGGGCTGGGCGTAGCCGTGATTCTGGTGCATGTGGTCAACCCGCAGAGCTTTCACTGGACCATGGAGCTGCGCCTGCCTCTGCTGCGCCTGCTGGCACTGGGCGCTGCCGTGGTGCTGGCAGGCGTCATCACCGCGTGGCTGGCCGGGCGCCGGGCCGCCAGTGCCGACGCGGTGCTGGCCGTCAAGGAGGACTGGTAGCTATACCAGCACCCCTGTCAGCGTTTTTCACATGATTGCGCCATGGCGCGGCGCACAATGAAACCTCAACCCCTGCGAGGAGTCCGTATGCAAATCCAGCCCTATCTCTTTTTCGACGGTCGCTGCGAAGAGGCCCTGGATTTCTACCAGGCCGCTCTGGGGGCCGAGATCACCATGCTGATGCGCTACAAGGATGCTCCGCCGCAACCCGAGTCATCGAGCCAGCAAGGCTGCGGCCCGGGCCAGATGGATCCCGAAAAAATCATGCACGCCAATGTCCAGATTGGCGAGACGCAGATCATGGCATCTGACGGCATGAATGGCGGCAAGCCCGACTTCAAAGGCTTTTCTCTGTCCATCACCGCGCCCAGCGAGAATGAGGCCGACCGCATCTTCGCCGCCATCGGCCAGGGCGGCAAGGTACAGATGGCGCTGGACACCACGTTTTTTGCGCGTCGTTTTGGCGTGGTGACCGACCGCTTCGGGGTCAGCTGGATGGTGATCGTTCCCCTGGTCGATATCGGCTGAGGCAGCGCAAAGCAGCACCTCGGGATCATGGCATTGCGCTGATCGGCTCGGCGACAATGGGCCATGCCTTATCAGCCCACGCCCTCCCAGCTTCGACAACCGGCACTGCAGGCCCTGTCACGCAGGCAGTCCTTGCAGACGCTGGCTGCTGCCGCTCTGGGCTGGGCGACTCTGGGCCTGCCTCTGCCAGGCATGGCTTTGCCGTCCAGAACCTTGCAGTTTCCGCGCGACTTCGGCAGCCACCCTGATCTGCAGACGGAGTGGTGGTACATCACCGGGCAGTTGCAGGCCGGCGGCAAGCCCTGGGGCTTTCAGCTGACTTTCTTTCGCTCGCGCATCGAAGCCGCGCAAGGCCTGCAATCGGCGCTCGCGGCCAAGCAGCTGATCTTTGCCCATGCTGCCCTGTGCGATGTCGAGGGCCAAAAGCTGCGCCACGACCAGCGCATGGCGCGCGCGGGGCTGGGCCTGGCCGGAGCCGGCGAAAACGATACCGATGTGCATATCGGAGACTGGTATCTGCAGCGTCGCCCCGTACCGGGACAAGCCGCCAGCCAAGCCAGCCACTACCGCGCCCTGCTCCAGGCCAAGGACTTCACTCTGGATCTAGCATTCAACAGCACGCAGCCCCTGCTGCTGCAGGGCTTGAATGGTCTTTCACGCAAAGGACCGCGTGAGGAACAGGCCAGCTACTACTACAGCCAGCCTCAGCTTGAGGTCGGCGGCTCCATCACCGTGGGCGGGCAGCAACTGCCTGTGCAAGCCAGCGCACGCAACCGCGCCTGGCTGGACCATGAATGCAGCGCGGCCATCATGGACCCGGAGGCTCAGGGCTGGGACTGGATAGGCATGAACCTCGATGACGGCAGCGCCCTCACGGCCTTTCATCTTCGCCGCCGCAATGGCTCGGCACTCTGGGCCGGCGGCTCATTCCGCGTACCGAACCAGAGCGCTCAAATCTTTGCCGCCGATCAGGTGCGGTTTGAGCCCCTGCGCCACTGGAGCAGCCCGCACAGCAAAGCAAGTTACCCTGTGGCCTGGAGCGTGCAGACACCGGCGGGCCGTTTCGAGGTTCATGCGCTGGTGGACGACCAGGAACTGGACAGCCGCGCCAGCACCGGCGCCATTTACTGGGAAGGTCTGTGCGAGCTGCGCAGCATCGGCGCCGATGGCAAAAGCGTCCGCGTAGGCAGCGGCTACCTGGAAATGACCGGCTATGCGAATGCGCTAAGGCTTTAGATCAGCCCTGCTCCTTGCAAACCAGAGCGCCGAGCTGATCGAGCAGCAGCTGCAGATGGCGCGCGCGCAGGTTCTCGCCCAAGAGATCGACCTGCAGCAGGCTGTGCCAGGTCGCAGCATGGTCCACGCGGAAGCCGGACAGGGCCGAAATCAGATAGTGGACATCGACCGCGCTCAGCTGGTCCTTGAACAGGCCCTGCGCCACGCCGCGCTGCAGGATGCGCTCGATAGGCTCCAGCGCCGCCTTGCGCAACAGCTCGGTCTTGGAGATCTGGCCCAGCATCTCGCCACCCTGGAAATTCTCCTGCAGCACCAGACGCGTGAACTCCCGGTTCTGCTCGTGATACTCGAAGCTCCTTTGCGCCAGCGCATGCAGCGCCTGCAAGGGCTCCAGCGCATCGAGATTGAGCTGCTCCTCCGACTCGCGAATATCCGAGTAGCTCTGCTCGATGACCGCGAGGTACACATCTTTCTTGTTGCCGAAGTAGTAGTAGAGCATGCGCTTGGCGCAGCCCGCCTTGGCGGCAATGCGCTCGAGCCTCGCTCCGTCATAGCCGTAATTGGCAAACTCGGTCTTGCCCGCGTCCAGCAGGGCTCGGCGCATATCGGCCGATGCCGCGTCTGCCGAAGGCTGCTGGCTCAGTGAAGTTTCAAGACCTTGCTGCTCGCTCACGACCACATCTCCATTGATTCGGGCGCGCCAGCGTACCACGCAGCGCAGGCATGAAAAATGCCCCCACGCTTGCCACTGCGTGTGGTCGGGGGCGCTTTTCATCCTGGGGCGGCCCGGCAATGAAAAAAGCCATGGCTCTGCCGAGCCATGGCTGTTCGGTTCAATGCCTGCGTCGCCTATTTCCCGCTATCGGGCAATGCGTAGGCAATCACATAGTCACCGCGGTCGGGCGACTGGCGGGCGCCGCCGGCCGAGATCACCACATACTGCTTGCCGGTTCTTGGCGACTTGTAGGTCATGGGGCCGCCCTGGCTGCCAACTGGCAGGCGGCCCTTCCAGATTTCCTTGCCGGTGGCGCTATCCCAGGCGCGCAGATAGTAATCCTGCGTGCCGGCAAAGAACACCAGACCGCCCTGGGTCGCCAGAGTGCCGCCCAGTGTGGGCAGGCCCACAGGCATGGGCATGCGCATCTTGATGCCCATGGGGCCCTGATCCTGCACCGTGCCCACGGGCACCTGCCAGACCACTTGCTGGGTCTTCATGTCGATGGCCGTGAGCGTACCGAACGGAGGCTTCTGGCAAGGAATGCCCAGAGGCGACATAAAACGATCCTTGATCACCGCATAGGGAGTGCCTCCCAGCGGCACCTGACCCATGCCGGTGTTGGGCGCTTCACCGCCGTCGGACAGCTTGTCCTTTTTCTGCTGCGGCATCATCTGCACCCACAGGCCCAGACGCATGTCGTTCACAAAGATCAGATTGTTGCCGGGATCCGCAGACAGGCCGCCCCAGTTCATGCCGCCCAGCGAACCCGGGAAGCTCAGCGACACATCGGTACCAGGCGCCGTGAACAGGCCTTCATAGCGCATGGACTTGAACTTGATGCGGCAGATCAGTTGATCCACCGGCGTCGCGCCCCACATGTCGGCTTCGGTCAAGGTCTTGGTGCCGATCTGCGGCATGCCCACGGACAAAGGCTGGGTCGGGGCGTACTTTTCGCCGGGAATATGACCAGGCTTGACGGCAATGTCTTCCACCTTGGTCAGCGGCTTGCCGCTGTGGCGGTCCAGCACAAAGATCTGACCGGCCTTGGTACCGACCACCAGCGCTGGGGTCGTCTTGCCACCCTGCTGGGGGAAATCGATCAGCGTGGGAGCCATGGGAAGGTCGAAGTCCCACAAGTCGTTGTGCACCGTCTGGTACACCCATTTCTCCTTGCCTGTGGCGGCATCCAGCGCGAGGATGGAAGCACCGTACTTCAGGTCCGCTGCAGAGCGCGTGGCGCCATACAGGTCCACCGAAGCCGATCCCATGGGCAGGTACACAGTATTGGAGCTCGGGTCGTAGGTCGTTCCCGCCCAGACATTGGCCGATGAGCGGGTGTAGGTCTGGCCGGGCTTGAGCACTTCATTGGGCGTGGCTGAGCCGGAGTCGAATGCCCAGCGCTGTGCGCCAGTCATTACATCGAAGCCGCGAATCACGCCACCGGGCATGTCCACCTGCACGTTGTCGGCCACGCGGCCGCCGACCACCACCGTGGTGCCGGCCACCGTGGGGGCCGATGTCAGGGTGTAGAAGGCGGGATTGGAGACATTGCCAATGCCCTGCTTGAGGTCGACCACGCCGTGATCGCCAAACTCGCCGCACAGCTCGCCGTTGTCTGCGTTGATCGCAAACAGACGTGCATCGATGGTGTTCATCAGAATGCGGCGTTTGCAGGTGGCGCCAGCAGGCAGGCTCACCGCCTGCACAGGAGTCGATCCCGGCACGCTGGGCTGAGCCAGTGCGGCATCCGCATCAAAGTAGGCAAGGCCTCGGCAGCGCTCCCACACACCGCCCACATGGGAGTTGGTGTCATGGCGCCACAGTTGCTTGCCGGTGTCGGCGTCCAGCGCAATCACGTTGTTGCTGGGCGTGCAGACAAACACCTTGTCGCCCACCTGCAGCGGTGTGGTCTGGTCTTCAGCGCCGGCCCCCGTGGACTTGGGTACGTCGCCAGTGTGAAAAGTCCAGGCCACCTGCAGCTGGTTGACGTTGTCCACGTTGATCTGATCCAGCGCGGCAAAGCGGTCATTATTGCTGCTGTTGCCGTAATGGCTCCAGTCCTTTTGCTCGCTGGCCGCATCCACTGGCTTGCGTGCCACGGCAGACTGGGCCTGCACCTCGGGGTGAATCTGGAACATGGACACAAATGCCGCCAGGCCAGCGACCAGCATGACCGCCGCTGCAGCAAATGGCGCCTTGCTGGACGACGCCTTGCCCGGCTCACCAGCCTTACGCAGCAGGGGCATGCTGGCCAGCACCACCACGGCAGCAAAGGTCAAGGCCAGCAGACGCGAAATCAGGCTCCAGTAATCCAGACCGACTTCGGCCAGCGCCCATAGCACGGTCGCGCCGAAAGTGCTCAGGTAAAGCCATGCACCGCTCACTCGGCGGCGAACCAGTTGCACGCCGGACAGCAGCAGCCCCAGGCCAGCGAGCAAAAAGTACCAGCTGCCGCCCAGGCTGATGAGCTTGCCGCCGCCTATCAAGAAGAACAGGCCGGCAAGCGCCAGCGCCGCCCCCAGAACCCAGAGCCAGATGCGCGCGGCCAAGGGCTGCGCCTGCTCCCGATGTGTCATATCGAACCTCGAACTGTATGCGCCTGCACGCGCACCGGCATCCGGCTGCACTCAGGCATTTTTGAAATGAGAAAAAAAGTCCATTGTTGTGAGAAATAAAGTCCATCGCTTGCAAACGTGTACCAGAAATTTCAGAAATCTCTGAAATTTCCATCTTTACGAGGGATTCAGGGCAACAAAAAAGGCCGCAGATGCGGCCTTTGGAGAGAGGACGAAACGCCTTATTTGCGACGTTGCAGCCAGGCGATCAGCTCGCCCATGATGCCCTTGCGGAACAGCAGCACACAGAGCACAAAGATCAGGCCGGTGACGATGGTGACCGACTCGCCCAGCGTGCTGAACCATTCCACGCCGGTTGCATGGGCCAGGAAGCCGCCGAACTCACCAATCTTGTTTTCCAGCGCCACGACGACCGCCGAACCCAGCAGCGGACCCGACAGCGTGCCCAGCCCCCCCATCAGCGTCATCAGAATCACATGACCGGAGGTGGTCCAGTGCACATCGGACAAGGTGGCAAAGCCCAGCACCAGGGTCTTGAGGGAACCGGCCAGACCCGTCAGGGCCGCAGAGATGACAAAGGCCAGCAGCTTGAAGCGGTTGACGTCATAACCCAGCGAGATGGCACGCGGCTCGTTCTCCTTGATGGCCTTGAGCACCTGCCCGAACGGCGAGTGGATGGTGCGCACGATGAGTAGAAAAGCCGCTGCCACAATGATCAGCGCCACGTAGTACATGACCATATCGCTGCTCAGATCGATCACGCCGAACAGCTTGCCACGCGGCACGCCCTGCAGGCCGTCTTCGCCGCCTGTGAACTTGGCCTGCAGCGCGACAAAGAACAGCATCTGTGCCAGCGCCAGCGTGATCATGGAGAAATAAATGCCCTGGCGACGGATGGCCAGCCAGCCAAAGATCAGGCCCAGCAGACCGCCGACCACCGTACCCAGCAACATGCCGACTTCGGGCGTAAAGCCCCAGGCCTTGATGGTGTAGCCCGCCACATAGGCCGCACCGCCCAGAAACGCGGCGTGGCCGAAGGACAGCAGACCCGTATAGCCCAGCAAGAGATTGAAGGCCGAAGCAAACAGTGCAAAGCACATCAGCTTCATGACAAAAACCGGATAGGCACCGAGGAAGGGCGCGACGATCAGGCCCAGCAGCAGCAGGCCATAGCCCACGGGGGCAATGCGTTGAACAAGCGTCTTGGATTTCATGTCGTGCCCCTCTTATTTTTCTTTACCGAACAAGCCAGCGGGGCGAATCAGCAAAACAATGACCATGATGAAAAACACGACGGTGGACGATGCTTCAGGCCAGAAAACCTTGGTCAGCCCTTCGATGACACCCAGCGCCAGACCGGTGAGGATGGAGCCCATGATGGAGCCCATGCCGCCGATCACCACCACGGCAAACACCACGATGATCAGGTTCTGCCCCATCAGCGGCGTGACCTGGTAGACGGGAGCGGCCAGCACGCCGGCAAAAGCCGCCAGCGCTGCACCGAAGGCATAGGTCAGCGTGATCATCACGGGCACGTTGACGCCGAAAGCCTCGACCAGGCGCGGGTTTTCGGTGCCGGCACGCAGATAGGCACCGATGCGCGTCTTCTCGATCACAAACCAGGTTGCCACGCACACCACGATGGAAGCCACAACCACCCAGGCGCGGTAATTGGGCAGGATCATGAAGCCCAGATTGGTCGCGCCTTCGAGCAGCTCGGGCGTGTCATAGCCCAGGCCCGAGACGCCATAGACGGAGCGAAACACCCCCTCGATCAGCAGCGACAGCCCCAGCGTCAGCAGCAGGCCGTAGAGATGATCGAGCTTGTAGATCCAGCGCAGCAAAAAGCGCTCGATCAACACCCCCAGAATCCCCACCAGCACCGGCGACAGGATCAGCATCACCCAGTAGTTGATGCCGAAATAGCTCATGGCCATCCAGGTGCACATGGCCCCCAGCATGAACAGGGCGCCATGCGCAAAGTTGATGACATTGAGCAGGCCGAAGATCACGGCCAGGCCCAGACTCAGAATTGCGTAGAACGAACCGTTGACCAGCCCCAGAAGGAGCTGGCTCATCAGGCCGGGCAATGAAACGCCGAAGATTTCCATGAGAGATACGCTGGTGAGGGTGAGGTGTGCATCAAACCGGTAGCGCCATTACTTCCAGAGCGCGCACTTGGTTTCGGCCTTGGTGGTCCAGACCGTATCGGCAGGCAACTTGGTCAGCACCTTGAGGTAATCCCAGGGCTTGGTGGATTCGCTGGGCTTCTTGGCCTCGACCAGATACATGTCGTGGGCGAAAGTGCCGTCGGGACGGATCACGCCCTTGCCGTAGAAGTCGTTGATGGGCGTGCTCTTGAGGTGGGCCATCACCTTGTCGGCATTGGTGGTCTTCACCGCTTCCACGGCCTTCAGATAGTTCATCACGGCCGAGTAGTCGGCGGCCTGCACATCGGTAGGCATGCGCTTGGTCTTGGCAAAGAACTTGTTGGCGAACTTGCGCGATTCGTCGTTCATGTCCCAGTACCAGCTGGTGGTGTGCAGCAGGCCTTCGGTGTTCTTCAGGCCCAGGCTGTGGATGTCGGTCAGGAAGACCAGCAGACCGGCGGTCTTCATGGTCTTGTTGATGCCGAACTCCTTGGCCGCCTTGATGGCATTGATGGTGTCGCCGCCCGCATTGGCCAGACCCAGGATATGGGCCTTGGAGCTTTGCGCCTGCAGCAGGAAAGACGAAAAGTCCGAGGCGTTGAGCGGGTGCTTGACCGAGCCCAGCACCTTGCCGCCCTTGGCGTTGATGACCTTGGTGGTGTCGGCCTCCAGCGCCTGGCCGAACGCATAGTCGGCCGTCAGGAAGAACCAGTCCTTGCCGCCGCGATCCACCACGGCACCGCCCGTACCCTTGGCCAGGGCCACGGTGTCGTAGGCGTAGTGCACGGTATAGGGGTTGCACTGCTCGTTGGTCAGCGCAGAAGAGCCCGCGCCGCTGTTGAAGTGAACGCGCTTTTTCTCGTTGGCGATCTGGGACACCGCCAGTGCCGTGCCGGAATTGGTGCCGCTGAAGACCATGGAGATGCCCTGCGTATCAATCCATTCGCGCACCTTGGAGGCAGCGATGTCGGCCTTGTTCTGATGGTCTGCGCTGACCAGCTCGATGGGCTGGCCCAGGGCCTTGCCGCCGAAGTCGTCAATCGCCATCTGCATGGCGACCGCACCGTTCTTGCCCTCCACATCGGCATACAGGCTGGACATATCGGTGACGAAACCGATCTTCACCTTTTCCTGGGCCTGGGCCAGAGGGCTGGACAGGCCGGCCACAGCCAGCATGCACGAGAGAACGCTCAGTTTTGCTTTCATCTTTATCTCCACGGGTTGGTTCTTTGTTATGAACGAATGGGAATTGCTTGCAGGCTCAGACGCCCAGCAGTTCGTTGAGTACGGACATCTTCTCGTCCAGTTCGCTGGCTCCGAAGCGCAAGGCGACATGGCCGTGCTCGACCACATAGAAGCGGTCGGCCAGCGGCGCGGCAAAGCGGAAGTTCTGCTCCACCATCACCACGGTGTAGCCCTTTTCGCGCAGCGTGGTGATCATCCGGGCCAGGGTCTGGACGATGACGGGTGCCAGGCCTTCGGAAATCTCGTCGAGCAACAACAGGCGCGCGCCCGTGCGCAGAATCCGCGCCACGGCCAGCATCTGCTGCTCGCCGCCCGACAGGCGCGTGCCCTGGCTGTTCCTGCGCTCATAGAGATTGGGGAACATCTGGTAGATCTCGTCGATGCTCATCCCCGGCTCGCCGGTCTTGAGCGGCGGCGGCAGCATCAGATTCTCTTCACAGGACAGGCTGGAGAAAATGCCGCGCTCCTCGGGGCAGTAACCCACGCCCAGGTGGGCGATCTTGTGCGTGGGCATGTGAATGGTTTCCACGCCATTGATCCTGATCGAGCCCTTGCGCGAGCCGGTCAGCCCCATGATGGCGCGCAGCGTGGAAGTGCGCCCCGCGCCATTGCGGCCGAGCAAGGTCACCACCTCGCCGGGATTGACCACCAGATCCATGCCATGCAGCACATGGGATTCGCCATACCAGGCATTGAGCCCCGAAATTTCCAGCGCCGGAGTACTTGTCTTATTCATTGTTCATCTGATCTCAAAACTGGCACGAACCCAAGTCAGAAACACCAAGCAAAGGCCGCCCTGCGGCGAAGCTGCCGTCCCCCTCAGGGGGAAGCCGCAAAGCGGCACAGGGGGAGCCATCAGTGCGCCCCCTGAAGCTGCCCGTCAGTGGTCCCCATATAGGCTTCCATCACCTGCGGATTGCGCGAAACCTCTTCGTAGCGCCCTTCGGCCAGAACGGCGCCGCGCTGCAGCACGGTGATGCGATCGGCGATGGTGGCGATCACCTTCATGTTGTGCTCCACCATGAGAATGGTGCGGCCGGCAGAGACCTTCTTAATGAGCTGCGTCACGCGGTCCACATCCTCATGGCCCATGCCCTGTGTGGGCTCGTCCAGCAGCATCAGCTCGGGCTCCATGGCCAGCGTGGTGGCGATCTCCAGGGCGCGCTTGCGACCATAGGGCAGGTTCACGGTCACCTCGTCGGCCAGATCCTGCAGACCGACTTCGGTCAGCAATTCCATGGCGCGGTCGTTGAGCTGATTGAGCGTCTTCTCGCTGGTCCAGAACTGGTAGGCCGTGCCCAGCTTGCGCTGCAGGCCTATGCGCACGTTCTCCAGCAAGGTGCAGTGCGGAAATACGGCGGAAATCTGAAACGAGCGAATCACGCCGCGCCGCGCAATCTGCGCCGGCGCCTCGCGGGTAATGTCCAGCCCGTTGAAGTGGATGCTCCCGGAAGTGGGCTCCAGAAACTTGGTCAGCAGATTGAAGCAAGTGGTCTTGCCCGCGCCATTGGGTCCGATCAGCGCGTGAATGGAGCCACGCTGCACGGCCAGATCCACCTTGCTGACGGCGGTAAAGCCTTTGAACTCTTTGGTGAGTTGCCTGGTTTCGAGAATAAGGTCGCTCATGCGCTGGCCGTCAGTCCTGAATGCTGCAAAACAAAGAGGGGAGCAACTTGCTGTGCTTCCTCTGCCTGAGCGGCATCTTGGTCTTTCATGCTGCAGTGCCGCAGCGGGAAACTCCTAGGAATGAAGAGCCGTCGGACTTATGCTTTCCCTAATCCTCCATAAAACAAATAGCAACAACAGAAGTAACTGCAAACTTCAAACTCATCGCAACTGCAAGTCACGCCAGAGCCAGCGGCATCCACAGGAATGTCAGCATCCACTTCGAACTCTCTAAAAAGCTTATGCCTTATATATATTGCGCTATCAATATTAATAAGACCGGGCGAAATACGTCCCCATGGCACAGCGCTCCCCAGATTGGCCCTGATGCCGTAAACCCTGAGTCGCTCAATTCCCACTGAAGTAACCAGGTTACTAGCCCAATGCCCGCAAATATGCTTGCTATTTGTCGCCCTGAAAAACCTGGGGCGACAAAGATCAACCGTATCGCTATTAATTTGAAAGCTTCTTACGCTTTACCTATATGAATTTCATATCCTTTTATCTTTGAAAACAATACCTATTGGTCGATAGAAGCTATCAAAATGTTTGGCCACCGGCGTAGAAAGCCATGCCCAAGATACCGGCTGCACTGCTCTTGAGTTCCTGCGTGAAAACGCATGGAATAAAACCCCGTGCAGAACTGTTTACTGCAGGTCAACCACAAGGAGAGACCTCATGTTTCGCATCGCTTCTCTGACGCTAGTTTCCGCCGCCCTGCTGGCGGCCTGCTCGACCGGCCCGGCCGCCCCGGCCAAGTCTCCTGCCACCACCCTCAACGGTGTGCTGGTAGGACCGACCCAGATGACTCTGTACGTCTTTGACAAGGATGCCGCAGGCTCCGGCAAAAGCGCCTGCAACGGCGGCTGCGCAACCAACTGGCCGCCTTTGATGGCCCCCGCGAATGCTGCGCCGATCGGCGACTGGAGCGTGGTGATGCGCGACGACGGCAGCAAGCAATGGGCTTACAAGGGCCGCCCCCTCTATCACTGGGTCAAGGATGCCAAGCCCGGCGACATGACGGGTGACGGCTTCCTCAACAATAGCTGGCATGTCGCCAAGCCTTGAGTGAAGGTCGACGCCGCCCTGGTCCATATTCCCCGCCTGCGCCGCTATGCGCGTGCGCTGGCGGGCGATGCCGCACTGGCAGACGATCTGGTGCAGGACACCCTGGAGCGCGCCTGCCAGAAGTGGGAGTTGTGGCAGCCGCCGGCCACCGCCTCGGTCGAGCAGGTGCAAAAGGCCTTGCTCAGCTGGCTGCTGACCTTGATGCACAACCTCTACGCCAATCAGTGGCAGCAGTCGTCACGGCATCGCATGGTGGTGCTTGACGAGGCGCAGGACACGCCTCACGACCCCATGCCCAGACTGACGCTGCAGCTGGATCTGGAGCGGGCCCTGTCCCATCTCACGCCGCAGGCACGCGAGGTGCTGCTGCTGATCGGCATGGAGCAGTTCAGTTATGGCGAAGCCGCGCAGATGCTGGGCGTTCCCGTGGGAACGGTGATGTCCCGCCTCTCGCGCGCCCGCGAGCAGCTCAGGCGCCTCATGGAAGGAGAAAGACCCGCGACGACCGTGTTGAGGGCTGTCAAATGAAGGAAAGTGCAATGACACCCCAGCGCCCCGATGAAACCACGCTGCATGCCTGGGTGGATGGAGAGTTGCAGCCCGATGCCGCTGCGGCCGTGGCGCAATGGCTGGCCGAACATCCCGAAGAGGCAGCGCGCATGGCCGCCATCCAGGCCCAGAACGCAGGCCTGCAGGCTCTGCATGCGCAATTGCTCGAAGAGCCGGTCCCGCCCCAGCTCATACGTACTCTGCAAAGGCCGGCGCTGCAGTGGCGCTGGCAACATGCGCTGGCCGCCGGCATCATGCTCAGCGTGGGCCTGGGACTGGGCTATGGCGCGGGCCGGCAG
This sequence comes from Comamonas sp. AG1104, assembly GCF_003350425.1. Taxonomy (NCBI): domain Bacteria; kingdom Pseudomonadati; phylum Pseudomonadota; class Betaproteobacteria; order Burkholderiales; family Comamonadaceae; genus Comamonas; species Comamonas sp. AG1104. Next base: position 681,265 of record NZ_QQAS01000002.1, on the reverse strand, counting down.
ACCTCGGTTTCGCAGCCTGCCGCGACACTTGCGCAGCTGCCGGGATTTGTACGCGAGGCAGCGGCTGCCCATGCCGTCTATGTGCCTGAGCAGCGCCACCCCGTCGAGGTCGCGGTGCAACAGCAGGCGCATCTGGTGCAGTGGCTGTCCAAGCGGCTGGGCGTTGCGCTCAAGCCCCCGGTGCTGGAGGCCCAGGGCTTTCAACTCATGGGCGGGCGGCTGCTGCCCGGAGAGAGCGGCCAGGCCCGCGCCCAGTTCATGTACGAGGATCAGGCAGGCCAGCGCGTCACCCTGTATGTCTCGGTACTCAATCCCGAGACGGCAGCCGCTTCCGCCCCCGCCTCCTTTGAATGGAGCAGCGACGGCGCAAGCCATGGTTTCTACTGGATCGACGGCCAGCAAGGCTATGCCTTGAGCGCTTCCTTGCCGCGCGAGCGCCTGCAAACTCTGGCCAACGCGATCTATCAGCAACTGAGCTGAAGCGACAGCCCCAAGCGTCGAGCAAGGGAGAGTGAGGGTCTGGGCTTATTGCAGGCTGCCGCTGCCGCCCTCGCCGCTGGCCGACTCGGGCAAGGCCAGGGGCAGAACGCCAATGCCCTCTTCCAGCAGCTCCATGGCCTCCCGGGCACTGGTCTGGCCGCGAATGGCGCGCTCCTCGGTTTCGCCGTAGTGAATGCGGCGCGCCTCTTCGGCAAATTTCTTGCCAACATCCTCACTGCTTTGCGCGACCTTGCGCGACCACTGCATCCAGGCAGCCTGCATGGACTGCAGATGCGCGCGCGCTTCAGCACTGATTTCAGGGCTCGTGGCGGCAAGTGCCGGCGCTGCGGCAGGGGCCGACTGCAAGGTTTGGGAAGTTTTTGGCGGCTGTGCGCCCAGGTTGATGCGGGGGGCACTCAAGCGCTTGGTCACATCGCTGTCGCCACAGACAGGACACTCCACCAGCTGGCGCTGCAGCTGATTCTGAAAATCATCTTCCGAAGCAAACCAGCCTTCGAAGACATGGCCTGCTGGGCAGTGAAGATCAAGCACTTTCATGGCGCCACTCAACCCTTGCGGTGAACCAGATAGCGATAAACAAAGCCGGGAAATGCCAGCGTCAGGAACAGCGTAGCAGTGATGGCATAAAACTCCCAGCCTTGGGGAGATATCTGGCCGGCGCGGCGCTCCAGCAGCAAGCCCAGGCCACCCACCAGCAGATACAGGGCAATCATTTCCAGCAGACGCACCCACAGCGGCTTACGACCGGCCATGACGGGGCCGATGACGCCCAGACGCTGGTTGATAAAAGGCAAATTGGCTGCCACAAGGGCAGCCAAGATGATGAGCCAGATAGAGGCGGTTATAGACACAAAGCCATTCCTAGAAAAAGCGATGAGGGCATCGAGCCCTCATCACGTTCGTCTTATCAGGAAGCCAGGGCACGCACAACGGCGTCAGCGCACAAGGCCATCAGACCGCCGGGCAAGATACCCAGCAGCAGAACCAGCGCACCGTTGATCGTCAGCACAACGCGCACATCCAGAGGAGCAGACACGCTGGTAGCAGTGATTGGAGCATCAAAGTACATGACCTTGACCACGCGCAGGTAATAGAAGGCGCCGATCAGCGACATGATCACGGCATACACGGCCAGGCCGATGTACAGGCTGCTGCCCGAAGCGACCAGTGCCTGCAGCACGGACAGCTTGGCGTAGAAGCCGACCAGCGGAGGGATACCGGCCATGGAGAACAGGCAGATCGCCATCACGCCGGCGTACAGCGGGCTGCGCTGGTTCAGGCCGGCCAGATCGGCGATCTCTTCGCTTTCAAAGCCTTCACGGGCCAGCAGCAGGATCACGCCGAAGGAAGCCAGGGCGGTCAGCACATAGGTCACGATGTAGAACATCGCCGAGCTGTAGGCGTTTTCGACAGTGGCAGGATCGACCTTGCCGTCCACCACACCCGACATCAGACCCAGCAGCACAAAGCCCATCTGGGAAATCGTCGAGTAAGCCAACATGCGCTTGAGGCTGGTCTGCTGCAGACCGGCCAGGTTACCGATGAGCAGCGAGCAGACGGCCAGAACCATCAGCATCTGCTGCCAGTCGATGGCCAGCGGCAGCAGGCCGTCCACCAGCAGGCGGATGGTCATGGCAAAGGCAGCCAGCTTGGGCGCGCCGCCGATCAAGGCGGTGATGGCAGTAGGTGCACCCTGGTAAACGTCGGGCACCCACATGTGGAAGGGAACCACACCCAGCTTGAAGGCCAGACCGGCAACCACGAAGACCAGACCGAAGACCAGCACCTGGTGCTTGATTTCACCGGAATTGATGGCCTTGAAGACTTGTCCGATATCCAGCGAACCGGTGGCGCCGTAGAGCATGGACATCCCATACAGCAGGAAGCCGGAAGCCATGGCACCCAGAACGAAGTACTTCATGGCGGCTTCGACGGACACGGTGTGGTCGCGGCGCAGGGCCACCAGCGCATAGCTGGACAGGGTCAGCAACTCCAGGCCCAGATACAGGACCAGGAAGTTGTTGCCGCTGATCATGATGAACATGCCCAGCAGGGCCAGCATGGACAGCGTGAAGAACTCACCGCCACGCAGCATGTCGCGCTCGGCCGCATAAGGGCGACCGTAGACCATGGTAATCATCACGGCGATGGTGGCAAAGCACTTGAGCCAGTTGCCCATGGCGTCCGAGACAACCATGTTGCCCCAGCCGTAGAAGGTATTGCCGCTTGCGGCGTACATGCCTTGCATCACCGCCACGACAAGCAGGGTGAGCATGGTCAGAACATAGGTGCCGGTGCGACGGGCACTATTGATGCCCAGGTCCACCAAGGCAATGACGCAGGCCATGACCAGGAGTGTGATCTCCGGGTAGATCGCCAGCCAGCTGATGTTGTCAATCATCTCGTGTCTCTCGTTTCAGTCTGGTCAGTTGAGCTTGCTCACAGCCACATGCTTGATGAGCTCTGCCACAGACACATCCATCACATCGGTGAAGGGCTTGGGATACAGACCCATGACCAGCACGGCCGCGGCCAGCAGGCCCAGCACCAGGAATTCGCGGCAGTTGATGTCCTTGAGCTCAGCCACATGGTCGTTGGCCACATCACCCAGGTACACGCGCTTGTACATCCACAGGGTGTAGGCAGCGCCGAAGATCAGAGCAGTTGCAGCGCCCAGACCAATCCAGAAGTTGTATTGCACGGCACCCAGGATCACCATCCACTCGCCGACGAAACCGGCAGTTGCAGGAAGACCGCAGTTGGCCATGGCGAACAGCAGGGCAAAGGCAGCGAACTTGGGCATGGTGTTGACCACACCGCCGTAAGCGGCGATTTCGCGCGAGTGAACGCGGTCGTACAGCACGCCGATGCACAGGAACATGGCGCCGGACACGAAACCGTGGGCAATCATCTGCACCAGGCCACCGGAGATGCCCAGGTTGTTGAACATGAAGAAGCCCAGGGTCACAAAGCCCATGTGAGCCACGGACGAATAAGCCACCAGCTTCTTCATGTCCTTTTGCACCAGGGCCACGACGCCCACGTAGATCACGGCAATCAGCGACAGCGTGATCATCAGGCCCGACCACTCATGCGCCGCATCGGGGGCAATGGGCAGAGAGAAGCGCAGGAAACCATAGGCACCGAGCTTCAGCATGATGGCGGCCAGCACGGCGGAGCCGCCGGTAGGGGCTTCAACGTGAACGTCGGGCAACCAGGTGTGGACCGGGAACATGGGCACCTTCACCGCAAAAGCGGCGAAGAAGGCGAAGAAGATCAGCGTCTGTGCGGTACCGGACAGAGGCAGCTTGTGCCAGTCCAGGATCTCGAAGCTGCCGCCCGACTGGGTGTACAGATAGATCAGAGCGACCAGCGTGAGCAGCGAGCCCATCAAGGTGTACAGGAAGAACTTGAAGGCTGCGTAGATCTTGTTCGGACCACCCCAGATACCAATGATCAGATACATCGGGATCAGAGTCGCTTCGAAGAATACGTAGAACAGCATGCCGTCCAGAGACGCGAACACACCGATCATCAGACCCGACAGGATCAGGAAAGCGGCCATGTACTGGTTGACGCGCTCGGTGATGTTGGTCCAGGAGGCGATCACCACGATGACGGTGATGAAGGCCGTCAGCGGCACAAACCACATGGAGATGCCATCCACGCCCAGGTGGTAGTGGATATTGAAGCGCTCAATCCAGAGCGCGTTCTCCACAAACTGCATATTGGCAGTCGTGGTGTCGAAGCCGGTGACCAGAGGAATGGTCACCGCAAAACCGATCAGCGCACCGATCAGTGCCAGCCAGCGCACCGCGTTGGCCTGCCCTTCTTTGCTGAAGGCCAGCAGGAGGGCGCCAAAAGCAATCGGCACCCAGATAGAAAGACTCAACAAACCCATTTTTGTTCTTCCCCTACTACTTGTTGAGCCACACGAAGTACGTCATGAGGGCAACGATACCCAGCAGCATGACCAACGCGTAGTGATAGAGATAGCCTGTTTGCAGGCCGCGCACCCACTGGCCGAACTTGGCCATGAGCTTCCAGGAGCCGTTCACGATGGCGCCATCGATGATGGCCTGATCGCCGGCCTTCCAGAAGAAGGTACCGAAGGCACGGGAGCCGCGGGCGAAGATGTTCTCGTACACCCAGTCCACGCCGTACTTGCCTTCCAGAACCTGGTAGAGACCAATCTTCTTGGAGAAAGCCATGATGGCAGCAGGAATCTCGGGCTTGACCATGTAGAACACATAGGACACCACCACACCGGCCAGAGCCAGCCAGAACGGTGCGGCCGTGAAGCCGTGCAGCGCCATGGGCACCCAGCCGTGGATCTTCTCGGCCAGTTCGGCCATGGCGCCATGCTTGGAGCCATCGACGTGGATCACGCCCTTGAAGAAGTCGCCAAACAGCATGGGCATCAACGCAATCGCACCGATCACCACCGAAGGAATGGCCAGCAGCACCAGAGGACCGGTCACCACCAGAGGCGACTCGTGGGGCTTGGCATCATGGCCATGGCCGTGGTCGTCATGACCGTGGTGGTCATCATGGTGGGCATCGGGGTTCTGGTCGTAGCGCTCCTTGCCGTGGAAGACGATGAAGTACAGACGGAAGGAGTAGAAAGCCGTGATGAACACACCAGCCAGCACTGCAAAATTGGCAAAGCCGGCAGCAGGCAGGTTGGAAGCATGAACCGCCTCGATGATCGCATCCTTGGAGTAGAAGCCCGAGAAGAACGGCGTGCCGATCAGCGCGAGGTTACCCAGCAGGAAGGTGATCCAGGTGATGGGCATGTACTTGCGCACGCCGCCCATCCAGCGGATGTCCTGATTGTGGTGCATGCCCATGATGACGGAGCCGGCACCGAGGAACAGCAGCGCCTTGAAGAAGGCGTGGGTCATCAGGTGGAACACAGACACCGAGTAGGCCGACACACCCAGAGCGATGGTCATATAGCCCAGCTGGGACAGCGTGGAGTACGCGATCACGCGCTTGATGTCGTTCTGGATGATGCCCAGGATACCCATGAACAGCGCTGTGATGGAGCCGATCACCAGGATGAAGTTCAGCGCAACATCCGACAGCTCATACAGAGGAGACATGCGCGACACCATGAAGATACCGGCCGTCACCATGGTCGCCGCGTGAATCAGCGCGGAGATAGGTGTAGGGCCTTCCATGGAGTCCGGCAGCCAGGCGTGCAGCGGGAACTGGGCCGACTTGCCCATCGCGCCGATGAACAGGCAGATGGCAGTCACGGTCACCAGCAACCAGCCCGTACCGGGCAGCTGGGTGTTCTGGATCTCGGGCAGCTTGGCGAAGATTTCAGAGTAGTTCAGAGTGCCGGTGTAGGCAGCGATCAGGCCGATACCCAGAATGAAGCCGAAGTCACCCACGCGGTTGACCAGGAAGGCCTTCAGGTTCGCGAAGATGGCCGTGGGCTTCTTGTAGTAAAAGCCGATCAGCAGATAGGACACCAGACCCACGGCTTCCCAGCCGAAGAACAGCTGCAGCAGGTTGTTGCTCATCACGAGCATCAACATGGAGAAGGTGAACAGCGAGATATAGGAGAAGAAACGGTTGTAGCCGTCATCCTCTTCCATGTAGCCCATGGTGTAGATGTGAACCATCAGCGACACAAAGGTCACCACGCACATCATCATGGCCGTGATGGAGTCGATCAGGAAACCGACTTCCATCTTCAGGCCACCGACAACCATCCAGGTGTAGATGGTTTCGTTGAACTTTGCGCCGTCGAAAACGACAGCCTGGAACGTGAGGGCCGACAGAACGAAGGCCAGGAGCACGCTCAGAATCGTCAGGGAACTGCTGCCGGTGCGACCAATCTTGTTGCCGCCAAAGGCCGTGCCCCAGATACCCGCGAGTGCGGAGCCGACCAGCGGTGCCAAAGGCACCGCAAGCAGCATGGATGCAGAAAGGGTTTGACTCATTTCTTGAGAACCTTGCAAGTTACGGCGGACTCAACCCTTGAGGGCGTTGAGATCTTCCGCATCGATGCTTGTCTTGTTACGGAACAGCAGCACCAAGATCGCCAGACCGATGGCCGACTCAGCAGCAGCCACTGTCAGGATGAAAAACACGAACACCTGGCCGTGCATGTCGCCCAGATAGCTGGAAAACGCGACAAAGTTCATGTTCACAGCCAGCAGCATCAGCTCGATGGCCATGAGCAAGACGATCAGGTTCTTGCGGTTCAGAAAGATGCCAACCACGGAGAGTGCAAACAGCATGGCACCCAGCGTCAGGAAGTGGCCCAAAGTCAGCGTCATGCTTTTGTCTCCACAGCAGGCGCTGCAGCCGCGGCTTCAGCGTCAGGTTTTTGTGCAGGCTTGGTGCTGTCGACCTTGACCAGCTTGATGCGGTCAGAGGCGCGTACACGAATTTGATCTGCAGGGTTCATGGCCTTGCTGTCCTTGCGCTTGCGCAGCGTCAGGGCAATGGCGGCAATCATGGCCACCAGCAGGATCACGGCCGCGATTTCCACGGGATACAGATATTCCGTGTACAGCAGCTTGCCCAGAGCCTGTGTGTTCGAGTAAGGAACGGTCTGGCCGGCGGCATTGACCATGGTCGCACCAACAGCCTTGGCGTCTTCGACGTCGCCGAAACCGCCCATCAGCACCATGCCCATTTCAAAGGCGATCAGCACACCGATCAGGGCGGCGAACGGGAAATGCTTCCAGAAGCCGCGGCGCATGGAGTCGATACGGATATCGAGCATCATCACCACGAACAGGAACAGCACCATCACAGCGCCCAGATAGACCAGCACCAGAGCGATGCCGAGGAATTCAGCCTTGAGCAGCAGCCAGATGGCAGCTGCTTGCGAGAAGGCCAGAATCAGATTGAGCACGGCGTGCACAGGGTTGCGAGCCGTGACAACCCGGAAGGCTGCAAACAGCAGCACGACCGAGAACAGATAGAAAAAACCAGTTTTGGCGTCCATGGATCGAATCTTTTCAAGTGATCAAGGAGCCGCTTCAGCGGTACTTGGCATCTGCCGCCTTGTTGGCAGCGATCTCGGCTTCATAACGGTCACCCACTGCCAGGAGCATGTCCTTGGTGAAGTAGAGATCACCGCGCTTTTCGCCGTGGTATTCGAAGATGTGCGTCTCCACGATGGAGTCCACCGGGCAGCTTTCTTCGCAGAAGCCACAGAAGATGCACTTGGTCAGATCGATGTCGTAGCGCGTGGTACGGCGCGAGCCGTCGTCACGCACATCGGACTCGATGGTGATGGCCATGGCAGGGCACACGGCTTCGCAAAGCTTGCAGGCAATGCAGCGCTCTTCGCCGTTTTCGTAACGGCGCAGGGCGTGCAGACCACGGAAGCGTGGCGACTGAGGTGTTTTTTCCTCAGGGAACTGCACCGTGATCTTGCGACGGAAGGTGTAGCGGCCAGTCAGGGCCATGCCCTTGGCCAGTTCCCAGAGCATGAAGCTCTTGAGGAAATCCTTGAAGGAGAAAGGTGTTGCAGCTACTGCAGACATACGTACTCCGCTTATTTCCAGATGTTCCAGGGCGAGTACAGCCAAGCACCCACAACCACCAGCCACACCAGGGTGACGGGAATGAAGATCTTCCAACCCAGACGCATGATCTGGTCATAACGGAAGCGCGGGAAGGTAGCGCGAATCCAGATGAAGCACGACACCACCAGGAAGGTCTTGATCGCCAGCCAGATCCAACCGGGGATGAAACCCAGGAAGTCGAACGGAGGCAACCAGCCGCCCAGGAACATGATCACGGCCAGGATGGAGACCAGCCACATGCTCGCGTATTCGGCCAGGAAGAAGACCGCAAAGCCCATGCCCGAGTACTCGACCATGTGACCGGCCACGATTTCGGCTTCGCCTTCGACCACGTCAAACGGGTGACGGTTGGTTTCGGCAACGACCGAGATCAGGTAGACGATGAAGATGGGCAGCAGCGGCAGCCAGTTCCAGGACAGGATGCTCATGCCCATGGATGCGAACTGGCCTTGACCCTGGCTCATCACGATGGCGGAGAGGTTCATGCTGCCCGTGACCATGATGACCACCAGGAAACAGAAGCCCAACGCGATTTCGTAGCTCACCATCTGAGCGGAGGCACGCAGTGCGCCCAGGAAGGCGTACTTGGAGTTGGAAGCCCAGCCCGCAATGATCACGCCATAGACTTCGATGGAAGTGATGGCCATCAGCAGCAGCAGACCCGCGTTCACGTTGGCCAGGGCCACATCGGGGGCAAAGGGAATCACCACCCAGGCTGCCAGGGCCGGCATGATGGCCATGACGGGACCCACATAGAACAGGCCCTTGGCAGCTGCCGTGGGCTGAATCAGTTCCTTGGTCAGCAGCTTCAGGCCGTCAGCCAGAGGCTGCAGCAGACCCGAGGGGCCCACGCGGTTGGGGCCCAGACGGATTTGCATGAACCCCAGCAGCTTGCGTTCCCACAGTGTGAGGTAGGCCACGGCACCCATCAGGGGAGCCACGATGGCCACGATGCCGAGCAGAATCCAGATGACAGGCCAGGCCACATCGGTCCAGAAAGGAGCGGCGGACAGGCCCGCGCCCCAGGCTTTCAATGCGTCGATCATGCGGCGCCTCCCTCACGAACCTGACGAGCGTCAGCCGTCAATTGCAGCGACGTAGCGCGGCGCACGATGCTGTCGAGCTGGTAAATGCTGGCGACTGCAGGCGCAGTCACATTGCCGGCGGGCACTGCACTCACGGCCCGAGCCGCGTTGCTCAGCACATTGGCGGGCACTTGGGCAGCGCCGCCAGTGGCCTCAGCCAGCACGTCTTGCGACGTTTCATAGTCCACGCCCTGAACACCCATCAGATTGGCCAGCACGCGCAGCACCTTCCATGCGGGACGCGTGTCGGCCAGAGGCTTGACCACGGCATGGAAGCTCTGCAGACGGCCTTCGGCGTTGACGAAGCTGCCCGAGGTTTCCGTGAACGGAGCAATGGGCAACAGCACATCGCTGAATTCCAGGTTGGCCTTGAAGGGGCTCAGTGTCACCACCATCTCGGCCTTGTTCAGACCGGCGATGGCGGCCTTGCCGGCAGCGCTGTCGAACTCGGGCTCGTTGTTCAGCAAGATGGCAGCCTTCAGGCCACCATCAATCATCTGAGCAGCATTCAGACCGTTGCCAGCAGGCATGGCCTTGACCCATTGCGCGCCCACGGTGTTGGCGGCTTCGGTCAGATAGCCCACGGCGGCGCCAGTCTGCTCGGCAACCCAGCTGGCCAGAGCCAGCAGTGCGGAAGCCTGAGCATGGTGCGCTGCGGCATTGCCCAGCAGTACGGCCTTTTGCTCGCCGGCCAGCAGGGCAGCGGCAATCGCCTTGGCTTCGTCATGGACCTGACCTGCCACGGGGGCCGAGACACCCTTGGCTTCGGCTACGGCGGCGGCCACATCGGCCAGGGCCTGAGCCCAGTCGCCGGCAGCGACCACCGATGCGTTGACGGGCAAGGCCCAGTCATAGACGCGATCGTTGATGGCGAAGACCTTGCAGCCCTTCTTGGCGGCCTGGCGAATGCGCTGCGCGAACAGCGGATGATCCTTGCGCAGGTTGGAGCCCACGATCAGAGCCGACTGCAGATTGCTCATTGCAGCAATGGGCAGACCCAGCCACTGCACGCCTTGCGTGGCAGCGAACTCGGCATTGCGCAGACGGTAGTCAATGTTCTCGCTGCCGATGCCGCGCACCAGCTTGCCGGCCAGGAACAGCTCTTCCACCGTGCTGTGCGGGCTGACCAGAGCACCGATGGCGCTGGCGCCATGGTTGTTCTTGATCTGCTGCAGGCCGTTGGCCACATATTCCAGAGCGGTCTGCCAGTCGACTTCCTTCCACTCGCCGCCCTGCTTGAGCATGGGCTTGGTGAGGCGTTCGTCGCTGTTCAGCGCTTCGTAGGAGAAGCGGTCGCGGTCGGCAATCCAGCATTCGTTGACTTCTTCGTTCTCGAAGGGCACAACGCGCATGACCTTGTGGTTCTTGACCTGAACGATCAGGTTGGAACCTGTGGAGTCGTGCGGAGCCACCGACTTGCGGCGCGACAGCTCCCAGGTACGGGCGCTGTAGCGGAAGGGCTTGCTGGTCAACGCGCCCACGGGGCAGATGTCGATCATATTGCCCGACAGCTCGGAGTCCACGCTATCACCCACCACGGTGGTGATCTCGGAATGCTCGCCGCGATGAATCATGCCCAGTTCCATGACGCCGGCCACTTCCTGGCCAAAGCGCACGCAACGTGTGCAGTGAATGCAGCGGCTCATTTCCTCCATGGAAATCAGCGGCCCCACGTTCTTGTGGAACACCACGCGCTTTTCTTCTTCGTAGCGCGAAGAGCTGCTGCCATAACCCACTGCCAGATCCTGGAGCTGGCATTCGCCGCCCTGGTCGCAGATGGGGCAGTCCAGCGGGTGATTGATGAGCAGGAACTCCATCACCGACTGTTGTGCCTTGATGGCCTTTTCGCTCTTGGTGCGCACGATCATGCCCTGCGTCACTGGCGTGGCGCAGGCGGGCATGGGCTTGGGAGCCTTTTCCACATCCACAAGGCACATGCGGCAGTTGGCCGCAATGGATAGCTTCTTGTGGTAGCAGAAGTGAGGAATATAGGTGCCGGCCTTCTCGGCTGCATGCATGACCATGCTGCCTTCCGTCACCTCGACCTTTTTTCCGTCCAGTTCAATTTCAACCATATGCTTGTCTCGCGATCAGGCGCTTATGCTGCCTGTTTGGAAGCGTTCTGGATCTTCGCTTCGAACTCGTGGCGGAAGTGCTTGATCATGGCGCGAACCGGCATGGCTGCCGCGTCGCCGAGCGCACAGATCGTGCGGCCCATGATGTTCACGGATACCGAGTCCAACAGCTCGATATCTTCCGGACGGCCTTCGCCGTGCTGAATACGGTTCACCACGCGCCACAGCCAGCCCGTGCCTTCACGGCATGGCGTGCACTGGCCGCAGGACTCGTGCGAATAGAAGTACGACAGACGCAGCAGGCACTCGACCATGTCGCGCGAATCATCCATCACGATCACGGCACCCGAGCCCAGCATGGAGCCGGCCTTGGAGATGGAGTCATAGTCCATCGTGCAGTCCATGATGATGTCGGCAGGCAGCACGGGCGACGAAGAGCCGCCGGGGATCACAGCCTTGAGCTTGCGACCGGTGCGCACACCGCCCGCCAGTTCCAGCAGCTTGCTGAAAGGCGTGCCCATGGGAACTTCGTAGTTGCCTGGCAGGTTCACGTCGCCGCTGACTGAGAAGATCTTGGTGCCGCCGTTGTTGGGCTTGCCGCATTCCAGGTAGGCCTGACCACCGTTGCGGATGATCCAGGGAACGGCCGCAAAAGTCTCGGTGTTGTTGATGGTCGTGGGCTTGCCGTACAGACCGAAGCTGGCGGGGAATGGCGGCTTGAAGCGGGGCTGGCCCTTCTTGCCTTCCAGCGATTCCAGCAGCGCGGTTTCTTCTCCGCAGATATAGGCACCAAAGCCATGGTGGGCATGCAGCTGGAAGCTGAAGCTGCTGCCCAGGATGTTGTCACCCAGGTAGCCGGCAGCGCGGGCCTCTTCCAGGGCCGCCTCGAAGCGATCATAGACTTCGAAGATTTCACCGTGGATGTAGTTGTAGCCGATGCTGATGCCCATCGCGAAAGCGGCAATGATCATGCCTTCGATCACGATGTGCGGGTTGAACATCAGGATGTCGCGGTCCTTGCAGGTACCAGGCTCGCCCTCGTCGGAGTTGCAGACCAGGTGCTTCTGACCGGGGAACTGGCGGGGCATGAAGCTCCACTTCAGACCCGTGGGGAAGCCCGCACCACCACGGCCACGCAGGCCGGATTCCTTGAGCGTTGCGATGACCTGATCTTGCGTCAGACCTTCGCTGCCGTCCTTGCCCAGCAGCTTGCGCAGAGCCTGATAGCCGCCGCGTGCTTCGTAGTCCTTGATGGACCAGTTGCTGCCGTTCAGATCCGCATAGATCTGGGGGTTGATGTGACGGTCGTGGAAGCAGGTCTCGTTGCCGGTCGATGCGAACTTGGCCAGCACGGCATTGGCGGCAGGATTGTTCAGAATCGTGCTCATGCCTTGCCCTCCGCTGCGCGCAGGCCGTCGACCAGCTCGTCGAGCTTTTCATTGCTCATGAAGCTGCACATGCAACGGTCGTTGACCAGCATCACGGGCGAATCGGCGCAGGCGCCCAGGCACTCGGACTGCTGCAGCGTGAACAGGCCGTCCTTGGTGGTCTCGCCCATCTTGATGCCCAGCTTGTGCTCCAGGTGGTGCAAGGCCTTGTAGCCATCGCGCAGCTGGCATGGCAGATTGGTGCAGACATTGAGCTTGTACTTACCAACGGGTTGCTGGTTGTACATGTTGTAGAAAGTGGTGACTTCGTGCACCGCAATCTCGGCCATGCCCAGGACTTCGGCAATCACTGCCTCGCTTTCCTGGCTGACCCAGCCCTGCTCCTGCTGCACGATAGACAGGCAAGCCATGACGGCAGACTGCTTCTGGTCAGCCGGATACTTTGCCACCTCACGCGCAAAGCGTTCTCTGGTCGCTTCGGTAATCATCGGTCAACGTCTCCAAACACGATGTCCAGGGTACTGAGCACCATCACGGCGTCAGCCAGCATATGGCCACGGCTCAGTTCATCGAGAGCAGCCATGTGCGCAAATCCTGGTGGACGAATCTTCAGTCGATAGGGCTTGTTGGCACCATCGCTGATCAAATAAATGCCGAACTCACCCTTGGGATGCTCGACGGAAGCATAAGCCTCGCCTTCGGGAACCTTGAAGCCTTCGGTAAAGAGCTTGAAGTGGTGAATCAGCTCTTCCATGTTGGACTTCATGGCTTCACGGCTGGCGGGCGCAACCTTGTGATTGTCCGTGATCACCGGGCCGGGATTGACACGCAGCCAGTCCACGCATTGCTTGATGATCTTGTTGGACTCGCGCATCTCAGCCATGCGAACCAGATAGCGGTCGTAGCAGTCGCCCGTGGCACCCACCGGAATATCGAAGTCCAGCTTGTCGTAGACCTCGTAGGGCTGGGTCTTGCGCATGTCCCAGGGTAGGCCCGAGGCACGCAGCATGGGACCGGTCAGACCCAGATTGATGGCGCGCTCTGCAGACACCACACCGATGCCGACGTTACGCTGCTTCCAGATACGGTTGTCGGTCAGCAGGGTTTCGTACTCGTCCGCGCACTTGGGGAAGCGCTGCGTGAAAGCGTCGATGAAGTCCAGCAGCGAGCCCTTGCGGTCTTCGTTCATGGCCTCCATGGAGCGCACATTGCGCACCTTGCTGGCCTTGTACTGAGGCATGCTGTCGGGCAGATCGCGGTACACGCCACCGGGACGGAAGTAGGCCGCGTGCATGCGCGCACCCGAGACGGCTTCGTACATGTCCATCAGCGCTTCACGCTCGCGGAAGCTGTAGATCAGGATGGTCGAGCTGCCGGCATCGTTGCCCGAGGAACCCAGCCACATCAGGTGATTCATGATGCGGGTGATTTCCGAGAACATCACGCGGATGTACTGGGCGCGGATGGGCACTTCGATGCCCATCAGTTTTTCAATGGCCAGGCAGTAAGCGTGCTCGTTGCTCATCATCGAGCAGTAATCCAGGCGGTCCATATAGGGCAGCGACTGGATATAGGTCTTGCTTTCGGCCAGTTTTTCGGTCGCGCGGTGCAGCAGACCGATGTGCGGGTCGGCGCGCTGCACCACTTCGCCATCGAGCTCCAACACCAGACGCAGCACACCGTGCGCTGCCGGGTGCTGCGGACCAAAGTTCAGGGAATAGTTCTTGATTTCAGCCATGGTCTTCCGTCAAAAGGCGACGTGCGCCTTTAGTGCAGGCCTCCGCCGTAGTTTTCTTCACGAATGATGCGCGGCGTGATTTCGCGCGGCTCGATCGTGACGGGCTGGTACACCACACGTTGCTGTTCGGCGTCGTAGCGCATTTCCACGTGGCCGGACAGAGGGAAATCCTTGCGGAACGGATGGCCGATGAAGCCATAGTCGGTCAGGATGCGACGCAGGTCTTCGTGACCTTCGAACACAATGCCGAACAGATCGAAGGCTTCGCGCTCGAACCAGTTGGCCGAGTTCCAGATGGGGTTGATCGAGGCCACCACGGGGAAGTCGTCATCCGCGCAGTACACACGCACACGCAGGCGCTGGTTCAGCGTCAGGGACATCAGGTGGGATACAACGGCAAAACGCGGACCGTCCTTGCCGACTTCCGCATAAGTGGAGTAGTCCACGCCGCACAGATCCAGCAGCATCTCGAACTGGCAATCCGGACCATTGCGCAGAATCTGCATCACGTCCAGATACTTGTCAGCGGATACCTCCACCGTCACTTCGCCATAGGCCAGAGTGACAGAGCGCACCTTGTCACCCAAGGCAGCAGTAACCACATCCCGAAGCTTTTCGGGGTGAATAGCAATTGCAGTCATCTCAGCCCTTTAAACGCGAGCGATGGTGTGGGTACGACGAATCTTCTGCTGCAGCTGGATGATGCCGTAGATCAGCGCTTCCGCTGTCGGAGGGCAACCAGGCACATAGACGTCGACGGGAACAATGCGATCGCAACCGCGCACCACCGAGTAGCTGTAGTGATAATAACCACCACCATTGGCACAGGAGCCCATGGAGATGACCCAGCGCGGCTCGGACATCTGGTCATAGACCTTGCGCATCGCGGGAGCCATCTTGTTGCACAGCGTACCGGCAACAATCATCAGGTCAGAGTGGCGGGGGCTGGCACGGAACACTTCGGAGCCGAAGCGACCGATGTCATAGCGGGCAGCAGCTGCGTGCATCATCTCCACCGCACAGCAGGCCAGGCCAAACGTCATGGGCCAGATCGACCCTGTCTTGGCCCAGTTCACCACCGTGTCATAACTGGTGGTGACGAAGCCTTCCTTCATCACGCCTTCGATCATCGTGTTTCCTCAGAAAAGCTGCTTATTCCCAATCCAGGGCGCCTTTTTTCCACTCGTAGGCAAAGCCCACGACCAGAATGGCCAGGAAAATCAGGACAGCAACAAAACCCACGCCGCCGACATCTTTGAGTGCGACAGCCCAGGGCAGCAGAAATGCGATTTCCAAGTCGAACAGAATGAACAGGATGGCGACCAGGTAGTAGCGCACATCAAACTTCATTCGAGCGTCTTCAAACGCCTCGAAACCGCATTCGTAGGGGGAGTTCTTGGCAGCATCAGGGCGGTTTGGACCCAGCACGTAGCCGAGCACCAGGGGTACAACACCCACAGCCATGCCAATAAGAATGAACAGAAGAACGGGAAGGTACTGATCGATGTTCATCGAGTGGGCCTTGTTATGAAAACATGCCTCACCGATCACTGCCTGATCAGCAGGGCAGGTTTTTAGTTATGTGTTGGTGCCGTCGGCGAGACTCGAACTCGCACAGCTTTCGCCACTACCCCCTCAAGATAGCGTGTCTACCAATTCCACCACGACGGCTTCGTCTCAAAGTCCGGCAATCTCTGGAACCTTCATTGCAAAGATTCTGATCCCCAGACAATCCCTAGATTCTAGCCTGAAAAACCCCACTCTTCGGGGTTCTTCAGGATTTTCTCAAATTATTTTGTTGGGATCTGGGCTGCACCCTCTGCAGGAGCAGCAGGAGGCACGGCGGCATCACCAGTAGTTGCAGGCGGCACGGAGGCAGCAGGCGCAGGAGCCGACACAGGAGCGCCCTCAAGCACGCTGCCCGAGCTCACCGGACGGGCATTGCCCAGATAAGCCAGTGCCAATGTCGCAACAAAGAACACCGTGGCCAGAGCCGCCGTGGAACGCGACAGGAAGTTGGCACTGCCCGAGGCGCCAAACAGGCTGCCCGACGAACCACTGCCAAAGGAAGCCCCCATATCGGCACCCTTGCCGTGCTGCATGAGGATGAGGCCGATCATGCCCAGAGCGGCCAGCATCTGGACCGCGAGAATGACGCTGGAAAAGACGTTCATATCAAAACCTAAAAGTCTGAATCATTGCGCACCGCACCGAAGTGCGGCGCAGACGAATTATTGCGCTGCCGCAATAATGGTGAGGAAATCCGGAGCCTTGAGAGCCGCGCCACCGATCAGGCCGCCGTCAATATCGGCCTGAGCCAGCAGCTGCGCCGCATTGCCTGCATTCATGCTGCCGCCATAAAGCAGGGGCACGCGATCAGCCTTGTCGCTGGCCGCCGCCAGCTGCGCCCGCAGCACGGCATGCACCTGCTGGGCCTGCTCGGGAGTGGCAGTCTTGCCGGTGCCTATGGCCCAGACAGGCTCATAGGCAACGACCAGCTCGCTCACACAGTGGCCGACCTGATGAATCACGGCTGCCAGCTGACGCTTGACCACCGCCTCGGTCTGACCTGCCTCACGCTCCGCCAGGGTCTCGCCCACGCAGACTATGGGCGTGATGCCCTTGGCCAGCGCGGCCTGAGCCTTGCCAGCCACCACGGCATCGGTCTCGCCATGATACTGACGACGCTCGGAGTGACCGACCAGCGCATAGCGCACGCCGAACTCCTTGAGCATGGCGGCCGAAACCTCGCCCGTGAATGCACCCTGCTCGTGCTGGGACACATCCTGCGCGCCCACACCAATGGCGGCACCCGCAAGTTCCGCCTGGACCTGAGCCAGATAGGGCGCAGGAGCAGCCACAGCCACAGCCGCCTTGTTGTCAGCAGGCAAGCCCTGCTTGATGGCCTGCAGCAAAGCGGCATTGGCAGCCAGGCTGCCGTTCATCTTCCAGTTGCCAACAATGAGTTTTTGCTTCATGTTTCCCAAGTCAAAACGATTTTTCCGGTGTGCTGGCTGGATTCCATCAGCGCATGAGCCTGCGCCGCATCAGCAGCATCGAATTCACGATAGATGGCCGGGCGCACCTTGCCGGACTCCAGCAGAGGCCAGACATTGCGCTTGAGCGCCTCGGCGATCGCCGCCTTGAAGGCCACGGAGCGCGGGCGCAACGTGGAGCCGGTCACGGTCAGTCGCTTGCGCAGCACCAGACCGGCATCGAACTCGGCCTTGACGCCGCCCTGCACCGCGATGATGACCAGACGGCCATCAGGAGCCAGGCATTGGACTTCGCGCGCCACATAGCTGCCGGCGACCATGTCGAGGATGACGTTGACGCCCTCGCCCGCCGTGATGCGCTGCACTTCTGCCGCAAAATCCTGCGTCTTGTAGTTGATGGCGTGATCGGCACCGAGCTTGAGGCAGTCATCACACTTGGCATCACTGCCTGCCGTGACAATGACCGTCGCGCCCCAGGCCTTGGCCAGCTGAATCGCCGTCACGCCAATGCCGCTGCTGCCGCCCTGCACCAGCAAGGTTTCGCCGGGCTGCAGAGCCCCCCGGTCAAACACATTGCTCCAGACCGTGAAAAAGGTCTCGGGCAAGGCAGCCGCCTGCACGTCGCTGAAGCCCGCAGGCACCGGCAGGCACTGGTCCACGGGCGCAGCGCAGAAGCTCGCATAGCCGCCACCGGCCACCAGCGCGCAGACGCGGTCGCCAAGCTTGAAGCCCGCCTTGGCCATGGCCGCCTCGTCGCCCGCCACGATCACACCCGCCACCTCCAGCCCCGGAAGATCGGAGGCTCCGGCAGGCGGTGCGTAATGACCTTTGCGCTGCAGCACATCAGGGCGATTGATGCCGCTTGCGGCAACGCGAATCAGCACCTCCCCCTCGGCCGCCACCGGCATGGGACGTACACCCATGCGCAGCACGTCTGGCGCACCATAGCTGGTGATTTCCACCGCTCGCATTGTGTTGGCTTCCATAGTCAGGCTTTGCTTCATCTAAGAAATCAGGCTCAAGCGCTTACGAAAAAAAACGCTGGCAGCTACAAAATCAGGATCAACCAGCAAACGACAAAACAGGAGACCGCCTCACGGCGGACTCCTGCTCAGCCATTACTGCTGCTGTTGCTGCTGCTCGTCAGCGGCTGCGCGGCTTTCGCGCGGCTCGCGGTTCTCGCGGGGTTCGCGATTCTGACGGGGAGCACGTTCGCGGTACTCGCGATCGCCACGGGGTTCACGCGGCTCGCGGGGCTCGCGCTCGGGCATGCCGGCGGGACGCTCGGTCAGCGCCTTCATGGACAGCTTGACACGACCCTTGTCGTCGGTCTCCAGAACCTTGACCTTCACCACTTGACCTTCTTGCAGATAGTCGGTGACCTTTTCCACGCGCTCGTGAGCGATCTGGCTGATGTGCAGCAGACCGTCCTTGCCGGGCAGCAGATTGACCAGGGCACCGAATTCCAGGATCTTGACGATGGGACCTTCGTAGATCTTGCCGATCTCGACTTCGGCCGTGATCTGCTCGATGCGCAGCTTGGCGGCTTCGGCCTTGGCGCCGTCGGTGGCGGCGATGGTGATGGTGCCGTCTTCCTCGATGTTGATCTGGGTGCCGGTCTCTTCGGTCAGCGCACGGATGGTGGCACCGCCCTTGCCGATCACGTCACGGATCTTCTCGGGGTTGATCTTCATGGTGTAGAGCTTGGGCGCGAAGCTGGAGACTTCAGTCTTGGCTTCGCCCATGGCTTCCTGCATCTTGCCCAGGATGTGCATGCGCGCTTCCTTGGCCTGAGCCAGGGCGACTTGCATGATTTCCTTAGTGATGCCCTGGATCTTGATGTCCATCTGCAGGGCAGTGATACCGTTGGTGGTACCGGCCACCTTGAAGTCCATGTCACCCAGGTGATCTTCGTCACCCAGGATGTCGGTCAGCACGGCGAACTTGTTGTCTTCCTTGATCAGACCCATGGCGATACCGGCCACATGCGCCTTCATGGGCACGCCGGCGTCCATCATGGACAGGCAGCCGCCGCAGACCGAAGCCATGGATGAGGAACCGTTGGACTCGGTGATTTCCGACACCACGCGGATGGTGTAGGGGAACTCTTCCTTGGTCGGCAGGCAAGCGGCCAGAGCGCGCTTGGCCAGACGGCCGTGGCCGATTTCACGGCGCTTGGTCGAACCCATGCGGCCCACTTCGCCGGTGGCAAAGGGAGGCATGTTGTAGTGGAACAGGAAGCGGTCTTCGAACTCGCCAGCCAGCGCGTCGATCTTCTGAGCGTCGCGCTCGGTACCCAGAGTGGAGATCACCAGGGCCTGGGTTTCACCACGCGTGAACAGCGCGGAGCCGTGAGTGCGGGGCAGCACGGAGTTGCGGATCTCGATGGGACGCACGGTACGGGTGTCGCGGCCGTCGATACGGGGCTCTCCCGCCAGGATCTGCGAACGCACGATGCCGGCTTCGATATCGAACAGCATGCCTTCAACCTTGACGCCGTCGAACGCCACGCCTTGCTCGGTCAAGGCAGCCTTGACGTCGGCGTAGGCTGTGCGGCAAGCCAGGGTACGCACCTGCTTGTTGCGCTCCTGGTAAGCGGCGCGCAGCTTGGCTTCGCCCAGCTCGACCACCTTGGCGATCAGCGCTTCGTCCTTGGCAGGAGCAGTCCAGTCCCATGCGGGCTTGCCGCCTTCACGCACCAGGTCATGGATGGCGTCAATAGCGATCTTGCCTTGCTCGTGGCCGAACACCACGGCGCCCAGCATCACTTCTTCAGGCAGTTGCAGGGCTTCGGATTCCACCATCAGCACGGCGGATTCGGTACCGGCAACGACCAGATCCATCTGCGAATCCTTGCGCAGGGTCTGACCGGGGTTCAGCACGTATTCGCCATTGATGTAACCCACACGGGCTGCACCGATAGGGCCGTTGAAAGGCAGGCCCGACACTGCCAGGGCAGCGGAGACAGCAATCATGGCAGCGATGTCGGCGTCGACTTCGGGGTTCAGCGAAATGGTGTGGATGACCACATGCACGTCGTTGTAGAAGCCTTCGGGGAACAGGGGACGGATGGGACGGTCGATCAGACGCGAGGTCAGAGTCTCCAGCTCGGAAGGTTTGGCTTCGCGCTTGAAGAAGCTGCCGGGGATCTTGCCGGCGGCATAGGTCTTCTCGATGTAGTCAACGGTCAGAGGGAAGAAGTCCTGGCCGGCCTTGGCGATCTTGGAACCCACGACAGTGGCCAGCACCACGGTGTCGTCGATGTTGACCAGCACGGCGCCGGAGGCCTGGCGGGCGATTTCGCCGGTTTCCATGGTGACCGTATGCTGGCCCCACTGGAAAGTCTTGGTAACTTTGTTGAACATGGTCATATTGACTCCTTTATGAATAGCTGGATGCGCTCATCCAGCCTTGATTTGGAGTGCAAACAGAACACGATGCCATTCCAGTGCTGCGCTACGTGCTACAAATAGTGCAGCACTGGAATGACACAGCTTCGCTCTGTTTTGCGAACTCCGAAGTAAAAAACGCCTGAGCTAGGCAATCTAACTCAGGCGTTTCGATCTTTCACTGTGCTTACTTGCGCAGGCCCAGCTTGGCGATCAGTGCTGTGTAGCGGTCAGCGTCCTTGGACTTCAGGTAGTCCAGCAGCTTGCGGCGACGGCTCACCATGCGCAGCAGACCGCGACGACCGTGGTGGTCCTTGGCGTTAGCCTTGAAGTGGGGAGTCAGTTCGTTGATGCGAGCTGTCAGCAGAGCCACTTGCACTTCGGGGCTACCAGTGTCGTTTTCGGAACGAGCATTGGCCTTGACAACTTCAGCCTTCTTATCGGCAGCGATCATTTTGTTTTCCTTAGGATTTGGCACTCAGCGGGGAGCACCTTGGTTACTTGCGCCAAGACTGGAAAGGCCTCAGCGTGCGTCTTGCACCATGCAAAACCCGGCGATTATATCAAGAGGCGATTTATCCCCCATGCAATAGCACGACTAGGCACAAGACCAAGGCTGGCAAACCCGCTTGCCCGCTCCTGAGCAAGGCTCGGACAATGCGCCCATCACCTCCAGCCAGGGATCTGAAATGACCAGCTTTCCTCGACGCTATTCATTTGCCAGCCTCTGCACTGCGGCCCTCATGGTCTTCGCACTCGCAGATCAGCCAGCACTCGCAGCCAATGCAGGCCAACGCAAGCCCAAAGCAGCCAAGAAGCAAAGCAGCAAGGTCAAGATCCAGAACACCCGGAGCAGCTCGGAAGAAACTACAGCCGAACGCGATAGACGGCTGTATCGGGAATGCCAGGGAAGACCCAACTCCGGGGCATGCGCCGGGTATGCCTACCCACCTTCCGGCCGCCGCCGCTGAAAACAACCACCGATCTCCCCATCAAGACCACTCATCCAGTCACAAAGCATTCGGCACGCAACGAAACGTAATATGCCAGCATGCTCAACCTGCCCCTCATTCGTCGCCATTTTTCCAGAGGCTTCACCGCCATTGAACTCATGGTCACGGTTGCCATTCTGGCCGTTTTGGCCGGCATTGCCGCACCCAGCTTCAATCCAATCATTGAACGCTGGCGAGTGCGCCAGGCATCCGAGGAGTTGCAGTCCACGTTTTACTTTGCGCGCTCCGAAGCCATCAAGCGCGGCGGCAATGTGACTATTTTACGCAGCGGTGATGGCGGAGGCTGCACAGCAGTGGGCACAGACACCAGCCTCTGGAGCTGCGGCTGGATTGTGTTTGCCGACTTGAACAGTAACGGCGCGCAGGATAACAACGAAGACACATTGCAGACCGCGCCTGCCCCTAACAAGGTAAGCGTGCAGTTCACCAATACCAGCGATGCCAAGCTGACCGACCCGATCAAGGTTGACCGCTGGGGAAGATTCTCAAGCACGAATGCTGCCATCGATTTCGCTTTTCGACTGACCCCCAAGAATGGCAGTGCTGCCAACGCATCCTCAATCTGCATCAACAGCAGCGGGCGTATCAAGCGACTCGAATCTGCAACCGGCTCATGCAGTTAACCAAGCGAACAGGATCATTGGGCTGTGGCACAGGCCCGCCCTCAACGAGGAGTCTGCATGTACCCCTGCTTCAACAACGCCCCGCATCTCGCCACCCCGTCTTGAGCAGTTACGGATTCACTTCCATTGAGCTGATAGTGACCGTTGCCATAGCCGCAGTCCTCAGCGCCATTGCAGTGCCCAGCTTCAACTTTATTTTTGAGCGCTGGCGCGTCATGGAGGCCGTGGAGATCATGAAATCCAGCCTGATGTTCGCCCGCTCAGAAGCTATCAAGCGCGGCGGCAACGTATATCTGGAAAAGCTTCCCCGAACCACTGTTGGCTGCGTCACCGACGGAACCACCCAGGACTGGGATTGCGGCTGGGTCGTCTTCGTGGACAGCAATGGCAACAGGCGCTGGAACAGTGGAGAGGAAATCCAGCGCTATGAACCCCCAACCAAAGTAACCGTCACCAGAACCAAATCAGGCGCCACCATCCGTGTCGACCGCTGGGGAATGATGGATGGTGCCAATTTGATCGGCTTCACGATAGCACCTCAGCCTGCCGGAATAGCCTCTGCCGCCACCAAAGGCATTTGCATGTCTTCGGGCGGACGAATTCGAGTCATTGAACAAAAAGACGTGCCATGCACCAACTGAATCACACTCGCCAAATCGGCAAACAGCGAGGCATCACTTTGCTGGAATCGTTGATTGCCATCGTCGTTGCCGCACTGGGCATCCTCGGCATCCTCGGCGTACAAATGCGCACGCTGACCGACACCCAGACCAGCATGCGCCGCGCTCAGGCCATCCGTTTGATTGAAGACCTCAGCGAGCGCATGAAGGTAAATCCCAATGCACTGAGCGGCATCAACACCTACGTCACGGGCTGGACCGCCACACCGCCAACCACTGCGGCGACCAAAAAATGTGTTGGCAGCACTACCTGCACTCAGGCTGAGTTGGCCGAGTACGACCTCAAGGAATGGAAACGTTTGGTGGAGCGCTCGCTCCCGCTTGGCAATGCAGCCACCTTCCTGGCCCTTGCTGACGGTGACGCCAACAGCATCACCAACCGTCGGCAATTGGGCGTGCTCATACGCTGGCGGGAAAACGAGCGCGAGGACTTTGCAAGCGACGCTGCCCAAAAGGCCTACAAGGACGCCATCAACACCGGAGCCAGCATCAAGGGTGACGGCAGCATTGGCACCAAAGACCCCACCTCCTGCCCCGCCAACTTCACTTGCCATCTTCAATACATACCGGTCAGTGCACGCTGCGCACCTGACTTTCGTGCAGGCAATAGTGCACCTTTGTTTTTCTGCCCCGGAACCTGACGTATCCCTATGAAAGTCTCCAGCATCGCGAGAAGCCAGCCCCAGCGCGGCGTGACTCTGATTGAACTACTCGTCGGCATCGTCATCGGACTTCTGACGATAGCCGTCGCCATGGGTGCGCTGATGGTCTCAAGAGGCGTTACCGGCACGGTCAGCGATAGCAGCATGCTGCAGCAACAAGCGGCATACGCCTTTCGCGTCATCGGGCAACAGCTCCGCCAGGCCGGTTCCTTGAAACTGAATCTAGCCTCACAGAAGTCAGAAGGAGCCGATATCGATATGTCGGATCCGGTAGCCTTTGAGACCAAAGCCACAGATTTCGATCCCGCTGTCAATACCATCAGCGGTATGGACAGCCCCGGCACCAATGAATACAAGCTCACCTTGGGTTATCGCAACTATAAAGAGCCGGTATATACATCGACAAATCCTGCATCCATGCTGCGCGATTGTCTCGGCCAATCACCCAATGAAAATTTGATTCAAAGCCGGTTCTCGCTCAATTCCACAAATAATGAATTGCGCTGCGTGGGCGCATCAGGAAACTCACAGCCCATTATTCAGAATGTCGCTAATTTTCAAGTGCGATATTTGCTGCAGACATCGGCATCCAGTGGATCCCCGCAGATCAGCTATGTCGATGCAGCTACTGTGGCAAGCGCTTGGCCGCAAGTTGTCGGCGTGGAAATATGTCTGGTGCTTTATGGCAATGAAGCCATTGATATGCCGGACAACACCACCTACCTGGACTGCGACAACACTACATCCGTCACCATGAATACATTGGCTGCCCCGCGTACGCGGCGAGCACATATGGTTTTTCGCAACATCTACCAGCTGCGTAGCCAGGGGCTGGCTACCGTCAGCTGAATATCATGAATACATTCAAAATTCCCCGACAAAGAAAACAACGAGGTATATCACTATTCATTGTGATCATCTTTGTCATGCTCTCCATGTTGCTGGCCCTGTGGGCATCTCGCACATCGCTGTTCAATGAGTTGATCGTCGGCAATGATGCCGATTACCAGCGAGCCTTCGAGGCGGCACAGGCCATCTTGCAAGATGCCGAACTCGATATTCGTGGAGAAAATGCAGACGGCAGCTTTTGCACACCCAATGACAGCGACGGAAATATATGCCGACGCACGACTGCACAAAAGATCCCGCTAGAAGCACAAGAGGTTGGCGCTCTTCTGGCGGACCTCGCAGACCCCACCAAGATTGCCAGCACGGCGCCGAAATGCAAAAACGGGATTTGCATCAAGCGCGCCGATCGTCCTGACATCAAAGACAAGCAGGACTTCTGGAACAACACAGATTCGACCAAGGGCATTACCCTGACACAAATGACCGACGTACAGACAGGCACCACCACGCCTGTCGGCGCACGCTATGGTCAATTCACAGGCGCCGCAATCGGAGATGATGATAGTCCGGCAAGCGCCATATTGCGAGACAGAAGTGCCGCCAACCAAGGGGCCTGGTACTGGATCGAAATTCTCCCCTATGACGATAGCAGCAAGAATTCCGGCGTTCTTGTGAATAGCACAGGCACTGGCGCCATAAACCCCAACAATATTCTTGCGCTTAACTTAACACCCAATATTGTCTACAGAATTACGGCGCTTGCTTATGGCCGCAAACCTACCACCATGGTTGTATTGCAGCAAACATATGCACGCCAGAAGCTAAAAGACTAACTCATTCAAAGAACTTTCGCGATTACCTAAAAGGTGAAAGCCGTGCAAAATAATATTCCTCATCATTTTCGAAAAAAAATAGTTCCCGCAGCCATCGGATTGGTCATTGCACATCAGACAGCATTCGCTGTTGACTTGGTTCAAGCGCCACCGGGCACGCTGCAGCCTTATGTCATGCCGAATGTCATTATTTCGATTGATGACTCTGGCAGCATGAACTATCGCCTGGACCGAGAAAGCTCATCAGGAGCAACCAATGGCACAACCCCGAGTTCTGATGGTTCCTGGCCAAGCACAAGCCGCCGAATGAATGTGCTGAAGTATTCGCTTCAGTCCATTTTCGACCCCACTCACATCAAATACGACAGCACTTTGCTGCCGGACCGAAAAATACGCCTGGCATGGCAAACCATGAATGCGAACAACGGCACCCCCAGCTCGCTTCCAGGCTCGTCAAACACCGCCCCTACACTGGCAACCAACTCCATGCAGGTGCTGGCCGGCAACCACCGAACAGACTTCCTGACCTTTATCGACAGACTCTACCCCAGCAGCGGAACACCATCCCACAGGATGTTCAGCCAGGCTGATGAATACATGCGGGCGAGTCTGAACAAAAACGGGCCCTGGGCATCGGACCCTGGAGAAACGGCGGCGCCTTATCTGGGCTGTCGCCGCAACTACCATATCTTCATGACCGATGGACGCTGGAATGGAACGGCATCGGGCGGCTCGCAGGACGACAACACAAAGGACATCACACTTCCCGACGGCACGGTCTACGGAAGCAGAACTGCAAGTCTCAGACCAAAAAATCAGCTGTACGCGGACACCTATAGCAATACGCTGGCAGACTGGTCGTTCAAGAGCTGGGGCACCCGACTGCAGACAGCCACCGACCCCAATGGGGTCAATGGATTGAAAGGCACGATACAACCGACGACCGATTACGACAAAGCCACCCAGACAGAAAACTTCGGCAAAGACTCTGCGAACAAGAATGCCATTCTGGAGCGCTTCTGGAATCCACGCTACAACCCGGCCACCTGGCC
This sequence comes from Comamonas sp. AG1104, assembly GCF_003350425.1. Lineage (NCBI taxonomy): Bacteria > Pseudomonadati > Pseudomonadota > Betaproteobacteria > Burkholderiales > Comamonadaceae > Comamonas > Comamonas sp. AG1104. Next base: position 654,825 of record NZ_QQAS01000002.1, on the reverse strand, counting down.
ACATATGGTGACCTACACCATCGGCTTCAGTGCCATGTCCTACACGTGGAATGCCGACATTCAAACCCCCACCAACATGGTCCCCTTTGGCTATGACGGTGATTTTCCGGCTTTGGTGACAGGCACCAAATCATGGCCGCAGCTGACTTCCAATACGGAAAGCAATAACGCGCTTGATTTGTGGCATTCCGCCCTGAATGGTCGCGGCCGCTTTTACGCGGTTGAAAAGGGTGAAGACCTGACAAAGGCCTTTCGCGAGATTTTCCAGCAGATCAATACCCAGACCGACCCTGATTTGACATCCACCGCCACCAGCGGGTCCAACAACACCCGCTATGACGTGGGCAAATACACCGGCAACTACGAACCCAAAAACGGCTGGAAGGGCTTCATCAAGGCCGACACCATCAGAACCGATGGAACTGCGGTCGCGAATCCGGGATGGTCTGGTCAAAATACAGCAGACAAGTTGGATGCCATGACCGTGAGCGACCGGGTCGTCCTCAGCTGGAGTGATAAATGGGAAAGCACCAACAACTACAAGGGAGGCGTGTTTTTCAAATGGGCAGGCGATGAAACCTATCTGAGTACCTCGCAAAAGCTATGGCTGCAGAAAAAATCTGACGGGAGCGGAACCGACGAGGGGGCGACAAAAGGGCAGCAACGCCTGAACTTCCTGCGCGGTGATCGCTCTCTCGAAGGCTCGGAAACCACAGGCTATACGACGGCAAGACCGTTTCGCGAACGCAGGAGCATTCAGGGCGACATCGTCAATTCCATCATCTGGTTCACCGGTATTCCCTCCAGCAACTACCCCTTGAAGGGCTATGCAGACTTCACTCGTGCCAAAGCAAACCGGACCGCGATGATTTACGCCGGAGGTAACGACGGCATGCTGCATGGCTTTACCGCAGGGACTGGCGCCGAGAAGATTGCCTATGTTCCTCAAGGCGTGATTCCCAGCCTGGGACGCCTGACCGACCCCACCTACAACCAAAAGCACCGTCACTTTGTGGACGGCTCTCCCATGACCGGCGACGTAGACCTAGGCACCAGCACCACGCCCAACTGGCGCACCTTGCTGGTCGGGGCTCTAGGCGCCGGAGGCAAGGGCTATTTCGTGCTGGACGTGACAGATCCAGCCGATTTTGCCACTACCACCGCCCCTAGCCTGGTCAAGCTGGACCGTACGCGAAGCACTGATTCCGCCATGGGCGCCAGCATACCCAACTGCGCATTGACGGGCATCAGCGCCACAGAAGCAACAGCCTGCGTGGCGGCAGTGGCCGAAGACAGAGATATCGGCAATATCACCGCCCCCCCGGTTGCTGACGAGAACAATCCCATGCGCACCACACAGATCACGCGCATGAACAACAACCGCTGGGCAGTCGTGCTTGGGAATGGCTACAACAGCAGCAATCAGCGCCCCGTGCTGCTGATTCAGTATCTGGATGGTGCCATGGAGCTCAAGCGCATCCCCGTCACCGCCGAAGCAGCTGGCACAGGCAAGGCCAACGACAACGGCTTGAGCGCTCCACGCCTCGTGGACATCAACGGAGACGGCTTGCCGGATGTCGCCTACGCAGGAGACAACCAGGGCAATATGTGGAAGTTTGATCTGACCAGCGCAGACGCCAGCAACTGGGGAGTTGCGCTTGCAGGCTTGCCACTGTTCACGGCAACTGGTCCGGCGTCCCTCAACAGCGCCCGAACTATTGCCCAGCCTATCACCGCCCCGCCTACGGTTCGCGCCAACGACAGAAAGATGACCATCGGTTCAGGCACCGACAGGAAGACCGTGGCGATTGGCGGCATGATGGTAGCCTTCGGGACCGGCCGCAATGTCACCAAGGCCGACGAAACCGATAGAACAGTGCAGACCATCTACTCCGTGCTGGACAACACCCGCTACAACCTTGTCAGCACCAGCCTCGGCCCACGCCTGCAGGTCAACAGTGGCAGCTCTACTTGCACGACGCCCAACGGCAGTTGCATTCCCGTTCCCAGAGCCCTTGGAACCGGTGTCGTGACTGCTCAGCTGGCACAGCAAACCATTACGGAGCTCGACAACGGCCAGTTTGGAACCGTGGGCGCCAGCAATGACGACAACAAACTCAGCGCCAGCACCTGGGCGAACTACAACGGCTGGTATCTGGATTTGCCTGCAGTCGGCGAGCGTCAGCTCAAGCCCATGGAGTTTTATGACGGCAGTAATATCCTGGCCATTTACTCTCAGGTTCCAGCCAAGGGCACAGACGTCGATCCCAACGTCGAAAGTTGCGACTCCAGCACCGTGGATGAAGAGCGCCAGTACCGCACCTTCATCAACATCATGGATGGGCTTCGTCCGTCGGTTCAGATCGTTGATAAAAACAACGACGGTCTCTACAACTCGCTGGATCTGAATGTGTCGCGCGTCAAGGTAAGCAAAGGCTCCCACACGCTAATCACCCAGAAAAACAAGATCGCAGACTTCGATGCCAAGACCAACAAGGAAATGCTGGCCCGCATGCCTGAGCAGTCGCTGCGCCCCAGCTGGCGTCAGCTGCGTTGATGACTGCGCGCTTCACGAGGAGAAACTGATAATGCAGAAGAACCAGCAAAAAGGCTTCACGCTGATCGAGCTGATGATTGTGGTGGCAGTCGTTGGCGTTCTCAGTGCCATTGCCTATCCCAGCTATACCGAATATGTTCGCCGCGGCCACAGAGCCGACGCACGCGCCGGCCTGCTACAAGCCCAGCTATGGATGGAGCGCGCAGCCACGGCAACCGGGGCATATCCAACCAATGCAGACCTCACCAAGGTGCTACCCGCCAACCTGTCCTGGTCCGCCGACTCCAGCAAGCGCTACCAGATCGAAATGAAAGCCAGCTCCACTGCCGCCTACACTTTGATCGCCAAACGCAAAAACCCGGGAGCTCAGGCAACGGACAAGTGCGGAGACTTCACGCTCAGCAACACAGGGGTCAAGAGTGCTGACAATGTGGCAAGCAGCACCACAGCCTCGGACTGCTGGACCAAGTAAGCCTGGCACCTCTGCATTACCATCCTGGGCATGACACCCTCTGCCCACTTCATGAACAAAGCGCTTGAGCAGGCTGCTCAGGCGCTTTTTCTTTCTTCACCCAACCCGCGCGTTGGCTGCGTGATCGTCGATGCCTCGGAGCGCATCATCGGCCAGGGCTTTACCCAGCAGGCCGGCGGCCCGCACGCCGAGGTGATGGCTTTGCGCGATGCTGCAGCCAAAGGCAACGATGTGCGTGGAGCCACGGCCTATGTGACGCTGGAGCCCTGCTCGCACCATGGCCGCACCGGCCCCTGCTGCGACGCCTTGATCTCAGCCGGCATCGGCAAGGTGGTGGGCGCGCTGACGGATCCCAATCCGCAGGTGGCCGGCCAGGGTTTCGAGCGGCTGCGCGCCGCGGGTGTCGATGTAGAGATAGGCCCCGGCGGAGCTGAATCACGCGAACTCAATATCGGCTTTTTCAGCCGCATGATTCGCAGCACGCCCTGGGTGCGCATGAAGGCTGCCAGCTCGCTGGATGGCGTCACGGCCTTGCACAACGGCCAAAGCCAATGGATCACCTCGGCGGCCGCCCGGGCCGACGGACATGTCTGGCGTGCCCGTGCCTGCACGATTCTGACCGGCATAGGCACGGTGCTTGAAGACAATCCGCGCCTGAATGTGCGGGATGTAGACACGCCACGCCAGCCACGCATTGCCGTGGTGGACAGCAAGCTGGACATCCCGCTGGATGCTCATGTTTTGAAAGCATCTAGCGGTTGCTTTATATACACCTGCAGCACAAATCAATCCAAGATCGAGCAACTGCAAGCGCTAGGCGCTACGGTTATTGCTATGCCGAATGCAGCGGGCAAGGTCGATCTGGCGGCCATGCTGCGGGATCTGGCCCAGCGCGGCACGAATGAGCTGCATGTGGAAGCGGGCTTCAAACTCAACGGCTCCCTGATTCGCGAAGGCCTGGTCGATGAGTTCCTCTTCTATCAGGCCCCAAAACTGCTGGGCACGGGAGCCATGGGTATTGCCAACTTCGGCCCGCTCGACAGCCTGGACCAAGGTCTGCCACTGGTGCTCCATGATGTCGCTCGCCTGGGACCGGACCTGCGCATTGTTGCCAGAGTCCAGGGCCGAGAGCAGTTCTAGCGCAGTCTGTGTCCGACATGTGCACTCAGTCATCATGGGTTACAAAGCAGCAATGACGGCTTCTATCTCCACATCGTCACGACTGCAGCCGTTGCGGCGGCCAAAGTGTCTGACACTGCTTGCCGGCGCTTTTATCGCGTTGCTGCTCACGGGTTGCGCAGCGTCGCTACCCAAGGATGTGGAGCGCCCCGTCAGCACCGCACTGAGCCAGCCCCAAAGCACCGAGCTGGGCCTGTTCGTCTCTCAGGCTCGCCCGGCCAGGGCAAAGCCAGATGCCTCGGCTTTTGCCTTGATCTCCGGCCCCAGGCATGCCCTCAGCAGCCGCATGGCGCTGGTGGAAAACGCACAGAAGACGCTGGATCTGCAGTACTACGCCATCCATGCAGACCAAAGCACCGGGCGACTGCTGCGCGCGGTCGTGCAGGCGGCCCGGCGCGGCGTGCGCGTACGCGTACTGCTGGACGACTTCCACAGCACGGGGCCGGACGCGCAGGTCATGCGCCTGGCTTTTGTGCCCAATGTGGAGATGCGCATGTTCAATCCGCTGGCCGGCTCGCGTGCCTCCACCATCGGCCGGGCATGGACGCTGCTGACCGACTTTCAGCGCGCCCAGCAGCGCATGCACAACAAGCTGTTCGTGGCCGACAACACCCTGGCCGTGATTGGCGGACGCAATCTGGGCGACGCCTACTTTGACGCCTCCAATGTGGGCAATTTTGTCGACCTCGATGTTCTGGCCGCCGGCCCCATCGTCAAAGACCTGTCGCTCAGCTTTGACCGCTACTGGAACAATGTGCGCGCCTACCCCGTGCAGTCGCTGATCAGTGAGCCGGACTTGCTCAAGCTCAAGACGCAGTTTGACCAGGAAGACGCCAGCGGCAAAGCCGAACCAGCCCAAGGCGCCGCTGACCCCGAGAACGGCTCCCTAAATCTGAACCAGATCCCGTGGATCTGGGCCCAGGCCATGGTGCTGGCGGACAGCCCGACCAAGATCCCCGTCGAAGGAGCAGAACGATCCGCCGCCAGCGAGCCCGCCGGGGCAGCCGTGCTCAAGGCAGACGAAGCCTCCAGTCCACCCCCCTCCGCCGCACCGGCGCTGAATGCCGACTCGGTGGTCGATGGTCTGCTGGCTCTGATCCGCTCCGCCAAGCAGGACTTGCTGGTGGTTTCGCCCTACTTCGTGCCGGGGCAGGAGATCATGGACGCCTTTCGCACCGCGCGCAGCAAAGGTGTCCGCATCCGGATACTGACCAATTCGCTGGCCTCCAACGATGCACCGCTGGCCCATGCCGGCTATGCGCGTCACCGCAAGGCTCTGCTGGAGATGGGCATAGAGCTGCATGAGATGCGCAGCGAAGCGGCCAATGTACGCTCGGCATTGCGCGCAGGCACCACAGGCTCCAGCGGGGGCAGCGCCGGGGCTTCGCGGGCCATGCTGCACACCAAGCTGCTGGTCATCGACGGGCGTCTGGTCGCCGTGGGCTCCATGAATCTGGATATGCGCTCACGCCTGCAGAACACCGAGATCGCCGTGCTCATCGCCAGCCGCCGCTTCAGCCAGCTGGCTGGCGACAGCATCGATGAAAGCCTGCCCGAAAACAGCTGGCGGGTGGACCTGGATCCCAAGGGACAACTGGTCTGGCGTGCGCCTCAGGACAGCGGGCTGGCGGACTCCTACTCGGAGCCCGATGCCAGCCTGGGTCTGCGGCTTATGCTGCAGTTGCTCGGGCCTCTGGCTCCGGACAGTCTGCTTTAGATGTGGTTTGCGGCCAGGCCCATTCCTGCTGCAGATCGCGCAGTGGCAGCGCCTGCACCCAGTCGCTGATGGCGCGCTGATCGGTCTGGGTGCGCACTTCCTGATAAGCCAGCTCGGCCTCGGGAAAGCGCCTGCGCATGAGATTGAGCCACTGCTTGAGGCGGCCCGCACGCTGGCGCGGCTCCAGATCCTCGCACACCATATGCCAAAAACGCTGCAGCTGGGGCACCAGCGCCAGCCAGTCAATGCCAGCGGCCGCCGCGCCACTGCCCTGCCCCACGGCGCGGCGCACAGCCAGTGCCAGACCCGGGTCAGCCACAATGCCGCGCCCCAGCATCAGATCCTCGCAGCCTGAAACTTCGCGGCAGCGCAAGGCCTCTTCCACAGTCCAGATCTCGCCATTGGCCACCACATTCACACCCACCGCCTCACGGATGCGCGGAATCTCTTCCCAGTAGGCAGGGGGGCGATAGCCGTCCAGCTTGGTGCGCGCATGAACAACGATCTCACAGGCACCACCCTGCTCCATGGCCTGGGCGCACTCGGTCATCAGCGCACGGTCGTTGAAACCCAGCCGCATCTTGGCCGATACCGGCAGCTGCGCCGGGACCGCCTTGCGCACGGCTTCGACCACGCGGGCAATCTGCATGGGGTCCTGCAGTAGCGATGCGCCACCGCCATGGCGGTTGACCACCTTGGCCGGGCAGCCGAAATTCAGATCGATGCCCTCGGGTCCCAGACGCGCCAGATTGGCCGCATTCTCGGCCATGCTAACGGGGTCGGAACCCAGCAGTTGCGCCCGCACCGGCACGCCGGCCAGCGTCCTGCTGCCGTTGCGCAGCTCGGGCATGGTACGCAGATAGACCTTGTCCGGCAGCAGCGAGCCGCTGATGCGAATGAATTCGGACACGCAGCGATCCGCGCCGCCCACCCGGGTCAGCACATCGCGCAGCACAAAATCCAGCAGCCCTTCCATGGGCGCGAGCAGCAGTCTCATTTCAGATTCAAATCAGATTGACCTGTAGCGCTTATTCAGAAAACGCCAGCAGCTATTAATTCAGAAGCAATTGGCAAGCTTGGGCAGTAATGACTGGCCGATCCACTGCGAATTGGCGCAGATTCACACCACTGTCATCGTCAACTCATGCAATAGCGCATCCGCACTTGTAATGCGCCAGACAGAACCAGCCATGATTTTGCAGAAAACCGCCAAGGCCCAGGAGGAACTTCAGCCCGGATCACGCCAGCTGCCGCAGCGCGCACGCTCCCTGCTGTTGCTGGCCGGCGGCAAGAGCATGGAAGAACTTTCCGCCATGCTGGGCAGCGATCATGCCGCACTGGCCCAGCAATTGGTGGAGCAGGGATATCTCCAGCTGGTGACTTCATCCAGCGCCCCCAGGGAGCGCGGCATGGCCCTTCACCCTGCGGCGGCTCTCGCCACCCTCGGCCAAAGCCCTGCCGCACCGGCCCTGGCGCCAGCCGAGCAAACCGCCAGCGCGTTGCCGGCCATCAATATGGCGGGCACGCGCATGTATCTATTCGATATGTGCGAGCGCCTGTTTGCCAACCGCCACGAGGCCCTGGCCCAGACATTGCGCACCCAGCTGCGCGAGGCCAGAGACCTGAACAGTCTGCGCAGCGCCGGCATCAGCCTGTTGGCGGCAGTACAGGAATATGCTGGCGAAGAGCGCGCCCAGTCGCTGCGCGAGAGGCTGGCTGCCCTGCTGGCGCATGGCGAAACCGCCGATCCATCCAATCAGGAACTGCAAGGCGCACCGGCCTAGCTTTCTGGTAGGCCAGCAGCCGTCGATACGGCGATCAGCCGGCAGCAGCCAGACGCCAGAGCGAGGTCACTTCGGCCGCGCGCGCAGTGTGCAAGGGGTCCTCGCGGTCCTGTACCTTGCCATGGTGCGGGCGGACATCCTCGCGCCCCAGCACCTTGAGGCCGGCCGCTTCAATCCAGCCCAGCAGCTCGTCACGCGTGCGCAGCTTCAGATGCTCGGCCAGGTCCGACAGGATGAGCCAGCCTTCGCCGCCTGGCAGCAGGTGCGCTGCCAGCCCTTGCAGAAAGCCGCGCAGCATGCGGCTGTCTTCGTCATAAATGGCCTGATCGAGCACCGATGCTGCCTTGCCCGGCAGCCACGGCGGGTTGCAGACGATCAGGCCGGCCTGCCCTTGCGCAAACAGATCGGCACGCTGCAGCTCCACTCGGGAAGCATGACCCAGACGCTGCAGATTCTCGGCGGCACAGGCCAGCGCACGCTCGCTGGTATCGGTGGCGACCACCGACTTCACGCCACGCTTGAGCAGCAATGCCGAGAGCACGCCCGTGCCGACACCAATATCCCAGGCCTGCTGAAGACCGGCAGCGGGAATGCTCGCACGCGCCACCAGATCGAGATACTCACCGCGCACGGGCGAGAAAACACCGTAGTGCGCATGAATGCGGGCGCCATCCAGGGCGGGAATCTCCACCCCCTTCTTGCGCCATTCATGGGCGCCGACCACACCCAGCAGATCGCGCAGCGGCACCAGTACGGACTGCGCATGTGCTTCGGCCGAAACGGCACCCCAGGCCTCAGAGCAGGCCAGGCTCCAGTCCGGAGCCCGGCGCAAGGCGCAATGCCATTGCATATCCAGCTCGATCAGAATGCTGCCCAGCATGCGTGCACGCTGTGCCTGGGACTGGCGATACAGATGAAAAGCGTGGGGAAAGCCTGATGCAGCAGTGCTCTTTGCCGGGCTCTTGCGACGCGACTTCTTGTCCAGCCGACGACCCAGCGCCAGCAACAGCTGACGCGCATTCTGAAAATCACCGCGCCACAGCAGCGACGCACCTTCGCTGATATGGCGAAACGCCGTATCAGCGGGCATGGTGTCATCGGCAACTTCGATGCGGCGTGGCTTGGGCAAGCTGCTTTCGCTGCGCCACAAAGCCGTATGGGCCTGGGCTTGCTCCTGCCATTGCAGCAGGTCGAAAGCAGATGCGGGAGCGCAGACTGAGGCCGCGAGCTTGCTGTTGGGAGACGTCACGGCCTGTCTTTCAGTGAGTGTTGAACGCTGTGATCAGCCGTTCAGAGGACGCTTGACGCGCACTTCTTCAATCTTGATGCTGCCGATCACAGCCGTCTTGGCCGTGGACATTTCACGCTTGAAGCCTGCCATTTCATGGAAACGCAGGGCACGCTCATTGCGCAGCGGAATCCAGGCGGTCACATTGGTGCAACCTTCTTCCAGCAGACCATCACGGGCGGCGTCCCACAGGGCGACGCCAACACCTTGATTCCAGTGGGAAGGGGCAGCATAGATGGCCCAGATCTCGCCGGTGGTCTGGCGGGATTTTTCATCGCGGGAGCGGTCAAAGCCGACAAAGCCAACGATCTTGTCGCCGTCGATGGCGACCTGGACCTGTGGCTCACAGTATTCAATAGCTTCGCGCCAGTAAGCCTGGCGCTTTTCAACCGAGGACATGGCCTTCAGTTGATCATCGGGAACCAGACCTCGATAAGCCTCCAGTGCGGAAGCAGTATGGATCTGGGCAATCGCTTTTGCATCGCGAAGAGTAGCGGGACGGACCTGGATACTAGACATGGAAAAACCGGGGCGGAAACATGTAAGAATAGAAGGGCGTAATTGTCTACAGATTCAGAGTTTTGGCACGCGGTGCAGTGGTTAGCCATTTGCTCAACTGCGGCTGTTCGCAATTTCTTGCTATGGCGCAATCTATGTGCTATGCGCTCCACTAAGCAGAGCAGCAAGCCCGCAACCATCAATGGTTTGCGTCACATTTGATGACAATCTGGCAAGCGCTCACGACAGCACCGAAGCGCTCAATCCCTGTGCGACGGCCAAGAAATTTCAGAGCCAGCGTCGCATTAGGTCCATCACCCGATCGAATTTTTCCCCGAACGGCGGGTACAGCAGGGAAGTCGCCGCCCAGCGCGACTGCACGAAAACCGCCTTCTGGTGCACAAAGCGCAAAAAGCCCTGCTCTGCGTGATAGGCACCCCAGCCGCTGTCGCCGACACCGCCGAACGGCAAGTTCTCATGTGCCACATGCAGCAAGGTGTCGTTCACGCAGACGCCTCCGCTGACGGTGCGCATCAACACCGCATTGCGCTCGGCCTCGTCGTTGCCAAACCAGTACAGCGCCAGCGGGCGCGGGCTGGCGTTGATGGCATTGATCACGTCTTCGATATGCTCGTAGGAAATCACAGGCAGGATGGGGCCGAAGATCTCTTCCTGCATCAGCTGCATCTCGCCCGTGGCGCCGAACACCAGAGCCGGAGCGAACTGCCGCTCCACGGCCTCGCCCCAGGCCGTGGTGTCGCCGTCCGCTGCGGGGGCAGCCGCTTCATGCATCCAGTGCACCTGCGCTCCCAGGCTTTGCGCCTGGCGCAGCATCTGCTTGAGCCGTGCCAGATGGCGCTTGCTGATGATGGCCGTGTAATCCGGGTTGCCCGAGATGCGCGGGTACAGTTGCTGCACCGCCGCCTGATAGGCCTCGGCAAACTCCTGCTCCTTGCCGCGCGGCAGCAGCACATAGTCGGGAGCGATGCAGGTCTGCCCGGCATTGACCAGCTTGCCATAGGCCACCTTGAGCGCAGCGGCCTGCATATCGCAGTCCTGCGCAATGATGCAGGGCGACTTGCCCCCGAGCTCCAGCGTGGTCGGCGTCAGGTGCACGGCTGCGGCTTGCGCCACACGCCGCCCCACGGCCGTGGAGCCGGTGAACAGCAGATGGTCGAATTGCAGTCCCGAGAACTGCGTGGCCACGGCCACGTCCCCCTCGATCACGCAGAACTCTTCGGGTGCAAAGAACTGGGCGACCAGCTCGCCAATTTTTGCCGAGGTATGCGGCGTCAGCTCGCTGGGCTTGAGCATCACGCGGTTGCCCGCCGCCAAAGCCGTGATGGCCGGCGCCAGCGATAGCTGCAGCGGATAGTTCCAGGGCGAGATGATGCCCACCACACCCAGAGGCTGGCGCTCCACCCAGGCCTTGCCTGGCTGCAGCATCAGCGGCGTGCGCACGCGCTGACGCTTGCACCACTTGGGCAGATGCTTGAGCGTGTGCCGGAGCATATTGCGCACCAGCATCAGATCCAGCATTTCGGTCCAGCGCTCGGAGCGCACACCAAAGTCCTGCTGCACTGCGGCACAAAGCTGCTCGCCATTCTCATCCAGCATCTTCTGCAGGCGCAGCAAACGCTCGCGGCGCACCAGCACAGGTACATCAACCTGCGCGCGGCTGGCTTGGTATTGCAAGTCAAAAATGCGATGCAAGTCCATGTAGTTCATGCCTGTCTTCAAAACCTCTGCTCACTCGTTTTCATTCTTACCCAAGCCAGCACCTGTAATCGGACCAGCTTCCCCTCATACAGACATCTCCAGCGGCATGCCATCTGCACCAAATGCAATGCCGCGCTCTTCCAGCCTGGCACGCGCGGCATGGTGCACCACGCCACGCTTGGGAAGGCTGGATTCCAGCAGGCGGCGCAGCGTGGCTTCGCCGACATTGGCGTGGCGAACGACTTCCATGCGCACGCCCCAGAACTTGTCATCTGCAAAGCGGTCAAGAATCTCTGCATCCGCATCTGGATTCATCGCGGCAGTCGCCCGGATGGCTTGATTGGGGTCCGTCAGGAAAGGCTCCAGCTCTTGCACGTTGGCAGCGCCGCAGGCTGCAATGTAGCGGCGCTCCTCGGCAGCTTTTTGCTCAGGTGTCTTTTTTGCCATTGTGCCCTCGAAGAATTTGAATTCGTCCTTACTTCAGCGCAAGCGAGGTAAGTACCGCGTAAAAAAAGAGCCTGACACATACAAGCGCAGGCTCTTTGTTGGCGATCAGCTCGCAGCTCTATCAGGACTCATGGACCTCGCGCGGCTGCACATCGGTCACATCGCCGGTACCGGGCAGAACGCCGCGGCGCCCGCGGGTTTCACGCCCATCCTTTTTGGCATCGGCATTGCCCGACGATTGCGCCATCCACTCGGCCCCCGAGCGGTACACCGTCTGCCAGCCGGCAAAAGGACTCATGGCGCCCATGCTCATGGGCACCACGGGCTGGCCCGTGAGCCTGGCCCACAGGGCGCGCACGCCCCAGGCCAGGGCGATGAGGCAGGCCACGGCCATCAGGCACAGGAAGAACACCAGGCCCACCAGCATCAGCATGATGCGGACGGCCCAACGGGTTGCAGTGGCGGCGAAATCGTTCAAAGCAATACCTCTTTCTAGGGTTCGGGGCCTCAGGCAGTGCCTGCGGACTCGAACCGGAACACCCCGGGATCATTCACCGGGTCGACTGTCACAGCTATCGTACTCTTGGGCGGGAACTTTCCCTCAAGTAACAACTTGGACAGCGGGTTTTCAATACGCTGCTGGATGGCGCGCTTGAGCGGACGGGCACCGAACACGGGATCGAAGCCCACCTTGGCCAGCTCGGCCAGGGCTTGCTCGGACACCTGCATGCTCAGCTCCATCTTCTGCAGACGGCTTTCCAGCAACTTCAGCTGAATCCTGGCAATCGCCTCGATGTTCTTGGCATCCAGGGCATGGAAAACCACGGTTTCATCGATGCGGTTCAAGAATTCGGGTCGGAAATGGTTTTTAAGTTCCCCCCAGACCGCTTCCTTCACATCATCGGCATCCTCGCCAACCATAGCCTGTATCAAATGCGAGCCGATATTGCTGGTCATCACGATCACGGTGTTCTTGAAGTCCACCGTGCGACCCTGGCCGTCGGTCAATCGACCATCGTCCAGAACCTGCAGCAACACATTGAAGACATCGGGGTGGGCTTTTTCCACCTCGTCCAGGAGCAGCACGCTATAGGGCTTGCGGCGCACGGCTTCCGTCAGGTAGCCGCCCTCTTCATAGCCCACATAGCCGGGAGGCGCACCTATCAAGCGTGCCACAGAGTGCTTTTCCATGAACTCACTCATGTCAATGCGCACCAGATGGTCCTCGCTGTCGAACAGGAATCCTGCCAGCGCCTTGCACAGCTCGGTCTTGCCCACGCCCGTGGGGCCGAGGAACAGGAAGGAGCCGGTGGGCCGGTTGGGATCGGACAGGCCCGAGCGCGAGCGGCGGATGGCATTGGCCACGGCGCTGATCGCCTCCTCCTGACCCACCACACGCTCGTGCAGCTTGCCCTCCATGTGCAGCAGCTTGTCTTTTTCACCCTGCATCATCTTGGCCACGGGGATGCCAGTGGCACGGCTGACCACCTCGGCAATCTCTTCGGCTCCGACCTGGGTGCGCAGCAGCTTGTTGGCCGTTGCGCCGTCCTGGCCCTCCTCCTTGGCCTGAGCTTCATGCAGCTGCTTTTCGAGTGCGGGCAGCTTGCCGTACTGCAGCTCGGCAACCTTGTTGAAATCGCCCTTGCGCTTGAACTCCTCGATCTGGATGCGCAACTGGTCCACTTCCTTGCGGATCTGCTCCGAGCCCAGAGCGCTGGCTTTCTCGGCCTTCCAGATTTCCTCGAGATCGGCGTACTCGCGCTCAAGGCTTTCGAGCTCTTCCTCGATCAACTGCAGGCGCTTTTGCGAAGCCTCGTCCTTTTCGCGCTTCATGGCTTCGCGCTCGATCTTGAGCTGAATCATGCGGCGCTCGAGCTTGTCCATCACCTCGGGCTTGGAGTCCATTTCGATTTTGATCTTGGCCGCAGCCTCATCGATCAGGTCGATGGCCTTGTCAGGCAGAAAACGGTCGGTGATGTAGCGATGGCTCAGCTCCGCAGCGGCAACGATGGCGGGGTCGGTGATATCGACGTTGTGATGCGCCTCGTACTTCACCTGCAAGCCGCGCAGAATGGCAATCGTGTCCTCCACCGAAGGCTCGTCCACGATGACCTTCTGGAAGCGGCGCTCCAGAGCGGCATCCTTTTCGATGTATTTGCGGTATTCATCGAGTGTGGTCGCACCCACGCAATGCAGCTCGCCACGCGCCAGTGCGGGCTTGAGCATATTGCCGGCGTCCATGGCGCCATCGGCCTTGCCGGCGCCCACCATGGTGTGGATTTCGTCGATGAAAAGAATGATGCGGCCTTCGTCCTGTGCAATTTCCTTGAGCACGGATTTGAGGCGCTCCTCGAAGTCGCCGCGGTACTTGGCACCAGCCAGCAGGCCCGCCATGTCCAGCGACAGCACGCGCTTGTTCTGCAGGCTCTCGGGCACCTCGCCGGCCACGATGCGCTGGGCCAGACCTTCAACAATGGCGGTCTTGCCCACACCAGGCTCGCCGATGAGCACGGGGTTGTTCTTGCTGCGGCGCTGCAGCACCTGGATGGCGCGGCGGATTTCATCGTCGCGGCCAATCACCGGGTCCAGCTTGCCGCTGCGGGCACGCTCGGTCAGGTCCAGTGTGTATTTTTTTAGCGCTTCGCGCTGGCCTTCGGCTTCTGCACTGTCCACGTTCTGACCTCCTCGCACGGCATTGATGGCAGCCTCCAGGCTGGACTTGCTCACGCCGCTTTGCTTGAGCAAAGCACCGGCACGCGTGGCCGAGCCTGCGGCATCGGCCAGCGCCAGCAGAAACAGCTCGCTGGCGATGAACTGGTCACCGCGCTTGAGCGCTTCCTTCTCCGAGGCCTGCAGCAGCCGAGCCAGCTCCGAGCCGACCTGCACATCGCCTTGCTGCTGCACGCGCGGCAGATCAGCCATGGCCTGTTCGGCCAGGTTCTTGAGTTGTTGCACATTGCCGCCGGCGCGCTGCAGCAGCGCGCGCGGGCCGTCGTCCTGGCGCAGCATGGCTACCAGCAGGTGCAGTGGGTCGATGGTGGATTGATCAGCACCGAGCGCCAGGGACTGCGCGTCGGCCAAGGCTTCTTGGAATTTGGTCGTCAGTTTGTCAATTCGCATGGTTTGTCGCTTTCGCTCCAATCAGATTCATTGCCATTTATCTGATAGTCAAACAGGGGGTTTCAAGACCCTAATGCGCAAAAAACAGCAAAAGGCAGATCCACAACCACCCTGCTTGCGGTATATCAAGTCAAGCATCGCGCCAGCAGCGGGCCAGTTGCGTAGGAGTAAGCCCATAGTGCTTGCGAAAGCTGCGCAGCAAATGGCTGGCATTGGCAAACCCCGTTTCGGCGGCCAGCCATGCCAGCTGCGGCGTGCGCCCCCTCGCACTGCCTGTGCAGCCCTGCAGGCGGACACAGACCTGCTGCAGACGCCGCTGCATGACCCAGTCATGCACGGTGCAACCCATGCTTTGATGGAACATACGGGCAAAGTGATATTCGGACAAGGCCACGACCTGCGCCAGCGCGGGCAAGCTCAGGGCTTTGCTGTCGGCCAGATGGGCATCCACATAGTCAAGCACCTTGCGCCGGGCCGTGGATGACAGGCCACCCAGTGGTTTCAGCAGCTTGTGCCGCTGCCAGGGCGCCGCCGATTGCAGCACCAGCCGGTCCAGCACTTGCTGGCTCAGGCAGTCCGCCTGCCATATGTCGTGAGCCCCACTCCAGTCCAGTCGCCACAGCGCCTGTGCCCATTGCGCATAGATTGGGTCTTGGGAATAAATCTGTGGTGTCAGCGTAATGCTGCGCGGCTCGGAATCCAGCAGGCGCACCACACGGTCGGCCCAGGCAATATCCGAGACATACAGGTGCAGAAACTGCACGGGCTCGCGCACCAGCCAGCGCGATTCATGCTCGGCCGGGAGAACGCAAAAGCGCCCTGCTTCGCCTCGGGCCAGTGCATCGTCCTTGAGTTGCGATCCCCGACCTCCGGCCAGATAGACAGACAACGTGTGATGCCCTTGCTGGCGGTAGTGCACCTCATCATCGTGATTGGCCCAGATTGCCAATTCCAGCGACTGGCTCAAACCCGCTCTGCGCCTGATCTGGGCACGTGACCGAGCCAGTACATGACTCAGATGCGAAGGGGCGGATACAACGCTGGCGGGCATGCCTGCATTGTGGCGCCAGCCATCTGGCCGCGCTTGCTGCAGCGCCACAAAACCGCAGGAATGTGCAATGCAGAGCCAATCCAGGCGCGCAAGATCTTGGTTCTTCCAAGCACCAAGACTTGCCATGCTTTTACCTCTTTATGCCCTGGTCGTGCTGATCTGGGGCTCCACCTGGATCGCTCTCAAGATGCAACTGGGCAGCGTACCCGTAGAGCTGTCCATCGCCTACCGCTTTGGTCTTGCCTCCCTGGTGCTTTTTGCCTGGCTGCTGCTGACCCGCCAGTGGCGTGTCCCCCGCGGCGCAGCCATTCCACGCGTGCTGGGCCAGGGACTATGCCTGTTCAGCCTGAACTTTGTCTGCTTCATGCACGCCAGCGAGACCCTGACCAGCGGTCTGGCTGCCGTGGTGTTTTCCAGTGCCAGCATCTGGAATGCATTTCTGGCGCGAGTCATCCATGGTCGCAGGCTTGCGCCCAATGTGCTCGCAGGCAGCGCTCTGGGCCTGACGGGCCTGGTGATTCTGTTCTGGCCGGAGCTGCAGCAAGGTCAGCACGCCAGCTGGCAAGGTCTGTTGTGGGCGCTGGGTGGAACGCTGTGCTTTTCCTGCGGGAACATGCTTTCTGCATCGCTGCAGAGCCTGGGCTACAGGCCGCTGCACACCAATGCCTGGGGTATGCTGGCCGGCACGCTGCTGCTGGTAGCGTATGCGCTGATTGCCGGTCTGCCCTGGCACTTTGATACCAGCCTGCAATATACAGGCGCGCTGCTGTATCTGGCCATTCCCGGCTCGGTGATTGCCTTTACCGCCTACCTCACACTGGTGGGCCGACTGGGACCCGAAAAAGCCGCCTATGCCACAGTGCTGTTTCCCATTGTGGCGCTCAATATCTCGGCTCTGTTCGAAGGCTACCAGTGGACTGCTGCCGGCATGCTGGGCCTGATCCTGGTGATGGCTGGCAATGTACTGGTCTTCAAGCCACCCCGCTGGCTGCAGCGGAACAATCTACAAAAAGCATAGCATCCACCTCTCTTTCGTATTGCGTTTCAGATGATTTTTCAATTGAAACTCAATGGGTAAATGCGTAAGCAGCTATCAATTCATAGAATCACTGCCATCGCGCCAATGCCTGCTCATCGCTGACACGCGCATCCACCCAGCGGGCGCCTTGCTCGGTCTGCTCTTTTTTCCAGAACGGCGCTTCGGACTTCAGATAGTCCATGATGTATTCGCAGGCCTCGAAGGATTTGCCGCGGTGGGCGCTGGTCACGGCCACCAACACGATCTGGTCCATGGGCTGCAGCAGGCCGATACGGTGAATCACACGCGCGCCATAGATGCCAAAGCGCGCCACGGCCTTGTCGATGATGGCTTCGATCGACTTTTCGGTCATACCGGGGTAATGCTCGAGCTCCATGCTGGAGACGGCATCGCCCTCGTTGCGGTCGCGCACCGTGCCGACAAAGCTGCAGACCGCGCCCACGCGTGCATCGCCGGTGCGCAAAGCGGCAATCTCGGCCGAGAGGTCAAAGTCCTGGGTCTGAATGGATACACGTGCAGCAGTCATAGCCGCATTGTCGCAGGCCAGCATGGGCATGTCCGGCGCATTAGCATTGCGCCATGGCCACACAAACCATCAATCTGCCGGAGTACACGCTGTACCCCTCTCCGCGCAACGAGCACCGGATGATTTTCGAGTTCCAGCTCTTTGTGCCCTATCCCTATGAGCTGATCCATCTGCCCGACTACAACTTCAAGGGCAAGGCCACGCTGTTTGCCGCCCACCGCAAGCGCGACAACAAATCGGGCCAGCTCATTACCTGCGAGCTGGCCGTGGACATCGAGCGTTTCGAGCGCCTGTTCGAACCGAGCTAAAGGTCAAGGCTCTATGGACGATACCAGCCAGATTCAGCCGCCGCCCAGCTTTGCCGAGCTGTTTCGCACGCGCAGCGGCAAGCTGTCCGCCCCGATTGCCGAGGTCGTCGCACGCTATGAGCTGTGCGAAGACCTGGCAAGCCATCTGACCGAGCAGGCGCAGACGCTCTATCACTCGGGCAACTCCTCCGAAGAGCAGGTGCTGCTGGGCATGCATGCGGGCTTGGCCGCGGAGGGCTCGGTCGTCACGGCACTTGAAGCGGGCTGGATCGTGCAACGCCTGGCCGAGCTGCTGGAATGGCGTGCACCGCAGTTTCCCACTCCTGCAGACCCGGCCTGAAAGCCCGGACGGAACCGGTTTTCAGCGCTTTCAGACCAGCATTTTTCGCTTCAGATTTCAGGAACCTCTTCCACTCGAGAGCAGATCAGAAGGCTCCGGCAGGCGCATTGAGACGCTGCCAGGCCAAGGCCCGCCAGGCAGGCGTTCCGTAGGCGGCGACCAGATCTCGCCCTATGGCGGCCCAGGCCGGGTCGGCCGGTTTCAAGCCCAAGGCCTCGATGAACGGCGCTTGCACGATGAAGCACTGGCGCCGATAAGGCAGCAAAAAACCATCCGCCTGCTGTGCAAGCACGCTGCGCGCCTGTGCATACTCGCTGAACCAGATGTGCAGAAGAATGCCGCTACGCGGCACATGCCAGAAGCTGCCCATGTCATCTCCCGGTGCCGCCAGCGCTCCCAGCACTCGACGCGCCTGCTCCCAGTCGGCAAAGCCGACCTCGCGCGCCGCCTGATGCAGGTGATCGCGCAAGCTGGTCGAGCCCGCCGCCCCATCGCGCCGTGCACGGCTCAAGCGCACGCGGGCGCGCACCTTGATCTCGTCGACCAGGGCCTGCGGCGGCAGAAATCCGGAAACAGCACTTGCCCCCATGGCCGGACCCGACGGGTCAATGGCTACAGCACCAGCGGGCAGCGCTTGGCCTGAACTCATGACATTCACGGATGCGCCGCTCATGACTGCACCTCTTGCACCTTTTGCAGCTCTTGCTGCCACAGCGACAGCAGGGCCTGAAGTTCACCGTCATAGTCGAACAAAGGGTCGTCGCGTTCCTTGACGCGGTCCAGTACTTCGAAACGGAATGCCTGTGCGCCATGGCGGGCCCAGGCCTGGGCCATTGCCAGATCGCGCCGGGAGCCATGGCTCAGCTCGAACCGCAGGCGGTTGAGTATTGCATCCACATTGCGGCTGGCACCCAGGCGCAACAAGCCGGCAGCATCGCAGCGCACCGCGTAGATACCCATGGCGGGAAACGCCTGTTTGTAGTCCCGCGTCAGCGCGCGCCGCGCCTGGGGAAGGAGAGATGAAGTCATGACAGTGCTCCAGGTTGCATAGGAGCCTCCCGCGCTGGGCCCTTAGAACAACCATGGTCTGACAGAACATCGAATCGAGCGTGAACACGCTGCCGAAAGCAAGGGTGAGAGCCTCTTGTGCGGGCAGGCGCCCCTTAGCACCTGTGAGTCGCGATTCTAGTACAAGCGCCTCAGGCCTGCTTGGGCGTCAGGTGCTCGACCAGCTTGCGCCCGAAAGCCACATCAGGCTGCAGACCATAGAGAATGCGATAGACGATGGGTGCCACCAGTTGATCCAGCATGGTGTCCACATCGGGACCCGACTCGCCACGCGCCCGGGCCCGGCTCAGCACAATGCCGAGCTGGTCGCGAATGATGTCCACGCAGGCGCAAGTCACCTGATCCTCCTGGGTCGCCACCAAGGTATCGCGCAGCAAGGTGCGCCCCAGAGGCGAGCCCATTTCCTCGATGTATTGCTCGGTCCAGGCCTGCAGATCGCCATGCAGGCTGCCCGTGTCCGCCGGCTCGGCAATGGGACGGATGCGCTCCAGCGCCACATCGGCCAGCAATTGCGGCAGATCGCCCCAGCGGCGGTACAGCGTGGAAGGCGTCACGCCGGCTTCGGTGGCGATCAGGGGAAAGGTCAGCTCCTCGCGCGGCATGCGCTCCAGCAGTTTCCTCACCGCCTGATGCACGCTGGCCTGTACACGGGAGCTGCGCCCGCCAGGTCGGGATTGGACTGGGTCTTTTGCAATCATGGTCATTAAAGCTAAATATTTGCGTTAACAAAGAATTAACGCAGAATACGCAAACGCAAAAATTTTGCTTTTATGGTAGCGGAGCCTGCTTTCCCATGCCCACATCCTCTATATCCCTGACTGCGGCGTCCAGCACCCGCAATATGGCTGCTGTCGCCCTGACCCTGGCCAGTTTTCTGGCTGCGTCCAGCGCTCCCACGCCCTTGTATCGCCTCTACCAGCAGGCCTGGGGCTTTTCGTCGGGCATGCTGACCCTGATCTTCGCGGTCTATGCCTTCAGCCTGCTCGTCGCCCTGCTCACCATGGGCGCACTGTCCGATTACCTGGGCCGGCGCCCCGTCATTCTTGCCGCCCTGGGACTGGAGGCTGTCTCCATGCTGATGTTCGCCCATGCACAGGATGCGCAAGCCCTGCTCTGGTCGCGCGTGGTGCAGGGCTTTGCCACCGGCATGGCCAGTGCAGCCCTGGGCGCTGCCCTGCTCGACATGGACCGCGAACGCGGTGCGCTGATCAATACACTGTCTCCCATGATCGGCATGGCAGCCGGCGTGTTCGGTGCCAACCAGTTGGCCAGCCACGGCCATGACGGACTGCACCAGATCTACTGGTGGCTGCTGCTGGTATTTGCGGCATCGGCCTGGGCCATTGCCGTGATGCCTGAAACCGTCAGCCGCCGCAGCGGGGCCCTGGCCTCCATGCGGCCTCGCATCCGCCTTCCCGCGCATATCCGCCCGGCCTTCCTGCGCATGGCGCCGCTGGATATCGCCGCCTGGGCGCTGGCGGGCTTTTATCTGTCGCTGGGCCCCACCCTGCTGCGCGTGATCACCGGCTCCACCCTGATGGCAGGCCTGGCCGTGTGCATCAACACCCTGAGCGCGGCTGCGGCCATCTGGCTGCTGCGCCACTGGACAGCCCAGCGCATGCTGCGCTTTGGCGGCTCGGTGCTGCCGCTGGGCATCGTGATACTGCTGCTGGGCGTGGCCAGTCACAGCCTGACGCTTATGGTGGCCGCCTCCGTCATTGCCGGTGCGGGCTTTGGCGTGGGCTTTCAGGGGGCGCTGCGCAGCGTGCTGCCGCTGGCCGAGCCGCATGAGCGCGGCGGCCTGCTGTCCACCATCTATGTGCTGAGCTATCTGGCCTTCAGCCTGCCCGCCATCGCGGCAGGCCTGCTGACCCAGAGCCTGGGGCTGGTGCCCACCACCTATGGCTATGGCCTGATGCTGATCGTGCTGGGCTTGCTGGCACTGGCAGCCACAAGGCAGAAGCCCGCGACGTGCATGGCAGACAGGCGCTGAATCACGGCCTTGCGCTGTACTGCATGGCTCATTCGCTCCAGGCCAATGCTCACCAATTACCCTGCGCCATCAAAAAAGCCGTGCGGCAGAAGCTGCACGGCTTGAGATGCGGTGGCTATCCTCGGACCTAGGCCGACTAGGCAGCCTTCCAGTCCGCATAGCGGTTCAGAATGCGCTGCACCTGACCATGGGTCCACTCACCGCCCTTGGCGGCCGCAATGCCCCGCGCATTGAGTTCGGCCGCCATGGCGCGGTGGGTCAGGCCTTGCTGCTGCAATTCGGCGAATAGCGCTTCGTGCTGCCTGGCAAAGGCATCGGCCGCCGATTTTCGTTTTTCCACCGTGGCGCGGATATTGTCCGCACCGGCCGTACCCAGCTTGACTCCGCGCTCGCGCGCTTCAGCCAGAGCCCTGCGGGTGCGGGCACTGATCTCGGGGTTGACTTCGGGAGTGGACAAATCGGCGGTTTCGATCATGGAATTACAGGAGGGATATAGCTCAGAGTCTGACCCAGGAACCATAGCAGGAACAGCACCAACGGTGTGTGAACCAGCAATTGCACAAAGCTGAAACCGATCAGGTCGCGCGCCTTGAGGCCCAGCACGCCCAACAGCGGCAGCATGTAGAAGGGGTTGATCAGATTGGGCAGTGCTTCGGCGGCGTTGTAGATCTGTACCGCCCACCCCAGGTGGTAGTGCAGTTCATTGGCCACCTGCATCACATAGGGCGCTTCGATGATCCACTTGCCACCGCCCGAGGGCAGGAAAAAGCCCAGCACGGCCGAGTATGTACCCATCAGCAGCGCATAGGTGTCATGTGTAGCGAAGTGGGTGAAAAAGGTGGAGATATGGTGGGCAATCGAGGCACCATCCGCACCCTTTACTTCCGTCATGATGGCGGCGATGGCGCCATACAGCGGGAACTGAATCAGCACACCCGTGGTGGTAGGTACGGCGCGGGCCACAGCATCCAGAAAGCTGCGCGGACGCCAGTGCAGCAATGCACCTGCCATCAGAAATATCAGGTTGTAGGTGTTCAGACCCGAGATCGCCTGAATGAAGGGTTTGCTGGAGAACTCTTCCACCATCCAGCCCACGGTCAGTGCCACCAGCATGATGATGAGAATGGGGCTGTATTCCAGCCACTCGCCGGGACGGCTGGGCCTAGCCACAGCCTTCACCGTTTCGGCCTTGATATCGACCTCGCACTGGGCCGCATCACGCGCAGCCTTGTCGCTGGGCGCCGTCACATAGGCCACGACGATGGAGACCAGCATCAGCACGGCCAGCATCACGCCAGACTGCCACATGAAGATCGTCTGTGTGAAAGGAATCACGCCCGTGATGGCCAGAATGCCCGCAGGCAGGCTGGCTGCATTGGCTTGCAGCTGTGCGGCCGACGAAGAAATGCCCAGCGCCCACACGGCCCCCAGGCCCAGATAGGCAGCGGCACCGGCGGCGCGGTAATCCATCCTGATATCGCTGCGTCGAGCCAATGCCTTGACCAGCAGGCCGCCGAACACCAGGCTCAGGCCCCAATTCAGCAACGATGCCGTCATGGACACGAATGCCACCCAGGCCACGGCCTGACGACCTGTCTTTGGCACTCGCGCCAGTGTCTCGATCAGGCGTGAAGCCGGAGCCGAGCTGGCCACCACATAACCGCCAATCACCACAAAAGCCATTTGCATGGTGAAGGGGATCAGACTCCAGAAGCCTTTGCCAAAGGCCTTGCTGGTTTCCTGCGCGGGCACGCCGATCGCAAACGCGGCCAGCACCACGATGAAGATGCCGACCACGGCAAACACCCAGGAATCCGGGAACCACTTCTCCGCCCAGCTGGCGCAGCGCATGGCAAAGCGCGCAGAGCGGGTCTCCTCCATATTGACGTGAGTTGTCATGAGTAAGTGCTTTCTGTCTTTCTTGTAGAAAGCGCGGATTCTCCAAAATGAATCTCGTCAGATTCATGAAAACAGCCCCCTGGAAAACCCTAGTAAGCAATCTCACGATCAAAGCTGGCACCTGGAAACCGGCAAACAGCAAAAAGGCCTGTGCATGCGGTTTGCACAGGCCTTCTGTGGGCTTCAGGCTTCTTCAGAGCCCTTTCGAGAGGCTCACAAGCACTCAGAGACTCATCAGCCCCCGGTCACTGGCGGAAAAAACGCCACTTCGTCGCCATTGCTGAGCACGGCATCGGCATCACAGATATCCTGGTTCAGCGCCATGCGCACGGCCTTGCTGGCTGCCAGCACCTGGGCAGCCGCATCGCTGCGGCTCATCAGTTGCTCGCGCAATGCCCCCACGGTAGTGGCCGGGGTCTGCAGGCTTTCGCTGCCCGTACCCAAGGCTTCCCGGATAGAGGCGAAATATCGAATCGTAACGGTCTTCATCTCCAACTCCATCAGGCCATGAGCTCGGCAAATGGGATAAAGCGCACGCTGTCTCCCATGGCAATCGTGGTGCCGGCAGGGTTGTCCACCACGCCGTCGCCCCAGGCCGTGGAAGTCAGCACGCCCGAGCTCTGGTTTCTGAACAGCTCCAGCCCACCGCTTTCGTTGTAGCGCACCCGCAGAAACTCTCTGCGCTTGTCGCCCTTTGGCCAGACGAAATCGGCGCGCGCCTCTATGGCTCGCGGCAGCACATGCTGCACGCCCTGCAGACGCAACAGGAACGGGCGCACCAGCACCTGGAAGGTGACAAAGCTCGAGACCGGGTTGCCCGGCAGGCCGATGAAGTGCGCAAAGCCCGTGCCGGACTCGCGATTGACGCGGCCATAGGCAAAAGGCTTGCCGGGCTTGATGTTGATCTGCCAAAGATCCAGCTGTCCCAGCTCCTGCACCGCGGGCTTGATATGGTCTTCCTCACCCACGGAGACGCCGCCGCTGGTGACGATCACGTCGTGGTCCATGGCGGCGTCGGCCAGTGCGGCAATCGTGGCCTCGCGGTCGTCGGGAACAATGCCCAGATCCGTCACCTCGCAGCCCATGCGCAACAGCAATGCACGCAGGAAGAAGCGGTTGCTGTTGTAGATGCTGCCCGCTGGCATGTCCTGCGGAGCGACGGTGCCGGGCATGACCAGTTCATCGCCGGTGGAAAAAAGGGCCACTCGCGGCTTGCGGGCCACCTGCAGGCTGGCGAAACCCATGCTGGCAGCCAAACCAAGGTGGGCTGGCGTGAGGCGGGTGCCGGCCTCGATCACGGTCGCTCCCTGCGTGATGTCCTCGCCCGCGCGGCGAATCCACTGACCGCCCCGTGGCTCGACCTTGATGCGCACGCGGCCGTCCTCGAGCAATTCGCAGTCCTCCTGCATGACGACGGCATCGGCCCCGGCCGGCACGGGTGCGCCCGTGAAGATGCGGGCGACGGAGCCTGCAGCCAGGGCCTCAGGTGAGGTGCCGGCGGGAATGCGCTGCGACACCGGCAGCACCGCCGTGCCGCCCACGCATTCGGCGGCGCGCACTGCATAGCCGTCCATGGACGAGTTGTCCTGAGGCGGCACCTGCAGCGGCGAGACGGCGGCCTGCAGCAACACGCGGCCATCGGCATCGAAGGTATCCACCAGCTGTGCGCCGGCCTGGTGCCGGGCCTGGGCCAGCAGCTCCTGCAGGGCCTCGTCCAGAGGCTTGAGCGGCTTGCGGGGCGTCTGTGATGCTTGCATTGCTGTGTCTTTCCTTAGTTCTTGTATTGCAGAGAGTCCGAATGAGCCAGCAGCCATTGCAGCACAAGCTGGGGCTGGTTCAGATCCAGTACAGGCTGGACAGGCGCTTGCGGCAGGTCATGGGCAGCGTCGGTGGCCACGGCCAGCACCCGGGAGTCCTGGGCAAACAGCGGCTCCAGGCTCTTGCCCTTGTCCAGCCTGTCCTGCTGCAACCGCCAGACCTCGATCTTGGGCAGCTCGCCATGCTTGAAGCCTTCAACCAGCACCCAGTCCACGCTGGGGTCCAGCTGCGCCAGCATGTCGTGCACGCTGGGCTGCGCAGGCTGCTCGTATTCGCGCATCAACGCCATGCGCCTGTCGGATGCGAGCAGCACCTCGTAGGCACCGGCCTTGCGGTGGCGCCAGCTGTCCTTGCCCTCGCGATCCACATCAAAGTCATGGTGGGCATGCTTGATGACCGAGACCCGCAGCCCGCGCTGCTTCATCAGCATCACCAGCGCCTCGACCAGGGCGGTCTTGCCCGCGCCCGAATATCCGGCAAAGCCTATGACCTTCATCTTGATTTCAATATGTTTTTGATAGCTACCAACGCTCTATGGAAAAGCTCAAAATACCAATTTTATCCAAAGAAAAAAAGCACCTGTCGCCAAGCCACAGGTGCTTTTCAAGCTTAGCGCCGCAGGACTTTATCTGCAGTTTGCGGCGATAAAGGCCTTGACCTTGTCCACGTCGGAAGCCATGACGACCACGCGCTTGGGCAGGTCTTCGATGCCGTTGAACTTGGCGGGACGGTCGGGCTGGCGGCCCAGCGCTTCTTCGATCGTTGCGGCAAACTTGATGGGCAGAGCGGTTTCCAGCACCAGCATGGGCTCGGCACCCAGATGCTCGCGCGCCACCTTCACGCCGTCGGCGGTATGGGTGTCGATCATCTGGTCAAAGCGCTCGAAGGTGTCCTTGATGGTGGCCAGGCGGTCGGCGTGCGTGCTCTTGCCGCTCACAAAACCGTACTTGCCGGCCGCATCCTTGAAGGCGGGATCTGTGCTCAGATCGAACTTGCCCGCCTTGGCCACGCCTTCAGCGAACAGTTGCCTGGTGCGCACGCCGTCGCGCCCCACCAGGTCGAACACAAAGCGCTCGAAATTGCTGGCCTTGGAGATGTCCATCGAGGGGCTCGATGTCTCGTAGGTATTGGCCGAGCCTCGCACCTGGTAGACGCCGGTGCGGAAGAACTCGTCGAGCACATCGTTTTCGTTGGTGGCTACCACCAGCTTGGCAATGGGCAGACCCATCTGGCGCGCCACATGACCTGCGCAGATATTGCCGAAGTTGCCGGAAGGCACTGTGAAGCTCACCTTCTGATCATTGGATCGGGTGGCTTGCAGATAACCGGCAAAGTAGTAGACCACCTGGGCCAGCAGACGTGCCCAGTTGATGGAGTTGACCGTGCCGATCTTGTACTGGGCCTTGAAGGCGTGGTCGTTGGAGACGGCCTTGACGATGTCCTGGCAGTCGTCGAACACGCCTTCGATGGCGATGTTGTGGATGTTCTCGTCCTGCAGGCTGAACATCTGCGCCTGCTGGAAGGGGCTCATGCGGCCGTGGGGGCTGGTCATGAAGACGCGCACACCCTTCTTGCCGCGCATGGCATACTCGGCCGCGCTGCCGGTATCCCCGCTGGTGGCACCCAGGATATTCAGTTCCTCGTTGCGGCGGGCCAGTTCGTACTCGAACAGATTGCCCAGCAGCTGCATGGCCATGTCCTTGAAGGCCAGCGTGGGGCCGTTGGACAGGGCTTCGATGTGCAGCACGCCGTCGAGCTGACGCACGGGCACGATGGCGTCGCTGCCAAAGACTTCCCTGGTATAGGTCTTGGCACACAGGGCGCGCAGATCCTCGGCCGGAATGTCGTCGATATAAAGCGACAGAATCTCGAAGGCCAGGGCCGCATAGCCCTTGTTGGCCAGCGTCTCGCGCAGCTGGCTCAGCTTGGCATCGTCAATCTGGGGATACTCGACGGGCAGGTACAGGCCGCCATCGGGAGCCAGGCCTTCGAGCAAAATGTCGCAAAAACGCTTGCGGTCAGCATGGCCGCGGGTGGACAGATACAGCATCTCAAACTCGCCAAAAACTAAAATTCGGAACGGACAGCCAAACGGACAGAAGTCATGCCGCCAAGCCGACCATTATCGGTCAGCAAGCCCGATTTGACTGTGCGCGAATGCAGAGACCGGCCAACGCCATTGCCTCATATCGCGCCGGATGGGGCTCAGGGCTGGAAATAGCGTTGCGCCCCCGGCTTGATATAGGGCTTCAGCTCCTTGAACGGGACACTGACGCCGCTGCCCAGGCACACTCCCATGGCGTGACCTATGCCTGAGATCACAAAACTCATCTTGTCGGGCTTATCGAACATCAGCGCCATGTACTGGGGCAGCAGCTCGGTGCACTCCTTGTCATCCTCGGAATGCCGGTTCACGGCCTTGCTCAGAAAACGCGACAACCGATCACCGTATTCCAGCTTGTACTCGCCATATTTCACGTCCTTGAGCAGGCGGGTGAAGTCCATATAGCCGCCCCGCAGCAAATCCAGCACAAAGGGGTCGTAATGATTGTTGGGGTGCGCGCCACCGCAACCGGTTGAACCGGACTCCACCACACTCATCAAGGCACTTGAGAGGTAGGTCACCTTGATCGACTCGTTATTAAAGTCCCCCAGTGAGCCTGCCGCCGGACCAGCGTTCTGGTAAATCGAGCCCACACAGGCCAGCGCCTCCAGACTCATGCCCCAGTGGCGCTGCTCCAGAACGGTATTGGTCTGCGCCAGAATTTTGCTATCCGGGTGACGCGTGAGGCGCGGATACCAGAACTGGGTACGCGCATCGCGCACCGGCCTCCAGGCCAGAGTGGGGCTGACCACCACTTCCTTGCCCTGCTCCAGCTTTTGCTCGGCCACTTTCAGATAGTCGTAGGGCGTGGCCTGTGCCGAGATGGCAACGCCCGATGCAATACCGCTGCCCGCACCTTGCACAATCGCCAACGTCACGGCCTCCACACCGAATGGCGCTATCTTTTCAGGGTCGTACTGCGCAATATGGGTAAGGGCTAGCGGCAGTTTCTTGCCGTGAATATCATCCACCCATTCACCTGCCAAAGCACTGCCTTGCTGGCGCAGTTGCCAAACGATGCGGCGCTGTTGGGAGTCGGTCAACACAGGAGGCTCGCCACCGCTTTCACGCGCCCAGTCGTTATTCAAAGGACGTGCTTCAGACAGCGCACTCAGCGCGCCCCGGAGTGGAATATCCACTCCATGGCGCAGATAGAAATAGCGCCCCTGGCGTTCGCCACCCTCACCCGGCTTGCCCAGCGCCATCACCACCGCCGAGCCGCCCAGCGTGCCACGATAGACATCGACGGGCGCCGCTTGCGCACCCGCTGCCACTAAAAACAAAAAGGCTGACGCCATAACGCGCCAGCCTTTGAAGGAGTTTGCAATACCGACACCGCACTGAACAGGGAATAAACCGGTTTGAGTGCGACGGTACATGCTCAAGTCCTTAGTTCAGCTCTTCCTTGCGGATGCGGGTGATGGGAGCCAGCACCGTGGGCAGGCCCTGGATTTCCGCCAGAGCCTTGTCCATATCCCCTTCGCGCGTGTCGTGCGTGAGGATGATCAGGTCGGTCTGGGTCGAGCCTTCGCCACCCACTTCGTCGGCTTCGCGCTGCAGCACGGCATCGATGCTGATGCCGGCATTCGCAAGCAGGCCGGTGATCTTGGCCAGCACTCCGGCTTCGTCGGCCACGCGGATGCGCAGGTAGTAGCTGGTCACGACCTCGGCCATGGGCAGCACGGGCAGCTCGCTGCCGGCGGCAGCCAGGCTGCTGCTCTGGAAGGCCAGGGCAGGTACGCGGTGGGCAGGATCAGAGCCGTCCATGCGGGCGATATCCACCAGGTCGGCCACCACGGCGGAAGCGGTGGGCTCGGACCCGGCGCCCTTGCCGTAGTACAGCGTGGTGCCCACGGCATCGCCGTTCACCACCACGGCGTTCATCGCGCCTTCCACATTGGCAATCAGACGCTTGGAAGGCACCAGCGAGGGGTGCACGCGCAGCTCGATGCCCTTGTCCGTGCGCTTGGTGATGCCCAGCAGCTTGATGCGGTAGCCCAGTTGCTCAGCGTAACGGATATCGGCACCGGCCAGCTTGGTGATGCCTTCTACATAGGCCTTGTCGAACTGCACGGGAATGCCGAAGGCAATCGCGCTCATCAGCGTAGCCTTGTGGGCCGCATCCACACCCTCGATGTCGAAGGTGGGGTCGGCTTCGGCATAACCCAGACGCTGCGCTTCCTTGAGCACCACGTCGAAGTCCAGGCCCTTGTCGCGCATTTCGGACAGGATGAAGTTGGTCGTGCCGTTGATGATGCCGGCCACCCACTGGATGGAGTTGGCAGTCAGGCCTTCGCGCAGTGCCTTGATGATGGGAATGCCACCGGCCACGGCAGCTTCATAGGCCACCATCACGCCCTTCTCGGCTGCGGCCTTGAAGATTTCCGTACCGTGCACGGCCAGCAGGGCCTTGTTGGCGGTCACGACATGCTTGCCGGCCGCGATGGCTTCCAGCACCAGGGCCTTGGCAATGCCGTAGCCGCCGATCAGCTCGACCACCACATCGATATCGGGGTTGGCGATGACTTCACGTGCGTCGCCGACCACCTTGACCTTGTCACCCACCACGCTCTTGGCGCGTTCGGTATCCAAGTCGGCGACCATGGTAATTTCAATGCCACGACCCGCACGACGGCGAATCTCGTCTTGGTTGCGTTCCAGCACATTGAAAGTACCGCTGCCTACGGTGCCAATGCCCAACAGGCCTACTTGGATGGGTTTCATAAGTTCTAAGGTCAAAAAAGCGCTGAAGCGCTTGAAAATCAAGCGCCACCAGCTATCAAAAAGATGAGTTACGCGGCTTTCTCAGCCTTGGCAGGCTTGAGTGCCTTTTCTGCCGGCACTGCCTTGGGCTTGTCCGTGCCATGGCGCTTGCGGTACTTCTCGAGGAAGGCTGCCAGCCGGTTGATGGCCTCGCGCAGATCTGCCTCATGCGGCAGGAACACGATGCGGAAGTGATCAGGCTCGGGCCAGTTGAAGCCCGTGCCCTGCACCAGCATGACCTTGGTTTCCTGCAGCACTTCAAGGAAGAATTCCTGGTCGTCCTGGATGGGGTAGACGGCGGGATCAAGGCGCGGGAACATGTACAGCGCGCCCTGGGGCTTGACGCAGCTCACGCCGGGAATGGCGTTGATCAGCTCCCAGGCGAGATCGCGCTGCACGCGCAGGCGACCGCCCTCCTGCACCAGGGCATCGATGCTCTGATGACCGCCCAGTGCCGTCTGCACCGCCCATTGGCCGGGCACATTGGCGCACAGGCGCATGTTGGAGAGCATGTTCAGGCCCTCGATGTAATCCTTGGCGGGCTTTTTGTCGCCCGAAATCACCATCCAGCCAGCACGGTAGCCGCAGGAGCGGTAGGCCTTGGAGAGGGAATTGAAGGTAATGGTCAGCACATCGATGGACAGGCTGCCCAGCGGCGTGTGCTTGGCATCCTCGTACAGCACCTTGTCGTAGACCTCGTCCGCGAAAATGACCAGGCCATGCTCGCGCGCCAGCTCCACGATCTGCAGCAGCAGCTCCCTCGAGTACAGGGCACCCGTGGGGTTGTTGGGGTTGATGACGACGATGCCCTTGGTGCGCGGCGTGATCTTGGCGCGGATGTCGTCCATGTTGGGCATCCAGCCATTGGACTCGTCGCACATGTAATGCACGGGCGTGCCGCCGGACAGGCTGGTGGCAGCCGTCCACAGCGGATAGTCGGGCGCAGGCAGCAGCATCTCGTCGCCGTTGTCCAGCAGCGCGTTGGTGGCCAGGCTGATCAGCTCCGAAGCACCGTTGCCCAGATAGATATCGTCCAGCGTCACGCCCTTGATGCCCTGGCGCTGGGTTTCGTGCATCACGGCCTTGCGCGCCGCGAAGATGCCCTTGCTGTCGGAGTAGCCTGCCGAGTTGGGCAGGTTGCGGATCATGTCCTGCTGCACTTCCTCCGGAGCATCGAAGCCGAACACGGCCAGATTGCCGATATTGAGCTTGATGATCTTCTGGCCGTCGTCCTCCATCTTCTTCGCCGCGTCCATGATCGGCCCGCGGATGTCGTAACAGACGTTTGCTAATTTGGCGGATTTTTGAACGGTTTTCATGCGAATCAATACAAAAGGATTTCAGGCACGCCAGGGCGCATTAAGTGCCATGGTGAAACCTATAATTTAAGCACAGTTCCGCGCTGCAGCAATGTCCCCACCCTCTCTGTATGGAGACAGCAGCCATCGCACCCGTCCAGCGCGCCGATTGCGCACACTCTCCATCATGAAATTTCAGGCAGACAAATCCGATGCGCAAACCATCACCGGCTATGGCCCGGGCTGGATCGCCGTTGACAAGCAAAACCACGAAACCAGTCTGCTGGTCGGAGCCCGCGGCCTGCTGACCGAGTGGAACTGCACCCGCTTCGAAGACCTGACGGCCGAGCATTTCGAGGAGCTTGCCAAGCTGGATGCGGAAGTCGTGCTCTTCGGCAGCGGCAGCAAGAACCGCTTTCCGCCTGTGGCCTGGCTCAAACCGCTGATCGCCAAACGCATTGGACTGGAGAGCATGGACACCGCATCGGCCTGCCGCACCTATAACGTTCTGGCCAGCGAAGGCCGCAATGTAGTCGCAGCCCTGCTGCTAGCATAGACTTCTGAGCTTACATTGAGAGAAATACGTATTTCAGGGTAAAATCGCAGGTTGCGGTTGGGGGCGATCGATTGATAAAAACAAAAATACCACCGACGTCCTCGGCATTTCAACGAACACACCCGAGAGATACAAGCGCATGGCGATCGTTGTCAACAAACCACTCCCAGAATTTGAAGCCAACGCCACCGGCGGCGTCAAGGTGTCCAACACCTCGCACAACGGCCAGATTCTGATCCTGTATTTCTACCCCAAGGACAACACGCCGGGTTGTACCACGGAAGCAATGCAATTCCGCGATAAGTACAAGGATTTCGTGAAGGCTGGCGCCACCGTGTTCGGCGTGTCGCGCGACAACATGAACTCGCACAACGACTTCAAGGAAAAGCTGGAACTGCCGTTCGAGCTGATTGCCGACACCGAAGAGAAGATGTGCCACATGTTTGGCGTGGTCAAGAACAAGATCATGTACGGCAAGAAGGTCAAGGGCATCGAGCGCTCCACCTTCCTGATCGGCGCTGACGGCATCCTGATGCAGGAATGGCGCGGCCTGAAGGTTCCCGGCCACGTGGACGAAGTACTCAAGGCCGTCAAAAGCCTGAAGACTCAGGACAAGAAGGTGGCCTGAACCCCGCCCGGGACCGAAAACCTTGCAATTATCTACACGCAAAGTATTTCAAAGTCTTTAAACAAGGCAAAACAGGAAATACTGCTTCAGGCCCTCGCAGCCTATGCATAATGGGGCATGCCTCAGTGCTACGCAGTATTCTCTGTTCACCCCACCAAAGCCGCCTCGGTTTCCAGGCGGCTTTGTGCTTTTTGAATCTTGTTGAGAACGGTTCGTCCACTATGCCCCTGCCCCCCGCACCCGGCCACCGCGCCGCAAAGCTCTCCGCAGAAGCCTTTTCGTCCATCCGCAAGACTGCCAGGCAGACTGCAGAACTTGACGAGGATCTGAACCCCTCCAACGGAGCCGCCCCGAATGTGACTCCAGAGACCGCCCCAGCGGTCACCAAGCCGCGCCGCAGCACCAGCAAGCCCGCCGCCTCGACCACTGCGACCGCCAGGCCGCGCAAGACCGTCACAACAACTGCTGCCGCAGCAACGGCCTCTGCAGCAAAGACAGGGTCAGCTGCCGCAGCACCTGCCAAAACCGCCGACGCAGCTGCCAAGCCTGCCCGCCGCGCCCGCAATACGCGCACCGGCCCGACCACGCTGTTCGTGCTGGACACCAATGTGCTGCTGCACGACCCCAGCAGCCTGTTCCGCTTTGAAGAGCACGACATCTTCCTGCCCATGGTGGTGCTGGAAGAGCTGGACAATCACAAGAAGGGCATGACCGAGGTGGCGCGCAACGGCCGCCAGGTCAGCCGCACGCTGGACTCCCTGGTTGCCTCCCAGCCCGCCGACGGCCTGGAAAAAGGCCTGCCGCTCAATGCCACAGGTCAGCGCAGCGCCACTGGCACGCTGTACTTCCAGACCAACCCTCTGAATGCCGCTCTGCCGGACAGCCTGCCACAGGGCAAGGCCGACAATCAGATTCTGGGCGTGGTCGCAGCCCTGCGCGAGCAGCACAAGGATCGCGAAGTCGTGCTGGTGTCCAAGGACATCAATATGCGCGTCAAGGCACGCGCCCTGGGCCTGGCTGCCGAGGACTATCAGAACGACAAGGTGCTGGAAGACGGCGATCTGCTGTACTCGGGCGCCCTGGCCCTGCCCCACGACTTCTGGGCCAAGGCAGGCAAGAATGTGGAGAGCTGGCAGGAAGGCGCGATCACCTACTACCGCGTCAGCGGCGCCATCGTCGACCAGCTGATGATCAACCAGTTCGTCTATTACGAAGCACCGGGTGAGCCCAGCCTCTACATGCGCGTGACCGAAATCCGCGACAAGACGGCCGTGCTCAAGACGCTGCGCGACTTCGGCAATCCCAAGAATGCCGTCTGGGGCGTGTCCACGCGCAATCGCGAGCAGAACTTCGCGATGAACCTGCTGGTCAACCCCGAAGTCGACTTTGTCACGCTGACAGGCACAGCAGGCACCGGCAAGACCCTGCTGGCCCTGGCCGCCGGCCTGGCGCAGGTGCTGGACGAGCGCCGCTACACCGAGATCATCATGACCCGCGCCACGGTGAGCGTGGGCGAGGATATCGGCTTCCTGCCCGGCACCGAAGAGGAAAAGATGGGCCCCTGGATGGGCGCCCTGGACGACAACCTGGAGTTCCTGGCCAAGGGCGACGGCGGCAATGCCGGCGAATGGGGGCGCGCCGCCACCAATGAGCTGATCCGCAGCCGCATCAAGATCAAGAGCATGAACTTCATGCGCGGTCGCACCTTCCTGAACAAATACGTCATCATCGACGAGGCCCAGAATCTGACGCCCAAGCAGATGAAGACCCTGATCACCCGTGCCGGCCCCGGCACCAAGATCATCTGCATGGGCAATCTGGCCCAGATCGACACGCCCTACCTGACCGAAGGCAGCTCGGGCCTGACCTATGTGGTGGACCGCTTCAAGGGCTGGCCCC
This sequence comes from Comamonas sp. AG1104, assembly GCF_003350425.1. NCBI lineage: Bacteria > Pseudomonadati > Pseudomonadota > Betaproteobacteria > Burkholderiales > Comamonadaceae > Comamonas > Comamonas sp. AG1104. Next base: position 620,754 of record NZ_QQAS01000002.1, on the reverse strand, counting down.
ATAGCGGCCACATCACCCTGGCGCGCGGCGAACGCTCGCGCCTGGCGGACTTCGCCAGCGAGGTGCTGTAAGTGGCCAGCTGGATCGCGGCGCTCAAGCTCGTGCCCTGGGGCGAGGTCATCAAGGCCACGCCCCAGGTGGTGAAGGCCGCCCAGGGCATGCTCAAGAAGAAAGAGGCTCAGGCCGAAGCGCGCGAGCAGGACGCCAGCGCGCAAAGCGCTGCGCAGCGCATTTCGCCGCCAGCCTCCGCCGGCGAGCAGGCGCTGCTGCTGATCCAGCAGCAGGAGGAGCGCATCGCCCAGCTGGAGCAGTCACAGCGCCAGTCGCTGGAGATCATCGAGAAGCTGGCCCAGCAAAATGCCCAGATCGTCGCGACCGTGGGTGCGCTGCGCATAGGCGCACAACGCCTTGCCTGGGCCTGCGGCGCGCTGGGACTGTGCGTGATCGGCCTTGGCGTCTACCTGTTCAGCCGCTAGCGCTGCAGCCACTCAAAAACAAAGCCCGCAAGGTATGCGCCTTGCGGGCTTTTCTTATGTTCACATTCAATTTGATAGCTGTCAGCGCCCGTTATTCATAGATTTCATATTTATAGAGTTCTGAAATCCATGTTCTAAAAGCGCTATCAGCTATGCTTTTTAGTATTCATCCGTGCCGTAGCCCTGCGCCAGGTTCTCAAAACGCGTCTGGTTCTTCTGGAAGAAGAGCTTCACCGTCCCCGTCGGCCCGTTACGCTGCTTGCCGATGATGACCTCGGCAATATTGGGCTCCTTGCTCTCTTTGTTGTAGTAGTCGTCGCGGTAGATGAACATGATGATGTCCGCATCCTGCTCGATGGCGCCCGATTCACGCAGGTCGGACATCATGGGGCGCTTGTCGGTCCGCTGCTCCACAGAGCGGTTGAGCTGGGACAGCGCGATCACCGGACATTGCAGCTCCTTGGCCAGCATCTTCAAGCCCCGCGAGATTTCGCCCAGTTCGGTGGCACGGTTGTCGGAGCTGGCGGCCGATCCCGAGCCACTCATCAGCTGCAGGTAGTCGACCACGATCAGACCCAGCTTGCCGCACTGACGCGCCAGACGACGCGCATTGGCACGCAGCTCGGTCGGTGACAGGCCAGGGGTTTCGTCGATATGCAGCGACACGGTGCGCAATCGCTCGATGGCCTCGGTCAGACGCGGCCACTCGTCGTCGCTGAGCTTGCCGGTACGCAGATTGCCCTGATTGACGCGGCCGATGGAGCCGACGATACGAACCGCCAGCTGGGCCGCGCCCATTTCCATGGAGAAGATGGCAACCGGCAAGCCTTCATTGAGCGCCACATGCTCGGCAATATTCACGGCAAACGAAGTCTTGCCCATGGACGGACGCGCCGCCAGCACCACCATGTCGCCGGCCTGCAGACCCGAGGTCATGCGATCCAGATCGACAAAGCCTGTGGGCACGCCGGTGACATCCATGGGGTTGTCGGCCATCTCCTGGACCTGGTCCAGCAGATCCACCACCAGCGTGTCCAGCGACTGGAAGCCCTGCTTGTTGCGAGCCCCCTCCTCGCCGATCGCCATGATCTTCTGCTCGGCCTCGTCGAGGATGCGCTCGACGGTCTTGCCCTGCGGATTGAAGGCATTGGTCGCGATGTCGTCGCTGGCCGTGACCAGCTTGCGCAAGATGGCGCGCTCACGCACGATTTCCGCATAGCGACGGATATTGCTGGCACTGGGCACATATTGCGCCAGCTGGTTCAAGTACATCAGGCCGCCGATTTCCTCGGCCTTGCCCATGCCCTGCAGATGCTCGTAGACCGTGATCACGTCGGCCGGCTTGCTGGCATTGATCAGCTTGCCGATGGCTTCGTAGATCAGCTTGTGCTCGTGCCGATAGAAGTCGCCGTCGCCAAGCAGATCGCCAACGCGCTCCCAGGCATTGTTGTCCAGCAGCAGACCGCCGAGCACCGAAGATTCCGACTCCATGGAGTGCGGCGGCACACGCAGTTGCGCCACCTGCTGATCAGCAGTGGGAACCGGGGCGAATGCATCATCTTGCAGATCAAGCGGGGGCATTACTGACGACATGAGACTCCTAGAGACAAGTCCTCCATCGTAGCGGGAGGCGGTGGCGACGTCACGGCGGGTGACGATAAAAACGCTGGCGAGACAAACAATTACCAGAAAACAAAAAACCGCCCGAAGGCGGCTTTTTGCCAATTCAGAACAGAGCCTGAATTAGGAGTGGTCGCCGTACACGGAGACAGCAACTTCTGCAGCCACGTCGGTGTGCAGAGCCACCACCACAGTGGCGTCACCAACGGTCTTGATGGGACCGTTGGGCATGCGCACTTGCGACTTGTTCACTGCGAAGCCGGCCTTGACCAGTTCTTCAGCGATGTCGGCGTTGGTGATGGAGCCGAACAGACGACCGTCAACGCCGGCCTTCTGAGTGATCTTCACGTTGGCGCCGTTGAGCTTTTCGCTCAGTTCTTGAGCGGCAGCCAGCTTCTCGGCAGCAGCCTTTTCCAGCTCAGCGCGCTTGGCTTCGAATTCAGCCTTGGCAGCAGCTGTTGCACGACGTGCAGCGCCGGAGGGGATCAGGAAGTTACGAGCGTAACCGTCCTTGACCTTGACGATATCGCCCAGGTTACCCAGGTTCACAACCTTTTCGAGCAGAATGATTTGCATTGTCGTGCTCCTTAGATCTTGTGCTGGTCAGAGTAGGGCAGCATAGCCAGGAAGCGAGCGCGCTTGATGGCTGTGTTCAGCTGACGCTGATAGATGGCGCGCGTGCCGGTCAGGCGTGCGGGCACGATCTTGCCGTTTTCGGCGATGAAGTCACGCAGGGTGTCGACATCCTTGTAGTCGATTTCTTCGACGCCGGCGACTGTGAAGCGGCAGAAACGCTTGCGCTTGAACAGCAGCGACTGGGTGTTGCGCTTAGGACGCTTGTCCTTGTTGAATTTCTTGAACGTGGCCATTGCTGGACCTCTTGAAAATTAATTTTGTTGAATATCCTGAATGTGTAAAACCAGCATCTTGCTATTGCGCGGCGTGGCCAGAAAACCTTGAAAGGTCCATTGGCTACCGGGTGCTTGGCGGGCCAGCTTTTCAGCCAGGGCGCCAAAGGCAACAGCCTTGACAGATGCATTCACGTTGCGCGCACTGCCCAGCTCTTGTTGCTGCGAACTGTGTTCAATTCGCAAATCTAGGGCCGGCAATCCGGCGGGCGTGTAGCGCAAAGCGGCTTGCTCTGCGAGAAGGCCCGTCAATACAACGCGGTTTTCCACTCCTTCAGTGTCTGATGCTATTAAGCGTGCTCAGCCTGGTTGGCCTTGCGGGCTTCTTCGCGCTCAACGCTCTTCATCATGGCGGAAGCAGCTGTATCAGCCTTCTTCTTCTGCACAGTCAGGTGACGCAGCACGGCATCGTTGAACTTGAAGGCGTGTTCCAGTTCAGCCATCACAGCCTGGTCGGCTTCGATGTTCAGGCACAGGTAGTGAGCCTTAGCGAGCTTGTTGATCATGTAAGCCAGCTGACGACGGCCCCAATCTTCTTCGCGATGCACCTTGCCGCCACCAGCAGCAATCATGCCCTTGTAGCGCTCCAGCATCGCGGGAACTTGTTCGCTTTGATCCGGATGGATCAACAAAATGATTTCGTAATGACGCATAACGACTCCTTTTGGGTAAACGCCGCCCACTGCGTCTGTAGCGGTGCGGCAAGGCAAAACGTGAGATTCTAGCCGAGTAGCAGACTATCTGTACACTCTGGGGCCTATAAACCTGCGATTAGCATCGGTCAATCAAGGCGAGAGGTCCTGAAATCACAAGCACTTACTCTCCTAGAATGCTCCGCAAATCCTGCAGGATCGCTTCAGCCGCTGCGCCCCTCGCCCTTGTCGGGCCGCACAGGTCTTGAAATAGACCTGCCGGAGCGCATCTGGAAGACAGATTGTCTTAAGTTTTGAGAAACCTTCACCAACTATGACCGAGAACCAAAACCCCAACACCATCAACGACGCCAGCCCCGAGGAACTGGAAGCGGCCCTGGCAGCCAATGCGTCGGACGAACTGGGTCGTCTGCAGGCCGAGCTGGAAGAACTCAAGGCCAAGAGCGCGGAACTGGCCGACCAATACCTGCGTGCCAAGGCCGACGCCGAGAACATGCGCCGCCGCGCCGAAGAAGAGGTCGCCAAGGCACGCAAGTTCGGCATCGAGAGCTTTGCCGAAAGCCTGCTGCCCGTGATCGACAGCCTGGACGCGGCCCTGGCCATCCAGAACGCGACACCCGAGCAACTGCGCGAAGGCTCGGACGCTACGCTGCGCCAGCTGAATTCGGCCCTGGAGCGCAACAAGGTGCTGGCCATCAATCCCGCTGCAGGCGAGAAGTTCGACCCTCACCACCACCAGGCCATCTCCATGGTTCCCGCCGACCAGCCCGCCAACACCGTGGTGGCCGTGCTGCAAAAGGGCTATGTGATCGCCGATCGCATCCTGCGCCCCGCGCTGGTGACCGTGGCCCAGGGCTGAGCCCGCAAGACATAAGAAAACCCACCGTCAGGGCAAAAATTGTGAGTGACGGCTCTTGAAGCCGGCCACTACGCCCACAAGTGACGAATCAAGCAAACATTCAACAGATTACGGAGAGAATTATGGGAAAAATCATCGGTATTGACCTGGGCACCACCAACAGCTGCGTCGCCATCATGGAGGGCAACAACACCCGCGTGATCGAGAACAGCGAAGGTGCCCGCACCACCCCCTCTATCGTTGCCTATCAAGAAGACGGCGAAATCCTGGTCGGCGCATCCGCCAAGCGCCAGGCCGTCACCAACCCCAAGAACACCATCTACGCTGCCAAGCGCCTGATCGGCCGCAAGTTTGCCGAAGCCGAGGTGCAAAAGGACATCGACCTGATGCCCTTCCAGATCGTCAAGGCCGACAACGGCGACGCCTGGGTGCAAGTGCGCGACCAGAAGCTGGCGCCTCCCCAGATCAGCGCCGAAGTGCTGCGCAAGATGAAGAAGACCGCCGAGGACTTCCTGGGCGAAGCCGTGACCGAGGCCGTCATCACCGTGCCCGCCTACTTCAACGACGCACAGCGCCAGGCCACCAAGGACGCCGGCCGCATCGCGGGTCTGGAAGTCAAGCGCATCATCAACGAACCTACCGCTGCTGCCCTGGCCTTCGGCCTGGACAAGGTGGGCAAGGGCGACCGCAAGGTGGCCGTGTATGACCTGGGTGGCGGCACTTTCGACGTCTCCATCATCGAAATCGCCGACGTGGACGGCGAAAAGCAGTTCGAAGTGCTGTCGACCAACGGCGACACCTTCCTGGGCGGCGAAGACTTCGACCAGCGCATCATCAACTACATCATCGACGAGTTCAAGAAGGAACAAGGCGTCGACCTGTCCAAGGACGTGCTGGCACTGCAGCGCCTGAAGGAAGCTGCTGAAAAGGCCAAGATCGAGCTGTCGAACTCCGCCCAGACCGACATCAACCTGCCCTACATCACCGCCGATGCCACAGGCCCCAAGCACCTGAACATCAAGCTGACCCGCGCCAAGCTGGAATCGCTGGTGGACGATCTGATCGAGCGCACGATTGCGCCTTGCCGCACCGCCATCAAGGATGCCGGCATCTCGGTCTCCGACATCCACGACGTGATCCTGGTCGGCGGTATGAGCCGCATGCCCAAGGTGCAGGAAAAGGTCAAGGAATTCTTCGGCAAGGATCCCCGCAAGGATGTGAACCCCGACGAAGCCGTGGCCGTGGGCGCTGCCGTGCAGGGCCAGGTGCTGGGTGGCGAGCGTTCCGACGTGCTGCTGCTGGACGTGACTCCCCTGTCTCTGGGTATCGAAACCCTGGGCGGCGTCATGACCAAGATGATCAGCAAGAACACGACCATCCCCACCAAGTTCGCGCAGACCTTCTCCACGGCTGAAGACAACCAGCCTGCCGTGACCATCAAGGTGTTCCAGGGCGAGCGCGAGATCGCCAGCGCCAACAAGATGCTGGGCGAGTTCAACCTGGAAGGCATCCCACCCGCATCGCGTGGCACGCCCCAGATTGAAGTGACCTTCGACATCGACGCCAACGGCATCTTGAACGTGTCGGCCAAGGACAAGGCTTCCGGCAAGGAAAACAAGATCACCATCAAGGCGAACTCTGGCCTGTCGGAAGAAGAAATCCAGAACATGGTCAAGGATGCTGAGCTGAACGCAGCCGACGACAAGAAGAAGCTGGAGCTGGTGACCGCCAAGAACCAGGGCGAAGCCGCTGTTCACAGCGTCAACAAGAGCCTGGCCGAGCATGGCGACAAGCTCGATGCCGCCGAAAAGAGCACCATCGAAACCGCCGTCAAGGAGCTGGAAGAGGCGCTCAAGGGCGAGGACAAGGACGCCATCGACGCCAAGACCACGGCCCTGATGACGGCCAGCCAGAAGCTGGGCGAGAAGATGTACTCCGATGCACAGGCCGCAGGCGGTGCCGAAGCCGCTGCTGCCGCAGCAGGTGCCTCCGCCGGCGCATCGGCTGCCGCTGACGACAACGTGGTTGACGCCGAAGTCAAGGAAGTCAAGAAGGACTAAGCGCGGGCAGGTCCTGGCCTCAAACCATTGACCGCTTGCCGCCGCGCCGGGCTCCCAGGAGCTGGCGCGGCGTTCCTGTTCTATCCGACCGAAAACTCACATGTCCAAACGTGACTACTATGAAGTTCTGGGCGTTGCCAAAAGCGCCTCGGACGATGACATCAAGAAGGCCTATCGCAAGCTGGCGATGAAGTTCCACCCTGACCGCAATCAGGGCGACAAGGCCAAGGAAGCCGAGGAAAAATTCAAGGAGGTCAAAGAGGCCTACGAGATGCTTTCCGATAGCCAGAAACGCGCGGCCTACGACCAGTACGGCCATGCCGGCGTGGATCCCAATCGCGGCATGGGCGGCGGCGAGGGCTTTGGCGGCTTTGCCGAGGCCTTTGGCGACATCTTTGGCGACATGTTCAATGGCGGCGGCGGCCGCGGCGGTCGCGGCGGCCGTCAGGTCTACCGCGGCAACGACCTCAGCTACTCCATGGAAATCACCCTGGAAGAGGCCGCCAAGGGCAAGGATGCCCAGATCCGCATTCCGAGCTGGGACAGCTGCGACACCTGCAGCGGCAGCGGCGCCAAGCCCGGCACCAGCACCAAGACCTGCACCACCTGCAACGGCATGGGCACGGTGCAGATGCGCCAGGGCTTTTTCAGCGTGCAGCAGACCTGCCCGCACTGCCGTGGCACGGGAAAGATCATCCCCGAGCCCTGCACATCCTGCGGCGGCCAGGGCAAGGTCAAGCGCCAGAAGACGCTGGAAGTGAAGATTCCAGCCGGCATCGACGACGGCATGCGCATCCGCTCGGCCGGCAATGGCGAGCCCGGCACCAATGGCGGGCCGGCAGGCGACCTCTATATCGAGATTCGCGTCAAGGACCATGACATCTTCGAGCGCGACGGCGACGATCTGCACTGCAACGTGCCCGTGAGCTTCATCACCGCCGCCCTGGGTGGCGAAATCGAAGTACCTACGCTGCAAGGCAAGGCTGCGATCGACATTCCCGAAGGCACGCAAGCCGGCAAGCAGTTCCGCCTGCGCGGCAAGGGCATCAAGGGCATTCGCTCGAGCTACCCAGGCGATCTGTACTGCCACATCGTGGTGGAGACTCCGGTCAAGCTCACCGAGTACCAGCGCAAGCTGCTCAAGGATCTGGACGAATCGCTCAAGAAAGGCGGCTCCAAGCATTCGCCCAGCGGCGAAAGCTGGACGGACCGCCTGAAGAGCTTCTTCAGCTAAGCCCCCTGTGCCCCAACAAAAAGCCCATCGGCAATGCCTGATGGGCTTTTTTCATGGCGCGTCGATCACTCCTTGCCGGGCTTCCAGTTGCGCACCTCGCGCTGCACCTTCAGCCGCTCTGCGGGGCTCAATGTCTGCTCGGCCGTCTGCATGCGGCTTTGCAGCGAGGGATCCTTGGCATGAGCGATAGCCAGCCAGAAATAGGCCTTGCCCATGTCTTTTTGCACGCCCTGACCACTGACATACATGGCTGCCAGATTCGACTGCGCCAGGGTGTAGCCCTGCTTGGCTGCACGATCGAACCAGCGCGCCGCCTGGCCTGCATCCTGCGGCACGCCCTGGCCGTTGGCATACAGGAAACCCAAAGACGACTGGGCCGCCGCATTGCCCTGACCGGCCGACTTCTCCAGCCACCGCGCCGCGCGCGTCAGATCCTGCGGCACCAGCGCACCTACGGCATAGATCATGCCGGTGTTGTACTGGGCGTCGGCATGGCCTTTCTCGGCCGCCTGTTCAAACCATTGCAGGGCAGCCCGACCGTCCTCCTTGACGCCCCGGCCGCTGGAGAGCATCACCCCCAGGCTGTACTGACCTGCAGCCTCGCCGCTTTTGGCCGAACGCTCGAACCATTGCACAGCCTGTGCATCATCGGCCGCCACGCCTCGACCCTCGGCATACATCAGACCCAGGTTGTTCTGGGCGATGCCGTCGCCCTGCTCTGCCGCCTTGCGGTACCAGTTCACAGCCTGCGCCTCGTCCAGAGTCACGCCCCTCCCATTGGCATAGAGCACTCCCAGGTCGGACTGCGCAGGCGCATAGCCCTGGTCAGCCGACTGGCGATACCAGTGCACAGCCTGTGCCAGGTCCTGATTCACACCTTTGCCAAAACGGTAGCGCGAGCCCAGCAGATACTGGGCCTTGGCGTCGCCCGCCTGTGCTGCTGCACGTATGGCTGCCAGCTCCTTGGCATCTTCGGCCTGATTGTTCCTGGCCTCCGGCGTCCAATGCTCACGGCCCAGCGGAGCGGCCGCTGCCGCACCTGCTGCCGCAGCACCAGCGACCGCTGCATTGCGGCCGGTGCGCCCTTTTTTACCGGCCTTGCCGGTGGACTTGGCCGATGAAGATTTGGCAGCACCTGCAGTCGTGCTCTTGGCGGACTTGGACGATTTGGCTGGCGCGGCCGCACTGGATTTGGCCGGGGTCTTGCCCTTGGCCACAGCTGGCAAGGCAGTGCCGCCCAGCGCCAGTGCAGCTGCCAGCAGGCAGGCATGGCTCCAGCAACGGCTGCGGTGCAAGAGGGGCGCCCCCGAAGCCATAGCTGGCAACTCGGAAGGCTCACTGTCGGACATCGGATGGTTGGGAACTCTCATGACTCACATTTTTGCAGCGAATAGCGTCGATTCCTGGCTGCTTTACTGACGATTTACTTTGTAAAAAAATGCCGGAACTCAGGCACCAGAAAGACTTCCGCACCTCAGCCCGGATCAGGCTTGAACGATTCTGGCATCTAGAGTCTTCGCTATGAAAATGCAAGTGCGCAAGACTGACAAATGCAACATCGCATTCTCAGGTCTTGCCAAGTCATCGCAAAGCAAGAATTCACCCATCTCCAAAATTTACCCATCGCCAAGCAAGACATCTCATTCAAAGATGGATACAGCTAGATTAATCGGTAAAAATGCTGAAAACTTCTCGAAACGAGAAGACTTGAGCCTACCCCATGAAGAATTCAGAGCGCAGTTTTGCGCGCCGCATCGACCTCACCTCGCTTCAGCTGTTCGTCGCCGTGTGCGAACTGGGCAGCATTGGCCGCGCCGCTGAACGCGAGTTCATTGCGGCCTCGGCCGTCAGCAAGCGCCTGTCCGACCTGGAAGCGACGGTGGATACCGCCCTGCTCTATCGCCACAGCCGCGGCGTGACCCTGACGCCGGCCGGCGAGAGCCTGCTGCACCATGCGCGCAATGTGCTCTACGGGCTGGAGCGCATGCAAGGCGAGCTCTCCGAATATGCCGACGGCGTGCGCGGCCATGTGCGCATGCACGCCAACATGTCGGCCATCGTGCAGTTTCTACCCGAAGACCTGGGAGCCTTTGCGCGCGAACACAGCCAGATCAAGATCGATCTGCAGGAGCACCTGAGCCCCGACGTGCTGAGCGCCGTGGCCGAGGGCACGGCCGATATCGGCATCTGCACGCTGGGCAATATCAGGAGCAACGAAGGCAATCAGGCCACCGTTCAGCTGACCCAGGGCAATGTGCCGCTGCAGTACCGAAGCTATCGCAACGACCGATTGGTCGTCGTCGTGCCCGAGCGCCACGCCCTGGCCGAGCGCGAAAACGTCGCCTTCACCGAAGTGCTGGAATGGGACATCGTCAGCCTGCATGCGGGCTCCTCGATCAGTCTGGCCATGCGTGCTGCCGCGGCCCAGGCCGGTCATCCGCTGCACCAGCGCATCCAGGTCACCAGCCTGGACGCCATGTGCCGCATGATCGACAACGGCCTGGGACTGGGCTTGCTGCCCGACCGCGCATTCGAGCTGATGCATGGCGTGGGCCATCTGCGCGCCGTGCAGCTCACCGACGACTGGGCACACCGCGAACTCTGCGTGGTGGCCCGCGACTTTGAAGCGCTGCCGGTGACCACCCGCCTGCTGGTCGATCACCTCTGCCCCGCCAGCGCCAAGGCTTGAAGCACTGCTCAGGCCCGCCACAGAACACAGAATCCTCCCAACAAACCAACCTCACGAGACCACCATGGGACGCACCCTCTACGACAAGATTTTTGACGAGCACGTCGTTCACACCGAGGAAGACGGCACCTCTGTCCTCTATATCGACCGCCATCTGGTGCATGAAGTCACCAGCCCCCAGGCCTTTGAAGGCCTGCGCATGGCCGGGCGCAAGCTGTGGCGCGTCAGCTCGGTCGTGGCCACTGCCGACCACAACACGCCCACCGACGGCTGGGAGCGCGGCTATGACGGCATTGCCGACCCCATCAGCAAGGAACAGATCACCACGCTGAACAGCAATATTGCCGAGTTCGGCTCGGCGGCCTTCTTTCCCTTCATGGACAAGGGCCAGGGCATTGTTCACGTCATGGGCCCCGAGCAAGGCGCGACCCTGCCCGGCATGACCGTGGTCTGCGGCGACAGCCACACCTCCACCCATGGCGCTTTCGGCGCGCTGGCCCACGGCATCGGCACCTCCGAGGTCGAGCATGTGATGGCCACCCAGACACTGCTGGCCAAGAAGGCCAAGAACATGCTGGTGCAGGTCAACGGCAAGGTCGCGCCCGGCATCACCGCCAAGGACATCGTGCTGGCCATCATCGGCAAGATCGGCACCGCCGGCGGCACGGGCTACACCATCGAGTTTGCTGGCGAAGCCATCCGCGACCTGAGCGTGGAAGGCCGCATGACGGTCTGCAACATGGCCATCGAAGGCGGCGCCCGTGCAGGTCTCGTGGCCGTGGACGACAAGACCATCAACTACATCAAGGGCCGCCCCCTGGCGCCCACGGGCGGCGAATGGGATGCCGCCGTCGGCTACTGGAAGACACTGCATTCCGACGCCGATGCGAAGTTCGACCGCGTGGTGGAGCTGAACGCCGCCGACATCGTGCCCCAGGTGACCTGGGGCACCAGCCCCGAGATGGTGCTGGGCATCGATGCCGTCGTTCCCGATCCCGACAAGGAAAAGGACTCGAACAAGCGCGGCGCCATCGAACGTGCGCTGACCTATATGGCGCTGGAGCCCGGCAAGCCCATCAACGACATCTTTATCGACAAGGTGTTCATCGGCTCCTGCACCAACAGCCGCATCGAAGACATGCGCGAAGCCGCAGCCGTGGTCAAGAACCTGGGCCAGAAGGTCGCCAAGAACATCAAGCTGGCCATGGTGGTGCCCGGCTCCGGTCTGGTCAAGGAACAGGCCGAGCGTGAAGGCCTGGACCAGATCTTCAAGGCCGCCGGCTTTGAATGGCGCGAACCCGGCTGCTCCATGTGCCTGGCCATGAACGCCGACCGCCTGGAGCCCGGCGAGCGCTGCGCGTCGACCTCGAACCGCAACTTCGAAGGCCGTCAGGGCGCCGGTGGCCGCACCCACCTCGTCAGCCCCGCCATGGCCGCTGCGGCAGCCATCCACGGCCACTTTGTCGACATCCGCAAGTTCTCCTAAACCATTTCTTCAGCGAGACAGAGCATGAAGCCTTCCGTCACGATTCTCTTGATCGGCCTGGCCTTCACCATGGCCGCCTGCAACACCGTCAAGGGCCTGGGCCAGGACGTGCAAAGTGCCGGCAGCGCCATCGAACGTGCCGCTCGCTGAACCCTTGATCCCTGGAATTCACGCCATGCAAAAATTCACCGTGCACAAGGGCCTTGTCGCCCCCATGGACCGCGAGAACGTCGACACCGACGCCATCATTCCCAAGCAGTTCCTGAAGTCCATCAAGAAGACCGGCTTCGGCCCCAACCTGTTTGACGAGTGGCGCTATCTGGACCAGCCCGGCCAGCCCGGCGTGCCCGAAGCCGACCGCAAGCCCAACCCCGAGTTCGTGCTCAACCAGCCCCGCTTCAAGGGCGCCAGCATCCTGATCGCGCGCAAGAACTTCGGCTGCGGCTCCAGCCGCGAGCACGCGCCCTGGGCCCTGGACCAGTACGGTTTCCGCGCCATCCTGGCCCCCAGCTTTGCCGACATCTTCTTCAACAACAGTTTCAAGAACGGTCTGCTGCCCATCGTGCTGCCCGAGGCCACGATCGACCAGCTGTTCAACGACGTCGCGGCCTTCCCCGGCTACGAGCTGACCATTGACCTGGAGCGCCAGGTGATCCTGAGGCCCCAGGGCGAAGAGATCGCCTTCGACGTCATCGCCTTTCGCAAGTACTGTCTGCTCAACGGCTTCGACGATATCGGCCTGACCATGCGCCATGCCGACAAGATCAAGGCCTTCGAAGCCGAGCGCCTGGCGCAAAAGCCCTGGCTGGCGCATACGTTGATTCAGAAGTAACCCCCTGAGCCGCTTTGCGGCCTCCCCCAAGGGGGACGACATCCTCGCGGCGGGGCTGCCCTTGCTCGATGTCTCTCACTTTGGGGCATGCCTGATTCAAGTTCAACTATCAATAAATGAGCTGCTTGCGCTTGCTATCAATAGATTTTGATAGATATTCAATCTGAAATCTATGAATAACAAGCGCAAGCAGCTATCAAATTAATCAAAGGAACATCATGAAGATTGCAGTTTTGCCCGGTGATGGCATCGGTCCCGAAATCGTCGCGGAAGCCGTCAAGGTGCTCGAGGCCCTGAATCTGGGCCTGGAGATGGAAACCGCTCCCGTGGGCGGCGCCGGCTACGAAGCTGCCGGCCACCCCCTGCCTCCCGCCACGCTGAAGCTGGCCCAGGAAGCCGACGCGATTCTGTTCGGTGCGGTGGGCGACTGGAAGTACGACACACTGGCCCGCCCCCTGCGCCCCGAGCAGGCCATTCTGGGCCTGCGCAAGGCCCTGGGCCTGTTCGCCAACTTCCGTCCCGCCATCTGCTACAAGGAACTGACCCACGCCTCCAGCCTCAAGCCCGAGCTGGTTGCGGGCCTCGATATCCTCATCATCCGCGAGCTGACCGGCGACATCTACTTCGGCCAGCCGCGCGGCCGCCGTGTGGCTCCCGATGGTCACTTCCCCGGTGCCGAGGAAGCCTTCGACACCATGCGCTACACGCGCCCTGAGATCGAGCGCATCGCCCATGTCGCCTTCCAGGCTGCCCAGAAGCGCGACAAGCGCGTGACCAGCGTGGACAAGGCCAATGTGCTGGAAACCTTCCAGCTGTGGAAAGACGTGGTCACCGAAGTCGCCAAGCAGTACCCCGACGTGGCGCTGGACCACATGTACGTGGACAACGCCGCCATGCAGCTGGTCAAGGAGCCCAAGCGCTTCGACGTGGTGGTGACCGGCAATATGTTCGGCGACATCCTCTCCGACGAAGCCTCCATGCTGACCGGCTCCATCGGCATGCTGCCCAGCGCCAGCCTCAACGACAAGAAGCAAGGCCTGTACGAACCCAGCCACGGCTCGGCTCCCGACATTGCCGGCAAGGGCATCGCCAACCCCCTGGCCACCATTCTGTCGGCCGCCATGATGCTGCGCTTCAGCCTGGGCCAGGAAGCAGCCGCCCTGAAGATCGAAGCCGCCGTGCAAAAGGTGCTGGCCGACGGCCTGCGCACTGCCGACATCTACAGCGAAGGCACGACCAAGGTCAGCACCCGTGAAATGGGTGATGCCGTGGTCAAGGCGCTGGCCAGCGTCTGAGGCACCGAAACCGCTGAAGCCCGGCCGCCGCCGTAAGCGGCGGCTTTGGGTTTGACGCAAATTTCGGCGCCAAATAAAACAAAACGTCAAAAATAAATCATTTATTTCGACGTTTTGACTAGAGTTTCAAGCACTTTTAGTTCTTCAAGCTTTTTCTCTAGTCGCTAGAATGACAACTCTTATGTTTGCCGCACGCACCTTCGCTCCCGAAATCGTCACACCCGCAAAGCTTGCCGGTGTGAATGCGCGCGCAATCACCATTAAGACGATTACAGGCTGACCCAGCCCGGTTCGTCGCGCGCCCCTTCCGGCCCTGACGAGCCGGCCGAAGCAGTCTCAAGCTACTGTTTTCAAAACTGAAAGGGCGTTTCAAATGAGCAAGCAATTGGTAGGTTTGGTGGGCTGGCGCGGCATGGTAGGCTCCGTGCTGATGGACCGTATGCAGGCCGAAGGCGACTTCGCGCTGATCGAGCCCGTGTTCTTCTCCACCTCCAATGCCGGCGGCAAGGCCCCGGCCATGGCCACCGTGCACACCGAGCTGAAGGACGCCAACGACATCACCGAGCTGTCCAAGTGCGACATCATCATCACCTGCCAGGGTGGCGACTACACCAAGGAAGTCTTCCCCAAGATCCGCGCCGCCGGCTGGAGTGGCCACTGGATTGACGCCGCCTCTTCGCTGCGCATGGAGGGCGACGCCGTCATCGTGCTGGACCCCGTCAACGACGATCTGATCCAGCAAAAGCTGGCCGCCGGCGGCAAGAACTGGATCGGCGGCAACTGCACCAACTCCATCCTGCTGATGGGCCTGGGCGGTCTGTTCAAGGCTGGTCTGGTGGAATGGGTCTCCTCCATGACCTACCAGGCCGCATCGGGCGGTGGCGCCAACCACATGCGCGAACTGCTCAAGGGCATGGGCGTGGTGCACGCCGCCGTCGCCGACGAGCTGGCGACCCCTGCTTCGGCGATTCTGGAAATCGACCGCAAGGTGGCCCAGACCATCCGTGACGATGTGCCCACCGAATTCTTCGGAGCACCTCTGGCCGGCGGCCTGATCCCCTGGATCGATGTGCAGTTGCCCAACGGCCAGTCCAAGGAAGAATGGAAGGGCCAGGCCGAGGTCAACAAGATCCTGGGCACCGAAGCCACGATCCCCGTGGACGGCCTGTGCGTGCGCATCGGCGCCATGCGCTGCCACTCTCTGGCCCTGACCCTGAAGCTCAAGAAGGATCTGCCCCTCGAAGAGATCGAAGCCCTGATCAAGGGCGGCAATCCCTGGGTCAAGTTCGTGGCCAACGACCGCGCCCTGACCGTCAAGGAACTGACTCCCGCAGCGACCACCGGCGGCCTGGAAGTGGCCGTGGGCCGCGTGCGCAAGCTCAATATGGGCCCTGAGTACGTTTCGGCCTTCGTGATCGGTGACCAGCTGCTGTGGGGCGCTGCCGAGCCGCTGCGCCGCATGCTGCGCATTCTGCTGGCCGCCTGATCTGCGCCGCCATCAAGCCCGCAGCGGGCTTGATCCAGCACAGCAAAGCGCCAGTCATCCTAGTGATGACTGGCGCTTTTTTCATGTCCAAGCTCTGGGCTTGGGTGACAATTGTTCGTCTATTCGGGCGAATGCAAACCGTCAGCAAACCTACATTAGGTTTCATCTCGTTGCCAATCGACAACAATTGAGAGCCTTGCCGACCCAGCTTTTGCTCACATTGCAATAGCGTCGTTGACAATGCAAACTATGTCCGCCGGGCCGAGAGACCTTTGCCGCCTGCTGGAATTTCCAATTTTTATGTGCACCGCAGCCACAAACCCGACCAAGAACAAGAGGGCTGTAGGCTGCACGAATCAAGTCTGAGCCCTATGCAACGCTGGAAACTTTCTGCGCTCGCCGCAGCCACCCTCGCACTGTCAAGCCTGCCGGCCACCGATGCATGGGCATTGGCACTGGGCCGCATCACGGTGCAGTCGGCTCTGGGCGAGCCCTTGCGTGCCGAGGTCGAGATCCCTCAGCTCAGCGCTGCCGAGGCCGACAGCCTCCAGGCCGCTATCGCATCGCCAGCGGCATTCCGCGCCCAGGGCATGGAATTCACGGGTACGGCCAACTCGGTGCGTGTGCAGGTGCAAAAACGCGCCAACGGCTCGGCCGTGCTCAAGCTCAGCAGCTTTCAGCCGGTCAACGATCCCTTTGTCGACCTGGTGATCGATGCCAACTGGGCATCGGGCAAGCTGCAGCGCAACTACACCTTGCTGCTCGACCCCCCTGCAACGCGCCGCCCGGCCCCGACGCCCACGACCGCTGCGCAGGCCACGCCTGCCGCGGCGCCTGCGCCTGTGCGTCCCGCCGTGACTGCACGCCCGGCGCCCAGCCCTGTCAACGCGGCCGGTCGGGATCTGCGCAATGACCGCGATCTAGACGAAACGGCAACCAAGCCGCAGCAAAAACGCCAGGCTGGCACTGCGGCACCTGCTGGCAGCGGTGATGAAGTTCGCGTCAGGACAGGAGACACCGCAGGTCGCATTGCTGCAGCGCACAAGCCAGCAGGCGTATCGCTCGATCAGATGCTGGTCGCCATGCTGCGCAGCAACCCGCAGGCCTTTGTCAAGGGCAACATCAACCGCATGCGCAGCGGCGCGGTAATCCAGCTGCCCGATCAGGCAGCCGCTCAGGCCACCTCGGCCAAGGAAGCCCGCCAGATCATGGCGGCCCAGTCTCAGGATTTCAACCAGTTCCGCCGTCAACTGGCTGGCGTGGCACCTGTGGCACCTGTGGAAGCAGCATCGCGCAGCGCTTCCGGCCAGGTTCAGGCCCACGTCGCAGATGCCAAGGCCGCCACCGCAGCCCCCGACAAGCTGACCCTGTCCAAGGGCTCCGTCAAGGGCGTGGCCGCCGATGAGCAAGTGGCCCAGCAAAAACAGGCCGCAGACCAATCTGCGCGCGCCGATGAGCTCAAACGCAATATGGCCGAGCTAAGCCAGATTGCGGCAGCCACCAAGCCCGCAGGTACGGCGGCAGCTCCCGCAGCAGGTACCCCGGCTGCAGCTGCGCCAGCGGCAAGCCCCACAGTCACCGTGCCCGCGGCCAGCACCGCCAATGCAGCAGCGCCCGCCCCCGCCCCCGCTCCAGCTGCTGATGCGCCTGCAACGCCTGCTACCCCTGCCCCAGCCGCACCCGAGGCTGCAGCAGCCGATGCCGGCAAGCCAGGCGACACCATGCCCGCACCAGCTCCGGCCGAAGGCGAACCGGCACAAGCCGCAGCCGAGCCTGCAGCGCCTGCACCGGCACCGGTTGCACCTCCCAAGCCTGTGGCGGCACCGGCCCCCATTCCCGAGGAGCCCAGCTTTATCGACAGTCTGATGGAAGACCCGACCATTCCGCTGGCTGGAGCAGCACTGCTGGCCCTGCTTCTGGGCTATGGCGGCTACCGTGTGTCTCAGC
Organism: Comamonas sp. AG1104; assembly: GCF_003350425.1. NCBI lineage: Bacteria > Pseudomonadati > Pseudomonadota > Betaproteobacteria > Burkholderiales > Comamonadaceae > Comamonas > Comamonas sp. AG1104. The sequence goes on along the minus strand of NZ_QQAS01000002.1, from coordinate 603,209 downwards.
GTCGCAAAGCCGCTGCGGCAGGCGCGGACAGCACGCTGGGCGACAGCCAGCTGTCGGCGGACTCCTTCTTCGGCGCCAGTGGCGGCCAGCGCGTGGACACCACGACCAGCAGCAGCCAGATGTCGGGCCAGTCCATGCAGTACTCTCCCAGCCAGCTCGACGCCGGCGATGTGGACCCGCTGGCCGAAGCCGATGTGTACCTGGCCTACGGCCGCGACCTGCAGGCCGAGGAAATCCTCAAGGAAGCGCTGCGCACCGACCCCAACCGTCTGGTGCTGCACCAGAAGCTGGCTGAAATCTATGCCAAGCGCCATGACCGCATGGCCTACGCATCAGTTGCCAACAACGTCTTTGCCCTGACCCAGGGCAAGGGCCCCGAATGGCAGCGACTGGCCGATCAGGGCCGCATCCTGGATCCTGAAAACCTGACCTACCAGCTGGGCGGCGCCCCCCAGTCCCAGGCAGGCGCAGCGGCTGCGCCCAACGCCTTCAACCCCACCGCTCCATCGACCGCCTTGCAAGGCGGCGTGGCCGCCGCCGTGGGCTTCGGCTCGGCATTGGCTGCGGCACAGGCAGCCGAAGCCGCGGCCAGCCGCGAAGGCCCTCCCACAGAGCCCGCCGGCATGGACTTCGACATGGATCTGGAACTGCCAGCAGGCCTGCCCGACACTGCGGCCAGCGCAGCGCCTGTGCCCTCCGAGCCCGTTTCCTTGCCCAACGAACAGGACTTCGCAGCACTGGCACAGTGGGACACTCCTTCTGCCCCCTCCGCAGAGCCGGCAGTTGCAACCGCAGACAATGGCCTGAACCTGGATCTCGATGATCTGGCCTCGTTCAGCCTGCCCGCCACGGCATCTCAAGCTCCGGCCCCTGTCGCAGCTCCCGCGCCCGCCGAGCAAAGCTCTCTGAATGCACTCGAGTTCGACCTCGACAGTTTCACCCTGCCTTTGCAGACACAGCCCGAGCCAGACGGCGGACAGGAAACAGCTCCGCTGAACCTATCCTCCAGCCTGGAGAAACTGGACGAAGTGCAAGGTGCCGAAGCCCTGAGCTTGCAGCCGGCCGAGGAGAGCGACAGCCTCGCCGCCGCCGCTCCTGCACAACCCGAGGTGACTTTCGACCTCAGCGGCCTGTCGCTGGATCTGGGCACAGCCGATATCGCCGCGCCAGTCGACGCCGTGCCAGCGCCCTCCGAACCCGAAGACCCTCTGGCCACCAAGCTGGCCCTGGCCGAAGAGTTCAATGCCATCGGCGACAGCGACGGAGCGCGTACACTGATTGAGGAAGTGATCGCCGAGGCACATGGCGATCTCAAGGCCAAGGCTCACAGCCTTCTCTCTCAGATTGGTTGATTGATTTGATGCATTCAGACCCCGCGCCGGGAGCCATGCCATGCGCATAGCTCTTGGCGTCAGCTACAACGGTCAGGCCTATCGCGGCTGGCAAAGCCAGCCCGACGGAAACACCGTACAAGACAAACTCGAAGCGGCCCTGGGCCGCTTTGCTGCTCAAGAAGTCTCCACCATCTGCGCCGGTCGCACCGATTCCGGTGTGCACGGGCTGATGCAGGTCGTGCACTTTGACACCGAGTTGCAGCGCGCGCCCAACTCCTGGGTACGAGGCACCAACACCTTCCTGCCCAAGGACATCGCCGTGCAATGGGCGGCCGAGGTCGCCGACGGCCCGAATGGCTTCCATTCCCGGGCCTGCGCCACCGCACGCCGCTATGCCTATGTGCTGCTGCAGTCCCCCGTGCGCCCCAGCGTTGACCAGGGCCGGGTGGGCTGGGTGTTTCAGACTCTGGATGCGCAGCGCATGCGCGCAGCCGCCGATCTGTTGCTGGGCGAGCATGATTTTTCGTCCTTTCGCGCGGCAGGCTGCCAGGCCAAGAGCCCGGTCAAGACCCTGCGCCGCATCGACATCCACTACCGCCCCGCAGGCCAGGCACCCATGCGCGACGGACAGATGGAATGCGGCTACTGGCGTTTCGAATTCGAGGGCAGCGCTTTTCTGCACCACATGATCCGCAACATCATGGGCTGCCTGATCTATGTGGGCCAGGGCTCCAAGCCCGTGCAATGGATGCAGCAAGTGCTGGAGGCACGCTCGCGCGAGGTGGCCGCCCCCACCTTCTCCCCTGACGGGCTGTACTTTCTCGGCCCCATTTACGATACACGCTGGGGCCTGCCTGTAGACACTCCCCCGTTTGCCTGGCTGCCCTGAGCGGCCAAGCGCCATCGATTGCTGCAACGCCTGGGACTTGTCATGTCTTCCATTGCCCCCCGCACCCGCATCAAGATCTGCGGCCTGACCCGCGAGCAGGATGTCGACGCTGCAGTGGCCGCCGGAGCCGATGCCGTCGGCTTTGTGCTCTATGCACCAAGCCCGCGCGCCGTGACGCTGCAACGAGCGGCCGAGCTGGCCCGGCGACTGCCGCCCTTTGTCACACCTGTTTTGCTCTTTGTGAATGAAACAGCTACCAATGTGATAGCTGCCTGCGACCTAATACCCAACGCCTGCGTGCAGTTTCATGGTGATGAAACGGCCGCGGATTGCGAGGCATCCACCCGGGGCGTCCAGCCCTGGTTGCGCGCGGCGCGCATACCCCTTGGAGACGATGCGGCCCAGTTTGACCTCGTAGAATATGCCCAACGTTATTCAAAGGCCCAAGCCATCCTGCTCGACGCCCATGTCGATGGTTATGGTGGCGGCGGCAAGGCATTCAATTGGTCACTTCTGCCAACAAGCGTCGACTCTCACCTCGTTTTGTCTGGTGGACTCACGCCTGCAAACGTGACCGATGGCATCTTGCAAGTGCGCCCTCGCGGGTTGTCTCTGGCCGTTGATGTGAGCTCTGGTGTCGAGGCCGAAGGTCCCGACGGCAAGCCTCTCAAAGGCATCAAGGATGCCCACAAGATTCATCGCTTCATTGCTGCCGTACGCGCAGCTGATGCCCAAATTTTGCAGACTGACACATGTTTGAATACCAGTATCCCGACGTCCACGGCCATTTCGGCCGCTACGGCGGCAGCTTCGCCAGCGAAACCCTGACCCACGCCCTCACCGAGCTGCGTGAGGCCTACGCAAAGTATCAGAACGACCCCGAATTCATCGCCGAATTCCAGTCCGAGCTGGCCCACTATGTAGGCCGTCCCTCGCCCGTCTATCACGCCTCGCGCATGAGCCGTGAAATGGGCGGTGCGCAGATCTATCTGAAGCGCGAGGACCTCAACCACACGGGCGCGCACAAGATAAACAATGTGATCGGCCAGGCCATGCTCGCCAAGCGCATGGGCAAGCCGCGCATCATTGCCGAGACAGGTGCCGGCCAGCACGGCGTGGCCACGGCCACCATCTGCGCGCGTTACGGCCTCGAGTGCATCGTCTACATGGGTGCCGAGGACGTGAAGCGCCAAAGCCCCAATGTCTACCGCATGAAGCTGCTGGGCGCGACCGTGGTGCCTGTCGAGTCCGGCAGCAAGACCCTGAAGGACGCGCTCAACGAAGCCATGCGCGACTGGGTGGCCAATGTGGACAACACCTTCTACATCATCGGTACCGTGGCGGGTCCCCACCCCTACCCCATGATGGTGCGCGACTTCCAGAAGGTCATCGGCGACGAGTGCCTGACGCAGATGCCCGAGTTTCTGGGCGCCGACAAGCAGCCCGACGCGGTGGTTGCCTGCGTTGGAGGCGGCAGCAATGCCATGGGCATCTTCTACCCCTATATCCCCTACGAAGACACCAAGCTGTTCGGCGTGGAAGCGGCCGGCGAAGGCCTGGAATCCGGCAAGCACTCGGCCTCGCTGCAAAAGGGCAGCTCGGGCGTGCTGCATGGCAACCGCACCTTCATCCTGCAGGATGAAAACGGCCAGATCACAGAGACTCACTCGGTGAGCGCCGGCCTGGATTACCCCGGTGTGGGCCCCGAACATGCCTGGCTGCAGGAGATCGGTCGTGCCCAGTATGTGGGCATCACCGATCAGGAGGCGCTGGACGCCTTCCACTATCTGTGCCGCGCCGAAGGCATCATCCCGGCTCTGGAGTCAAGCCACGCCGTGGCCTATGCCATGAAGCTGGCCAAGACCATGCGCACCGACCAGTCGATTCTCGTGAGCCTGTCGGGCCGTGGCGACAAGGACATCGGCACCGTGGCCGACCTCTCGGGTGCCGAATACTTCGACCGCCCCTCCATGCGCGGTCTTACCGTCAAGGGCGCTCCCGGACATGATGCAGCCAAGGCTGCCGCAGGGGGCAACAAGTTATGAGCCGAATTACCGCCACCTTCAACAAGCTCAAGGAAGAAGGCCGCAAGGCCCTGATTCCCTATGTGACTGCAGGCTTCCCGTTCGCCGCCATCACCCCGCCCCTCATGCACGGCATGGTGGAAGCAGGTGCCGACGTGATCGAGCTGGGCGTGCCCTTCTCGGACCCCATGGCCGACGGCCCCACCATCCAGCGCGCAGGCGACAAGGCCATCGCCAACGGCGTGGGCCTGAGCCAGGTGCTGGCCTATGTGGCCGAGTTCCGTAAAAAGGACCACACCACACCCGTGGTGCTCATGGGCTATGCCAACCCCGTGGAGCGCTACGACCAGATCCATGGCGAAGATGCCTTCGTCAACCATGCCGCCGCTGCCGGCGTCGATGGCGTGCTGATCGTTGACTATCCGCCCGAGGAATGCGAGGAGTTTGCCGCCAAGCTCAAGGCCCGCGACATGGACCTGATCTTCCTGCTGGCGCCCACCAGCACGGACGAGCGCATGCAACAGGTGGCCCGCGTGGCCAGCGGCTATGTCTACTATGTCTCGCTCAAGGGCGTGACCGGTTCGGGCGCTCTGGACACCTCGGCCGTGGAGGCCATGCTGCCGCGCATTCGCCAGCATGTCAGCGTGCCCGTGGGCGTGGGTTTCGGCATTCGCGATGCCCAGACCGCACAGACCGTGGGCCAGGTGGCCGACGCCGTCATCATCGGCAGCCGCATCATTGACCTGCTCGACAACCAGCCCCACGAGAAGATCGTGCCTCTGGCAATAGACTTTCTGCGTGGTGTGCGAAAGGCTCTCGACGCATAATGCTGCCCTGAAATCAGCCTCCCCCTGAGCGGCTTTGCCGCTTCCCCCTTGAAGGGGGACGACAGCCTCGCAGCGGGGCGGCCCTTGCTCGCTGTCCCTGACCGGGATTGCGCCAGTGCCTGCGCCGCGCCGCTCTCATGGGTTGCGGGTGGCGCGCAGTGCAGTGGAAACTGAAAAGGAAATAACCATGTCCTGGCTTGAAAAACTTCTGCCTGCAAAAATCCAGCAGACCAATCCGACGGAACGCCACCAGCAGATTCCCGAAGGTCTGTGGATCAAGTGCCCCAGCTGCGAAACCGTTCTCTACAAGACCGATCTGGAAAAGAACCAGAACGTCTGCCCGACCTGCGGCCACCACCACCGCATCGGTGCACGCGCGCGTCTGAACCATTTCCTCGATGCGGAAGGCCGCTATGAGCTGGCCCAGGAAGTCATTCCTGTCGACCCGCTGAAATTCAAGGACAGCCGCAAGTACCCCGAGCGTCTGAAGGAAGCGCTGGAGAACACCGGCGAGACCGACGCACTGATCGTCATGGGCGGCTCCGTCAAGAGCATCAATGTGGTCGTGGCCTGCTTCGAGTTCGACTTCATGGGCGGCTCCATGGGCTCGGTGGTCGGCGAACGCTTTGTGCGCGGCGTGGAAACCGCCATCGAGCAGAAAGTGCCTTTCATCTGCTTCACCGCCACCGGTGGTGCCCGCATGCAGGAAGGTCTGCTGTCGCTGATGCAAATGGCCAAGACCAATGCTGCGCTGACACGTCTGGCCAAGAAGGGTCTGCCCTATATCTCCGTGCTGACCGACCCCACCATGGGCGGTGTGTCCGCCGGCTTCGCCTTCGTGGGCGACATCGTGATCGCCGAGCCCAAGGCCCTGATCGGCTTTGCCGGCCCCCGCGTGATCGAAACCACCGTGCGCGTGAAGCTGCCCGAAGGCTTCCAGCGCGCCGAGTTCCTGCAGGACAAGGGTGCCGTGGACATGATCGTGGATCGCCGCGAGCTGCGTGATCGCATCTCCAGCTCTCTGGCCATGCTGCAACGTCTGCCTGCGGACGCCGTGGAATAAGCACCGGACGAGCAAAAAGCAAAACGGCTGACGCAGCATTCATCTGCGTCAGCCGTTTTTTTGTCGGTTTATCGCCTCGGGACATTCACAGAGCACCTCAGAGCAGCCTTGGAACTGACGAGGTTTCATCCGCAAGCCTCAAGGCGATGCGGCGTTCTTGGCCCGGACAGCCCCCTAGCGCACCCCGGCAATCATGGACAGGCCGCCAGCCTGCACATAGTTGAGCACCATCAGCAGCACCTGCAGGCCAATCAGGGCAATCAGCGCCGAAAAGTCCACATTGCCGATCAGGGGCACCACCTTGCGGATCGGGGCCACCAGCGGATCGGCCAGACGCTGCAGCACGCCGTAGATGGGCGAATAGGGCTGCACCCAGGACAGGATGGCGTAGATCAGCAAGATGCCCATCATGCCGGACAGAATGACCTTGATCAGCCCGCACAGCGCCAGCCATGGCAGCGCCAGAACCGAGCCCTTGGCACCCAGTAGCAGCCAGATCAGCAGCACCTGCGCCAGTTGCAGCAGCAAGGCAGCAATCAGGCTGGATTTGTCCCAGCGGCCCTTGGCGGGAACGACCTTGCGCAGCGGCATGACGATCCAGTCGCTCAGCGCAAAGACCAGTTGCCCCACGGGGTTGCCAAACGGCACACGCTGTGCCTGCATATACATGCGCAGCAGACAGGCTCCGGTGATCAAGCCGACGACGACATCCAGCAGGAACAGAACGATTTCAAACAGCATGTGACCCAATTCAGAAAACAGTGAGCAACTCACCCATTCGTGGGATGATAGCCGGGCACCATGACCGATACGCAAAGTCTGCATTCCCTGCCCCTGTTCCCGCTGAACACGGTGCTGTTTCCCGAAGGCCTGCTGAGCCTGCAGGTCTTCGAAGTGCGTTATCTGGACATGATCCGCAAATGCCAGCATGCCGACGCCCCTTTCGGCGTGGTGGCGCTGCAGGCGGGACAGGAAGTGCGCAAGGCCGGCGCCCAGACCGAGCGCCTGCACTCCGAAGGCGTGCTGGCCCGTATTGCCCGGCTCGATTCACCCCAGCCCGGGCTGATGCATCTGCAATGCCGGGGCGCCCAGCGCTTTCACATCCAGCGCTGCTGGCAACTGCCACATGGCCTGTGGGTGGCCGATGTCACCATGCTGCCCGACGACCCCAAGGTCACTGTCCCCAAGCATTTGCTGAGCACCTCCCACGCGCTGGCTCAGGCCTTGCTGAACCTGCACGACCACGACCCCGATCACGCACAACTGCCTACGCCGGCGCAGATGCACGACTGTGCCTGGGTTGCCAATCGCTGGGCCGAGATGCTGCCCCTGCCGGTGCGGATCAAGCAGCAGCTGATGACGCTGGATGCCCCGCTGCTGCGACTGGAGCTGATCGCCGATGTACTGGAGCAAAGCGGCATTACCGGTTCGCCCCCGCAGGACGATGCCTGAAATCGCCTAAGCCCCTTTTCTGGCGGCTGACAAAAGCTACCTATTCGATAGCATAAAGCTGACTTCTGAGACTGCAGCCTGAGCCATGGAGGCCGCATACCGCAGCTCCCGTCAGCGCTTTGCCCGGTCGCCTACCGCTGCTTCGGCAAAAAACTTAAAATCACCGGTTTCGGGCAGCGGCTATCCTTGCCGCGCCCTCATTCCTGGCCTCCAACCGGCGCTTGTCGCTGGCGCTCTCTTTTCATGACTGAACAAAACATCTCTTCTGCGGCAGAAAACACCGCCCCTCAGGACGAAAACAAACTCATCGCCGAGCGCCGCGAAAAACTCAAAGCCCTGCGCGAGTCCTCCAAGGCCAACGGCGGCGTTGCCTTTCCCAACGACTTCAAGCCCGAGCATCGTGCAGCTGCCCTGATCGCCGAACACAGCGACAAGGATGCCGAAGCTCTGGACGCCGCAGCCATTGCCGTCAGCGTGGCGGGCCGCATGATGCTCAAGCGCGTGATGGGCAAGGCCAGCTTTGCCACCGTGCAGGACGCCACGGGCCGCATCCAGGCCTATGTCACCCGCGATGCCGTGGGTGAAGAGGTGTATGCCGACTTCAAGAAGTGGGATCTGGGCGACATCATTGCCGTCGAAGGTCAGCTGATGAAGACCAAGACCGGCGAGCTGTCGATCAAGGCCACGAAGATCCGCCTGCTCACCAAGAGCCTGCGCCCCATGCCCGACAAGTTCCACGGCATGGCCGACCTGGAGCAGAAGGTGCGCCAGCGCTATGTGGACCTGATGACCGACGAAGAAGCCCGCAAGCGCTTCGTGGCCCGCAGCAAGGCCGTGGCCGGCATCCGCGACTTCATGGTCGAGCACGGCTTCCTGGAAGTCGAGACCCCCATGCTGCACCCCATCCCCGGCGGTGCCAATGCCAAGCCCTTCATCACCCACCACAATGCGCTGGACCAGGAGATGTACCTGCGCATCGCGCCTGAGCTGTATCTCAAGCGCCTGATCGTCGGTGGCTTCGAGCGCGTGTTCGAGATCAACCGCAACTTCCGCAACGAAGGTATCTCGGTGCGCCACAACCCCGAGTTCACCATGATGGAGTTCTACGCGGCCTACTGGAACTACCAGGACCTGATGGACTACACCGAAAAGCTGATCCGCGACGCAGCCATCAAGGCCGTGGGAACGCTGGAGTTGAGCTACGGCGGCAAGCCTGTGGATCTGGCCAAGCCCTTCGAGCGCCTGACCATCCCCGAAGCCATCGTCAAATACACCGAAGCCGGCGACAACGTGGCCAACCGCGAATGGCTGACCAATGCCCTGAAGAAGCTGGGCATGAAGGAAGACAAGGACAAGCTGTCCACCCGCACCCTGGCCAGCCTGCAGGTGCTGTACTTCGAAGAGGTGGTGGAAGAGAAGCTGTGGAACCCCACCTTCATCATGGAACACCCCACCGAGATCTCGCCTCTGGCGCGTTCCAACGACGAGCGTCCCGAAGTGACCGAGCGCTTCGAGCTCTACATCACCGGCCGCGAATTCGGCAACGGCTTCTCCGAGCTCAATGACGCAGAAGATCAGGCTGCCCGCTTCAATGCCCAGGTGGAAGCCAAGGACGGCGGCGACGACGAAGCCATGTACTTCGACCACGACTTTGTGCGCGCCCTCGAGTACGGCATGCCCCCCACCGGCGGCTGCGGCATCGGTATCGACCGCTTCATGATGCTGCTGACCGACAGCGCCAGCATCCGTGACGTGATCCTGTTCCCCGCCCTGCGCCGCGAACAGTAAGTCTGAAATTGATAGCTTTTAGCGCTTGACTGTCTTGGTTTTCAGATATCTTTATTGCTGAAATCCAAGAATAGCAGGCGCTACCTGCTATTAAATATTCAGCAAAATACAGGCCCTGCCCGGCGGACACCTGGAACCGATAGGATGAATCATCGGTTCCATGTCTCAAGGAGAGCGCCATGTGTCGCTGGCTGGCCTATAAGGGCAATCCTGTTTCCCTGGAAACAATGCTGTTCCACGCGCGCCATTCGTTGATCGACCAAAGCCTGCATTCGAGATTCGGAGCGACGACGACCAATGGCGATGGCTTCGGACTGGGCTGGTACCAGCACCCGCACGATATGCCTTTTCGCTATCGCAGCATCCAGCCGGCCTGGCACGATCACAACCTGCGCGAGCTGTCGCGCGCCGTGTCGGCGCCCATGTTTCTTGCGCATGTTCGCGCGGCAACGCATACGCCGGTGCAGGAGACCAACTGCCATCCCTTCCGCCACCGGCGCTGGATGTTCATGCACAACGGCATGATCGAGGACTTTCCCCTGGTACGGCGCGATCTGCTCATGGCCATCGATCCGCAGTTCTTCAACTCGCAGGAAGGCTCGACGGACTCGGAGACCATGTTCCTTCTGGCCATGAGTTTCGGGCTGGAGCACAGCCCTGTGCCGGCCATCGCGCGCATGGCGGGCTTTGTCGAGGCCACGGCGCGCAGCCACGGGGTAGCACACCCGCTGAGCATGACCGTGTGTGCCAGCGATGGCGAGCAACTGGTGGCCGTGCGCTACGCGAGCGAGGGCCAGTCGCCGCGCTCGCTCTATCACAGCACCTCCTTCAAGCATCTTCACGCGCTCTACCCCGACGACCCGCGCATCGCGGCCGTTGGTGACGATGCGTATTTGATCGTGTCCGAACCGCTGGTTGATCTGCCGCAGGCCTGGGCACAGGTTCCCGAGTCGACGGCGATCGTCGTGCGCGACACCCAGATCGATTACCTGCCGTTCGCGCCCATTCGATCCTGAGGGTCAAAGCCCAGCGCCAGCTCATCCAATCGCTGTCGGCCATCTGGCCAGCGACTGTGGCATCGGCCCCATAGCTATACTGGCCCACCATGCATATCCCTCAATACTGGGCGCAAGCGCGGCTGCGCCATGCAACCGGCCAACGCCACGGCGCGACCGTCCAGCGTTGGGGCTGGTCAGACCACAGCCAGCAGGAAGCCCAGAACCATGCGCAGCAACGAGCCCAGCAAGCGCTGGACGCCGTGCTGGCCGCTCCCACGCAACGCCAGCTCGACGCAGGGTTCGAGCGCATGGAGTGGCGCACCGAATACGGGCTGGAAGGCGGCACGCCCATTCGCGAAGAAGTGCTGGAGCGACGTGACGAATCCGTCATGACCCGCAACAGCTATGGCGCACATTGCCTGAACACAGAGAACGTGGCCATTGCCGACATCGACTTTCCGCGGCAGAAAAAGCCTGCCCGCTTCCCTGTCATCTCGTCGCTGCTGCTGGCTCTGGCCCTGCCCTGGCTGTGGGTGACCCCGCTGACCTGGAATCTGGGTGCCGCGATATTGATGCTGCTGCTGGCCAGCATCGGCCTGGTCTTCTGGTCGGGCCTCAAGCAATGGTTGCATGCCCGCCATGCGCGGCGCGCCGAAGCCCTGCAGCCACCGCCCATCGATGCCGCGCTGGCAAAAGTTCAGGCTTTTGCGGCCGGACACCCGGATTGGGGCCTGCGCGTCTACGAAACGCCCAAAGGATTGCGCGTCATTGTCACTCACGCCGCATTCAGCCCCTCTTCCCCCGAGGTTCAGGCGCTGTTCCAGCAACTGGAGGTTGACCCGCTGTATGCCATGCTGTGCCATCAGCAGCAGTGCTTTCGCGCCCGAGTCAGCGGCAAGCCATGGCGCATGGGCTTGAATGGCCTGTCCACCCTGGAAAGACGCTGGCCCCAGCCTGAGGCCTCCCGGGCTGCACGCCAGCAATGGGTGTCGGACTATGAGGCCAGATCGGCACAGTTCGCAGCCTGTCGGTATATCGATCAGCTGGGCGCGACGACGCTGTGCTCAGCGGCACAGACTTTTGTGCTCTGGCACGATGAAAGCAGCAAGGCGCACTCCGCCCTGGCATTGGCCTGAGTATCTCCGTGACCATTCGCAAAGCCTGTTGCTTGAAACCGGCGTATAAAGTAACAATATATTTCCCGGCACATGCCTGAACTACAGATGCGTCCGACCCTGATCTTCCTCCCATGACAGCTCTGCCATCTTCTGCATCAGCTTTGTCTGCCATCGAATCAAGCGGGGCACGGTTCTCGTCGCCTGATTCCGCGACGCCGTTCTCCGTGCTGGTTGTCGAGGATCAGGCCGTCATGCGCGCTGCCCTGGTGACCGAACTGCGCCAGGCCGGTGTGACGCACGTGCTGGAAGCCGAAAACGGCCGCTCCGCGCTGGCACTGTTTCGCAGCGAAAGACCCGATCTGGTGCTGCTGGACATCCGCCTCCCCGGCGAGGACGGCTATTGGGTCGCGCGTCAGCTGCGCGAGGCCGAGCCCGGCGAGTGGACACCCATCATCTTTCTCTCCGGCCTGGACAACGATCTGGACGTCTGGCGCGGTATTGAGGCGGGGGGCGACGACTACCTGGTCAAACCCGTCAAACCCATTGTGCTGGTCGCCAAGCTGCGCGCCATGCGCCGCCTGCTGGACATGCGCCGCCGCCTGGTCACGGTCTCTGCAGAGCTGCATCTGGCGAATCAAAAGCTCAATGAAATGGTGGAGCTCGATGCGCTTACGGGTCTGGTCAATCGCCGAGGGCTGGACCGCATGCTGCATGCCGAAATTGCGGCGGCAAGACGCGAGAGCAGGCCGCTGACGCTGATGCTTTGCGACCTCGATCACTTCAAGCACTTCAACGATACCTATGGGCATGTCCAGGGGGACGAATGCCTCAAGCAGGTCGGGCGCCTGCTGCGCGAAGTCTGTGTGCGCCCGCGCGACATCGCCGCACGTTATGGCGGTGAAGAATTTGCCCTGATCCTGCCCAACACCCCGCGTTCCGGCTCGATGACATTCGCCCGTGCTCTCGGCCAGATGCTCAAGTTCCTCAAGATTCGCCCACCAGGAACCGCCGAGGATATTCCGCTGACCCTCTCCGGCGGCATCACCACCTGCATTCCCGACGAGCACACCAGCGCCGAATCCATGCTGATGCGAGCCGACGAAGCCCTGTACGCCGCCAAGACGCAAGGGCGCAACCGCTTCTTCAGCTTCGAGATGCAGATGGACACCATAGAGCAAAGGCAGATCTAGCAGTCCACCTGGCCGCATTGCGGCTCTTGGCCGGCCTGCAAGGTCGGCACTTGTCAGCTCTGCTCTCAAGAGACGCTAGGATTGACGCATTGTCCTGTCAGACCCCTCGGGTCTGACCTCTGCCGTTTTTCTCGAGTGACTGGTTATGCGTCGTCTTCAAATGCACCTGCCCGATTGGATGCAGGACTGGCTTGAAATCCTGATTCCCGGGATTCAGATCTTTCTCATCATCCTGGTGGCCTGGCTGATCAACTGGCTCATCAAGCGCATCATCTCGCGCGCAGGCAAGGCCTACGACCTGCCTCATGAGCTGCTCATGCCGCTGCGCGGCGTGTTTCGCTGGATCATCATCGCCGCCGCCGTGCTGGCGATTCTCGAGCGCATGGGCATGTCGGCCACCGTGCTCTGGACGGCCTTCACCGGCTTTGCCACCGTGGGCGCCGTTGCCTTCTTCGCAGCCTGGAGCGTTCTCTCCAACCTGTTCTGTGCGTTATTGATCGTCACCGTCGGCCCATTCAGGCTGGGCGACTATATCGAGGTGCTCGACACTGCCGAGAAGCCTGGAGCCAAGGGCCGCGTGATCGACCTCAATATGCTCTACATCACCTTGCAGGATGACAGCGCACCGGCGGGCATGCCCAATCTGCTGCAGATTCCCAACTCGCTGATCTTCCAGCGCGTCATTCGCCGCTGGAAAGGCGGCATGCCGGTGGTGACGGAAAACACTCCAGCCACCAGCCAGGAGGAAGCTTGCGCCGTGGCCATCACCACTCCTGGCGGCAGCGCCGCTGCCTCGGGCTGAGACCGGCCGATACCCGGCCTCCATGCAAAAGGGCTTCCTGAGAAGCCCTTTTTTGATTCCCTGACGGGTCACCTCAAGGCAGGCGCGGCTTGACCTTGCTGGCGGCCAGCTTGGCATTCACGCGGGCCTGCTCCACATCGCCAGCGCGCGCCAGGGCCACGCCCATGCGACGCTTGACGAAACTCTCGGGCTTGCCGAAGAGGCGCAGATCGGTACCGGGCACAGCCAGGGCTTGCTCCACGCCATCAAACACCAGACCTTCGGCATCCTGACCGCCGTAAATCACGGCACTGGCACCGGGGTTGCGCAGGCTGGCATCCACAGGCAGACCCAGAATCGCGCGGGCATGCAACTCGAACTCGCTTTGCCACTGCGTGCACAGCGTCACCAGACCCGTGTCATGAGGACGCGGCGAGACTTCGCTGAACCAGACCTGCTCACCCTTGACAAACAGTTCCACGCCGAACAGGCCCAGGCCGCCCAGGTCGTCGGTGACCGCCTTGGCAATCTGGCGCGATTTCTCGAGCGCGGCAGGATGCATGGGGTGAGGCTGCCAGCTTTCCACATAGTCGCCGGCCTGCTGGATATGGCCCACGGGGTCGCAAAAATGGGTTTCGATCCGGCCATCCGCACCCTTGGCGCGCACGGTCAGTTGGGTGATTTCGTAGTCGAAGTCGATAAAGCCTTCGACGATCACGCGGCCCTTGGCAACACGACCGCCGGCCATGGCGTAATCCCAGGCCTTGGCCACATCGGCAGGGCCGTCAATCTTGCTCTGGCCCTTGCCCGAGCTGCTCATCACGGGCTTGACCACGCAGGGGTAGCCGATGGCGGGCTGGCCGTCGCTGCCGTCGATCGCGGCTTGCAACTCGGCCAGAGAATCGCAGAAACGGTAGGGGCTGGTGGGCAAACCCAGGGTTTCAGCGGCCAGACGGCGAATACCTTCACGGTCCATGGTCAGACGTGCGGCGCGGGCCGTGGGAATGCAGGTGATGACGCCTGCGGCCTCCAGCTCTTCCAGCATGGGCGTGGCAATGGCTTCAATCTCGGGCACGACCAGATCGGGCTTGACCTCTTCGATCAGCGCCTTGAGCTGGGCTGGATCGCTCATGGTGATGGTGCGCGCATGGTGGGCCACCTGCTGGCCAGGCGCATTTTCATAGCGGTCCACGGCAATGGTTTCCACGCCCAGGCGCTGCAGGGCAATCAGCACTTCCTTGCCCAGCTCGCCGCTGCCCAGCAGCATGACTTTGGTGGCATTGGGGGAGAGAGGGGTTCCTAGGGTGGTCATGGTTGCATCCTGCATATAAGGGGGCCGAGCCCCCGATCATAGGCGAGCAGGCAAGCCTCTCTTGGCTGCTGCTTGGCAATTCGGTCGCTTTCAGCGCCGACCAATGAAGCGCATGGCGCGGCTGATCGGAGATTCAGTGCGGCATCGGCGAGTAATGCTCGATGCGGCAGGCGCCGCGATTCTTGCATTGCCCGTCCAGATAGCGGTAGCGTACCGTCACGGCAGCACCGGGACTGGGCCACTGCTTGCGCGGCAGCTCGCTTTGATAGTCCGCCGTTTCGGGCCTGAAGCTCAGCGCCGTGCCTGGCTGCGGACATTCGGCATCACCGCTGGCCTTGGCTTCGAGCACGCGGGTCTGCAGCGCGCGGCCACCGCTTTGCTTTTCTCGCACCTGCACCTTGAGATCGCAAATCTGCCAGTCAGCAGCCTGGGCAAAAGCGGCGCAGGCGGTCAAAGCCGCCGCGATCAGCATTCGGAAAAGAGTCATCTGCCTACCTGCAAGTGAGTGGTGTTCATGGGCCCGCATCTCTATCAAATCGATAGCATCTATCGCTTTAAGGCAAAGGATTGAGGCCGATTTCATGGAAATTTCCGGTGAGCATCAATGCGTCAGGCCGACAGCCTTGCCGCCACGCTGCGGAATGCTTCCCGCGTCGAATCGCATCTCGGAAGTCCAGACCGCATCGTCCCAGACCCAGGGGCTGCTGGCCTGCTCCAGGCCCAGCACATGCACGCCACTCAAGTCCTTGACGCGCTCCTTGAGCCAGTCGATCTGATCGCTGCGCACAAACACCAGGCAGGCAATCTCCCAGTCGGGCTGCGTGATGCCCAGGCCGTGCAGCTGCGACAGCAGCGGGGCATACCATTTCTCGATCCGCTCGTTGAGACGGTTGACCAGCGCCAGCGGATAGCCGGAAGCCGATACCTCGACCACATAGACCTGGCGACGAGCCGGGCGCAATGCCACGAAAGCCGGACATTGCCAGCCATCGGCCACCTCGTACTTGGGGGCCACAAAAGTCTCACCGTTGGCCGTGAGCAGCTGCATCACGGCTTCTTCATGTCGGTCCATGCTGAATTTCTCCGGCGCGCCGAAAGTGCGCGCAGGCTCACACCTTAGCGCAGCTCAGGCCTCGCCAAAGCAAATTCCGATATCGCGCGCCATGGTCAGCAGCGGGCTGTCCAGCGGCACCGTGCGCTGGGTATTGGCCACATCGGCAATCGCCACACTGCCGATGCGGCCGTTCTGCAGCG
Source organism: Comamonas sp. AG1104 (assembly GCF_003350425.1). Classification (NCBI taxonomy): domain Bacteria; kingdom Pseudomonadati; phylum Pseudomonadota; class Betaproteobacteria; order Burkholderiales; family Comamonadaceae; genus Comamonas; species Comamonas sp. AG1104. The sequence goes on along the minus strand of NZ_QQAS01000002.1, from coordinate 587,179 downwards.
TGACCATATGGCCCAGCTGGCCGCCCAGCACCAGTTGCGCCGCGTGGTGGCCGAACTGCGTGGCCAGTACCCGGTCAAACGGCGTCGGATCGCCGCCGCGCTGCACATGCCCAAGGACCGTGGTGCGCACCTCGCTCTGGAGATGGGATTGCAGGCGCTCGCGCAGCACATGGCCGACGCCGCCAAGACGCACAGGGTCGGGACTGTGCGCAACCCGCTCGCGCACCGTCAGGCTCTGGCCGCTTTCCTTGGCCCCCTCGCCGATGCAGATGATGGTGTAGCGCTGACGCCGCTCGCGCTCCTGACAGACCTTGATGATGGACTGCAGGTCGTAATCGATCTCGGGCAACAAAATGATGTCGGCAGCACCGGCGATGCCGGACTCCAGCGCCAGCCAGCCCGCATGGCGGCCCATGGTCTCCACGATCATCACCCGGTGGTGGCTCATGGCCGTGCTCTCGATGCGGCGCAGGCTTTCGGTCACCGTGGCCACGGCCGTATCGAAGCCGAAGCTGCGCTCGCAGTTGGCAATGTCGTTATCGATGGTCTTGGGCACGCCTACGCATTGCAGTCCCACCTGCGCCAGGCCATGGGCCAGACTCATGGTGCCGTCACCGCCGATGGCGACCACCACATCCAGTGCCAGCGCCTTGACATTGCGCCCCACCTGGGCCAGCGTGGCCGCATCGCGCAATGGATTGGCGCTGTTGCTGGTGCCCAGGATGGTGCCGCCGATATGCAAAATGCCGCTGACTTCGTCCCAGCTCAGCGCTCTGACGCGCGGGCTTGCATCCATCAGCCCTTCAAAGCCGTCGGCAATGCCCAGTACCTCGCACTGGCCATGGTTGATCAGGGACTTGGTGACCGCACGGATCACCGCATTGAGGCCGGGGCAATCGCCGCCACCGGTCAGCACACCAACGCGCATGGGCTCGCTCTCCAAAGATTCTCGAATGCACATCATCCCACGAGAAAGCCGCTGCCAAAGCCTCCCTGGCCTGTACTGCGGTTGAGACTGCTTGTCCTCGAACCTGCCTGCTTCAGCAGCGCCCTAAAGGGCCGGCCTCCCGGATCCCTTGCTGCGGCGAAAGCAGCCAGCAGGCCGTGTGGAACTCCGTCACGCTGTCGCGGTGAGCGACCGAAACCAGTGCCCCGCCTCGGCCCTGAACCAGCTGCACCAGCCGGCTGTAGATCTGCGCTTCGGCGGCATTGTCCAGCGCGCTCGTGGCCTCGTCCGCAAACACCCAGGCCGGACGCTTGAGCAAGACCCGCGCCACGGACAGCCGCTGCTGCTCGCCTCCCGACAGGCTGCTGTTCCAGGCCGCCTGGCTGTCCAGCCGCTCCTGCAACTGCGGCAGCTGCGCTTCGCGCAAGACCTGTTTGAGCTCGGCATCGCTGTAGCTTGCCGCCGGCTCCGGATAGGCCAGGGCATCGCGCAGGCTGCCGTCGGGAAAATAAGGGCGCTGAGGAATGAACATTGCGTCCAGAGGCCGCTCCACCTGACCTCGCGCATAGGGCCAGATGCCGGCAAACGCCCGCAGCAAGGTGGACTTGCCACTACCCGAAGGCCCACTGATCAGCAACCTCTGGCCCGGTCGTATCTGAAGCTCGGCGTCAGCCACGATCGGGCTTCCTGCGGGCAGGGATACATCGAGATTTCGGGTCTGCAACTGGGTCGACGCTGCAAGCTGCACCCCGACCGGATGTTCCTCCTGCTCGCGCAAACTCTCGTCAAAACCGGCCAGACGCAAGGTCGTGGCCCGCCAGGCGGCGATATCGGAGTAGTTGTTGACGATCCAGCTCAGCGAGTCCTGCACCTGATTGAAGGCCGAGCCTATTTGCATGAGCTGACCCAGCTGGATGGCACCGCTGAAAAAACGCGGTGCGGCAATGATGAAGGGAAAGACCACGGCCGCCTGGCCGAAGAAATTGGTAAACCAGCCCAGGCTCTTTTGCTTCTTGATCAGGTTCAGGTAGTTGCCCAGGGCATCGCCAAAACGCAGGCCGATCTGCGCCCCCTCGACGCGCTCGCCACCGTCCAGGGCAATGGCTTCGGCATGCTCGCGCACGCGGATCAGGTGATGGCGGAAATTGGCCTCCAGCTGCTGCTGGCGGCTGTTGAGCCAGACCTGGGGTTTGCCGATCCAGAAGGTGATCGCACTGCCGACCAGGCAATACAGCACCGCCATCCAGACCATGAAGCCGGAAACCTGCAGCTGCCCGCCGCCGAACAAGGCCGGCAGAGCTATATCGACGACGGAACTCAGGCCCCACAGAATGCCGACGAAGCTCACAAAGGTGACGGCCGCATTCAGCAGCCCCATGGACAGCGACACGGTATAGGTGGTGAAGAGATTCAGGTCCTCCTGAATCCGCTGGTCCGGGTTGTCAGGCGCCTTGGCATTGCCGTCCACGCCATAGCGCCCCAACTCCAGGCGGTAGAACGCCTTGGCCGATAGCCAGCGCTGCAACATGTGATCAGTCAGCCAGCGCCGCCAGTTGAGCTGCAGCAACTGCGTCAGATAGAACTTGTAGACCGCAATGACGATATACACCAGGGCCAGCCAGAGAAAGCGCCAGAGCTGCTGCCAGAACACCTCGGCCTGCTTGTTCTGCAATGCGTCATAGAACACCCGGTTCCATTCATTGATCTGCACCAGCATGAACACTGCGGCGAGATTAAGGCCCACGATGGCGGCCAGCAGCCCCCGGGCTCGCCATTTATCTTCGGACTGGAAATAGGGCCGGGTCAGCGAAAAGGCCTGGCGCAGCACGCCCAGCCGGTGTTTGCGGAACTCAGGTCCCTGGCTCTTGGAATTCATGCAGGCTTTCAGTGATTCATGAACAACTGGCGCCGCGGCGATGCCGCTGCCAGGCTCCTGAACTCACCCTAAGCCGGTTAACTGAGGCCAGACTTAAATGCTGGCAGCCGCCCTGCCCGGCCTTCGAAAGGCATAAAAAAACCGCTGCCCTTGCGTCAAAGGCAGCGGATGGCAGGGTCGGCTCAGTGCCGCGCTAGGGCAGCAGATCCAGTGCCTGCAGATAGGCAGGCTGGCGCATCAGATCGTCCCAGGCCTGGGGTTCAGTATCGGGCAGCAGCGAGACACGGCGCGATTCGGAGTCGATATCGGGCACCCAGCGGCCATCGCGCAGCGCGGCATCCATGCCGTCCAGCAACTCATCCACATGCTCGCCCAGACCCAGGCTCTGGTTGCACAGCAACACCATGTCGCAGCCCGCATTCAGGGCCGTCAACGCGGCATCGGTGTAGCTGATGAGTGCGCCGTCGATGCGGCGCGCGCCCTCCATACTGAGGTCGTCGCTGAAAATGGCTCCGTCATAGCGCAAACGGGCGCGCAGGATGTCCTTGAGCCACTTCTCGCTGAAGCCTGCCGGGCGCTTGTCCACCTTGGGATAGATCACATGGGCGGGCATGACGGCGGTAAGCACGCTGGACAGCCAGGGATACGGTGCGGCGTCTTCGTCGAGAATGGCCGTCAGGCTGCGCTTGTCAACGGGAATGTCCACGTGCGAGTCGGCCTTCACAAAGCCGTGACCGGGGAAATGCTTGCCGCAGTTGCCCATGCCGGCCTGCAACAGGCCGTGCATCAGGCTCTTGGCCAGGGCCGCCACCACGCGCGGGTCGCGGTGAAAGCTGCGGTCACCGATGACCGAGGATTCGCCATAGTCCAGATCCAGCACGGGCGTGAAGCTGAAATCCACACCGCAGGCACGCAGCTCCGTGCCCAGCACATAACCGGCGGCGGTGGCGGCGTTCATGGCCCGCATGGCACCGCCGCCTTCGCGGTGCTTTTTGCCCTTACCGTCATCCATCCACATCTCGCCAAAGGCGCGCATCGGCGGAATATGCGTGAAGCCGTCGGTGCGAAAGCGCTGCACGCGGCCGCCCTCGTGGTCCACGCTGATCAGCAGATCGGGCTTGACGGCCTTGATATCGGCGCACAGCTGGACCAGTGCGCTGCGGTCCTCCCAGTTGCGCTTGAAGAGAATGATGCCGCCCACCAGCGGATGGGAAAGGCGCGCGCGGTCCACATCAGTCAGCGATGTGCCGGCAATATCAATGATCAAAGGTGCATGCATGCTCATGATTTAATAATTTCTATAGCTGCCAGCGCCTATATATCAAGCACCAGAGGCTAATTTCACTCTTTTCTTTCGACGACACAAAAGCTGGCTGCGTAGTCGGATTCATCGGTGACGGACAGGTGCGCCGTCAGATTGTTCTTCTCAAACCACTCCTTGAGTTCGCCATGCAGGCGAATCGCAGGCTGGCCGCTGGGCAGCTTGATGACTTCGCAATGGCGCCAGGTCATGGGCATGACCATGCCCATTCCCACGGCCTTGCTGAAGGCCTCCTTGGCCGAAAAGCGCGTGGCCACATAACGGATGCCGCGCTCGGGCCAGCGCTCGCTGCGCGCCTTCCAGGTCGCCAGTTCGCCATCGGCCAGAACCTTGCGGGCAAAGCGCTCGCCATGCTTTTCCAGGCTTGCGCGTATGCGGCGCACATCGCAGATATCGGTGCCGATGCCGTAAATCATGCGGGGCTCCTTTTGAGTCAAATCAGGCTCTGGCGCTTGCCAGTCAAGCGCCAGCAGCTATGGTTTCAGGATTTTTTGGCAGCCATACCGGCATCGATGCAAGCCTGATAGGCCTTCACGGTCTCGGCATAGCCCAGCTCCAGCGCATCGGCGATCAGCGCATGGCCGATGGAGACTTCGGCGAGACCCGGCACCCGGGCCACGAAGGCGGCCAGATTGTCGCGATTGAGGTCATGGCCGGCATTGATGCCCAGGCCCGCATCCAGCGCGGCCTGCGCGGCCCTGGCATAGGTTTGCAGTTGCTGCTCCTGCTCGGACTTGCCCCAGTTGGCGGCAAAAGGCTCGGTGTAGAGCTCCACGCGGTCGGCGCCGACCGCCTTGGCAGCCGCCATCTGCTCGGGGATAGGGTCCATGAACAGGCTCACACGCACGCCCAGCGCCTTGCATTCGGCAATCAAGGGCTTGAGGCGTTCGGCATCCTGAGGAAAGCTCCAGCCATGATCGCTGGTGAACTGGTCTTCGCTGTCGGGCACGAAAGTGGCCTGATGCGGACGCGTCTGGCGGATGAAATCCATCAGGTTCTGCGTGGGATTGCCTTCGATATTGAATTCGGCGCCAGGCCAGCTCTTGAGCAGCTCGTGCAGCTCGAACACATCCTGCGCACGGATGTGGCGCTCATCAGGACGCGGGTGAATGGTGATGCCCTGCGCTCCCGCTTCAAGGCAGATCTGCGCCGCACGCGTCACCGATGGAATGCCCAGATGGCGGGTATTGCGCAGCAGCGCCACCTTGTTGACGTTGACCGAAAGCGCGGTGCGTGGGGAGGCAGAGGTATTCATAGCGATTGCAGATCCATCATCAGCTGGCGGGTGCGCAGCATGGTTGAGCCGCAATGGTATTGCAGAAGATGGCGCAATTGCGGCTTCAGGGCCTGGGCTACTTCGGGCTCGGACAGCGCATTCAGGGTTCTCGGAAACGGCTGCTCGGCCTGCAGCGCCAGCTCTATGCTCTGCCACTGCAGGCCGCTCAGCGCCGCGCGCTCGTAGCCCGAAGCCTGGCGCAACCCCCCATCGGCCACCAGCGTGTAGCGCAAAACACTGTTGACCTGGCTGAGCGTGGCGCTTTCCTGCCTCAGATCGGGCAGATGACCGAGTTCGCGCAGCAGCACCAGCTCGAAGGCGCGCAGCACGGGCTCGATGGCCTCGGTCGTGCCGCCATGCTGGCCAGCCAGCACGCGCACCACACCGGCATAGATATCGAACAGCGCCGTATAAGGATCATCGCGCGCCAGCAGGCGCAGCAGCAGCTCGTTCAGGTACATGCCCGACCACAGCGCATCGCCCTGGGGCATGACATGGCCGCCCACCCATTCCGCCCCCTTCAGGCTATGAATCTCAGCATTGCCCTCTGCTCCCAGCGTGTAGCTGAGCTTGAGCGGCTGCAGCGGCAGCAGCACAGGGCGAAAGTTGGAGGTATGGCGCTTGACGCCCTTGGCCGCGAGCGCCACCCGCCCGCGATGGCGCGTGAACACCTCCAGGATCAGGCTGGATTCACTCCAGTCGTACTGGTGCAGGATATATGCGGGTTCGTCGCCGACGCGTTTGGCGCTAGCCATGACTTGCTCCGTACCACAACAAAAATGTGAAGGGGGCGGTTTTGCCGCCGGGCCGCCCCAAGGCAAAACCCGGCCTAAGCCGGGTCAGGACCCCCTCGGGGGGCAGCGGGCACGCGCAGTGAGCGAGCGTGGGGGTCAAAAAGTTTTACTCGTAGCCGAAGGATTTGACCCGGGCCTCGTCATCAGCCCAGCCGGACTTGACCTTGACCCAGACTTCCAGGAACACCTTGGCGTTGAGCAGCTTTTCCAGCTCCTGACGGGTTTCGGTGGAGATGCGCTTGAGGCGCTCGCCGCCCTGGCCGATCACCATGGCCTTATGGCCGTCGCGCTCGACCACGATGGTGGCTGCAACGCGCATGAAGCGACCGAACTTGGGGCTGGGCTCCTCCTCGAACTTGTCGATGACCACGGTGGAGGTATAGGGCAACTCGTCGCCCGTGAAGCGGAACAGCTTCTCGCGCAGGGTCTCGGAAGCCAGGAACTTCTCGCTGCGGTCGGTCAGTTCGTCCTCACCGTAGAACCAGGGCTGCTGCGGCAGGTATTTGGCGCAGATGCCATACATGCGCTCGATATCCTTTTTGTTCTTGGCCGACATGGGCACGAACTCGGCAAAAGGATGGCGCTCCTGCATATCGCGCAGCCAGGGTGCGATCTCGGCGCGGCGACCCACGGTGTCGAGCTTGTTGGCGATCAAGAGCGTGGGAATGCCGGGCTTGAACAGGCTCAGCACCTTGGCATCGGCCAGTGTGAAGCTGCCCGCCTCCACCACGAACAGGATCAGGTCCACATCGCCGATCGCGCCCATCACGGTCTTGTTGAGCGACTTGTTCAGGGCAGTGGAATGCTTGGTCTGGAAACCGGGGGTATCCACAAAGACGAACTGGGTCTCGTCCTTTGTGCGGATGCCGGTGATGCGGTGACGCGTGGTCTGGGCCTTGCGCGAGGTGATGGAGATCTTCTGGCCCACCAGCGCGTTCATCAGGGTGGACTTGCCCACATTTGGCTTGCCGACGATGGCGATCAGACCGCAGCGCTGCTCTTCGGGCGCGTAGACGCGAGCCGGAGCCTCTTCCTCCTGGTCGCGGATGGCGGTCGGCGTGCTACCGGGCTTGGCAGCGGCCAGCATGGCGCTGATGTAGTCCAGGCTGGGGTCGCTGATATCGGTAGTCACAGACTTGGGGCCTTTTTGGCCCTTGGCTTTTTCTGCACCTGCGGTGCCCGCTATCTTTTTCTTAGCAGCATCGGTCATGGATTTTTGGCTTTCACTTTTTCCAGCAAGGCAGCGGCGGCTGCCTGCTCGCCCATGCGACGGGATGCTCCCGAGCCCTGGGCGCTGATATTCCATTCGGCAATCGTGCACTCGACCTTGAAGGTCTGCTTGTGCGCCGCGCCACTGATTTCCACCACATGGTATTGCGGCAGCTTCATGCGCTTGCCCTGTAGCAATTCCTGCAGTGCGGTCTTGGGGTCTTTGTCGGCCGCACGCATATGGGGGTTGATGTCCACCCCCTCGAAGAGGTGGTGAACGACTTTCTCGCCTGCGGCAAAGCCGGCGTCGAGGTAGACGGCGCCGATCAGCGCCTCCACGGCATCGGCCAGGATGGACGGGCGCTGCTTGCCACCGGACTTGGCCTCGCCCTCGCCCAGACGCAGCAGGTCAGGCAGCTGCAGCTTCAACGCAATCTTGTGCAGCGTGCCTTCCTTGACGAGATTGGCCCGAACGCGCGAGAGATCGCCTTCGGGCATGGAGGCCAGCTTGGCATAGAGCAAGCTGGAGATGGCCAGACTGAGCACCGAGTCGCCCAGAAACTCCAGTCGCTCGTTGTTGTCGGCCGAAAAGCTGCGGTGCGTGATGGCACGCTGCAGCAGCGCCGGGTTGGCAAATTGATGTTGCAGCCTTTGCTGCAGAGCGACTAGAGCAGGTTCCACCTGAAAGGTCTATTTCTTGAAACGGTAAACAAGGTAGGCAGGGCCTGCCAGATGAATCTCACGGGAATACTCGAAGCCCACGACGATCTTGTCGTTGACCTTGGTCACGTTCAGATCGTTGCCAGAGATGGACTTGAAATCATCAATGGAGGCCGAACGATCGAAGCTGGCCTTGACTTCGGCAACGGTACTGCCTTCAGCGGCGGCCTTGTTGGCCGCCTTGGTGATGGCCTGGTACTCCAGGAAGACGGGCACCGATTGTGCGCCAATTGCGGCAACCGCCACGATGATGGCCACGAGAAACACCAGACCGATGAAGGACAGACCACGCTGCCTGGAGCGCAATGCCAGATTGTTCATGCTTTTCCCCTCTCAAGCCGGGCATGTTCCTGCCCGTGTATCCCAGAAAAATGACGAAACGATTGCCGGTGCTCAGTGGAAACGGCCGATACGGCTGAGATCACCGAAGTTCATCCAGACAAAAAAGGCCTTGCCCACGATGTTCTGGTCCGGCACAAAGCCCCAGTAGCGCGAGTCCAGCGAGTTGTCGCGGTTGTCGCCCATCATGAAGTAATAGCCTTCGGGTACCTTGCAGGTCACGCCTTCAACGCTGTAGCGGCAGTTTTCCTTGTACTCGAAGTTGCTCGCCCCCTGGATGAAGGCCGGCACATCGTTGTTGACGATGGCACGGTGCGGCTGCTCACCCAGGGTTTCCTCGAACTGCTTGAAGTAGCGCATCACGTCACGGTCCAGAAAGTCCGGCAGTTCGCGGGTAGGCAACTCCTTGCCGTTGATGCTCAGACGCTTGTTGATATAGGCCACTTCATCGCCGGGCACGCCCACCACACGCTTGATGTAGTCCAGCGTGGGCTGGGGCGGGTAGCGGAACACCATCACATCGCCACGCTGGGGCTTGTTGCCTTCGGTGATCTTCTTGTTGATCACGGGCAGGCGGATGCCGTAGGTGAATTTGTTGACCAGGATCAGGTCACCCACCATCAGCGTCGGAATCATGGAGCCCGAGGGAATCTTGAACGGCTCGAACAGGAAGGAGCGCAGCACGAAGACTATGGCGATCACCGGGAACAGACCGGCGGTCCAGTCCAGCCACCAGGGCTGCATGAGGATGCGGCCTTTGGCATCGTCGGAGACTTCGATGTCGGTCTTGGCAATACCCATGCGGTCCAGCTCGGCGCGGCGCTCGACCGCTGCCTGCTCCAGCGCTGCCGCAGCCGCGCGGCGTCGAGGCCAGAAGTAAAAGCGCTCGGCCAGCCAGTACACGCCGGTCACCACGGTTGCCAGAAACAGCAGCAGCGCGAAGTTGCCTTCGATGGAGCCGGTGTACCAGGCCGCGATATAGCCTACAAAGGCCGCTAGGATGGCGGCCGTGATCCACTGCATGACTTGCATCAATCCTCCACTTGCAGAATGGCCAGGAAGGCTTCCTGCGGCACTTCTACCGAACCGATCTGCTTCATACGCTTCTTGCCGGCCTTCTGCTTTTCGAGCAGCTTGCGCTTACGCGTGATGTCGCCGCCATAGCACTTGGCCAGCACGTTCTTGCGCATGGCCTTGACGGTTTCGCGCGCAATGATGTTGGCGCCGATCGCTGCCTGGATGGCCACATCGAACATCTGGCGGCTGATGATCTCGCGCATCTTGGCAACCACGGCGCGGCCGCGATACACGGACTGCGAGCGGTGCACGATGATGGACAGTGCATCGACCTTCTCGCCGTTGAGCAAGATATCGACCTTCACCACGTCGGACGCGCGATATTCCTTGAACTCATAGTCCATGGAGGCATAGCCGCGCGAGACGCTCTTGAGCTTGTCGAAGAAGTCCAGCACGATTTCGCCCAGAGGCATCTCGTAGGTCAGCATGACCTGACGGCCGTGGTATTGCATATTCATCTGCACGCCACGCTTCTGGTTGGCCAGCGTCATCACCGGGCCCACATAGTCTTGCGGCATGTAGAGGTGCACGGTCACGATGGGCTCGCGAATCTCCTGGATGCGGCCGATATCGGGCATCTTGGAGGGGTTTTCCACGTCGATCAGCTCGCCATCGCCCTTGATCACCTGGTAGACCACGCTGGGGGCCGTGGTGATCAGATCCTGGTCGAATTCGCGCTCCAGTCGCTCCTGCACGATTTCCATGTGCAGCAGGCCCAGGAAGCCGCAGCGGAAGCCAAAGCCCAGCGCCTGCGAGACTTCGGGTTCGAACTGCAGCGCCGCATCGTTGAGCTGCAGCTTTTCCAGCGCATCACGCAACTGGTCGTATTCAGAGGCTTCGGTGGGGTACAGACCCGCGAAAACCTGGGGCTTGACTTCCTTGAAGCCCGGCAGGGGCTTGTCGGCAGGACCCAGGTTGTTGGGTAGCTTTTTTTCCAGCGTGATGGTGTCACCGACCTTGGCGGCCTTCAGCTCCTTGATGCCGGCGATGATGTAACCCACCTCACCGGCCTTGAGCGCGTCGCGCGGCTGGTTGGCCGGGGTGAACACACCGATGTTGTTGGCTTCATAGGCAGCACCGCTGGCCATCATCTTGAAGCGCTCATTCTTCTTGAGCTCGCCATCCACCACGCGCACCAGCATCACGACGCCCACATAGGGGTCGAACCAGCTGTCCACGATCATGGCACGCAGCGGTCCGTCGGGATTGCCCTTGGGAGCCGGCACCTTGGCCACGATGGCTTCCAGAATCTCGTCGATGCCCATGCCGGTCTTGGCCGAACAGGGAATGGCGTCGCTGGCATCGATACCGATCACGTCCTCGATCTCGGCCTTGGCATTCTCGGGGTCGGCCTGAGGCAGGTCCATCTTGTTGAGGACGGCGAACACCTCCACGCCCAGGTCCAGCGCGGTGTAGCAATTGGCCACGGTCTGGGCTTCCACGCCCTGAGAGGCATCGACCACCAGCAGACCGCCTTCGCAGGCCGACAGCGAGCGCGAGACTTCGTAGGAGAAGTCCACGTGGCCGGGGGTGTCGATCAGATTCAGGTTGTAGACCTGGCCGTCCTTGGCCTTGTATTGCAGGGCCGCGGTCTGGGCCTTGATGGTGATGCCGCGCTCTTTCTCGATGTCCATCGAGTCCAGCACCTGGGCTTCCATATCGCGGTCGGCGAGGCCTCCGCAGCGCTGGATCAGGCGGTCCGCCAGAGTGGACTTGCCATGGTCAATGTGCGCAATGATGGAGAAATTACGGATGTGATTCATCAACGAGAAAGACAGCTTGGAATTGAAAAAAGTGGCCTGCAGCAGCAAGAAAAAAGGGCGCGTCCCTCAAGCGGCGCGCCCTTAACCAACAATCTCTGGCAACTGCGATAGTTGGGACTTTATTGTAGGCAAAACTGGCCGCAAGCCAAGACCCAGCAAGGCTTGACAAGTTTCGGTTTGTGATCTTCGAATTCATTTATCAACAAATTATCCACAAACCAGAAAACACCGTTTAGCCATCAGCAGCCGGAGATTGCAAAGGCTTTTGCACCGCTTGAAAACCGCTTGTCAGCGTGATTTTTTGCGTCCAACCACCATGCATTTGCGTGGGATTCTACCCAATGGCATAGGGGCACTGACAGGCTGAGGGCTTGTTGTCATTTCAGATCACGAAATGGCAACAAGCCCATGCTGGCTTTCAGCTCAGTTATTTGGCAGGGCGAATCAACACATACTGCGCCCAGTCACCACGGCGCACCAGCACATTGACGGGTTTGGACTTGTCAGCCTTGGCCCAGGCAGCCTCGAAGCTCTTGAGATCGGAGACTTCCGCATTCGCCAGTTGCAGGATCACATCGCCTTCACGCAGGCCGGCACGGGCTGCGGCATCCACCGCAGCCGACACGCGCACGCCGCCCTTGATGGCCAGCTCCTTCTTCTGCGCCGCCGTCAGTTCGCTCAGCGTCAGGCCCAGAGCCTTGTTCTCCAGCGTGCCGGCGGAAGGCGTCTTGCCTGCCCCACCGCTGCCGGCCTTGGTCTTGGCAGATTCGTCAGAAGGCACTTCGGCAATCACCATGCTCAACTCCTTGAGCTTGCCGCGGCGCAGCACGGTAATGGAGCTCTTGGTGCCTGGCTTGGTATTTCCTACGAGACGCGGCAGATCGGAGACCTTCTCGATGGCCTTGCCATCGAACTTGGTGATCACGTCGCCCGCCTCCACACCGGCCTTGGCCGCAGGAGAGTCCGGCTCGACGGCCGAGACCAGAGCGCCTTCTGGCTTGCCAAGGCCTATGGACTCGGCCACATCCTTGGTCACGGGGCCGATCTGCACGCCGATACGGCCGCGCGTGACCTTGCCGGTGGCACGCAGCTGATCGCTGACACGGATCGCTTCATCCACGGGAATTGCAAAGCTGATCCCCATGAAGCCGCCCGAACGCGAGTAGATCTGGCTGTTGATTCCCACCACCTCACCACGCATATTGATCAGCGGGCCACCCGAGTTGCCGGGATTGATGGCCACATCGGTCTGGATAAAGGGCAGATAGTCGCCAGTATCGCGCTGCTTGGCCGAGACAATGCCGGCAGTCACCGAGTTTTCGAGCCCGAAGGGCGAGCCTATCGCCATGACCCACTCGCCCACGCGCAGCTTGCTCACATCGCCGATCTTGACCGCAGGAAGTCCCTTGGCATCGATCTTGACCACCGCGACATCGGTACGCTTGTCTGCGCCGACTATTTTTGCCTTGAACTCTCGCTTGTCGGTCAGCGTGACAATGACTTCATCTGCGCCGTCGACCACATGGGCATTGGTCATCACATAGCCATCAGCCGTAAGGACGAAGCCAGAGCCCACGCCACGTGGCTGCTCTTCCTCTGATTGACCGCCCTTGGGCGAGCGCTGACGCGGCACATTGGGCACTGGAAGGCCGAAGCGGCGAAAGAACTCCAGCATATCTTCATCCATGCCCAGAGCTTCGGCGCTGTTGTTGGAGACTTTCTCCAGCGTTCGAATGTTGACAACCGAAGGTCCCACCTGATCGACCAGATCCGTAAAGTCCGGCAGGCCGCGTGCCGTAGCAGCACTTTGGGCATGAGCAGCAGTAACCGGCAGCATGCCTCCTGCGGCCAGAGCAGCGATCGCCATCGCACTGGCAATGGCAATGGCTGTAGCCGAAACACGGGATTTGAGCGTCATCCGGGCTGGTGTGCGCATCGTTTTTATTCCTTGTTCGAGTCGTCTGACAGAACGGGTCGTCAAATCAGACCCATGAGAGAAAACAGGTGAGAGCATTGAAGCGCATTCTGGCAAAAGCCGCCATCAACTGAAAGCACTCAGGCTCTTCAAATTGCGCGCAGATAAAACAGCATCTGCACCCAACTGATCCTAAATCAATAGCTGCGTTCGCAAGCCGGGAAAAAGCCTAGACCTGACAACCATGCATTTCAGGCCTAAGACTGCTGTGTGAAGAAGCATCAATGGCGGGTAGCCGTGGCAAAGCTTGCATTGCGCAAAAAGCTGGCAGGCATCTGCAGATTGGGCGCGCTGCTTTGCTGAGGGTGAGAAGCCAGCAACTCGTCCAGACGCGGGTCACGCAGCATCACGGTCTGGCCGTTGGGACCAGCAACTGCCACCACCGTGGAAGACTGGGCTTCCGAACCCAAGGGCATGGCCGCCTCTTCAGCACCCGAAACGGGCTGGCTCAAGCCCAGCGATGCGGCAGGCGCAGCGGCCACTACGGCATTCGGGCTGAGAGCGGCGAGCTGCGCCCCACCCTGGCGGCCGTACAGCCCCCCCGAACCTGCGAGCATGACCCCCCAGCCCACGGCGGCCACAGCAGCAACCGAAGCAAAGCCGGCCGCCATCTTCCAGCGAAAGACCGATGCATTGGCCGCCTGACGGGCAGGCAGGCTGACCACGGCTGCGCCGTTGCCCTGAGCCTGCACGCGCTCCTCGGCTGCAGTGATCTGCTCCAGACCGCCCAAACCGAGGGAACTGGCCGCATCTGCGGTCACACCGGGCAGATGAATGCCGCGAATCGGCTCGCGCTCCATATGAGCGCGCACGCCGCTCAGAATATCGTGCTGACTGTGATGGGCCAGCTCGGGAGAACGCAGCACATCGCCAATCAGGTGATACATGGCCCAGGACTGCTGGCCTTCGTCGCTTTCCGCATAGGAAAGCACGGCCTGCATCTGGACCGAGGAAGCCTCGCCATCCACCAAGGCCGACAACTGTTCCTGCTTGATCAGATCGTCATTCATGAAGTTCACCTGCTCGTCTTGCCTGTACTACCAACGCTTTCCGCCCTGGCGCTCCAGCAGGGGCTTGACCCTGGCCGAAATCGCCTCGCGTGCCCGAAAGATGCGCGAGCGCACCGTGCCTATGGGACAGTCCATCGCCTGCGCGATTTCCTCATAGCTGAGCCCCTCGATTTCGCGCAGCGTGACCGCCTGGCGCAAATCCTCGGGCAAAGCCTCCATGGCAGCATTGACGGCTTCGGCGATTTCACGCGCCGCCAACACTGTTTCCGGGGTTTCCTGAGTTGTTAGTTCCTGTCTGTGAACAGAAGTTTCATCCTCATCGTCCCCAGTGTGTAACGCGCTCTCGGTCATCACCGGCGAGCGATGCATTTCCATCAAGGCCTTCTTGGCGGTGTTGACTGCGATGCGGTACAGCCAGGTGTAGAACTGGGCCTCGCCGCGAAACTGGTGCAAGGCCTTGTAGGCGCGAATGAAGGTTTCCTGCGCGATGTCAGGCACCAGATCGACATCGCGCACCATGCGGCCCACCAGACGTTCGATGCGACGCTGGTACTTGATGACCAGAAGCTCAAAAGCCCGTGTGTCGCCAGCATTGGCTCGTTCGACCAGAGCCAGATCGCTGTCGGCAGAGGGAGTGGGAAAATCGGGTGGTGTCATGAAAGGCCAAGCAGCGTGCTGCCATAACCGGCGAAGGCCTAGCCTTGCTCTGCCAGCGGCACGATGGAGGAATATACCGCACGCCGCAAGTCTCCCCATTGCTCGGGGCTGTGTCGTTGAGACAGGAAAATCCATAGCACCCTGCGCCTGCCGCCCTTGGACCTGAACACCAGAACTTCCGAAACGCTGAGCCAAAGCCAGTGGCCACCATCAAGCCCCAGCGCCAGCCGCACAGGCAGTGACCGAGCTGTTGACAGGTTTTCGGCCTCCAGCAGCCAATGCTCGCCATTCCAGAGCAGACGTCCTTGCGGCCAGTTGCGCCACTGTCCGCAAAGCAGCACTGCGGCCAGGATCAGGGCCGGTAAAGCCAGCAGCACCTGCAACCAGCCCGATTGAACTTGCAGGCACCAGACCAGCAGAGCCATCAGCAAGACCATCCCGATCAGCACCAGCCCCCCTCCGGCCCAGCCAGGCCGGACAAAGACATAGGCAACAGCTGGAGCATGGTAGCGAGCACTCATGAGCCGACCATGTGCGAAAACCCGGCTGCAGCAAAGCTAGGGAAAGCACGATCAAGCCGCACATAGAACAAAGCCCGCAAGGCCTGGGCCTGTGCGGGCTTGTGCAGAAGCGGCTCGACGCGACTTAGACGCGCTTGAAGACCAGCGTGCCGTTGGTGCCTCCGAAACCGAAGTTGTTCTTCACGGCAACTTCCAGCTTGGCGTCACGCGCCGTATTGGCGCAATAGTCCAGATCGCACTCGGGATCCTGGTTGATCAGGTTGATGGTCGGAGGAATCTTCTGGTCGTGCAGCGCCATCACGGTGAAAACGCTCTCGATGCCACCAGCACCACCCAGCAGGTGACCCGTCATGGACTTGGTCGAGCTGACCACCAGATTCTTCTTCGCAAACTCGCCCATGGCCGCCTTGATGGCATTGGATTCGTTCGCATCGCCCAGCGGCGTGGACGTGCCGTGCGCATTCAGGTAATTGACCTGATCCTGGTTCACACCGGCATTGCGCAAAGCATTGAGCATGGCGCGGCGGGGGCCGTCCATGTTGGGAGCCGTCATGTGACCGGCATCGGCACTCATGCCAAAGCCTGCCAGCTCCGCGTAAATCTTGGCGCCACGGGCCTTGGCGTGTTCGTACTCTTCGAGCACCAGCACACCGGCACCTTCGCCGAGGACAAAGCCGTCACGGTCCTTGTCCCAGGGGCGCGAGGCAGCCTTGGGGTCGTCGTTGCGCGTGGACAGCGCACGCATGGCAGCAAAGCCGCCGACACCCAGAGGCGAGACAGTGGCTTCCGTGCCACCGGCCACGACGATGTCTGCATCGCCGTATTCGATCATGCGTCCGGCTTCGCCGATGCAGTGCAGGCCTGTGGTGCAGGCTGTCACTATCGACAGATTCGGCCCCTTGAAGCCAAATCGCATGGACACATGCCCTGCCACCATATTGATGATGGAAGCAGGCACGAAGAACGGCGTGATGCGGCGAGGACCGCGGGCAGCCAGTTCTGCGTGAGTGTTCTCGATCAGCGGCAGGCCGCCAATGCCCGAGCCGATCACGCAGGCAATGCGTGTGGCCAGGTCTTCGGACAGGGCTTCACCTGTGGGCAGGCCTGCGTCCAGAACGGCTTGCTCCGCAGCCGCGATGCCGTAATGAATGAAGGTATCCATGGAGCGCGCATCTTTGGCGCTCATGTACTTCTCCACATCAAATCCCTTGACCTCACCCGCAATCTTGCAGGAGAAGTTCGATGCATCGAACTTGGTGATGAGGTCAATACCGGACTGGCCGGCCAAAAGATTGGCCCAGGCTTCGCCCACCGTGTTACCCACGGGGGAGATGCAGCCCAGACCGGTCACGACAACGCGACGACGGCTCATGCGTTCAAACCTTTAACTGATCGCTGAAAAAAGACCTTAGGCCTTTTGGTGGGTATTGGCGTAGTCGATGGCGTTTTGCACCGTCGTGATCTTCTCTGCGTCTTCGTCAGGGATCTCGATGCCGAATTCATCTTCCAGGGCCATCACCAGTTCCACTGTGTCCAGGGAGTCAGCGCCCAGGTCAGCCACAAAGGCCTTTTCGTTGGTCACTTGGGACTCTTCAACGCCGAGTTGTTCGGCAATGATTTTTTTGACACGTGCTTCGATATCGCTCATGGTTTCCCTCAGGGGGTTGTGAATGAACCCGCGATTCTAGCCGTTTCGGGAGAAGCCCCTTGGCGGCAGGCCGTCGCGAGGACACGGCCACTGAACTTGCAAAAGTGTTCAGCTTCTGGCAGCAAGTACGGCAAACACCGCGCAAACTGCCGAAATTTCTTACATGTACATGCCGCCGTTGACGTGCAGTTCCTGCCCCGTCACATAGCCGGCACCGGCAGAGGCCAGATAGGCCACCGCATGTGCGATGTCGCTGGGTTGACCCAGATCACCCATGGCGATCTGTGCCTTGAGCGCAGCCTTTTGCGCCTCTGGCAGGTCTGCTGTCATATCCGTGGCGATGAAGCCGGGAGCCACACAGTTCACGGTGATGCCGCGACTGCCCAGCTCTTTGGCCAGGGCACGGGTCATGCCAGCCACGCCAGCCTTGGCTGCGGCGTAGTTGGCCTGACCGGCATTGCCCGAGGCACCCACCACGCTGGTGATGCTGATGATGCGGCCGAAACGCTGCTTCATCATGGGACGAATAGCCGCACGGCTGACTCGGAAAACAGCCTTCAGATTGGTGTCGGTGACGGCATCCCAGTCGTCATCCTTCATGCGCATCGCCAGGGTATCGCGGGTAATGCCGGCGTTGTTGACCAGCACATGCAGACCGCCGTCATTCTTGACGATGGAATCGATCAGGGCATCCACGGCAGCGCCGTCGGTCACGTTCAGCGTGACGCCACGGCCACCGAAGGCGGACAGCGCCTGGTTGATCTTTTCAGCACCGGCATCCGAGGTGGCCGTGCCAATCACTTGATAGCCCTTGGAGGCCAGCTCCTGCGCGATGGCGGCACCAATGCCACGGGTGGCACCGGTGACCAGGGCAACCTGGGGCTTGGTCTGGTTATCAGTCATGCGAGCAATTCTTTCACGTCAGCCAGTGTGGCTGCATCAAACAGGGGAACACCCGTCAGGTCGGCGTCAATACGCTTGACCATGCCGGCCAGCACCTTGCCGGGTCCACATTCCACGATATGGGTCACGCCGCGAGCCTTGATGGCCTGCACGCATTCCACCCAGCGCACCGGACCAAAGGCCTGACGATACAGGGCATCACGAATCGCATCAGCGTCCGTCTGGACGGTGACGTCGATATTGTTGATGACGGGAATCTGAGGCGCTGCCAGCGTCAGCTCGGCCAGTGCGGCCTTGAGCTTTTCAGCAGCAGGTTTCATCAGGCTGGAGTGAAAAGGTGCGGAGACCGGCAGAGGCAGGGCGCGCTTGGCACCGGCCGCCTTGACCGCTTCGCAGGCCTTTTCCACGGCCAGCTTGCTGCCGGCAATCACGGTCTGGCCCGGGTCGTTGAAATTCACGGCTTCCACCACTTCAACGCCACCCAACTGGGCCGTCACTTCGGCACAGACTGCCTTGACCTTTTCGGCATCCAGCGCCAGCACGGCCGCCATGCCGCCCGTGCCCACAGGCACGGCATCCTGCATGGCAGCGGCGCGCAGACGCACCAGGGGTGCGGCCTGAGCCAGCGTCAGCACGCCGGACGCAACCAGCGCGGAGTATTCACCCAGGGAGTGACCGGCCACGGCATCGGGCAGCGCACCGCCTTCGGCCTGCCATACGCGCCAGGCCGCCACGCCGGCCACCAGCATCACGGGCTGGGTATTGGTGGTCAGCGCCAGCGCTTCCTTGGGGCCTTGCTTGATCAGCAGACCCACATCCTCACCCAGAGCCTCTGAGGCTTCGGCCACGGTCTGAGCCACGACGGGATGATCACCCCAGCCATCCAGCATGCCTACGGACTGAGAGCCCTGGCCAGGAAATACAAATGCGAATTTCTTCATATTTCTTCGTATAAAAACTGCCTTAAACGCTTATCCAGATTGCGCTTACAGCTACATTTTGAGGAGCACAGCACCCCAGGTGAAGCCGCCGCCCACGCCTTCGAGCAGCACGGTCTGGCCTTTTTTGACCTGGCCGCTGCGCACGCCATGGTCTAGCGCCAGGGGAATCGAGGCCGCCGAGGTGTTGCCATGCTGATCGACGGTCACCACCACCTTGTCCATGGACAGCTTGAGCTTTCGCGCCGTGCTTTGCATGATGCGGATATTGGCCTGGTGCGGAATCAGCCAATCGATGTCGGCATCCGTCAGACCTGCCTTTTCCAGCGCGGAGCGAGCAGCCTTGTCCAGCACGCTCACAGCCAGCTTGAACACGGCCTGACCGTCCATCTTGAGCAGGGGGTCACCCAGCACATTGCCGCCGGAGACATTGCCCGGCACGCAAAGAATGCCGACATGGCTGCCATCGGCGTGCAACTCGGTGGACAGGATACCGGGCTCGTCGGACGCCTCCAGCACCACGGCACCCGCGCCATCGCCAAACAGCACGCAGGTCGTGCGGTCGTTGAAATCCAGGATGCGGCTGAAGACTTCGGAGCCCACCACCAGCACGCGCTTGGCAGCGCCGGTCTGGATCATGGAATCGGCCACCGTCAGTGCATAGACGAAACCGCTGCACACCGCCTGCACATCAAAGGCAGGGCAACCGTTGCTGATGCCCAGCTTGTGCTGAAGGATGGCGGCCGTCGAGGGAAACACCATGTCCGGAGTGGACGTAGCGACAATGATCAGATCGATATCCGAAGCCTCTATGCCTGCAGCCTCGATGGCCTTGCGACTGGCTTCCAGAGCCAGGTCGCTGCTGGTCACATCGGGCTCGGCAAAGTGGCGGGCACGAATGCCGGTGCGCTCGACGATCCACTCGTCCGAGGTTTCCAGGCCGCGCTGAGCCAGCTCGGCTGCGAGGTCGTTATTGGTCAGGCGGCGGGGCGGCAGGTAACTGCCGGTGCCAATGATGCGTGCGTAGCGTCTCATGTCTTCTATCAGGGCGCCGAAGTTCCAGATTCCGTCTGCGCTGCCAGCAGCAATGGTGCGGCAGCAGCAATACGGCTGCGGACACGGTCAAGCAGGTTGTTGCGTGCCGCATCATACGCGCGGTTCAAAGCATGCTCGAATGCCATTGCATCGGCCGAGCCATGGCTTTTGAAGACCAGCCCGCGCAGACCCAGCAATGCAGCGCCGTTGTAACGACGGTGATCAACGCGCTTCATCAGCGCAGATAGCACCGGATAGGCAATGATGGCAGCAATCTTGGTGAAGATGTTGCGCTTGAACTCTTCCTTGAGAATCCCCGAGATCATCGAAGCGACCCCCTCGGTGGTCTTGAGCGCGACGTTACCAACGAAACCATCGCACACGACAATGTCCACCACGCCCTTGAAGGTGTCGTTGCCTTCTACATTGCCGTAGAAGTTGAGGTTGCCCGCATCGCCTGCTGCGCGCAGCAGCTCTCCTGCACGCTTGATGACTTCGCTGCCCTTGATCAGCTCTTCACCGATATTGAGCAGGCCGACGCTGGGCGCCTCCGTGTTCTTGAGCGCCGACACCAGGGCCGAGCCCATGACCGCAAACTGCAGCAGATGCTCCGCCGTGCAGTCCACATTGGCCCCCAGGTCCAGCATGGTGGTGTCGCTACCCTTGGCGTTGGGCAAACCAAAGGCAATGGCAGGACGGTCAATTCCATCCAGCGTCTTGAGCAGATAACGCGAGATCGCCATCAGCGCCCCGGTATTGCCCGCCGACACTGCAGCCTGAGCCGCACCATTCTTTACCTGCTGTACGGCCACGCGCATGGACGAATCCTTTTTCTTGCGCAGAGCTATTTCCACAGGGTCATCCATGCTCACCACTTCCGTGGCGGGAACGACGGTCACGCGCTCATGCTTGAAGCCGGCCAACTCCTCGGCCTTGCCGACCAGCAGCAGATGCGCATCGGGGTGTGAATTCAAAAACTGACGGCACGCGGCCAGCGTGACGCGGGGGCCATGGTCGCCCCCCATGCAGTCAACAGCCAAATTAATCATGGGCGACTGACAGGTCCAATCGGGTTTGGGGTAATGAACTGAATGGTCCAGGGACCACCACAGGAGTTATCTGCAAAACCAGCCCTGGAATTGTGCAGCAAGGCCAGTCAAGGTTAATTTTGCAAATATCTCCCATAAAAACAAAAGCCTGCTGCTACAAAAAATGTAGCAACAGGCTTTGCGAATGCAGTCGTCGCTTAGGCTTCGGACTTGTTCTTCAGCACTTGACGGCCACGGTACACGCCGTTGGGGCTGATGTGGTGGCGCAGATGTGTTTCGCCGGTAGTGGCTTCAACAGCAATGCCAGGCACATTCAGTGCATTGTGCGAACGGTGCATGCCGCGCTTGGAGGGAGACTTCTTGTTTTGCTGAACAGCCATGATGGCTCCTGTGTATCTTGAAAGGGTTGGTAACACGACCCACACAGCAAGACCGGGCAAAAAACTCTGCCTTTCGACGCACCCACCGAGAGTAAGTGCGCCCTTGTCTGTGCAAGTCCTAAAAAAACGCGATCAGCCCATTAAAGACACGAGGGGGTTTCGCGCGAAGCTCACGATTATAGCGCAAACGCTTTTCGCGGCCTACGCAAAATCAAATCCCCACCGTGCTCCGGGCTGGATCAGTCGGCAGACTTGCCTACATTGAGAGATTGCAGCACGGCAAAAGGGTTCTCCTTTTGCTCATTG
This sequence comes from Comamonas sp. AG1104, assembly GCF_003350425.1. NCBI lineage: Bacteria > Pseudomonadati > Pseudomonadota > Betaproteobacteria > Burkholderiales > Comamonadaceae > Comamonas > Comamonas sp. AG1104. The sequence continues at coordinate 565,436 of NZ_QQAS01000002.1, read as the reverse complement.
GCCTGCTCGAAGGCGTCATCGCTGACCTCCAGCTTGACGGGGACCGGGCAGACCTCATGGCGAGGCACCACCGGCACTTCCATCAGCAGCTCGTCCTCGATCAGCTCCAGCAGATTGAACTCGCTGCTCAGTGCCAGCACATCCTCATCGCTGTCGTCATCTTCCAGTTCTGCCGTCGCCTCGTCCGGAACGAAGCGAAATGACCGATCCACATAAAGGGGAATATCGGCCTCGGTCAGGCAGCGCTGGCAGGTCAGCGGCAAATCCACCTCGGCACTCAGGTGCAGCCACACATGGCCGCTGCCGCCCTTTTGCTCAACCAGCTCGCCTTCGGCCTCCCAGCGTACCAGGGGCTGCTCGCCAGTAATCGCCAGCGCATCGGCCGCCAGACGCTTGAAGTCCGACAATGGTGCCTGACCATGCAGATGACCTGCGGCCTGCGCGAAAGCACGCACGTCCAGCCGGGTCGCAGAAAAATCCTTGCTCATGCAGCCAGTGTAAGAGAATCCCGCAATGCCCGACTTATTGATTGCCGGACGACTTGAGCGTCCATTGATTCTTGGCTCCACCTCGCGCTACCGCCGCGAGCTGCTCAGCCGCCTGCAACTGCCGTTCGAGACGGTTTCTCCCGAAGTGGATGAAACCCCGCACAGCGGCGAAACACCCTACGAGCTGAGCCTGCGTCTGGCCGTGGCCAAGGCACAAGCCGTGGCCCAGCTACACCCCGGCGCCATCGTGATCGGCTCCGACCAGGTGCCCGAACTCGACGGCCAGCCCCTGTCCAAGCCTGGCACCCACGAGCGCGCCACCGAGCAGTTGCGCCAGATGAGCGGCCGCCAGATGAATTTCCACACCGGCGTCTGCGTGAGCTGTGCCGAAACCGGCTTTATAGAGTCCAGCGTGGTCACGGTGCAAGTGCGCTTTCGCGAACTGAACGACCTCGAGATCGAGCGCTATCTGCGTGCCGAGCAGCCTTATGACTGCGCAGGATCAGCCAAAAGCGAAGGCCTGGGCATCGCTCTGCTGGATGCCATCGTCAGCGACGACCCCACGGCACTGATAGGCCTGCCGCTGATTCGCACCTGCCAGTTGCTGCGTGCCGCGGGAGTGGTTCTGCCATGAGCGACACATCCAAAGGCAAGGCAGGCACTCTTTATCTGGTGCCGGCTCCACTCGACTTCGGCTGCGAAAGCCAGACCGCACTGACCGAGGTGCTGCCCGAGGGCACGCTGCGTCGCGCTGCCTCTCTGACTCACTGGATCAGCGAAAACGCCAAGACGGCCCGCGCCTACCTAAAGCGCATCGACGCCCTGTTCCCGCTGGCTGCTCCGCTGCAGGCCCAGAACATTGCCGAGCTGCCACGCGAAGCCCACAAAAAAGGCGACCATGGCAATAAGGGCGGCGCCGTCTTCGACCCCAAGCCCCTGTTGGCACCGGCGTTGGCCGGGCAGGACATGGGCTTGATCAGCGAGGCGGGCATGCCCGCCGTGGCCGACCCGGGCAGCTCCATCGTGCGCGCCGCCCATGATCTGGGCATTCGCGTCGTACCGCTGACGGGACCGGTCTCGCTGCTGCTGGGCCTGGCTGCCAGCGGCCTCAACGGCCAGAACTTCGCCTTTGTCGGCTATGTGCCTCAGGATGGCGCCGAGCGCACGGCCCGCATCAAGGAGTTGGAGAGCCTGGCCCTGCGCCAAGGCCAAACCCAGCAGTTCATCGAGACGCCTTACCGCAATGCCGCCCTCTGGCAGGCGCTGCTGCAAACCCTGCAACCCAATACCAGACTGGCCCTGGCCAGCGGATTGACACTGGAGACAGCACGCATTGAAAGCCATCTGGTGCGCGAATGGCGCCAGCGCAACGCCCCACCCGACAATCGCACGCCGGTGGTGTTTGCCATAGGCCGCTGAGAGCCAGGAAACAAAAAAGCCTGCGGCTAAACCGCAGGCTTTTTGATAGCTACCGGTGCTATCCAGAAAGGGTTGGCGCCTCTCTGACGCTCGATCAGCGAATGCTGGGCACCAGCCCGCGCATGGCTTTTACCGATCCCTCGCCGATGGCCGCGCCAAACCGCTTGGCCAGACGTTCGGCCACATTGTCGCGGCGGGTGTAGTCGATGACTTCCTCGGCCTTGACCACTTCACGCGCCACAAAGTCGAGGCTGCCCAGCTTGTCGGCCAGACCCAGCTCCACAGCCTGCTGGCCGGTCCAGAACAGTCCACTGAACATTTCAGGGGTTTCATGCAGACGGTCGCCACGGCCGGCCTTGACCACGCCGATGAACTGCTGGTGAATCTGCTCCAGCATCTGCAGCGCAAATTCCTTTTGCTGCGCAGACATGGGGCTGAACGGATCGAGAAAGCCCTTGTTCTCTCCAGCCGTCAGCAGACGGCGTTCCACACCCACCTTGTCCATCACACCTGTGAAGCCGAAGCCATCCATGAGCACGCCGATGCTGCCCACGATGCTGGCCTTGTCGACGAAGATCTCGTCGGCCGCCGCCGCGATGTAGTAGGCCGCCGAGGCGCAGGACTCTTCGACCACCGCATACAGAGGCTTGTTGTACTTGGCCTTGAGACGCGTCATCTCGTCGTTGATGATGCCCGCCTGCACGGGGCTGCCGCCGGGCGAGTTGATCAGCAGCACCACGGCGCGCGAGCCCGAATCCTCAAAGGCGCTGCGCATGGCCGCCACCACGAACTCAGCACTGGCATCCGCTCCCGAGGCGATCTCGCCCTTGATCTCCACCACCGCTGTATGGGGTGAGGTACTGGTCTTGGTGGCCGTATCCTTGAAGAACACCGCCCACAGCACCAGCAGCACCACTACGGACCACAGCAGACGGCTGAAAAAACGCCAACGCCGTGCTGCTCGCTGCTCCTTGATGGAAGCAAACACCAGCTTTTCCAGCACATCGCGCTCCCAGCCCCCATCCCCGGAGACCTTGGCTGTGGCCGGCGCCTCGGCGGATGCGGCAGAAGCCTTGGACCACAGGTCCGCGCCCGGCGTCACATGCGGCTGGGAATCATGGTTATCAGGGGTGTTTGGGGAACTCATCTCAAAACTCTGGAGGTTTCAGTTGTGGCCCAGTATGCCAGCGCACTACGCCATCGCTTTCGCTCAAGGCGATTTTTACCAGCCCGCCACGGCAAGGACCGCCTGCACAGGCACCGCTGTCAGGTTCGTAGGCAGCTCCGTGGGTAGAACACAACAGCCAGCGACCGGAATCGTCAAAAAACTGACCTTCCTGGTAGTCCATTTCCATGGGGATATGGCTGCAGCGATTCAGATAGGCATAGACCTGCCCCTGGTAGCGAATCGCAAAAGCGCGGCTGCCTTGACCGGCATACTGCACGTCAAAGCCCACAGCCCGACCGCCGTCGACCAGATCGGCACTGGCGCACAACTCCACGGTCTGCGTCATGGCAGCCTTCACGCGTTGGCCAGAAGCCAGGCCCGCAGTTGCGCTGCGGAGTCGGCCACGAACAGCGGATCGAACTGGGCAAAGCCGTCGGGGGCATGGGCACCATAGGACACCCCTACACAGGCACAGCCAGCATTCTGCGCCATCTGCAAGTCGTGCGTGGTGTCGCCGATCATCAGCGTGCGCTCGGGCTCCACACCAAATTCGGCCATCAACTCGTGCAACATCAGCGGACTGGGCTTGCCGGCGGTCTCGTCGGCCGTGCGCGAACCGTCGAACAATCCCTTGAGCTGCGCATCCTGCAGCGCATGGTTGAGCCCCATGCGGCTCTTGCCCGTGGCCACGGTCAGCCAGTGGCCGCGCTCGCGCAGCTCGGCCAGCAGCGGCAGGATGCCGTCAAACACGCAGATATCGTCCTGATGCTTGAAGAAGTGAAAGCGATAGCGATTGGCCAACTCCGGGTATTTCTCGGGCGGCACATCGGGTGCCGCGCGCGCCAGGGCCGGCATCAGCGCCATGCCGATCACATAGGCTGCCTGCTCGTCACTGGGCATGGTGCCGCCCACATCACGCACCGCCTCCTGGATGCTGCGGCTGATGATGGCCGTGGAGTCCGCCACGGTCCCATCCCAGTCAAATGCAATCAGATCGAAGCGGCGTGGTCGCCGGGGGCTATGGTTTTCAGTAGTCATGAAGCCTGGTCAGTTCACAAAGTCCGCCAGCTCCGGCGGCAGTTCGGCGCGCAGCTCGACACGCTCGCCGCTGGCGGGATGATTGAACTGTAGCCGCCAGGCGTGCAGAAACATGCGTTTGAGGCCCTGCTTTTGCACACGACGGTTGAGATCAAAATCACCATATTTGTCGTCACCGACGATGGGATGCCCCTGCGATGACAGATGCACGCGAATCTGGTGGGTACGACCCGTCTTGATGGTCACCTCAAGCAGGCTCATGGCAGGCAGTCCCTGCAGGGGGCGCGGCTCGATCAGCTTTCTGACCTTGACCAGGGTGATGGAGCGCATTCCGTCAGGGTCATCGGCCGTGGTCACGCGCACGCGGCGCTCGCCGTCTGCCTGCAGATACTTGTGCAGCGGCAGATCGATCACCTTCTTGTTGGCCGGCCAAGCCCCCTGCACCAGTGCCAGATAGGTCTTGCCGGTCTCACGTTCGCGAAACTGGTCCTGCAGATTGATGAGTGCGGAGCGCTTTTTGGCGACCAGCAAAATGCCCGAGGTCTCGCGATCCAGCCGGTGCACCAGCTCGAGGAACTTGGCATCGGGACGCGCCTGGCGCAGTTGCTCGATGACGCCGAAGCTCACGCCCGAGCCTCCATGCACGGCCACACCGGCAGGCTTTGACAAAGCGATCATGTGCTCGTCATCCAACAGTGCGGGAAAGTCCTTAGCCGGCGCCGGGCGTTCCGCTTTTTCAGCCACTTTGTCGGAGATCCGGACCGGGGGAAGACGCACCACATCGCCGGGCTGAACCCGGGTCTCTGCACTCACGCGCCCCTTGTTGATCCGTACTTCACCACTACGGATGATGCGGTAGACATGGGTCTTGGGCACCCCCTTGAGGTGGCGCATGAGAAAGTTGTCGAGTCGCTGTCCGGCGGAGTCTTCATCGACCTCGATCAGCCGTACCGAGGCCGTGGCCGTATTCTGGGACCGGTCCTGTGCCGGTTTGCCCTCTATAATGTGTTTCACCTGTGCCGAGCTTAGTTGTAAGTGATTGATTCGCATGGAGTTTAGTCCAAACAATCATTTCCCACCGCACAGGCAGGTCGATGCCCGCCAGTTTTGCACACGCAAATTGCAGTCAAGATGAGCTGCAGCAGCCTGTGAAAGCCTGGCAAAGGCTGACGAATTGAAACACTGATACGGAATCTCATACCGTGCAGTTGTCCAGGCAAAAGCAGCCTGCAACTGCCGGTTCTCTCAACGAGCATGTGGATCTTTTGGACATTGCTGATCAACCTCTGGGGCAAGGCACGGCCGGCCCCCGGGACGAGCCATGTCTCAAAGAAACCACCCACCTCCCTAGCACGCGCGTCGGCTTCTTTTGTACCTCGTCTGCATGCGCGTCCTCTCCCGCTCGTCCCCCGGCCTGTACCTCCGCTACTGACTTGAGATCAGGCCAGTAGCGCCGTCCTGTACCGCCCCCAGATTCCTCATCCGTTTCAACTCGTTCGTCTGGCATCACGGCTCCTGTTGAGCCTGTCTTTGATTACCAGTCAAAGGTGCGTTGGTCTGTGACCAGCGTGCCCCATAAAACGAATAAAGGAAGCGCATCATGAAACGGATGCTGATTAACGCGACGCAGTCTGAAGAACGCCGCCTGGCCATTGTGGACGGCCAGAAGCTGCTGGACTACGAGATCGAGATCGAAGGTCGCGAACAACGCAAGGGCAATATCTACAAGGCCGTCGTGACTCGCGTCGAGCCATCTCTTGAAGCCTGCTTTGTGGACTATGGCGAAGACCGCCATGGCTTTCTGCCCTTCAAGGAAATCTCCAAGCAATACTTTGCCGAAGGCGTTTCGCCCAGCCAGGCCCGCATCAACGACGTGATCCGCGAGGGTCAGGAGCTGATCGTCCAGGTCGAAAAGGAAGAGCGCGGCAACAAGGGCGCAGCCCTGACCACCTTCATCTCGCTGGCCGGCCGCTATGTGGTGCTGATGCCCAACAACCCCCGTGGCGGTGGTGTTTCGCGCCGCATCGAGGGCGAGGACCGCGCCGAGCTCAAGGAGGCCATGGACCAGCTCGAGTACCCCAAGGGCATGTCCATCATTGCGCGCACCGCCGGCATCGGCCGCTCGGCTCCCGAGCTGCAGTGGGACCTGAACTACCTGCTCAAGCTGTGGAGCGCCATCGACGGTGCCGCCAAGGCCTCCAAGGGCGCCTTCCTGATCTATCAGGAATCCAGCCTGGTCATCCGCGCCATCCGTGACTATTTCAACAACGACATCGGCGACATCCTGATCGACACCGATGACATCTACGAACAGGCCCAGCAGTTCATGGCACATGTGATGCCTGAGCATGCTGCCCGCGTCAAGCGCTACCGCGACGACGCGCCCCTGTTCTCTCGCTTCCAGATCGAGCACCAGATCGAGTCCGCCTATTCGCGCACCGTGACCCTGCCCTCGGGCGGTGCCATCGTGATCGACCATACCGAAGCCCTGGTCTCCGTGGACGTGAACTCGGCCCGCGCCATCAAGGGCGGCGATATCGAGGAAACCGCGACCCGCACCAACCTCGAGGCAGCCGACGAAGTGGCGCGCCAGATGCGCCTGCGCGACCTGGGCGGCCTGATCGTGATCGACTTCATCGACATGGAAGAGGCCAAGAACCGCCGCGAAGTGGAAAACCGCCTGCGCGATGCCCTGCGCCAGGACCGCGCCCGCGTGCAGTTCGGCACCATCAGCAAGTTCGGCCTGATGGAAATGAGCCGCCAGCGCCTCAAGCCCGCCTTGTCCGAGGGCGCCCACATCAACTGCCCGCGCTGCGGCGGCTCCGGCCACATCCGCGACACTGAAAGCTCGGCGCTGCAGATTCTGCGCATCATCCAGGAAGAGTCCATGAAGGACAACACGGCCGCCGTGCACTGCCAGGTGCCCGTGGAAGTGGCCTCCTTCCTGCTCAACGAGAAGCGCAGCGAAATCACCAAGATCGAGCTCAAGCAGCGCGTCAACGTGATCATGGTGCCCAACAAGTCCATGGACACGCCGCACTACAAGCTCGAGCGCCTCAAGCACGACGACTCGCGCCTGGAATCCATGGAAGCCAGCTACAAGCTGGCCGACGAGCCCGAAGAAGTGACCACCGTCACTCGCCGCTCGCAGGAGCCGACCAACAAGCAGACTCCCGTCATCAAGGGCGTGCTGCCCGATGCTCCCGCGCCGATTGCCGAGCCTCGTCCACCCCGCCAGCCTCGCACTGCAGCTGCGACGCCCGCTCCCGTAGCGGCCCGCCCCGTGGTGCGCGAGCAAGGCTTCTTTGCCTGGCTCAAGAATCTGTTCGGTTTTGGCGCACCGGCTCCCGTGGCAGCGCCCGCGCCAGTGGTCGAAGCACCCGCCCCGGCCGCCCGTGAAGGCAGCCGCGACGGGCGCCGAGGCGAAGGCCGTGGCGGTGACCGCAACCGCCGCGGCGGTGACCGCAACGAACGTGGCGACCGCAACAGCGCGGAGCGCACTGGCAGCGAACGCGCGGACCGCAACAACCGCCGCAATGCCCAGGGCCGTGATGAGCAGCAACGCAACGAGCGTCCCGAGCAGCAACAGCGCCAGGACCGCCCCGAGCGCGGCAGTCGCCGCGGTGGCGAACGCAACGAGCGCCGCGACGACCGCCAGCCCCAGGTGGCAGAAGCCGCGCTGAATGGCGAAGAGTTCAACGCAGCTCCCAAGCCCGAGCGCAACCGCCAGGAGCGCGGTGAGCGTGCGGAACGCAATGAGCGCAGCGAACGCGGTGAAGGCCGCCGCGAGCGCCAGAATCGCAACGCCGATGCCCAGCCCGCCATGCAGGCCGTGGCCGACGAAGCGGTGCTGAACACCGCCCAAGCTGAAGGCTCTGACGCTCAGGTGCAGGATGGCGCACAAGGCGGCGAGGCTCGCGAACCCCGCCAGCGCCGTTCGCGTGACCGCTATGGCCGTGACCGCCGCGACCGTGCACCGCGCGATGCCCAGGCAGAAGAGCAGTCTGCCGAGCAGACAGCCGAAGCCCAGGCTCCGGTCGAAGTGCCTGCCGCAGACGCTGGCGAGCAGCCGGCACGCCGCAGCTACTTTGATGCTGTTGCACCTCAGGCTCAGGCAGAGCAAGCGCCTGTTGCTGCACAAGTGCAGGCACCCGTGGCAGCAGAAGCCGTGGTAGCAGTTGTCGCTCCTGCGGCAGAGCCCGCCCAGCCCGTGCAGGCAGCGCCTGCGGCGGCTGCAGAGCCTCAGGCTGCCGCAGCCGAGCCTGTGGCTGAAACCGTGGCTCCTGCCCCCGCTGTCACAGCGCCCAAGGCACAGAGCTATGCGCTGCCGATTGCCGAACTGCAAGCCCTCGCAGCCGCATCGGGTCTGGAATGGATCAACTCCGATGCAGAAAAGATCGCCGCCGTCCAGGCTGCGATTGCCGCCGAGCCCAAGCCCGTGCGCATTCCTCGCGAGCGCCCGCCCGTGGTGGTACTCGACGAAGGCCCGCTAATTCTGGTCGAGACCCGCAAGGATCTGAGCCTGATGCAGCTGCCGTTCGAGAAGGAAGAACAGGCTGCAGGCGCCAACGCTTAAGCAGACTGCCTTCCGGCACCACAGGGCCAAGGGGACTGTCCACTTCGGTGGATGGGGCCTTGGCCCTTTTTCATGCGCCCTTTCTTTGATTGAGTGAACGTCAAGCCATGTTGTTTCTGATCTCTCCGGCCAAATCGCTGGACTATGAAAGCCCTATTTCCGCCGAGCTGCCGCACACGCTGCCGGTGTTCAAAAAGCAGCCCCTGGAACTGATTGAGGTGCTGCGCGAGAAGTCGCCCCAGCAGATTTCCGAGCTCATGAGCATCAGCGACAAGCTGGCCGTACTCAATGTGAGCCGCTACGAAGCGTTCAGTGCCAGGTTCACCGCAAAGAACTCGCGCCAGGCCGTGCTGGCCTTCAATGGCGATGTCTACGAAGGTCTGAATGCAGCCAGCCTCAAGCCCAGGGAGCTGGACTGGGCCCAGGAGCATGTCGTGATCTTGAGTGGCCTCTATGGCGTGCTGCGCCCGCTGGACCTGCTGCAGCCCTATCGCCTGGAGATGGGCACCCGGCTGGAAAACGCCAAGGGCAGCAACCTCTATCAGTTCTGGGGAACCCAGATTGCCGACTATCTGAACGAGCGCAGTAGTGCGCAAGCCGAGCACGGTGACGCCCATGCCGAGCGCATCGTCGTCAACCTGGCGTCTCAGGAATACTTCAAGGCCGTGGATCTCAAGGCACTCAAGGCCCCCGTAGTCGAGTGCGTTTTCGAGGACTTCAAGGGCGGCAAGTACAAGATCATCAGCTTCCATGCCAAGCGCGCGCGCGGGCTGATGGTGCGCTGGGCCGTGCAGCACAAGGCCAGGAAGGTGGCAGACCTGCGCAAGTTCGACCTGGAAGGCTATGCACTGGCCGAGCAGGCCAGCACGCCCGGCAAGCTGGTGTTCCGCCGCAAGCAGCAAGACTGACGCTGCGCATTGAAATCGGCATCAGTGCACACTAGCATTGTCGACATGAGCACCTCCACCCAAGACGAGTTCGTCACACCTCCCGGCCTGACACCCGAGCTGATGCAATGGGTGCGAACACAAAGCGCCTCTGGCGTGCCGCTGCCATCGCTGCTGCAATCCATGCGCAAGGCAGGCTGGGCCGAGCATCTGGCGCGCCGCGCGCTGGCTCTGCCCGAAGAGGGTGAACTGCCCTTGCCTTTCGCAGCAGCCCGGCCCGAAGTCGAAGTAGCAGTGCAGGTCCATGAGTCAGGCGTTCCCGAGCCTGATCTGCTGACCGATCCCTGCTGCGTCCATGCCGGCGATCGCGATGTCCATGTGCTGATGAGCGTGCGCCACCCGCGCGTGGTGGTGTTCGGCAACCTGCTCTCCAACGAGGAATGCGATGCCATCATCGCAGCTGCCCGCCCGCGCATGCAGCGCTCGCTGACCGTGGACAACCAGAGCGGCGGCGAGGCCGTCAATGACGACCGCACCAGCAATGGCATGTTCTTCCAGCGGGGCGAGAACGATCTCATCAGCCGTGTGGAGCAGCGCATCGCACGCCTGCTGAACTGGCCGCTGGAAAACGGCGAAGGCATGCAGGTGCTGCACTACCGGCCAGGCGCCGAATACAAGCCGCATTACGACTACTTTGCCCCCAACGAGCCCGGCACGCCAACCATACTCAAGCGTGGCGGCCAGCGCGTGGGAACCCTGGTCATGTATCTCAACGAGCCTGCACGCGGCGGCGCAACCACCTTTCCCGATGTAGGGCTGCAGGTCGTGCCGCGCCGTGGCAATGCCGTATTCTTCAGCTACAACCGGCCCGAGCCGGCGACCAAGACCCTGCACGGCGGCGCTCCCGTGCTGGAGGGCGAAAAATGGATTGCAACCAAGTGGCTGCGCGAGCGAGAGTTCAAGTAAAAACAGGCTCTATCCATTACCCATAAAGCGCCAGCAGCTATCTTTTTTACTGCTGGCCATTTTGTTTTTGAATCATGCACACCCCTGAACAATCGCAGCTGGGCAAAAGCTCCGCCTATGTGGACCAGTACGACGCGTCCCTGCTCTTTCCCCTGCCACGCCTCGCCAAGCGCGAGGAAATCGGCGCCGCCGTCAACCCGCCGTTCTTTGGCGCCGATCTGTGGACCGCATTCGAAGTTTCCTGGCTCAATCTGCGCGGCAAGCCTCAGGTGGCGCTGGCGCATTTCACCATTCCCTGCGAAACGCCCAACCTGATCGAAAGCAAGTCCTTCAAGCTGTATCTGAACAGCTTCAACAACACCCGCTTTGCCGACGCCAGCGAGGTGCTGGCGCGACTGCGCAGCGATCTGTCCGAAGCCACCTGGCGCGGCAGCCAAACCCAGGGCAGCGTGGGCGTGCGGCTGCTGGAAGCGGATCAGTTCGATGCCCAGCAAGTGCATGAGCTCGATGGTCTGCTGCTGGACCGCCTCGATGTGGAGTGCACCCGGTACACGCCGGCTCCCGAGCTGCTGCGTGCCAACCACGACGAAGCACCCGTCAGCGAGACCCTGGTCAGCAACCTGCTCAAGAGCAACTGCCTGGTCACCGGCCAGCCCGACTGGGGCAGCGTGCAGATTCAATACAGCGGTGCGCAGATCGAGCAGGAGGGTCTGCTGCAGTACCTGGTGAGCTTTCGCAACCACAACGAATTCCATGAGCAATGCGTGGAGCGCATCTTCATGGACATCTGGAGCCGCTGCAAACCCATCAAGCTGGCCGTCTACGCGCGCTACACGCGCCGCGGCGGTCTGGACATCAACCCCTTCCGCACCAGCCACCCGGGCGCCCTGCCCGCCAATGTGCGTACGGCACGCCAGTAGCACCGGCACGACCCCATCAAGGGCAGCAAGCAAGGGGCGGCCCGCTGCAAGGCTGCCGCCCCCTCAGGGGGAAGCCGCGAAGCGGCTCATGGGGATCAATTCTTCCATGGGCAGTCATCCTGCCCCAGCAACGCCTCTGCATAGCGCAGATCCTGAATGCGCAGCCACAGCCCGTTCATGCCCTGGCGCAGAGGCTCGACGGCAGCACGCGGCCAGGTCTGTGCCACCACCAGCTGACGCGCCGCTGCGGGCTCCGACTGGGGCTTGTGAACCGCGCTGGCCTCGCCCTGCAGCGCCGCCTCGTCAGGCAAGGGCAGATCCTGCCAATGCAGGCCCTGGGCATCCCAGCCCTGCAGCACCGGCATGCGCGCCTTGAGCGTCAGCGTGCGCACTTCCTTTTCCACCGGGTTGAGCCAGTGCAGTTGCCATTGACCCAGTTCGCCATAGCGTGTCTCCACCGGCTCCAGCAAGGCCCAGCCTTCGCCTGAAGGATGGGGACAGGCGCAGGGCCCGACACCGCAGAACGCCAGGCCGCTGCGCGTCATGATCACGCCGTCCTTGCGAGGCTCATCATGCTGCCAATAGTGGTTGACGCGCTCGTTCACACCGCCCCACCACCAGACGGTGTCGCCGCGCACATCATCGCGCCAGACATAGTCGCCGTCGGCGCAGGGATGCTGAATCTGCCTCACCTCGCGCCAGCGCGGCAGCAACTGCCAGCGCCCTTGCGCATCGGGCGCCAGTTCACGCTCGGAGTAAAGCGGGCGCCAGTCGGGTCTTGCCAGATGGCTGGCCGATACGGACTGCAAAGGCCAGCGCCAGGATGCGGTCGAGGGGTCCCAGTCCTTGTCCGCCAGACTGGCCGTCAGCGCTAGCACGCGCAGGCGAGCGGCCATGCCGCCCTTGACCGACGGCACAGCGGCCAGCCGCACCACGGGCCAGGGCAGGTCCACGCTTTGCAGGCGCTCCCCGTCCCAGACTTGCAGGCTGCCGCTACCACCGCGAATCGGTGCACGGCCGTGCGGCATGAGAATCGCCCAGCGCCCCTGCACGATCACGTGTTCCAGTGCCCAGGTGCCGGGCAGATGGCGTTCGCCCCATTGCAGGTTGTAGGCCGCCGTTTCGCCCAGCTCCTCTCTGGCGGGCTTGGACAGGGTCCAGATCAGGCGCTGCCCCTTGAGCGGCTCGCTCTGCGCGCGCCACAGTGCGGGCTGCGCCGGATCACGCAGCCAGTCGAAGCACAAGGGAAGCGAGGGTTTGAGGATGGGCAGGCCATCGCGCTGATGGGCAGCGCAGACATCCACCTCGCTCATGGCGCAGCTGATGCTGGTGCCGTCGTGCAGGCGCTCGGTCTCGGGCGTATCGAGCTGCACCCTCTGCAGCAGCAGGTCATTGAGCCAGCTCAGCGGCAAAACCGCTGGCGCTTGCGGCTCGCTCGGCGGCTCAAGATCCGGCAGGCCCAGGGCCCAGGGCTTGCGATCCTCTGGCATCAACTCCGGCCATTGTTGCCAGCCTCGCTCCATGGTCCAGACGGCCAGCCGCAGGCTGGCCTGGCTGGCATCGCCCTGGGTGGGGTAGGCATAGAGCGCAAAGGCCTGGGCATCGGCACGCCAGACCATGCTGTGGCTCTCATCCAGCCCCCAGGGCTGGGCGGACTCACCCAGCATCAGCTGCCAGTGCGGATTCTGCAGCGGAGCCATGGGGTAGCGCAGCTTGCGCAGCGAAGCCGGCCAGTGGCGCTGCAGCAGCACCGGCGGCACCGGGCTGGGCTGAGCCGGTTGCGGCAGAGTCGGCATGGGCCGGGCGACTTCGGCCGGCAGGCAGTCTGCCGGCACCCAGAGATCCACCACCTGAAGCAGGGGCTGTGGCTGCGCAGCCATATGCTCGCCCAGCCAGGCCTCGAAGCTGGCATCGGACATGATCACATGCGCATCATCGGCAATGCCGCTTTCGTTGATGCTCTCGCCGCTCCAGCGCGGCATGCGCCAGTGGATGGCATCCAGCAGCTCACCTTCGGGCTTGCTGATCACCCAGCTGCGACGTGATTTGCGGTCGACCAGATGCGCAGCCTCGCTGTCATAAAAGCCCGTGCGCAGCCAGCGCCCGTCATAGGAGGTGTGCATGTCCATCTCCCAGACATGGGGCAGGTAGACGCCGTCCGCACACAGCACATCGCCATAGATGGGGCCGCCCATGCCGCGCTCGCCCTGAGGACGAAAATTCACATCCCTGCTGGCCTCTGACGCCGTATCCGCCTGCGCCGCAAGCTCTTGATCGGAGAGTGTCTGCGCCGCAACCTCCGATGCAGCTCTGGCCTGGGCCATGGACGGCTCGGCCTCCTGCCCGGCAGTTGCAGACGACGCGGGTCTGGCGTCAGCGCGCAAACGCGATATCAGCCAGATCAGCACACACAGGGCCAGCGCCGCAATGGCGATCAGGGTCAGCACAACACTCATGCCGCAATCCTACCGAAAGCCGATGTGAAAAAGGCAGCTCCACGGCTGCCTTTTCAGAGCAAGACCACAAAAGCCTAGAGATGGAACACGTCCACCGAACGCTCCAGTGTCTTGGCACTCTGGCGCAGCGATTGCGCGGCGCTGGTCGACTGCTCCACCAGGGCCGCATTCTGCTGGGTCACAGAGTCCAACTGGGCCACGGCCTCGTTGACCTGGGAGATGCCTATCGACTGCTCGCGTGTGGCAATGCTGATCTGGTGCACCAGGGAGCCGACCTTGTCCACGGCCTGCACCATGCCGTCTATGGTCTGGCCTGCGGCACGCATGCGCGCATTGCCGTCGTTGATGCCGTCGACCGTGCGGTTGATGAGCACGCTGATCTCCTTGGCCGCTTCGGCGCTGCGCTGGGCCAGTGCCCGCACCTCGCCCGCCACCACGGCAAAGCCACGGCCCTGCTCGCCAGCCCGCGCTGCTTCCACAGCCGCGTTCAGCGCCAGCAGATTGGTCTGGAAGGCAATGCTCTCGATCACACCAATGATCTCGCTCATGCGGGTGGAAGAGCCGCGGATATGTTCCATGGCCAGTCCCACTTCACTGATGGCTGCGCCGCTGCGGCTGGCCACCTTGCTGCTCTCGTCGCTGGCACCGGCCATGAACTGTGCCGTATCGGCCGTCTGCGACACGGTGCCCGAAATTTCCTCCATCGAGGCCGCCGTCTGCTGCAGGCTGGTGGCCTGCGACTCGGTACGCCCTGCAAGATCGAAACTGCTCTGGGCAATTTCATGGGCGGTCTGGGCAAAGCCTTGCACCTCGGTACGCACATCCCCCACCACGGCGCGCAGATTGATCTGGATCTGCTGCAGTCTCAGCATCAGCGCCCCCACGGCGCCGCTGTAGCTCTGGTTGCATTCGGTGCTCAGATTGCAGGCCGCCACATCGGCCGCAAAGCGGCTGGCCTCCTCCAGTCCCGCCACGCAGCGCCGTTGAAAGCGCCACAGCACGAATGCGCCGCCGGCCACCAGACTGGCAGCACGCCAGCCCCAGGTCGCCGCGCCCTGCCAGCCCAGCATATCGGGCAGCATGGTGATCAAGGCCACGATGGCCAGCAGCCAGGCCATGCGCGCCACCAGGCCCACATCCTTGCGACCGTCCCACCAGCCCATCAGGCCCAGGCGGCGCACCGCGCCTGCGCGCAGGCGGAAGCTGGCCTGTGCCTGCTTTTCCTCGTTGCTCATGCGCGCGTACAGCGCTTCGGCTTCGGCCACCTCCCTGGCCGAAGGCTTGGTACGCACTGACAGATAGCCGCTTGGCTTGCCGCCTTCCATGATGGGCGTGACATTGGCGCGCACCCAGTAGTGGTCGCCGTTCTTTCGGCGGTTCTTGACCAGTGCCGTCCAGGGATAGCCATGAGCAATGGTGCGCCACATATCCTTGAAGGCAGCAGCCGGCATGTCGGGATGGCGAATCAGATTGTGCGGCTGGCCGATCAGCTCTTCGTAGGCGTAGCCGCTGACGCGCACGAAGGCCGGGTTGCAATGGGTGATCTCGCCCTTGGTGTTGGTGCTGGAGACCAGCAGCTCGTCACCCGGAAAGTCGTAGTTTTGTTGAGATACCGGCAGGTTCAGGCGCATGCTTTGCACTCCTCCAATAGGCCTATGTAGTTTTTGTTCGAGAGTGAGCGATCAGGCATCCCGTAGTCAGCTGGTTAACCAGATACACAAATTCACACTTGAATCATCGCACAGCGATGATTCCCGTGGCCCCAAGCTCAGAACAGAGATGCGGTATAGGGATCAGAATGCTTGACCGAGGTCAAACCATGAGGTCTGAGCAGCAGCTCTCTTGCCACCGGATCGTGGGCGCTGGCCTGCCAGAGCTGCTCGGCAATCAGGCCCGAGACCTTGACCCCCAGCAGCCTGATGCGTTTGCCAAGCGGTACGCGCTTGAGGCATTGGCCTGCGGCCAGGCGGATGGCGGCCGCATCCTGTATCGGCAGGTTCAGGGTCTGGTCCCGCGTGGCGATTCTGAAGTCGTCATAGCGCAGCTTGATGCCCACGGTGCGCCCCACATAGCCCTTGCGCCGCAGATCCTCGGCCAGCCGCTCGCACAGGTCCGTGAAGATGGCACCCAGCTCGGCCTTGTCGCGCACGGCATGCAGATCGCGCTCGAAGGTGGTCTCGCGGCTCATGGACACCGGTTCGCTCTCGATCACCACGGCGCGCTCGTCCCGCCCCCAGGCCGACTCGTGCAGCCAGTGGCCATAGCTTTTGCCAAACCAGTGCAGCAGCTGCGGCAGGCTTTGCGAGGCCAGGTCGCCGATGGTTTCTATGCCCAGGCTCTTGAGCTTGGCATCGGCCTTGGGGCCTATGCCGTTGACCTTGCGGCAGGCCAGCGGCCAGATCCGGCTTTGCAGGTCTTCGGGCTGGACGATGGAGATGCCGTTGGGCTTGTTGAACTCGCTGGCCATCTTGGCCAGCAGCTTGTTGGGCGCCACGCCGACCGAGCAGGTCAGGCCCGTGGCGTCGAAGATGGATTTCTGGATCAGTCGGGCCAGCACGCGTCCGCCTTCGCGCTGGCCGCCCGGCACGTCGGTGAAGTCGATATAGACCTCGTCCACGCCGCGGTTCTCCATGAGCGGCGCAATCGACACGATGATCTCTTTGAAGGCCCGCGAAAAGCGCCGGTACTCGGCAAAGTCCACGGGCAGAAGAATCGCCTGCGGGCACAGCCTGGCGGCCTTCATCATGCCCATGGCCGAGCCCACGCCGAACTGCCGCGCCGCATAGGTGGCCGTGGTGATCACGCCGCGCCCCGTGTAATCGCGCAGCAGCGGAAAGTCCGCCACCGGGATCTCGGACAGCGGCCGCCCCGCGTGCCGCGCCAGCAGCTCCTCGTCAAAGCTGCGCCGCCCGCCGCCGATCACCACCGGCAGCCCCTTGAGCTGCGGGTAGCGCAGCAGCTCCACGGAGGCGTAGAACGCATCCATGTCCAGATGCGCTATGCGCCTGGATCTGGGCTCGGGGCTGGTGGGAAGATCGCTCACAGTGCCGATTTTGCCTGCGCTGGCAAGAGACGGCATCCATGCATTAAACAAGCACACACGCACCTGAAAACAGCAAGCAGCAGCGTGACCTCAGCCCTGCTGCCTTCAGCCTCCCGCACAGAAAAGAGGAAGGCTCAGACGGTCTCAGGACGAAACCTTGCCCTGCTTGATGTCTTCGAGCTCGTCAAAGCGCATATCGGCATAGCTGATCCAGGTCTTGCGCTTGACCAGCCAGTAACCCAGCCAGAACAGCAGAAACAGCGGAATGCCCAGATAGGTCGAGACCACCCCGCCCCAATCGATGCGTTCTTCCAGGAATGCTTGGTAGTTCTGGCCCAGCGTCACCACCAGACACAGCACGAAGGCAAAGATGGGGCCGAAGGGGAAGGCGCCGGCCT
This sequence comes from Comamonas sp. AG1104, assembly GCF_003350425.1. Taxonomy (NCBI): domain Bacteria; kingdom Pseudomonadati; phylum Pseudomonadota; class Betaproteobacteria; order Burkholderiales; family Comamonadaceae; genus Comamonas; species Comamonas sp. AG1104. Next base: position 548,077 of record NZ_QQAS01000002.1, on the reverse strand, counting down.
TGTAGGGCAGCAGGCCCACATCGTGACCATGCATGACATAGCCGCGACGGAAACGGTAGTGGCTGACGGCAATGCCCAGCCAGACGATGAACTCCGTCATGCCGGCCAGATTCAGCAGCCAGATATAGACGGCCTGCGGGCTGTAGAGCGAGGAAAACAGGCACAGGCTGGCAACCAGCGTGCTGCCGATCAAGGCTACCAGCGGCACGCCGTTCTGGGTCAACCGGGAGAAGATGCGCGGCGCATTGCCCTCGGTCGCCATGTTGTAGAGCATGCGCGTGGCCGCATACATGCCCGAGTTGCCGGCCGACAGGACCGAGGTCAGGATCACCGCATTCATCACCGTGGCCGCCGACAGCAGGCCTGCGTGCTGGAACACCAGCGTGAACGGGCTCACGGCGATATCGGCCACATCGGTGCGCAGCAGTTGCGGATCGGTATAGGGAATCAGAAAGCCGATGACGACAATCGCCAGCACATAGAACAGCAGGATGCGCCAGAACACCTGGCGAATCGCACGCGGCACGTTCTCGCGCGGGTTCTCGGATTCTCCTGCCGCCACGCCCACCAGCTCTGTGCCCTGGAAGGAATAGGCCACGATCATGGCCACGCCCACAAAGGTCGCGAAATTGCCGACGAATGGCGCATCGCCCGTGGTCCAGTTCTCGAAACCGGGCACATGGCCGTTGCTGATGATGCCGAACAGAATCAGCACGCCGGTGATCAGAAAGGCCACCACGGCCAGCACCTTGATCAGCGCGAACCAATATTCGGCCTCGGCAAAGCCGCGCGCGGAAAACGCGTTCAGCCCCACCATCAGCAGCAGGAACAGGCCGCTCCATAGGATGCCTGGCACATTGGGAAACCAGTAGGCCATGACCAGTTGCGAGGCCACCAGGTCCACCGCCACCACCACAGCCCAGCTGAACCAGAAGTTCCAGCCCAGCGCAAAGCCGAAGCCGCGATCCACATAGCGCGAGGCATAGGTCGAGAAGGAACCGGCCACCGGCATGAAGGCAGCCAGCTCGCCCAGGCTGGTCATGATGTAGTACACCATGATGCCGATGAGCAGATAGGTGAGCACGGCTCCGCCCGGGCCGATCTGGGCAATGGCCGAGCCGGAGGCCACGAACAGGCCCGTGCCGATGGCGCCGCCAATGGCGATCATGCTCAGGTGGCGCTGCTTGAGCACCCGGTGCAAGCGGGGCTGCTTATCGTCACCATCGCCAGTCGGCGCGAGCTGCTGGCTTGAGTTGGGTTGGGACATAAATGTCTTGTTGTAATGGTTTGCGCCCATCCAGACAAAACACCCAACCATCCCGCAGGCGCTGCGACAGGCAACGCAAAAAGGCGACCATGACGGTCGCGGTCAACAAGGACAAAGGAACGAAGCCATGACAGCAGAACGCCATGGCGGATAGGCCAGTTGCATCCTGAATCGGCAGCCACCCCAGTCGGGCGCTTCAATGGCAAAGCGGTGATATCGCCGGGCCAATTGACAGGCAAAGACGATATTTTGCCCAAATACACCAACCTCCATAAGCCGCTGTGCCAATGCAGGGGCTGACTCTGGGGCTGCTCGGGCGTACTTGACAGAGCTTATTGCTATGAACTTAGAAGCACATTGCTATTGAATACATTCATTTTCAAAGGCAAAAAATCAATATTTCATTGAAGGATAAGCGGTAAGTGCTATCAAATATCGCAGACCCGACATGATCAGCCATGGCCGCCCCCTGACGCAGAACTCTAGTAAACCCGTATATCCAGGCGCCGCCGTTCTTCCTACATTTGCCCACAGGCTCTCAGCCCGGTGATGCCGAGAGAGACTGCAGCGCAAACTTGGCGCATGCAGCGCCGAAGGAGCAACCGCCCCGGAAACTCTCAGGCCAAAGGATCGGCATCGCTTTCACACACTCTGAAGAATGTCCGGACGTCATCGTCCGCCGGGCATACCGAAGGAGCAAGCGAGCAGCGCCGCAAGGCCCTGCCTCGTGAATCTCTCAGGTCCAGAACAGAGGGGGCGTCCGCTGCGCATGTTGCGCACGGGCTCCACCCTTGACGCATCTGGAATCTGAATCATGAAGACAATCGCCGTCATCGGCGGTGGCATCACGGGCGTGACCACCGCCTACGCCCTCGCACGCCGCGGATTTTCCGTCACCCTGTTCGAGAAGCAGCGCTATGCCGCCATGGAGACCTCGTTCGCCAATGGCGGCCAGCTCTCGGCCTCGAACGCCGAGGTCTGGACCCATTGGTCCACCATCGTCAAGGGCCTCAAGTGGATGCTCAAGAGCGATGCTCCGCTGCTGCTCAACCCCAAGCCCAGCTGGCACAAGATTTCCTGGTTCTGCCAGTTTCTCGCTGCCATCCCCCATTACGAGAAAAACACCGTGGAGACCGCCAGGCTGGCGATTGCGGCACGCGAGCACCTGTTTGACTGGGCAGCCAGCGAAGGCATTGACTTCGATCTGAAGCAAAAAGGCATCTTGCATATCTACCGCGACCGAGCAGGCTTTGAGCATGCGGGCAAGGTTTCCCAGTTGCTGGCCAAAGGCGGGCTGGAGCGCCGCGCCGTCACGCCCGATGAAATGAAGGCCATCGAGCCGACCCTGTCCGGAACCTTCTATGGCGGCTACTTCACCGAGAGCGACTCCACCGGCGACATCCACAAGTTCACCAGCGGCCTTGCCGCCGCCTGCGAGCGACTGGGCGTGCAATGCCGCTACGGTCAGGAAATCGTGTCGGTGGACAGCAATGGCAAGCAGGCCAGCGTGACCGTGCGCCAGGGTCTGGAAACCGAAACGTCGACCTTCGACGCCATGGTGGTCTGCGCAGGCACGGCCAGCCGCGCGCTGGCCGCCCAGCTCGGCGACAGCGTCAACATCTACCCGGTCAAGGGCTATTCCATCACGGTCAATCTGCCGGACGAAGCCAGCCGCGCCGCAGCTCCCTTGGTGAGCCTGCTGGACGACGAGACCAAGCTGGTCACCAGCCGCCTCGGCGAAGAGCGCTTCCGAGTTGCCGGTACGGCGGAGTTCAACGGCTACAACAAGGACATCCGCGCCGACCGCATCCGCCCGCTCATCGAATGGGTGCAGCAGTGCTTCCCGGGCGTCAGCACGCGCAGCGTCGTGCCCTGGGCGGGCCTGCGCCCCATGATGCCGGACATGCTGCCGCGCGTGGGCCCTGGCAACAAGCCCGGCGTGTTCTACAACACCGGCCACGGCCATCTGGGCTGGACCTTGTCGGCCGTCACCGCCGACATGGTCGGCGATGTCGTGCTGCAGTCCATGGGCAGCGCCAGCAGGCAGTCCCGGCCGGCCACGCTGACCACCGCCAGCGCCTGATAGCTAATTCAAGGAACTGCACCAACAAGCACGGCATCGCGCATCGTCGCTGCAGAAAGCTATTGATTCAGAAGCTTCTTGCGCTTTCTCATGTTTGATTTCAAAGACTTTTAGCTTTGAAAATGAGCACAGACAAGCGCAGGTAGCTCTTGAAATCAGAGCTGCAGACAGATCAGCACCAGGCCCAGCATCATCAGCGCCATGCCCAGCTTTTCCGTCAATGAGAGCTTCTCGCTGAACACCTTGCGCGAGACGATATAGCTGAACACCACCTCCACCATGCCCAGGGTGCGCACGGCAGCGGCCCCCTGCATGGCATAGGCGGTGAACCAGGCCAGCGATGCCGCAGCGCCCATGCTGCCGGCCAGCAGCGAGATGCGCCAGGCCTTGAAGATGGGACGCAGGCCCTGTTCATGGGTTCTGGCAATCCAGGCGCTCATGACGACAGACTGCATGGTCTGCGCGATCAGCACGCCCAAGGCCCCGGACAGCCAGGGCGAGCTCACGCCCAGTGTTGCGATCTCGACCGCGCCGCCGCGAAAGCCCACCGTGGCCAGCGCAAAACAGGCGCCGCAGATCAGCCCGTAGACCGAAGATTTGCTGGTCCAGGCCGAGAGCGTGAACAGTTGCCCGCGCGGCGGCAGCGACAGCATCAGCACGCCCACCGTGGCAAGCACCATGGCCAGCAGCGCCAGCCGGGTCGGCAACTCGTGCAGGAACATGGCGGCAAACAGTGCCACCTGCAGCACCTCGGTCTTGGACAGCGTGACCGCCACGGCAAAGTTGCGCTCCTTCATGGCCATGAGCAAGGCGACCGTGGCTGCGACCTGAAAGAGCGCACCAAGCGCAATCCAGCCCAGATAGGCGGCGCTGAACTTCGGCAGCACCAGGGAAGGATCGCCCAGCGCATACAGCGCCAGCAGATAGACGGCGGCGAACGGCAGGCCGTATAGAAAGCGCACCAGCGTGGCCGGCAGCGTACCGACCTGCGCCGTCAGCGAGCGCTGGGCTGTGTTGCGCACCGTCTGCGCCGCCGCCGCAAACAGCACCACTCCCACCCACAAATATTCCATTCCTATGCCCGACATGACACGCCTTCTCTTTCGTTAGCGCGCCAGCATAGCGCCGGCTGCCGGGCGGCGCTGACGTGATTCGTGCAGTGCACCCGCTTGAGCCAAGGCGACGCGAAGCGCGAGAGGCAACCGTCCTGATGGCGAGGCCTGCTTCCCCGCAAATAAACCACATATCCAGACCATTGCTGCATCTTTAGCTACAATTTCAGCCGGGTGCCCGCCGCACAAGGTGGCGATGGCAGGTGAATGTTCATGCGCAGGTCGGGCCGCCAGCGCGCCAGTCGTCTAGCAATGCAGACGGCACCAGCAGGCATTGCCTCAGGTGCAGCACGCCTTCAGAGCACGACTTCAGACACCTACCAACTCATGGACCCACAAACACTTGTGCAGGCCCCTGCGCCTTCTGCATCCCAGAATTCACCCCGCATCCCCGCGCTGCAATCCGCCACCGAGCGCGTGCAGGCGCAGATCTCGCACCTGCTGCATATCGAATCCTTTGCCGGCATGGTGCTCATGCTGGCCGCTGCAGCAGCCCTTGTCTGGGCCAACTCCGCTGCGGCTCCAAGCTACTTTGCACTGTGGCATGCCCCCGTCGCGCTGACGCTGGGCCCATGGAGCTTCAGCACCGATCTGCATTTCATCGTCAACGACGTGCTGATGACGGTGTTCTTTCTGGTCGTGGGCATGGAGATCCGTCGCGAGCTGCACAACGGCGCGCTGGCCAGCCTGCGCCAGGCCAGTCTGCCCCTGATCGCAGCCATCGGCGGCGTGGCCGTACCCGCACTCATCTACGTGGCCCTGGCAGGCAACGACAGGACGCTGCTCAACGGCTGGGCAATTCCGACGGCGACCGACATCGCGTTTGCCGTGGGCGTGCTGGCCTTGCTGGGCCGCAATATCCCGGGTGCACTGCGTATCTTCCTGCTGGCCCTGGCCATCATCGACGACATCGTTGCCGTGCTCATCATTGCTTTCTTCTACTCCGGCGGCCTGCAGGCCATGGGCTTTGTGGTTGCCGCAGCCGGCGTGCTGCTGGTGCTGCTGTTCAACCGCATGGGCATTGCCGCCGCGCCCCTGTATGTGCTGCCCGGCGCCATTCTCTGGTTCGGCCTGCTCAAGACCGGCGCACACCCCACCCTGGCAGGCGTGGTGCTGGGCCTGATGACGCCCGTGTTTGCCCGCCCTGCCCCCATGCCGCTGCTGATCACGGCACAGACGGCCATGCGCAAGGCTGGCGAGCAGGTGCTCAGCGGCCGGCCCGATCCTCAGCACCTGCTGCAGGAGCTGCGCACCGCCCAGCTCGCACAGCGCGACCTGTTGCCGCCCGCTCTGCGCCTGCCCATGATTCTTCATCCCTGGGTGGCTTTTTGCATCATGCCCATCTTTGCGCTGGCCAACGCCGGCGTGCAGTTCTCGGACATAGACCTGAGCGCTGCCGCACCGCAGACCACGGCCATGGCCGTGCTGCTGGCCCTGGTGCTGGGCAAGCCCCTGGGCGTCTTCATCTGCACCTGGATGGCCGTCAAGAGCGGGCTGTGCAGCCTGCCCGAGGGCCTGAACTGGCGCGGTGTGCTGCTGGTGGGTCTGCTGGCCGGCATAGGCTTTACCATGTCCATCTTTGTCGGGGGCCTGGCCTTTGCAGATGCGAAGCTGCTGGGCGCGGCCAAGCTGGGCATTCTCGCAGGCTCGGCCATGGCAGCCTTGCTGGGGCTGGGCTATGGATTTGCCATGCGCAAGCGCCTGCAGCACGCATAAGCACTTCTCGATCACAATGCCCGGCCGGGCTCGGGGCTGACAAGCGCCCCTGATCAACAAGCTGCAGCCGCCAGACGCGATGAGCGACTGGCGGCTGCAGTTCGTTAGGTGACTAGAATGCCTCCTCGCTCTGGCCCGCAATTCCGGACATCTGAATGCCTGCGCCATGAAGGGCGCCGACTGATGCTCCAGAAGTTCCAGGCCCATAACTGGCGTGAATCAACGATGGCCCGATGGTCGGCGCTCTCACCGTGCCGCTTCGCGGAACGCCCACGCTCTGCCGACTGCTGAACCGTGGGTCCGCCCGGGCATTCAGGGCAAGACATCAGGGCAGTCTCAAATCAAGGTCCGCCTTGCTGTTGCAGGCGGGGCACAGCATATCTACCGCAAAACATCAGAAGAAATGCACAAAAAAATGGCTCACCTTTACTCCGCTGCCGCATTGTTGCTCGCCAGCACCTTGGCAATGGCTCAGCCAGCGGACCTGCTGCACAAAGCGCAAGCGGGGGATGCACAGGCACAGCTGGATCTTGGCCAGATATACGTGGAAGGCCGTGGCGTGGCGCAAAGCGACGAGAGAGCCGCTCATTGGTTTGGTCTTGCGGCAGCACAAGGCAATGCATTGAGCCAGAGCAATCTCGGCCTGATGTATGACCGAGGCCGTGGCGTGAAGCAAAGCGACCAGGAGGCCGTCAAGTGGTATCGCCTCTCGGCAGCGCAGGGCGAGGCCAACGGCCAGTTCAATCTGGGCGTCATGTACGAAGACGGCCGCGGGGTGGAGCAAAGCGATCAGGAAGCCGTCAAGTGGTATCGGCTTGCAGCCGCGCAGAACCTTCTCGATGCCCAGTACAACCTGGGGCTGATGTATGTCAGCGGCCGGGGGGTGGAGCAAAGCGATCAGGAAGCCGCCAAATGGTTTGGCATAACGGCCGCCAAGGGCCACGACTCGGGCCAGGCCAACCTCGCCGTGATGTATGCCACCGGTCGCGGCGTGCCGCGCGACGAGAAGGAGGCAGCCAGACTGCTGGGCCTGGCCGCGGAACAGGGCAATGCGACGGCCCAGGTCAACCTCGGAACGATGTTTGAGGAAGGCCGGGGCGTCAAGCGCAGCCTGTCTCAGGCCTATTTCTGGTATTGCCTGGCGGCCGCCCAGGGCCTGGAGGACACGGTGTCGCTGCGCGATGCAGTCGCACGAAAGCTCAAGCCTGCAGAGCGCGCCACCCTGGACAAGAAAATCAGTGCCTGGAAACCCAAGACGACAAATCGCTGAATTTGCGCGTTCGAAACAACAACTCCCTATCGACAGGCGATCCATGAAAAAGCAATTCAGCCATCTTCTTTGCGCAGCCGCCCTGCTGCTCTCCGGCCCTCTGGCCATCGCGCAATCGGACGACCTGCTGCAAAAAGCCCAGGCGGGCGATGTCCAGGCGCAGTTCAAGCTCGCGGCGGTCTATCTCACGGGCCGCGGTGGACCCAAGAATGATGACGAAGCTGCCAAGTGGTTCATGCTGGCCGCAAAGCAGGGCCACGCCGAAAGCCAGGCCAATATGGGCCTTTTGTACGGCCGCGGACGCGGCGTGCCGCAAAGCGATGAAGAGGCCGTCAAGTGGTATCGCCTGGCGGCAGAACAAGGCGATGCCGATGGCCTGTTCAACCTCGCCGTGATGTATGACGACGGTCGCGGCGTGGCTGAGAACCCGGAAGAAGCCGTCAGGCTGTATCGCCTTGCCGTGGCACAAAACCATGTCTCTAGCCAGAGCAATCTCGGCTATATGTACGACCATGGCCGTGGCGTGGCGCAAGACAGCAAGGAGGCCTTCAAGTGGTACATGATTGCGGCAGAGCAAGGAGATGCCAATAGCCAGTTCAACGTGGGCTCCATGTATGCCTTGGGCCGCGGTGTCAGCCAAAGCTGGCCCCAGGCCTATTTCTGGGCGCTGTTGGCAGCCAAGGACGGCGAGAAGGATTCGGCCAGGCAGCAGGAAATCATTGCCAAGAAATTGAAGCCGGCGCAACGGGCCAAGATCCAGCAGCAGGTGCAGGAGTGGAAGCCCAGGGCCGGCAACTCCTGACCTCCGGCCAGTGGTCGCGGCGGCTTGCAGCGCAGCAAGCCGCTGACAACACGGATCAGATCACTGCAAACGGCTTGGGATAGGTGCCTGGCAACAGAATCTCTTTGCCGACATGGTTGATATTGGTGTGCCCGCAGAAGGCCATCGTGGTGTCGAGCTCCTTGTGGATGATCTGCAGTGCCTTGCTCACGCCGGCCTGGCCATAAGCGCCCAGACCATAGAGGAAGCTGCGACCTATCATCGTGCCTTGCGCACCCAGTGCGCGGGCCTTGAGCACGTCCTGACCACTGCGAATGCCGCCATCCATCCAGACTTCGATGTCCTTGCCCGCAGCCTCTGCAATCGACGGCAAGGCTGCAATCGAAGAAGGCGCCCCGTCAAGCTGACGGCCGCCATGGTTGCTGACCACCAGCGCGTCGGCACCACTTTGTGCCGCCAGTCGCGCATCCTCGGCATCCATCACGCCCTTGAGAATGATCTTGCCGCCCCAGAGCTTCTTGATCCATTCCACATCGCTCCAGTTCAGTGACGGATCGAACTGATCGGCCGTCCAGGACGACAGCGAGGACACATCGCCCACACCATCCACATGGCCGACGATATTGCCGAAGCTGCGGCGCTTGGTACCCAGCATTCCCAGGCACCAGTGCGGTTTGGTCGCCAGATTGATGAGGTTTGCCAGCGTGGGCTTGGGCGGGGTGGACAGGCCGTTCTTGATGTCCTTGTGGCGTTGCCCAAGGATCTGCAGGTCCAGCGTCACCACCAGCGCCGAGCAGTTGGCCGCCTTGGCACGATTGATCAGGCGCTCCATGAAGGCCTTGTCGCGCATCACATAAAGCTGAAACCAGAACGGATGACGATCGGTGTGCTCGGCTATGTCCTCCAGCGAACAGATGCTCATGGTGGACAGCGTGAACGGCACGCCAAAGGCCTTCGCGGCCTTGGCTCCAAGAATCTCGCCATCGGCATGCTGCATGCCCGTCAGGCCCGTGGGCGCAATCGCCACCGGCATGGCGACCTCCTCGCCGATCATGGTGGTGCGCGTGCTGCGCCCTTCCATGTTCACGGCCACACGCTGACGCAGCTTGATGGACTGGAACTCGTCTTCGTTGGCCCGGTACGTGCCCTGGGTGTAAGAGCCCGAATCGGCGTAGTCATAGAACATGCGCGGCACACGACGCTTGGCCACCACGCGCAGGTCTTCGATACAGGTGATTTTGGAAAGATCGCTCACGACTTCTAGCCTTGTAATTGGAATTGAACCCGATGGTAGCCCTCATCGCCGCTATCGGCGTTGCACTATGGTTTGAAGTGATTTATGCCGGTTTTGAAATTTTCTTCAGCGAGGGAAAATCAAGGGCTAATGCTAGGTATGCAAGCCTATTCGCACCGCCACCATCCTTGTCACCACCACAAACAGGAGACAACAGAGATGGTTTGGCAACAGGTCTACGACCCCCTATCGAATATGTGGCTATCCACATTGCTTGCGGCCATTCCGGTCGTGGTGATGCTGGTGGGCCTGGGCTTTCTGCACATGAAGGCCCACCTGGCCGCAGGCGCGGGCCTGATTGCAGCGCTGCTGATCGCAGTCTTTGTCTACAACATGCCCGGCGAAATGGCGGGGCGTGCCGCCTTGTTCGGCGGCTTCACCGGCCTGCTGCCCATTGGCTGGATCGTGCTGAACATCATCTTCCTGCATCAGCTGACCGAGCAGAACGGCAGCTTCAAGGTGCTGCAGGATTCGCTTTCCGGCATCACCGAAGACCGCCGCATCCAGCTGCTGCTGATTGCCTTTTCTTTCGGTGCCTTTTTCGAAGGCGCTGCCGGCTTCGGCACGCCCGTGGCCGTGACGGCCGCCATTCTGATCGGCCTGGGCTTTTCGCCGCTGGCGGCATCCGGTCTGTCGCTGATCGCCAACACCGCTCCCGTGGCCTTTGGCGCCCTGGGCACGCCCGTAATCACGCTGGCCAAGGTCCATGGCTACGATCTGATGGAAGTGACCGCCATGATCGGCCGCCAGCTGCCTTTCTTCTCAGTGCTGGTGCCGTTCTGGCTGATCTGGGCCTTTGCCGGTCGCAAGGGCATGATGGAGATCTGGCCCGCGATTCTGGTCACCGGCCTGTCGTTTGCCATTCCCCAGTACCTGGTCTCCAACTTCATCGGCCCAGAGCTGGTGGACATCATCGCGGCCATTGTTTCCATGGCCAGCCTGATCCTGTTCCTGCGCGTCTGGCAGCCCAAGAAGATCTGGACCTCGGCCTCGCTGCGCGGCAAGGATGTCAGCGCCTCCGAAGTCAAGCCGCCCCAGCCCGTAGCCAAGCACAGCAGGAGCGCGCTGATCGCCGCCTGGACACCCTGGATCATTCTCTCGGTGTTTGTGTTCATCTGGGGCCTGCCTCCGGTCAAGGCCTGGCTCAACAGCCTGTTTGCCCCCGCCTTCCCCATGACGGGCCTGCACAACCTGATCGAAAAAATGCCGCCCGTGGTGCCCCAGCCGACCAAGGAAGGCGCGGTCTACACGCTGAACCTGCTGTCGGCCACCGGAACAGCCATTTTGCTGTCTGCCATCGTCAGCGCCTTCGTCATGAAGTACAACCCAGTGACCATAGTGCGCACCTTCTTCAAGACCACCTGGCTGGTGCGCTACTCGCTGCTGACCATCGTGCTGATGCTGGCCCTGGGCACGCTGACACGCTACTCGGGCACAGACACCACCCTGGGCCTGGCCTTTGCCAACACCGGTGTGTTCTACCCCTTCTTCGGCACGCTGATGGGCTGGCTGGGCGTGGCGCTCACGGGCTCGGACACGGCATCCAACGTACTGTTCGGCGGCATGCAGAAGGTCGCCGCCGACCAGTTGGGCCTGTCCCCCAACCTCATGGGTGCCGCCAACAGCTCTGGCGGCGTGATGGGCAAGATGATCGATGCGCAATCCATTGTCGTGGCTTCGACCGCCACACGCTGGTTCAACCGCGAGGGCGACATCCTGCGCTATGTGTTCTTCCACTCGATTGCCCTGGCCTGCCTGATGGGTCTGTTCGTCACCATGCAGGCCTATGTCTGGCCGTTCAAGCTGATGGTGAATTGACGCGCCCCCTGAGCCGCTTTGCGGCTTCCCCCCAGGGGACGGCAACGTCGGCTAGGCACCCCCGCCGCGAGGCGGCGGGGCCGCCCAGGCTCTTGCTCGTTGCCCCTGGGTTACGCCGTGGCGGTTTAAAGCACCGCGCTCAAAACCCGCCCTCAAGCCGGTAATGAGCTTGTCCATAAAAGCCGCAGCGCCCAAGGCCTGCGGCTTTTTTATGTTCCAAGAATTCCATACTTCTCCTTAATTGGTATTACCAATTAATTTCAAAAATCAAGGGAAAACCATGAAATTCAAGACTTATTTCGCTCCATACAATCCACTCCACTTGAAATCGACCGATATTGGTAATACCAATTTAGCAGGCAAGACTGGAATAGCTCAAGCCAGCCTATGGCGCGGCACAGCCGGCTTTGCGCACGGTCATTTTTGAAAATTTGACGGGGAAGACTTCTGGACAGTCAGGAGGGTTGCCCTCCCCGCGCATATCCAGGAGATCAAGGCAATGCAAGAAATCTGGTCGCAGAACTACGACCCCGCAGGCAATGTGTGGGTGTCGGCGCTGGTGGCGCTGATACCCATCATCTTTTTCTTTCTCGCGCTGACCAAGCTGCGCCTGAAGGGCTATGTGGCGGGCACCATCACGGTGGCACTGTCTCTGGCCGTGGCGCTGCTCTTTTATCGCATGCCGGTCGCCAACGCGCTGGCCGCAGGCGTCTACGGCTTCTTCTACGGTCTGTGGCCGATTGCCTGGATCATTGTCGCGGCGGTCTTTCTCTACAAGATCTCGGTCAAGACCGGGCAGTTCGACATCATCCGCTCGTCGATTCTGTCGGTCACCGAAGACCAGCGCCTGCAGCTGATCCTGGTGGGCTTTTGCTTCGGTGCCTTCCTTGAGGGAGCTGCCGGTTTCGGCGCCCCCGTGGCCATCACGGCGGCGCTGCTGGTGGGCCTGGGCTTCAGGCCTCTGTATGCAGCCGGCCTGTGCCTGATCGGCAATACCGCCCCCGTGGCCTTCGGCGCCATGGGCATTCCCGTCATCGTGGCCGGTCAGGTCTCGGGCGTCGATGTCATGGCCATCAGCCAGATGGCCGGCCGCCAGTTGCCGTTCATGACCATCATCGTGCTGTTCTGGCTCATGGCCATCATGGACGGCTGGCGCGGCGTCAAGGAAACCTGGCCTGCGGTACTGGTGGGCGGCGGCAGCTTTGCACTCGGACAGTTTCTGACGGCCAACTACATCGGCCCCGAACTGCCGGACATCACTTCGGCAATCTTCGCTCTGGTGACACTGACCACTTTCCTCAAGTTCTGGCAGCCCAAGCGCATCTTCCGCTTCGACACCGAGCCGGGCGCAGCCAAGATCCAGACGACGGCCCCTGCCAAGCTGACGACCGGCATGGTGATCAAGGCCTGGTCGCCCTTCATCATCCTCACGGCCATGGTGACCATCTGGAGCCTCAAGCCCTTCAAGGCGCTGTTCGCCTCTGGCGGCGCACTGTCCGGCACGGTCTTCAGCATTCCCGTGCCCATGCTGCACAATCTGGTGCAGAAAATGGCTCCCGTCGTTGCCACCCCCACGCCCTATGGCGCGGTCTACTCCTTCAACTGGCTGTCGGCCACGGGAACCGCGATCCTGATCGCTGCCGTGCTCGCCATTCTTTTGCTGCGCCTCAAGCCTGCCGTGGCAGTCCGGACCCTGGGCGAGACCTTCAAGGAACTGGCACTGCCCATCTACTCCATCGGCATGGTGCTGGCCTTCGCCTTCATCGCCAACTACTCCGGCCTGTCCACCACGCTGGCCATGGCGCTGGCTCATACAGGCAAGGCCTTTGCGTTCTTCTCGCCCTTCCTGGGCTGGGTCGGCGTGTTCCTCACGGGATCCGACACCTCGGCCAATGCGCTGTTCGGCGCGCTGCAGGCCACGACGGCAGCGCAGCTGGGACTGCCCGAGGTTCTGGCCGTGACGGCCAACACCACCGGCGGCGTGACCGGCAAGATGATCTCGCCCCAGTCCATCGCCATTGCCTGCGCAGCCGTCGGCCTGGCCGGCAAGGAATCGGACCTGTTCCGCTTTACCGTCAAGCACAGCCTGGCCTTCCTGGTGCTGATCGGCATCATCTGCACGCTGCAGGCTTATGTGTTTCCGTGGATGATTCCCACCACCTGAAACTCCTGCCAAACCCCATGCCCGCCATCCGCCTGTCCGACCGCGTTGCCCAGCAGTTGCTGGAGCTGATCCAGAGCACCCAGCTCCAGAGCGGCGCCAAGCTGCCGACCGAACGGGCGCTGGCCGAGCAGTTGGGGGTTTCGCGCACGGCGCTGCGCGAGGCCATACAGAAACTTGCCAGCCGAGGTGTGCTCGAAAGCCGCGTGGGTGCCGGCACATTTGTCGGCTCGCGCGTGCCCCTGTGGCACGAACAAGCCGTCGCACCGCTGGAATCCTTGCTGCGCGACGACCCCCAATACCGCTACGACGTGCTGGAAGCACGCCAAGCTCTGGAGCTCAGCACTGCCTGGTACGCGGCCCAGCGTGCCACCGACAAGGACAGGGACCGCATCCGCCGCTGCTTTGACGACATGCTGCGCCACCAGCAGGCGCGCGATGCCGCCAGTGCGGCCCGCTCAGATGCGCAGTTCCATCTGGCGATTGCCGAGGCTTCGCACAACGCCGTGCTGGTTCAGCTCATGGGCAGCCTCTTCGAGCTGGTGCTGGGCACCGTGGCCCAGAACCGGCGCCTGATGTTCGTGCATGATGATCTCTCGACGCTGGAGCACCTGACTGCGCAGCACCGCAATCTCATGCAGGCCATTGTCGACGGCGAGCCGGAGCAGGCCAGAAGCGCCATCGGCCAGCACCTGGCCTATGTTCACGAAAAGCTGTCCGAGTCGGATGCCGAAGCGGCCCGACGCAAGCGGCTGGATCGTTTCTCCTCTTCCTCCGCCATTTTTTCATGATCATCTCCTCCACCACCGACTACCGCGCGGCTGCGCAAAAGCGCCTGCCGCCCTTTCTGTTCCACTACCTCGACGGCGGCGCCTATGCCGAGAAGACGCTGGCGCGCAATGTCGACGACCTGGCCGACGTAGCCCTGCGCCAGCGCGTGCTCAAGGACATGAGTCAGCTCGATACCAGCATCGAGCTGTTCGGCGAAAAGTTCTCGATTCCCGTGGCGCTGGCTCCCGTGGGGCTGACCGGCATGTTCGCCCGCCGCGGCGAAGTGCAGGCCGCCATGGCCGCCGACAAGAAGGGCATCCCCTTCACCATGTCCAGCGTCTCGGTCTGCCCCATCGAGGAAGTCGCGCCCAGGCTGGGCCGACCGATGTGGTTCCAGCTCTATGTGCTCAAGGACCGGGGCTTCATGAAGAACGCGCTGGAGCGCGCTCAGGCAGCGGGCGTCTCCACCCTGGTCTTCACCGTGGACATGCCGGTGCCCGGCGCCCGCTACCGCGACGCGCACTCGGGCATGAGCGGCCCCAACGCCGCCATGCGCCGCTATCTGCAGGCCGTGACCCATCCGCACTGGGCCCTGGACGTGGGCCTGATGGGCCGCCCGCACACGCTGGGCAATATCTCCACCTACAAGGGCCAGAACGTCTCCCTCGAAGACTATATGGGCTATCTGGGCGCGAACTTCGACCCCTCGATCTCGTGGTCGGACCTGGAGTGGATCCGCGACTTCTGGAAGGGTCCCATGCTGATCAAAGGCATCCTCGACCCCGAGGACGCCAGGGATGCCGTGCGCTTCGGCGCCGACGGCATCATCGTCTCCAACCATGGCGGGCGCCAACTCGACGGCGTGCTCTCGTCGGCACGCGCCCTGCCTGCCATCGCCGATGCCGTCAAGGGCCAGATCAAGATCCTGGCCGACTCGGGCGTGCGCAACGGCCTGGACATCGTGCGCCTGCTGGCCCTGGGCGCGGACTGCACCATGATAGGCCGCGCCTTCGTCTACGCGCTGGCCGCCGAGGGCGAGGCCGGTGTGAGCAATCTGCTGAACCTGCTCGAGAAGGAAATGCGCGTGGCCATGACGCTGACCAGCGTCAAGAAGGTCTCGGAGATCACGGGCGATCTGTTGGTAAGGGACTGATCCGTGCAGGCCCCGGCCCTCGGCCGGGCCTTGCGGCGATCATCGCGCCGCGCCCCGCTGTCCCAGCCAGATGCCGCCCAGGACCAGGGCCACGCCAGCCATCTGCACGGCCGTCAGCGTCTGATCCAGGAATGCCCAGCCCAGCAAAATCGCCGTCAGCGGACTCAGAAAACCCAGTGGCGCCGCCATGTTCGGCTCCAGCCGGGCAATGCCGCGAAACCACAGCACATAGGTCAACGCCGCGCCTACCAGACCCAGCCAGGCCAGTCCGATCAGATGGCCCGGTGTGGGCGCCGGAAAATCCGGTCCGGCCCACAGCGCCACCGGCAGCAGCAACAGCCCGCCGGCCGTGAGCTGCCAGGCGGTGAAGGTCAACAGCGGTACGGGAGCGCGCCACTTGCGCGTGAGCACCGTGCCACAGGCCATGGAAACCGCTGCTGCCAGGCCCGCCGCAATCCCCGTTGCATCCAGCCTCACACCAGGCGTGAGCACCAGCAAGGCCACACCCGCCAGACCGGCCAGGGCTCCCAGCACCGAGGCCGGCCGCAGCGCGCTGCCCAGCACCCAGGCCGCAAGAAACACCACCACCAGCGGCTGCACAGCCCCGACAGTGGCGGCCGCCCCTCCCGGCAGGCGGTAGGCCGAGACGAACAGCATGCTCCAGAACACCGAGAAATTGAGCGCTCCCAGAATGAACACCCGCAGCCACCACACGCCCTGCGGCAGGCGCCGTGCAAATGCCAGCAACAACAGGCCGGCGGGCAACGCGCGCAGCAATGCCACGGTCATCGCGGGCACCTGCGGCAGCAGCTGCGTGGTGACGATGTAGCTGCTGCCCCAGATGGCGGGTGCCAGCGCCGTCAGCAGCAGATCGCGCGCCTGGGTCCGCCTGAACGCAAGCGCAGATTGGCCGGCGCTCATGCGAACTCCAGCACCTGATCCAGCGGCCGGCGTGGCTTCTGCGGCCAGTTGCCGGGCGCAGCACGGCCCACGGTGACGAGCATGACCGGCACCTCCTCGCTCGCCAGACCGAAGCTCGCCGCCACGCCTTCGGCGTCGAAGCCGGTCATCGCACAGGACGCCAGGCCCAGCGCCTGCGCCGCGTGCATCAGCGTCATGGCGCCGAAGCTGGCCGAACGCAAGGCCTCGTCGCGCACCGCCTGCGCGCTGGCGTACTGCTGCTGCGCGGCCTGCAGCCATCCCTGCGCCATGGCGGAAGGCATGAAGCCCGCGTCCACAGAGGGCTGCAGCCGTTCGGCAAGCGCCTCGGGGTCGGCCAGCACGCCGCAGACGATGAAGCAGACGGCCGCCTCCTGGACCTTGGCCTGGTCCTGCGCCACGGCGCGCAACCTGGCCTTGGCCCCAGGCGTGCGCACGGCGATGAAGCGCCAGTTCTGAAGGTTGTAGGCCGTAGGTGCGCGCGTAGCCAGCTGCACCAGCCTTGATATGTCGGCATCCGCCAGATGGTGGGAGGTATCGAAGCGGTTGGCCGAGATGCGCTGCTCGATGAGGGTGAGCGTGGGATGAAGTGTCGTCATGGCACGACTGTAGATAATTCACCCCGAATTGATAATTAGCGATTATCAAAATAAACCATTCACTATCAGAGAAGAATCGCATGGACCGATTGACCGCCTTGCAAGTCTTTCATCGCGTCGCGCAGCGGGGCAGCTTTGCCGAAGCCGGCCGCAGCATGGGCCTGTCGCCGGCCGCGATCAGCAAGAACATCGCCGAGCTGGAGGCCCATGTGGGCACACGCCTGATCCAGCGCACCACGCGGCGCATGGCGCTGACGGAGGAAGGCCGCCTGTATCTCGAGCATGTCACGCGGGCGCTCGATGCGCTGGCCGATGCAGACTCAGCGCTATGCCCGTTCAAGGCCGCGCCCAGCGGCCTGCTCAAGGTCAGCGCGCCCATGACATTCACGCTGACGCAGATCTCTTGCGCGCTCCCCGCCTTCCTGGAGCGCTACCCCGGGCTACAACTGGACCTGCACCTGGACGACAGACGCGTCGATATCGTGCGCGAAGGCTTCGATCTGGCCATACGCGGCAGTGACCGGCTCGAGGATTCCTCGCTGATTGCGCGACCGCTGACAACCATGTCGCATGTACTGTGCGCCGCGCCCGGCTATTTCGAGAAGCGCGGCCGCCCGCACACGCCTGCCGACCTCAACGGCCTGGAGCACATACGCTTTAGCCTCTCGGGCCATGCAGATGTCTGGGAATTTGAGCAAGGCGGACGCATGGAGCGCGTGGCGGTCAATGCGCGCTACTCGGTGTCCTCAAGCCTGGCGGTGCGCGATGCATTGCGCGCGGGCTTTGGCGTCAGCCTGATCCCGCTGCCCTATGTCGAGGAAGACCTGCGCACGGGCCGGTTGCAGGCAGCCCTGGAAGACTGGAGCACGGTGAAGACCGCGCTCTATGCCATTTATCCGTCGCGCCAGCATATGACGCCCAAGCTGCGGGCGCTGCTGGACTTTCTGGTAGCGCAGTTCGATTCTGGCAACTGAGCGCCTGGCCGGTTGACCGGTCGGCATTCAGCGCCGGCGCTGGCTCTGGATCTGCTCCGGCCCGGCCACCAGAGCACCGGCGCCGCGCACTTCCAGCGCGATGCTGTCCAGCACCTTGCCGGAGGCATCGAGCAGCTCCAGCCTGTGGCGCCCCGGCCAGGGCAGCCAGCCCAGCTGACTGCCACGCCCCAGCTCGCGCTGCACTTCCCGCATCACGGGTTGCGCATTCTTGTCGCCAGCCGCAGGCGGGCCGTATTGCCGGGTCACCAGCCGCCAGCGCAGGCTGCCGTCACGCCAGTCCTGCTCGGCCGCCATGCCGGCCTGGCGCGCCACCAGTTGCACGCGCTGGCTGTCAGGCGGAATATCGGGGTCCAGCGCCAAAATGGTGCCATTGGCCGGACGCGAGATACGCACAGCGGCCGCAGCCGCAGCGCTGCCGGACTTGCTGCCTTTTTGCCTGACCAGGCTTTTCTGCTCTGCACTGCCAGCCACGTGATCCATGGCAAACAGTGATTGCTCGGTCCCCGCCACAAACCATTCCTCGCGTGCGCTTTCGATAGGCATGGCGCCGCTTGTCAAAGCACCGAACTGCACTTGCTGCTGCTGCACGCCAGCGGGTGGCCGGGGTGCATGACTGGACACATTGCGATGCAAAAAGCCCATGATATCGGCCCAGATGGGTGCTGCCCCGCTGGTGCCGCTGACCGAATGCATGGCCTCGCCACCCGCATTGCCCACCCACACGCCCACGGTGTAACGCTCGGACCAGCCTACGGCCCAGTTGTCGCGCATATCCTTGCTGGTGCCGGTTTTCACGGCCGTCCAGAAGCGCGTGGCCAGCACGCTGTCCGTGCCGAAGGTCGGAGCCCGCGCCATATTGTCGGAGAGAATGTCGCCCACGATAAAGGCTGCCCGCGCATCCAGTGCCTGCACCGCGTCGTCGCCGGTTTTGCCGCCGGCCTTGCGGCTTTCAGTCTGAGGCAAGGCCCAGCTCACGGGACGATATTGACCGCCATTGCCCAGTGCCCGATAGGCATTGGTCAGATTGAGCAGCGCGACCTCGCTGCTGCCCAGCGCCAGGCTGAAGCCGTAGTAGCCCCCGCTTTCGCGCAGCGGCAGGCCCAGTTTCTTGAGCTGCTCGAAGAAAGCGTCGGGCGTGATCATGACCAGCGTGCGCACCGCAGGCACATTGAGCGAGGACGCCAGCGCCGTGCGCGCCGACACCCAGCCCTTGAAGCGCCGGTCGTAGTTCTGCGGAATATAGAGGCCGTTCTGCGTGGGAATATGGGCCGATGAATCCTCGATCAGCGAGGCGGCCGTGATGCGCTTTTCGGCAATCGCCTGGGCATAGAGAAAAGGCTTGAGCGTGGAGCCGGGCTGACGCAGCGCAGTAACGCCATCGACCTCGGACGCCTGGCTCAGCGTTCCTGAGGAGCCCACCCAGGCCAGGATCTCGCCGCTGCGATTGTCCAGCACCACGGCCGCACCATCTTCCACATTGCGGCCCTGCAGCTCGCGCAGATGCTGCTGCAGGCTGGCCACGGCAAAGCGCTGCAAGGGTGCGTTCAAGGTTGATCGCACCTGCTCCTGCCCCCTGTTCTGGGGCAGCGCCAGCCAGCGCCGCGCGAAATGCGGGGCCACGCCCTCGCTGGACAGCCATTGGCGCCGCTGCAGCACGCTGGAGGTATAGAGCTGCATGGCCGAGCAATCCTTGGCCGCCACATCATCGGGCACCATCACCTGCAGCACACCGCAGGCACGCTGGGCCACACGCTCGACCGAGGCATTGGGCGCACGCACCAGGGCTGCGGCAATGGCGGCCTCGCGAGCATCCAGCCCATGAGCTGCCTTACCGTACAGGCTTTGCGACAGCGCAGCTATACCCACGATCTCGCCGCGAAACGGCACCAGGTTCAGATAGGCCTCGAGAATCTGGTCCTTGCGCCAGCGCCTGTCCAGCACCTGGGCCGCCACGGCCTGACCCACCTTCTGCACCACGCTGCGCCCGCCCGGTCCCTGACGCCAGTCGCCATCGAGCAGACCGGCGAGCTGCATGGTGATGGTGCTTGCGCCGCGCGTGCGCGTGTTCCAGAGATTGCCCCAGGCGGCCGCAGTGACGGCAGCCCAGTCCACACCGCTGTGCTCGTAGAAGCGCTTGTCCTCGCTGAGCACCAGGGCCGTGCGCAGTGCCGGCGAGACATCGGCCAATGCCACCCAGGGACCGCGGCGCACCGTGCTGTCGGTTCGCAGGCGCTGCAGCACCTCGCCCTCACGCGAAAGCAGCAGGGTCTCCGACGAGCGATGGTGGCTGCGCACCTCGTCATAGCTGGGCACCGCATGGCTGCTGGCGGCCAGACCCAGCCATAAAGCGGCCGTCATGCCGACGGCCCGCCAGGACTGCTTCATTCTCGGGGGCTGGAAATACCGCTGCATGCCTTGTTCCATGTCTTTGTGCGCTGTTGGAAGTCAGCAGGCATTGTCCCAAAGATGGCCCGGCAAACAGACTGCTCAGACAAGCGGCAACAACAAAGCGGCTTCTGCGAGCCGCTTTTTCGAGATCAATGCCCTTCAAGCCGTGAACTTCTTGATCTTGAACGCCAGTATCACCATCAGCACACCGAAGATGACGGCATAGGTCGCCAGCACCCACAGCATGGCCATCATGCCCGCGCCGGGTTGCATCAGCACGAAGATGCCGAACAGCACCGAGAGCAGCCCCCCGAGCACCAGCACCCATTCGCCTTGAATTTCCTTGCGCAGACGCAGCGCCGCGACGATCTGCAGCACGCCGGTCATCAGAGCCCAGACACCGATATAGATGGTCAGCACCAATGCGGTGATCGCAGGGTTGATGACCGTGAGCACCCCCACCACCACACCCGTCAGCCCCCACAGCAAAACCACCCACCAGTGGCGCGACTGCTGGCGGCTCTTGATGGCGGTGTAGATGCCCAGCAGGCCGTCGACAAACACATAGGCGCCAAACACCAGCACCAGCGCGGCGGCAGATGCTGCGGGCTGCATCCAGGTCAGCACGCCGAAGATGATGGCGGCGGCGCCGCGCAACAACAGCACCCACCAGCTACGGTGCAGCATGATGGACATGGACGGAATTTCTACAGGCATGAAGACTCCTCTCTTTTAGAACGTGTTTACGTTCTCAGGGTTTCACAACAGTGCGACTTGTGCAGCCACTCGTCTCTCGACTCCAGCTCCGACCCTAGCAAGAAGCTCAGCCCAGCGTCAACATCACCGGCTGGTGGTCGGACGCCTGTGTGGCGCTGTCCACACGCCAGGCCTGCACATGCTGGCACAGGCTGTCGCTCACCCACAGCAGATCGCAGGCCCCGGGCTCTGCTCCCCAGGTCCGGTCCACCAGTCTGAAGGTAGGGGGCTGCGGCTGGCCGGGGTGCAGCACATCCCAGCTATTGCGCCACTGCCCGGCCTGCAGACAGCCTTCCTCACCGGCAGCCCAAGGAGTGGACAGAACGGCATATTCGGGTTCGTGCGGCTCGAAGTTGAAATCCCCGCAAAGCACTGCATGGCGTGTATGCGGCTTGGTTTGATAGGGCGAGCCATCGCTGGCCGGCTGCGGCGGGGCATCGGCCAGCGCACAGGCCTGCATCTGCAGGGCACGCAGTGCGCCGGCCTGCGCCATGCGCTGACGCGACGAAAAATATTCGAGATGCGTGGTCATGATGCGTACCGGCCCCAGCGCCGCGTCGTCGACCGTGACCACAGAGCACATGCGCTGCATGCAGCGCATATCGGCCTCTGCCGGCATGGGCAGCAGATAGTGCTGAACCAGCCGCACCGGCAGCCGCGTGGCAATCAGATTGCCAAAACGCTGATGGCCACTGGACGTGAACTCATCGACCGATGCGCCAAAGAAGATCTGCCAGCCCGGCAACAGCGCCTTCAGCTCGGCCGGCTGGTCACCGGGCCGGCCCTGCAGATCGGGGTAGTTGACGGCGATTTCCTGCAGGCACAGCACATCCAGTCCGCCGGCCTGCTCGCCCATTTGCAGCGCGTGACGCACGATGCGTTCCACACTGACCAGTCCATCCATGCCGCAGCACCATTGCACATTCCAGGTCAGGATATTCATCTTGTCGCGTCTTTCCAGATTGAAAATGGCTGAAGCCCTGGCAGCCACTATTTTTTCAGCTGCTGATCAGACCAAGGTCTCGCGCAACTGGAACACATTGCCTTCCCTGTCCATGGCATTGCAGGCCGCAAAGCCAGGACCTTGCCAACGCTCGTCAAACACCTGTCCACCCAGCGCCTGCGCAGCACTTTGGGCCTCGGCAATCGCCGGCACGGTGATGAAGAACTTGAGCGCCACATCGGCACGGCGCTGCGGTGGCGTGCCGATCCTGACCCGCGCCGCAATCTCGGCAGGCAGGGCGTGAATCACCAACTGCAACGCGGCGGACTCCAGCACGATGACGTGCTCGTCCTCATGCAGCCGCTGCATGCCCAGAACCTGCTCATAGAAACTTGCCAGACTCTGGAAATCCTTGGCATAAATCAGAACACCAGCAGCAGCGGGACCAGGCATTGTCAACTCCTCAAATGGTTTGACTGTATCCCAGTCACTTGATGCCCGCGCGCATGAAGCTTTGCACGAACTGGCGCTGGAACAGCAGGAATGCAATCAGCAGCGGCCCTGAAGTCATCAGGGTGGCGGCGCAGATGGTCGACCATTCCACGCCCGACTCCACGCTGGAGAAAACCTGCAGCCCTACGGTGAGCGGACGAGCCTGCACGCTGTTGGTGATGATCAGCGGCCAGAGAAAATTATTCCAGTGAAAGCTCACCGAAACCAGCGCAAACGCGGTGTAGACCGGCCTGGCCAGCGGTACGTAGACACGCCAGAGAATCTGCAGCGTGCTGGCACCTTCCACGCGCGCGGCTTCGTCCAGCTCGCGGGGTATGCCCATAAAGGTCTGGCGCAGCAAAAAGATGGCAAAGGCCGAGGCGAAATACGGCAGACCTATGCCCACCAGAGTATCGACCGCTCCCAGCCCGGACATGGTCTGATAGTTCGCCACCAGCAGGATGTCCGGCATGATCATCAGCTGTATCAGCACCAGCGCAAACGCCACATTGCTGCCGCGAAAGCGCAAGCGTGCAAAGGCAAATGCAGCCAGCGTGGACAGCAGCAGTTGCACCGCCAAAATCATGGCCACCAGCAAGATGGTGTTGAGAAAATAGCGCGCAAACGGTGCGGCCTCCCAGGCATGGCGGAAGTTCTGCAGCGTCCAGGGCGCCGACAGATCCAGGCGCGTGGACGCATCGGAGGGGTGAAACGCCGTCCAGACCGCATAGGCCAGCGGCAGCAGCCACAGCAGCGCCAGCGTCCAGGCGGCCAGGGTGTCCAGCCATGAAGCGCCATAAAAGCTCACGCCCTGGCTTGCCCGGGCGCTCCTGCGCCCTGACAGAAATGAAGCAGCGGTCATTGATAGTGCACCTTTTTGTCCAGCACGAAGAACTGGAACAGCGCCACGGCAGCCAGCACCACGACCAGCACCACGGTGATGGCCGCTGCATAGCCGGTATCCCAGAACTTGAAGCCCACTTCGTAGAGGTGATAGAGCAGCAGCGTGGAGGCATTGTCCGGCCCGCCGCGCGTGAGAACGAACACATGGTCCACCAGCCGGAAGGCATTGATCACGGCGTTGACCAGAATGAACAATGTGGTCGGCATGAGCAGCGGCCACTGCACGCGGCGCAGGAAATACCAGCGCGATGCGCCTTCGATGACCGCCGCCTCCTTGAGGCTGGGATTGAGCGTCTGCAGCGCGGCCAGATAGAAGATCATGAAAAAGCCGGCCTCCTTCCACACTGCCACCGCCGTGATGCAGGCCAGGGCCGTGGATGGATCGCCCAGCCAGTTGTGCGCGCCCAGACCCAGTGCGCCGCGCACCTGCTCCAGCAGTCCGTACTGAGGCGTGTAGAAGAACAGCCAGATATTGGCCACTGCAATCATGGGCAGCACCGTGGGCGTGAAATACGCCATGCGCAGCAAGGCCCGCCCCGCGAGCTTCTCGTTGACCCACAGCGCCATCAGCAAGGCCAGCCCCATGGACAGTGGAATGGTGGCAGCGGCAAACCAGAGGTTATTGCG
Organism: Comamonas sp. AG1104; assembly: GCF_003350425.1. Taxonomy (NCBI): domain Bacteria; kingdom Pseudomonadati; phylum Pseudomonadota; class Betaproteobacteria; order Burkholderiales; family Comamonadaceae; genus Comamonas; species Comamonas sp. AG1104. The sequence continues at coordinate 524,009 of NZ_QQAS01000002.1, read as the reverse complement.
CACGGCCTGCCAGAACACGGGGTCATCGACCATGAGCGCATAGTTTTCAAGCCCCACCCATTCGCCGGACTGGCCGCCACGACCCGTGGCATGCAGGCTGTCGATCAACGTGGACAAGGCCGGCCAGTGCGTAAAGCCCAGCAGCAGCACCAGTGCTGGCATGAGCAGCAGCCAGGCATGCACGGCCTGCTTTCGCGCTGCGGCCTGCGCCAGCCTGCGGACGGCCCCGGATGACAAGGGCGCCGCCATGGTGCCCTTGCCGGTTTCAAGCGCCGGACTACTCATTACTTGTAGCGACGCAGAATGCGCTCGGATTCCTTTTGCGCGTCGTCCATGGCCTGGGCTGCGGTCTTGGTGCCGCTCAGGGCCGCCTGAATCGCATCATTGAGCACCTTGGTCACACGCTGGTTCTCATGGGTGGAATACTCGGCCACCGACACGGGCAGTTGATCGCGCGCAACCAATGCCTGGGGAAATTCCTGGCCGTACTTCTTGAGTACGGGCGTCTCGTAGGCTGCAGGCGAGACAGCCACATAGCCGCTGTCCATGCTCCACTGCGCGGCACGCTCTGGCTGGGTCACCCATTTTGCAAACTCGAACGCAGCCTGCTGCTGCTCCCTAGGCGCATTCTTGAAGATGTAGAAATTGCCCCCACCCGTGGGCGAGCCCTTGCGGACATTGCCGGCGATCTGGCCCACGCCGAAGTCGAACTTGGCATTGGCGCGGATATTGGTGAGATTGCCCGTGGTCGTCACGATGATGGCGGCCTTCTTTTCCATGAAGTCCCTGGGCGTCGTACCCCACTCCACCACACCTGCAGGGTGCACGCCTTCCTTGACCAGGCTGACCCAGAAGTTCAGCGCCTCCACCACCTTGGGGTGGTTGAGCATGACGCGGGTGCCGGACTCATTGGCCAGCAGCACATCATTGGGCGTGGTCAGGGTCTGCAGCATCCAGTAGCCAAAGCCGGTGGACGGAATCTGGATGCCGTATTGCACGACCTTGCCGCTGGCGTCCTTCCTGGTCAGCTTGTGGGCGGCCTCCCTGAGCTCCTTCCAGTTCTGGGGCGCCTTGTCGGGGTTCAGGCCGGCCTCCTTGAATGCTTCCTTGTTGTAGTACATCACCACGGTGGAGCGCTGAAAGGGCACGCCCCATGTCTTGCCTCCGGTCTGGCTGTTGGCCATGAAGGCCGGGTAAAAGCCCTTGAGCCAGGCCTTATCGGCATCGGTCTTCACGAAGTCGTCAATGGGCGCAATCGCGCCCTCGTCCATCAGCGTGAACATATCGGTGGACAGCAGCACCGAGGTCGCTGGCGCCTTGCCGGCCTTGTGCGCCGTCAGCGCCTTGACGATGGTTTCCTGATAGGTGCCCGCATAGATGGGCGTGAGCTTGTATTGCGGATGCGCCTTGTTGAAGTCCGCCGCATAACCGTCTATCACCTTGGTGATGGGGCCGCCCACGGCCACGGGGTAATAGAAAGGCACTTCCAGCGGGGACTGCGCAAGAGCAGTGCCCGCCAGGCCAAGGCCGGCGACAGCGGCGAACAGGCCGTGAACAAAGGTTTGACGACGCATGGGAATCTCTCCTCGGGATTGGCAGACAATGGAAAATGCCGGCGGCTCAGGCTGCGGCCAGCAAGGAGCGGGCGGATTCAACCGCCTGCCCGCAAACATGAATGCGCCCGCCCTGCGCATCGAACCAATGCGCAGCTTGCTGCGGCCAGTACAGGACCACGCCTTGTCCGGACCGCAGATCGGCATGGGCATGGCCGGGCACACGCGCCGTCAGCAACTCACTGCCCACCTGGCAGCGCAGCACCAGATCGGCACCCAGATATTCAAAGCCCTGTACGGTGGCCGGAATACCGTTGCCCAGCCCCTCGTTGCCGCTGGCATCACCTGCCACGGCAATCACCTCGGGCCGCACGCCCAGCGCCTGCGGATAGGCGCTGCCAGTCACCAGATCCGGTGCCACGACCACATCGCTGCCGGCAATCCGGTTGCCTTGCAGGGCAACGATGTTCATGGCGGGCGTGCCGATAAAGCGAGCGGCAAACGTGGTTGCGGGCCGGGCATAGATCTCGCGCGGCCCGGCGGCCTGCTCCACCAGGCCCTTGTTGAGCAGCACCACCTGATCGGCCATGCTCATGGCCTCGGCCTGATCGTGGGTCACATAGACCACCGTGAGACCCAGACGCTGCTGCAGCTCGCGCAGCTCGGCGCGCATTTCCTGGCGCAGCTGAGCGTCGAGATTGGACAGCGGCTCGTCCATCAGACAGACCCTGGCCTGCGCCACCAGCGCACGGCCCAGTGCCACGCGTTGCTGCTGGCCGCCCGAGAGTTGCCCGGGCCGGCGCTCCAGCAGCGCCGTCAACCCCAGCAGCTCGGCCGTCTGCTCAAGACGCTGCTCGCGCTCGGCCCTGGCAAGCTTGCGCACCTGCAGACCGAACTGGATGTTGTCGGCCACGCTCAGGTGCGGGAACAGCGCATAGTTCTGAAACACCATGGCAATGCCGCGCTGCGCGGGCGGCAGATGGGTGACGTCGCGGCCATCGATGCGCACCGACCCCGAGCTAGGCGTGTCCAGCCCGGCGATCATGCGCAAGGTGGTGGATTTGCCGCAGCCCGAAGGGCCGAGCAGGACGCAAAACGAGCCTGGTTCAATGCGCAGATTCACGGCATGCAGGGCCGTGGCGTCACCCCAGGATTTGGCGACGTTCTCCAGCTCGATCAAAGACATCGCGCCAGTCTAGAAAGACTGGATGACAGCCGCGTGTCAACCCTCGGCGGTATCAAAAACAGGAGCTACCTTCGATCGATATTCATAGATTTCAGATTGAAATACCTTTGAATCAACCTGTTCAAAGGCGTAAACAGCTTCTCTATTAATAGCGCCCATGCATGAAAAAGCCCCGGCTGCTGGCGCAGACCGGGGCTTGGCGTAGGGCCTAGAAACCGCTCGGGGCTTACTTGGGCATCACCACCTTGAGCTTGGCGTTGGGAATCTCGCCAAACATCTCGGGCGCATACAGCGCTTCGGCACGCGTGGGCGGCAGGGCGAATTCACCGGCATTGTTCAGGCGCACGGTGTATTCGACCTTGGTCGTCCCTGCGGGCAGGTACTGATAGTAGGCACGGTAGGACTCGAAGCTGCGCTCTTCATAGGCCAGCCAGCCGGCGCCCTCCTGCTTCTCGCCCTTGGACGCGATCTCCGAATCACGGCCCAGGCCGCCGCCCAGAATGGTCGCCCCTGTGGGAACGGGATCGGTGATCGCCACCCAGGTCATATCGGTCTTGGCCTGCACTTCCAGCGTCACGCGCAGCACATCGCCGCGTGTGTACTGGCCGCCACCAAACAGACCCTTGTCGGCCTGCTCCACAGGCGTGACGGTCTTCTTGATGGTGTAGCCGGCGCTGAACGGGGCCTTGAGGGCCACGGCCGCCACCGACTGCACGGTCAGCCAGGGCTTGCCCGTGCCTTGCTGCGTCACGCTGAGCTGCCCCTTGCCAGCCTTGGCCCAGGGCATGAACATGGTGTTGTTCATCAGGCCGCCGGCGCGCACGGGCTCGCCGAAGACGCTGTTGGAATGGGCCGTGCCCTGCGCATCCTCGGACGTGGCACGCCTGACATCGGCCCAGTTCACCTTGGCTTCGTTGCCGTTCATGCTGGCCACGGTGCTGCCGGCCACGGGCTCGGACTCGAACTTCTGCGAGAAGCGACGCAGCGCCAGAGCTCCCCAGAGGTTGGCCGTGGTCGTGTTCCAGGCACCGGACTGCTGACGCGCGATAAAGCCGCTGACCAGACGCGGCATGTCTTCGGCCCATGCGGGGTCGTTGATGGTCGCCAGAATCAGGCGTGCCAGATTCACGTCCGGGCCCTGCATCAGCCACCACCAGCTATCGTCCTGATCGGTCGAGAAGCCGGCACGCGTGCCGTTGTAGGTCAGGCGGGCGCGCAGGATCTGCATGGCCTGTGCCAGGCGCTCGTCGCGCTGCGGCGCATCGCTCATGCGCTGCAGCAGCATCACCCAGTCGATGACCGTGTGCGTGGGCCACTGGTTGGGCGTGGCATTGATGCTGTCAAGCATGCGCGGCGTGGCCTTGCCCGACAGTGCCAGCGCGGCAATCGCCGCCAGCTTGCGCATTTCCAGATCCTTGCGCGGACTCCAGAAGTTGCGCTGGATGCGGCCTTCCACAAACGCAATCAGGCCATCCTCCATGCGCGCGCGTTCGGCGCCGGGGATCACGAAGCGCTTGTCAACGCCCTGCGCCATGGCCGACAGGTTAAGCAGATGCGCAGTCAGCGTATCGCTGCCGCGGCTGACCGATCCGTCCTGGGGCGGGAAGTAGTTGGCCAGGCCGTCACCGTCCAGATAGTTGGGCAGCTGGGCCATGGTGCTGCCCCACAGCTCGGCGTTGTTCATGCCGACGGCCTTGCTGGTGGTCTGCTCCAGGCAGGAGTAGGGATAGCGGGCCCACCAGTCGCGCACGCCGGGCAGACCTTCGGTCAGCTTGGGCACCAGCGACATCTGCACTCCGCCACGGCCTGGCAGGGCATCTGCGGGCGGATTCACGGGCACGCTATAGCTGCCGTTGACCTGCACCAGCGTGGCCTGCTGCACCGACAGCGGCACGGCGGGCACGATGCGCTGACTGATCTTGAGCGCATCCTGCGCCGCATCGGCACCGCCAGCGGTGTCGCGCGCGGAAATCTCCCAGATCAGCGCCTCGGCACGCGTTCCGGAGAGCTGGGCCGGAGCCTTCACATCCCAGGCCACTTCACGCGCCTCGCCTGCGGGAATCTCCACGTTCTGGGCCTTGAGCTCCAGCATGGTGGCACGCGGCGTGACCTCCACCTTCATGGCCTTGGCCGAGGTGTTGCGCAGCGTGATCTGAGCGCGGAACTGATCGTCCTCGCGCACCAGCGGCGGCAGGCCGCTGATGATCTGCAGATCCTGCGTGGTACGGATCGCCGCCTGGCCAGTGCCGAACAGGCTCACGCCCGCATCGGCCACGGCCACCACCTGGAAGGTGGTCAGGGCGTCGTTGAGCGGCACCTCGATCAGCGCCATGCCGTTGCCGTCCAGCACCACATCGGGTTTCCACAGCAGCAGGGTGTCTAGCAGTTCGCGCGTGGGGCTGCGGCCACCGCCACCACCTGCAGGCACGGCCTTCTTGCCGTAGTGGCGCCGGCCGATCACCTCCATCTGGGCCGTTGCCGTCTGCACGCCCCATTCGCGGCGTGTCAGCATGGCATCGAGCAGATTCCAGCTGCTGTTGGGCATCAGCTCCAGCAAGGCCTGGTCCACGGCCGCCAGTGCCACATGGGCACCTGCAGCGGGCTTGCCATCGGGCAGCGTGGCCTTGATGGTGACCTTGGCCGTGCCGCGCACCTTGTAGCTGGACTTGTCCGAGGACACCTTGACGTCCAGCGTATTGCTCTTCAGGCCCACGCGAATTTCGGACATGCCGAAACGGAAGGCAGGCTTGGAGAGGTCCACCATGGAAGTCGGCGCGATGAATTCCTTGCCGTCATTCCAGAAGGCACGCCACCACTCCATGGGCGACTTGAAGCCCCAGGTGAAGAAGCTGTACCAGGGCACTTCCATCAGGCGGCCGCGCAGCGCCAGCACGCTGACATAGGCGTTGGGGCCCCAGTTATCCTCGATCTTGACGTCCACTGTGGGGTTGTCACCCGCCAGCTCCACCACCTGGGTGCTGACGACGCCTTCGCGCTCCACGGCTACCAGCGCCGTGGCGCGGCGGAAGGGCATGCGCACCTGAAAGCGCGCCGTCTCGCCGGGCTCATAGCTCTTGCGCTCGGACAGCACGTCCATGCGGTCGTGGTCTTCGCCACCGAACCAGAGCTCGCCCTGGCCCGTGACCCACACCGAGGTCGCAGCCTGGCTGCTGCGGCCTTCCTTGTCGGCAGCCTTGACGATCAGCTCCACCTCGCCGGGCTGGGACAGCTGGGCCTCGCATTGCACCAGGCCATGGCTGTCGCTGGTGCCCGAGCACACGGTGCCCAGATTCTTGAGCGTGGTCTGGTTGTCGTAGCTGTAGAAGCCGCCCACCAACCGCTTGCGGCTGGAGGTGGTGATGCGCGCCACGGCCTCGACCTTGACGGGCACGCCGGCCTGGGCCTTGCCGGCCGTATCCAGCGTCAGCGCCTGAAAGCGCAGCTTGCGATCCACCGAGATCCAGTTCTCGGAGCGCACGCCTGCCACCACGGCAGCCGGCCAGATGGTGCGCGTGCTGCGCAGGGTCTGCACCTCGCCGTTCGGGTCGGCATAGGTCGCTTCCATCAGCAGCTCGCGCGGCTCGCCGGACTTGGGCAGCTTGTCGATGGCGACCTTGCCCAGACCATTCTTGTCCAGTGTCACGGGCAGCTTGTCGGCCACGACCTTGGTGTCGTCAGCCGCTGTGCTTTCCTCGTCGTCGCTGCTGCCCACGTCCTGGGCGCTGCGCGGCGGGTTGAAGCTGAAGCCATCCCAGCCCGCGAAGTCCAGTGATTTGGAGCGCAGCAGAGCCGACACCTTGACCGGCAGATTGGCGGCAGCGCCGCCCGAGACATAGTTGATCTGCACTTCGGCAGGCACGCTGCTGACAGCGTAGAGCTGCTCCTTGCCGGCCGGGCCCACACGCCCCTCCATCACCGGAAGGCGGAACTCCTCGACACGGAAGATGCCGGTGCTGAAGCTGGAGCGGCGGCCGCTGCCATTGGTATAGCCCAGCTCCACCGCATATTCGCCGAGCTTGGCGGCCTTGGAGATGGGGAACTCGCTGCTCGCGCTGCCATTGGCATTCCAGCTCAGGGCCTGGGTAAAGCGCTGGCCACTGCCCAGATGGGTGATGGTCAGGCGGTCAGGCTTGTCCTGGGTCTGTTCAAAGCCCGTGGAGTTCTTGCCGGGGCCCGTCAGAGCACGCAGAAAGTGCTTCATGGACACGGTTTCGCCGGCACGGAACAGCATACGGTCAAACACCGTATGCGCCACTTCGTCGCGCTTGCTGCTGGAGCTGGTCGGCACATTGAAGCGCCAGGACTCTATGCCCTTGTTCCAGTTGCTCCAGACAAAAGCCAGCTCCTCGCCAGCCTCGGTCTTGGCCCGAGCACTCACGAAATAGGAGTTGCTGCGGTAGTAGCCGTCTTCGTTGCTGCAGGAAGGCGGATTGGGGTTGAGGCCGTTGAAGGTCACCAGACCTTGGGCATCACTGACGGCCGAAGCAATCGCCTGACCATTGCAGTCCGAAACCTGCACCGTGGCGCCCGGCACCACCTTGCCCTTGTCCAGCGTCGTCACCCAGGCCACCGAGTTTTCGCGACCAAGCTTGAAGTGCACGGCCAGATTGGTCACCAGCACCGAGGTACGCACATACATGGTGCGGCCCGCGCCATAGCCTTCGTCGAGCAGCGACTGGCCCAGCATGGGCGAGGCGATCTCCACCACCTGGAAGCCCGGATTCAGCGGAATACCGACGACCTCGAAGGGGCGCGGATCGCTCTTGGCCGCCTTGGGCAGCTCCAGCGTCTGGGTCTGGCTCTGGCCGTCCAGCAGCGACAGCATGCGGGTCTGCACCCAGTGCTTGTCGTCGTTGATGACCGGAGGCAGCACCTTCACATCGCGTGCAGCGCGCTTGCGCTCCACGCTGTAGCTGTCATAGCGCTCGACCTTCTTGAGCCAGGCGATGATGTCGGCATCCGAGCCGCCCTTCTTGGTACGCACCACGCTGGCGTCCAGCGACTTGCCCAGGAGCTGCGGCTCTACATTGCGCAGCGTCACGGGCAGCAGCGCCGGTCCCTTGGGGCCTTCGGCAAAACGCTCGACGATGCCGAAGGGCGCCGCGGCAAACTTCACCAGCGGCGGCATATTGCCCGTGGCCGTGGCCAACGGGAACAGATTGGCATTGCTCAGCGTGCGACCTGCGGCATCCTTGAACTGCGGCGGCAGCTCCACCACATACTTGGAGTTCGGCTGCATGGTGGCGGGAAAGCTCACGCTGTCCACCAGCGAATCCTCGGCCAGCTTTTCGCCGTTCTGCTCGATGATGGGTGCCACGGCCGAGGCACCGCTCTTGAGGCGTATGCCTTCGATCAGCTTGCGCGGCACCGGCGCGCTGAAGGACAGGCGCATGGGGCGGATCGGCAGGCAGGCGGCATTGGCGTTCTCGCGCTCGCAGCTGAAGTCGGCGCTGAAGGGCTGGCGCACCTGGTACTCGTAGCGCTGTTCGTCCTTGCTGACCAGGCCGTTGGCCATGGCCACGCCCTTGCCATAGACCAGGGTCATCTTGCTGCCCGAGGTCAGGCGGCGGTTACACGCCAGCACCGCGAAGTTCTGCGGGTTCTTGGCGGCATCCTTGTCCCAGTGGCGCTGCTTGAGCACGGCCTCGCGGTCCTTGCCCTCGATCAGTTGCACGGGGATGCGCTCACCCACGCCTTCGGAGGTACACCAGACGCGCTGCTTGAGGCTGTCGACAGATGCCGCGCCCGTCAGGCGCAGGGCAAAGTACTGCTGCTCGTCCACCTCTTCATAGGTGTCGGGCGCAATGCTGGCCACCTGCGGACCGCCGGTCTGAAATTGATAGCTGGCTGCGCCCGTCACAGCTGTACCCGTGACGGTCTTGAACTGAGGGTTGAGCTGTGCCGTGCAACGCACGCCAGCGGGCAGGTTCTGGGCAAAATCGAATACCCATTCCTTTTCGCTGTTCCAGCGTCCCGTTCCCTTGGCGGCCTGGGCATCGCTGCACTGCAGATTGACCGGCGCGGCGGCCTTGGGGTCGCCAAAGCGCACGGCTGCCCCATCGAACTGCACCACGACCTGGCCCACCTTGCTCACATCTCCCTGCGGGCTGAACTGGCGCACCCCCACGGCATGGGCCGCCGTGGCCGCCAGGCCCCACAACAGACCTGCATTCAGCAGCTTGCGCCAGTGCGGCGCGATCTGCTCCCTCTTCCTTCCCTCTGCATAAGGCACAGTCATACAGTCACTTTCTTTTCGGGCAGGCATGGCGCCGGCCCTGGCTGTTTGAGTCTGAAGTCTGGAATCAGCGACGCAGCAGTGCAGGACGGCAGAAGGCAAAAAGCCCCGCCTCACAAGTGAAGCAGGGCCTTGAGCAGGTGCCGCACGCGCGAAACTACTGCGGCTGGAAACCGCTGCGCTGAATGATACCGGCCCAAACCCTGGAATAGGCGGCCTCACGCTCCCCCAACTGGCGGGGATTCATGTATCCAACTGTAAGCCCCAATGCCGTCAGCTGCGCGTAAACGTCACGCTGCTTGAGCACATTGCCAACGGCTGCAGAAAAGCGCTCGACAAAGGCCTGGGGCACGCCCTTGGGCGCAAAAATGCCGTAGTAAGGCATGTCCTCGAAGCCCTTGATGCCCTGCTCCAGCAAGGTCGGCACTTCGGGCATGGAGGCCTGACGCTTGGCGCCCAGCACGCCGATCACGCGCAGCTTGCCAGCCTTCTGGTTCTCCATGAAGTCGGGCACCGAGGCAATGCCGGCAGGAATCTGATTGCCCAGCATATCGGCCAGCAAGGGAGCGCTGCCGCGATACGGTGCGGCCACCAGATCGAGCTTGTAGTGGTCGGCCAGGATCTTGACAAGAAATTCGGGCGTCGATGCCGGAGCCGGAATGCCGATGGTGCCGTTCTTGGCACTGCCCCTGGCCCAGGCCGCGTACTCGGCCAGATTCCTCACCGGCGTGTTGCTGGAGACGGCCAGCGCATTCACGAAAGTGGCGACCCCCGCCACGGGAATGAAGTCCTGCTGCGGATCGAAGCCCGGCTTTTTCACGACCTTGGGCAGGATGGAGATGGTGTGGTCATGCGTGAGAAACAGCGTATGGCCATCGGCAGGCGAGGCCTTGAGCAGTTGCGCTGCAATCTGGCCGCCGGCCCCGGGGCGATTCTCCACCAGCACCGTCACGCCGCCAAGCTCGTCCTTGAGCTTGTCAGCCAGCAGGCGCGCAATCGCATCCGAGCCACCGCCGGGTGGAAAGCCCACCAGAATGCGGATGGGCTGGCCCGACGAGGCCCAGGCCACCGAGCCCAGGGCAGACGCGGCAGCCGCTCCCACTCCGGCCTTCAGCCATTGACGACGAGTTTGCGTCATGTGTTTTCTCCTTATGCTTTTTCCAGACTAACCAAAACAAAAGCGCCCGGCAAAGGGCGCTTTCAAGGCGTGAACGTTACGCCACAGTGCTTGAGTCCATCAGGCCAGACGAGCGTGGTGCTTGGCCAGTTGCGCACGCACCTGAGCCGGGGCCGTACCGCCCAGCGTGTTGCGGGCGTTGAGCGAGCCTTCCAGGCTCAGGGCCTCGAACACATCGGCCTCGATATTGGGATTGAAGGCCTGCAGCTCGGCCAGTGGCAGCTCGGTCAGGTCCACGCCCTTCATGGTGGCCAGCTTCACGGCGTGAGCCACGGTTTCGTGGGCGTCGCGGAAGGGCAGACCCTTCTTGACCAGATAGTCGGCCAGGTCGGTGGCCGTGGCATAGCCCTTCAGGGCAGCAGCGCGCATGTTCTCGGCATTCACGGTGATGCCGCCTTCCTTGATGCCGCTGGCGGGGTTGAGCTGACCGCCGATCATCTCGGCGAAGATGCGCAGCGTGTCCTTCAGGGTGTCCACCGTGTCGAACAGCGGCTCCTTGTCTTCCTGGTTGTCCTTGTTGTAGGCCAGGGGCTGGCCCTTCATCAGCGTGATCAGGCCCATCAGGTGACCGACCACGCGGCCGGTCTTGCCGCGTGCCAGCTCGGGCACGTCGGGGTTCTTCTTCTGGGGCATGATGGACGAGCCGGTGGTGAAGCGGTCGGCGATCTTGATGAAGCCGAAGTTCTGGCTCATCCAGATGATCAGCTCTTCCGACAGGCGGCTCACGTGCACCATGCACAGCGAGGCAGCAGCGGTGAACTCGATGGCGAAGTCACGGTCGGACACGCCGTCCAGCGAGTTCTGGCTCACGCCTTCCATGCCCAGGGTCTTGGCCACGCGCTCGCGGTCCAGCGGGTAGGTGGTGCCGGCCAGGGCGGCAGAGCCCAGGGGCAGCACATTGACGCGCTTGCGCACGTCCAGCATGCGCTCGGCATCGCGCTTGAACATTTCCACATAGGCCAGCATATGGTGGCCGAAGCTCACGGGCTGGGCCACCTGCAGATGGGTGAAGCCCGGCAGGATCACATCCACGTTCTTGGCAGCCACGTCGACCAGCGAGCGCTGCAGCTCCTTGAGCAGGCCTTCGATCAGGTCGATCTCGCTGCGCAGCCACAGGCGCACGTCGGTGGCCACCTGGTCGTTGCGGCTGCGGCCGGTGTGCAGACGCTTGCCGGCATCGCCGACCAGCTGGGTCAGGCGCGCCTCGATGTTCAGGTGCACGTCTTCCAGATCCAGCTTCCACTCGAAAGTGCCGGCCTCGATCTCGGCCGTGATCTGCGCCATGCCCTTCTGGATGGAGGCGAAATCTTCGGCTGCAATGATCTTCTGGGCCGACAGCATTTCGGCATGCGCCAAAGAGCCCTGGATGTCGGCCTGCCACATGCGCTTGTCAAAGAACACGCTGGAGGTGTAGCGCTTGACCAGGTCGCTCATGGGTTCGGAGAACAGGGCAGACCAGGCTTCGGCCTTGGAATCGAGCTGGTTGTGCGAAGGAGCAGATGTAGACATGTGAGGGCAACAATCCCGTAAAACCACAGGCCGCCCAATGCAGAAGTTTGGCGTGACGGCTGTGCAAAGCAGAAACAGGGATTTTATCGGCCTGACCCGACGCCGGCGCCAGAGCGCCCCAGAGCCATTGCCGGCCACTGCGACAAAGCGGTACTCACACGCGCATCGCTCATTAATCGATAGCTTTCTATGCTTTATGGAAAAGGCTTGCAAGGCTTTCCATGCAAATCAGATAAATCCGGTTGCAACCACCCGGTTTCTGGCTTGCGCGGACAATCTCGGCGTCTTCGCTCACCTTCCTCACAGGCCGCGGCCCAAGCGGCTGACGTGCCGCCTGGCATGAATTCCCGCTCTACCCTGATTTCCGGCCTCGGTTTTGCCCTGGCCGCCTGTGCGCTCTGGGGTGCGATTTTTCTCGTGCCTGCCATGCTGCCGGAGTTCTCGCCGCTGCAGATCACCTTCGGCCGCTTCGTGCTCTATGGCGTGGTGGCCTTGTGCGTTTTTCTGCCTCGGGCCACCAGGCTGCTGCCCAGGCTGCAAGCGGCCGATATCCGGCATCTGGTCTGGCTGGCTCTGACGGGCAATGTGGTGTACTTTGCCCTGGTCGCCACGGCCGTGCAATGGATAGGAATGGCCGTGACCTCGCTGATCGTGGGCCTGGTTCCCGTCACCGTACCGCTGCTGGGCCGCAACACCCATGGTGCGCTTCCGCTGCGCCGAATGCTGGCGCCCATGGCGCTGATTCTGGCCGGCATTGTGCTCGTCAACGCCCATGCGCTGACCACAGGGCCCGCAGGCAGCCAGGGGCGCTATCTGCTGGGCGTGCTGATGGCCCTGCTGGCCATGCTCTGCTGGAGCCGCTACGCGCTGGACAACACCCGCTATCTGGCACAAAGCCGCTTCAACGGCACGGAATGGTCCACGCTCTGGGGCCTGGTCGTCGGACTGATCAGCGCCTTGCTCTGGGCGCTGCTCTGGCTGGTATCGCCGGAGGCCAGCGGCGTCGGCAGCCCCGACATTCCAGCCCAGCGCTGGCAGCTGTTCTGGCTGCTGAATCTGGCCGTGGCCATCCTCTCGTCCTGGCTGGGAAACTGGATGTGGAATGCCGCCAGCCAGCGCCTGCCCATCACCTTCGTGGGCCAGTTGCTGGTGTTCGAGACCCTGTTCGCCCTGGCCTACCACTTCCTCTATGAACAGCGCCTGCCCCAGCTCGCCGAGCTGGCACCCATGCTGCTAATTCTCGCGGGCGTGGTCTGGTCGCTCAGACGCTTTCAGGCCGCTGGCCGGGCTGCGGCCTCGGTTTGAGTCAGCACAAACGCTGATGCATCCAGCCGACAGATGCCGCAGGAATTGCAGTTGCAGCGCAGCTGCGGGCCAATAATCACAGCACCTGCGCAAATTCGGATCGGGCATGTCGATGGAGACGCTCTTTGCGCATGATTGGCTGCCCAGCTCTTGCATCCAAATCACCACCCTGCACCAGACCAGACCGCCCGTGCCTATTTCACCGCTCATCGCCGCTACCCCCAACCCGGCCCGCAAGGTCCTGGTGTTCGACGCCTGCAATGCCGGCGTGGTGCTGCGCGCCGTGCTGTTCGTACAGGTGGTGGTGAGCACGGCCGCCCTCTATGGCGCGGACTCGCTCTGGGAGTGGTTTTCCAGCGCGGCCCTGCTCACCGGGGCCTGCCTGCCCGGCACCCTGGTCTGGCTGATCGCAGCCTGCAGCCTCAAGCATCAATTGCAGCGCCTGGGCACGCGCGGCCAGTATCTGGCCGGCGTGCTGCTGGGCGCCCTCGCGGGGCTTTACGCCTGCGGCATGCTGTTCTTCATAGGCGTGCCCAAAGCCCCCTGGCTGGCCAGTGCCGTCACGGGAGGCCTGCTGGCCGCCCTGCTGGTGACAGCGCTGGTACTGCGCGCACGCGGCAACACGCCGGCGCAGACCCAGGCCCGCCTCACCGAGCTGCAGTCACGCATCAGACCACACTTTCTGTTCAACACCCTCAACAGCGCGATTGCGCTGGTGCGCGCCGAGCCTGCCAAGGCCGAGGCCTTGCTCGAGGACCTCAGCGATCTGTTTCGCTATGCGCTGGCAGAACCCCATCTGACCACCACGCTGGCCCAGGAGATAGAGCTGGCCCAGCGCTATCTGTCCATAGAGCAGGTACGCTTTGGCGAGCGTCTGCAAATGCAGTGGCAGCTCGATGAAAGCGTGCATGGCGCGCTGCTGCCGCCGCTGCTGCTGCAGCCGCTGGTGGAGAACGCCATACGCCACGGCGTGGAGCCCAATGCACGCGGCGGCAAGCTGCAGGTCCGCACCGAAAGGCGCGGCAACGCGGCGCAGATCCAGATCATCAACACCTTGCCGCCCGCCAGCGCCGAGCATCAAAGCACCGGCCATGGCATGGCGCTGGACAATGTCAAGGCCAGGCTGTCGCTGCTGCATGATCTGCAAGGCAGCTTCAGCGCCAAGGTGCGCGACGGGCTGTATGTGGTGCGCCTGAGCGTGCCTTTGCAGCAGAGCGAGTCAAAACCGGGACAATCCCGCCATGCACATTCTGATCGTTGATGACGAAGCTCTGGCCCGCGCCAGACTGCGCACTTTGCTCGGCGACTGCGCACATGGCCCGCACCATATCCAGGAAGCCGCCGATGGCGAACAAGCCCTGCAGATACTGCAGGCCGCACGGCCCACACCAGTCCAGCTGGTGCTGCTGGACATCCACATGCCGGGCCGCAACGGGCTGCAGCTGGCAGCGGAACTGGCGGAACTGACCAACCCGCCCGCCATCGTGTTCGTGACGGCGCATGCCAGCCATGCGGTACAGGCTTTCGAGCTCGACGCCGTGGACTATCTGACCAAGCCCGTGCGCCTGGAGCGCCTGCAGCAATCGCTGCAAAAGGCCGAACGCGCACTGAGCACGCGCAGCGTCGTCGACAGCAGCCCCGTGCTGCTGATCCAAGAGCGCGGCGGCACGCTGCGGCTGCCACTGTCCGAGGTGCGCTTTCTCAAGGCCGAGCAGAAATACATCACCGTGCGCACCGTGCAGCGCAACTACGTCCTCGACGGAGCGCTGGCCGATCTCGAAAGCCGCCATGGCGAACATCTGCTGCGCATACACCGCAACGCCCTGGTGCTGCGTTCGGCCTTGCGCGGCCTCGAGAGATATGACGACCCGCAGGAAGGCGAAGGCTGGGGCCTGCGCCTGCAGGGCGTGCCCGAGCTGCTGCCGGTCTCGCGCCGCCAGTTGGCAGCGGTCAAGACCGAGCTCAAAGATACAGGACTTACGCAAACAAGAGTGCTGCAACGGCCTGCCTCCTGAGTCAGTCGTCCGGCCGGAACCCGCTTTGCGTAAGTCGTGAGATATTTCCTGAATGAAAAAACCGGCTGAAAGCCGGTTTTTTATCGACTGCAGTCGCAATCAATGCTCATGCTTGTGCGCCGCTTCATGGCTGGCAGCGGGCGCGGGCTCGTGCGCATGCCCGACCTCGGCGCCATGGTCGTGATCATGCTCATGTCCATGGTTGTGCGCCGCGCCGCTCATCACCGTCACGACGACAATGCCCAGCAGCAGCCAGAAGACCTGGGCTGCGGTTTCCTTGGCGCTCAGGCGCTTTTGCAGCTGAGGAATCAGGTCGGCCAGGGCCACATAGATAAAGCTGCTCGACGCAATGACCAGGAAATATGGCAGCAGCTCGTGCAACTGTCCGATCAGGAAATAACCGGCCACCCCGCCCAGCGTGGTCACGGCTCCTGCCATGGACACCTTGATCAGCGCCACGCGGCGATTGCTGCTGGACTGGCGCAGCACCACGATATCGCCCATGTGGTGAGGCACCTCGTGCGCCAGCACCGACAGGGCAGCAATCAAGCCCAGACGGATGTCGGCCACGAAAGCCGATGCAATCAGCACGCCATCGCCAAAGCAATGCACGCTGTCGCCGGTCAGGATGGCCCAGCCGCCCTTGCCATGGCTGTGACCATGCGCGTGATCGCCATGATCATGGTGGGCGTGACCATGCTGATGATCGTGGCCATGACCGTGGTGCACAGGAACATGCTGGTGGGCATCTCCATGCGAATGCTCATGGCCGTGGTGCCAGAGCTCGGCCTTGGACAGCAGAAAGAAAAACACCAGCCCGATCAGCAGCACCACGAACAGATCATGGGATTTGCCGTGGCTCTCGAACGCTTCGGGCAGCAAATGCATGAAGGCCGTGGCGAGCAAGGCTCCCGCAGCCAGGCTCAGCAGACGCTGGGGCATCAGCCCTGGCGTGCGTCCCCCTCCCAGACTCATCAACAACGCGGCCACCCAGACACTGCCGATACCAGCAGCCAGGGTGGCCAGAATAATTGCTACCAATGTCATAGCTTTATATGGCTTAACCGCAACCTTTTACAGGCGAATCTTGAGGATTTTCGCAGAATGCGCCGCCCAACGCGGCCCGCTTGCGACTATCCCCATACCGTCAGCCCCGGATGCGCATGACATGCATGGCACGCCGGGACTTCTTTCACCTTAGCAAAGCTGTCAAGCCCCCCGAGCCGAAAATTTCAGCGCATGAGGCATCAGGCCACGCCATGCTGGTTGAACCAGGTCAGCATGCGCGTCCAGCCGTCCTGCGCGGCATGCTCGCGGTAGCTGGGGCGGTAGTCGGCATGGAAGGCATGGGGCGCCTCAGGGAAGATCACGAACTCCGAGGCCCTGGCCGCCGCAGAGCCGGTCTTGAGCGCGGCCTTCATGGCTTCGACCGACTCCAGCGGAATGCCCGTGTCCTTGCCGCCGTACAGGCCCAGCACCGGCGCCTTGAGCTGCCCCACCAGATCCAGCGGATAGCTCGGCTGCAGATCGTTCTTGTTGCCCTGCAGGCGCCCATACCAGGCCACGCCGGCCTTGAGCGGGGCATGTGCGGCATACAACCAGGTGATGCGCCCGCCCCAGCAAAAGCCGGTGATGGCGAGCTTCTTGACGTCGCCGCCCTGGGTGCCGGCCCATTGCACGGCAGCGTCCAGATCGCCCATGGCCTGGGCATCGGGCACCTTGGCGATCACCTCGCTCATGAGCTTGGCCATCTCGGCATAGGCCATGGGATCGCCCTGGCGCACGAACAGATCGGGCGCTATCGCCAGATAGCCGGCACGAGCCAGGCGGCGGCAGGTGTCGGCAATGTATTCGTGCACGCCGAAGATTTCGGAGATCACCAGCACCACGGGCAGATTCTGCCTGCCCGCGGGCATGGCCCGGTAGGCCGGAAGCTTGAAGCCTTTGACATCGATGCTGACCTCACCCGCCGTCAGGCCGTCGACCGGGGTCTTGATGGCCGTCTGTGCCATGACCGGGCCGGCGGCGCAGGCATAGCCCACACCCAGACCTGCTCCCAGGGCTGCGCGCAAGGCCGTGCGGCGGCTGGGCTGGGCATCGGCGCGACCGCCGAGCAGTCCCTGCATATCCTGAGCGATGTCTTCGTACTTCATGGATCCTCCTTGGGTTGATGGAATTTCAGAACGTGTTGACGATCTCAAGCCTGGCTAGCCATGCAGTCTAAGGCCAGTGCGTTGCAGGCACCTCAGGCCAGCCAGCGCAGCAGCGCCGCAGCCACGGCCCCCAGAATCACCACCAGCAAGAATGGTGCCCGCAGCCACAGGGCCAGCGCCGCCACCAGCAAGGCGCCCAGGCGCGCATCCAGGCTGATGCGCGTGCCGCTGGCCAGGGTGTTCATCACCGTCAGTGAAGCCAGCAGCGCCACCGTCAGACAGGCCGCGATCTGGGCCATGCGCGGGCTGCGCATCCAGCGCTCGGGCAGGCTGTAGCCGAGCAGCTTGGTCACAAAGGCCAGCGCACAGGCCAGCAAGATCCATTGCCACAGGGACAGTGTCATTGCTCGGCCTCCGAAGGGCGCACCCAGCCCCAGAAGGCGCCCAGGGCTGCGGCCAGCAGAATCGGCACACCTGCAGGCACCCAGGGTATGGCCAGAGCCGTGACCAGGCCGCAGCCCAGCGCCAGCGCCACCGGCTCGCGCGCATTCAGACGCGGCCAGAGCAGGCCGAGAAAGGCCGCCACGGCAGCCCCGTCAAGACCGAAGCGGCGCGTGTCGCCCAGCGCATTGCCCATCAGCGCGCCCAGCAAGGTGAACAGATTCCAGAGCAGGAACACGCCCGCCCCGGCGACCCAGAAGCCGCGCCGCTGCTCGGCCAGCTCCTGCTGCCCCGATGCCGTGGCCGCAGATTCGTCGATGGTCCAGTGCGCGGCCAACCAGCGCTGCAGCCCTTTGACGCCCAGCAGGCGGCTCATCTGCATGCCGTAGATGGCATTGCGCACGCCCAGCAGCGAGGCCGCGCTCACGGCCGCCATGCCGCTGCCGCCGCCCGCAACCACGCCGATGAAGGCGAACTGCGAACCGCCGGTGAACATAAGCGCGCTCAGCGCCATGGTCTGCCAGAGATTGAGGCCGGCCGCCACGGACAGCGCGCCGAAGGAGATGCCGTACAACCCCGTTGCCACAGAAATCGACAGCCCCATGCGCACGGCAGGCGTCATTGGAAAGCCTTTGAACAAGATATTTCCTGGATCAAGCTAGAACAATTCAGGAGCTGGCAGCGCTTGCAAGCAAAGCACTTCAGATCAAAAACAACCTGAAGTGCTTTTTCAGTAAGCGCAAGCAGCTCTCTTTTTTAAGGAGCCGCCATGACGAGACAAAGGCCCCTGGGACGACAGCGTATCAGCGCGCCTTTTGGTGAAAAGCTCAATGCGCTTTTTCCCAGTTGCTGCCAAAGCCGATCTCGGCCAGCAGCGGCACGGACAGATCGGCCACGCCGGCCATGATGGCCGGGATCTCGGCCTGCACCCAGTCCCTGGCGGACTCGGGCAGCTCGAACACCAGTTCGTCATGCACCTGCATGATGACCAGCACCTCGGGCTTTTCGGCGTCCAGCCTGGCCTGCACGGCCACCATGGCCTTCTTGATCAGATCGGCCGCCGTGCCCTGCATGGGGGCATTGATGGCGGCGCGCTCGGCCGCTTTCTTGCGCGGGCCGTTGCCGCCGTTGATCTCGGGCAGCACCAGGCGGCGACCGAAGACGGTCTCCACATAGCCCTGGGCGTGGGCCAGCTCCACGGTCTGGTCCATATAGCGTTTCACGCCGGGATAGCGCTGGAAGTATTTGTCGATATAGGCAGCCGCTGCCTTGGTTTCAATGCCCAGGTTCTTGGCCAGGCCGAAGCTGCTCATGCCGTAGATCAGGCCGAAGTTGATCACCTTGGCATAGCGGCGCTGCTCGCTGCTGACCTCGTCCACACTCACGCCGAAGACTTCGGCCGCCGTGGCACGGTGCACGTCCAGGCCGTTCTTGAAGGCGCTCAGCAGCGCCTCGTCCCCCGACAGATGGGCCATGATGCGCAGCTCGATCTGCGAATAGTCGGCGCTGGCAATCAGCTTGCCCTCGGGTGCCACAAAGGCTTCGCGCACGCGACGGCCTTCGGGCGTGCGCACGGGAATGTTCTGCAGATTGGGGTCGTTGCTGGACAGGCGCCCCGTCACCGCCACGGCCTGGGCGTAGTGGGTGTGCACGCGGCCGTCGCTGGGCAAGGCCATCTGGGCCAGCTTGTCGGTGTAGGTGCCCTTGAGCTTGGACAGCGAGCGGTGCTCAAGCAGCTTGGCGGGCAGCGGATAGTCCTCGGCCAGCTTTTCCAGCACTTCCTCGTCCGTGCTGCGCGCGCCGGTGGCGGTCTTCTTCACGACGGGCATGCCCAGCTTGTCGAAGAAGATCTCGCCCAGCTGTTTGGGCGAGGACAGATTGAAGGGCTGGCCCGCAATCTCGTAAGCCTCTTGCTCGAGCTTGAGGATGCGCGCGCCCAGATCGTTGCTCTGGCGTGCCAGCTCGCCCGCATCGATGCTCACGCCATTGCGCTCGATGCGAAACAGCGCTTCGCTGGTCTGCATTTCCAGCTCGTAGATATGCAGCAGACCGGCATGGGCCTGGATGCGCGGCCACAAGGTGTGGTGCACGTCCAGCGTCTGGTCGGAATCCTCGCAGCTGTATGCAGCGGCCTTGTCCACAGGCACCTGGGCAAACGGAATCTGGCTCTTGCCCTTGCCGCACAGGTCTTCGTAGCTGATGCCGCTGCGGCTCACATGGCGCAGCGCCAGGCTGGTCAGATTGTGCGGGCGGTCGGCTTCGAGCACATAGGACTGCAGCATGGTGTCGTGCGCATAGCCGCGCACGGTGATGCCGTGGTTGGCAAACACATGCTGGTCATATTTGACATGCTGGCCCAGCTTCTTCTTGCCGGCGTCTTCCAGCCAGGGCTTGAGCCTGGCCAGCACCCTGTCCATGTCCAGTTGCTCGGGCACGTCCATGCCCTCGTGGCGCAGCGGAATATAGGCGGCCTCGCCCACGGCCACGCTGAAGGAGATGCCGACGATGCGCGCCACCATCTCGTCCAGCGAATCGGTCTCGGTATCCAGCGCCGTCAGCTCGGCGGCCTCGATCTTGGCCAGCCATTCATCGAGCTGCGCCTCGCTCAGAATCGTGGTGTAGACCACATCGCGCTGCTGGGCCGCAACGGCGACTTCGGTAGTCGCTGCGTCATCGGCATCGAACAGGCCGCCCTGGGCACTGTCTGCCTTGGCAGCCTTGCCTGGCTTGGCCGCCTTGGCTTCGGGCGCTGCAGCGCCCAGCGTGCGCACCAGACCCTTGAAGCCGTATTTCTCGTAGAAGGGAGCAAGCGCTGCGCTATCGGGCTCGGCCAGCGTGATGGCATCGAGCTGCGGCAAACCGCCGATGTAGGCGGACAGATCGCAATCGGTCTTCATGGTCACCAGCTGACGGCTCAGCGCCAGCTGACCGCTGGCAATCGCATCGCGCAGGTTCTGACCGGCAACGCCCTTGATATCTGCGGCGCGGGCGATCAGATTGTCCAGCGAACCATGCTCCTCCAGCCACTTGGCGGCAGTCTTGGGGCCGACCTTGGTCACGCCTGGCACGTTGTCCACGGTGTCTCCCACCAGCGCCTGGTAGTCGATCATCAACGCCGGCGGCACGCCGAACTCGGCCGTCACCCCGGCCACGTCGCGCTTTTTGCCATTCATGGTGTCGATGATGGTCACATGCTCGTCCACCAGCTGGCTCAAGTCCTTGTCGCCGCTGGAGACGATCACGTTGATGCCCTGGGCCGCCGCGGTCTGGGCCAGCGTCGCGATCACGTCGTCGGCTTCCACGCCGGGCACGGCCACCACTTTCCAGCCCAGCAGCTGAACCACCTCGTGGATGGGCTCGATCTGGCTGCGCAGGTCGTCGGGCATGGGCGAGCGTGTGGCCTTGTACTCGGAGTACATCTCGTCGCGGAAGGTCGGGCCCGAGGCATCGAACACGCAGACGGCGTAATCGGCCTGCACATCCTTCCTCAGCGCCTGCATCATGTTCACCATGCCGCGGATGGCACCCGTGGCCGGGCTGGCCGGGTCGCCTGGAATCGCCCGCAGATCGGGCATGGCATGGTAGGCGCGGTAGAGGTAGCTGGAGCCGTCCACCAGCACCAGGGTCTTGGAATTGCTCATACCCCGGATTGTGCACGCGTGCCCGGCTCCTGCGGTCTGCAGCCCAAAGACAGGCTGCGCCTGGTGGGACAATTCGAAGTCGCCCTACAATCTATGCATCATGCGCGCTGCACCACTTTTCATCATCCTGAGCCTGGCTGCCGGATCCGTTCTGGCCCAGTCCCCCACCCCTGCTCCGGCCAATGCCGTGGTCGCTCCTGCGCCCCAGGGTCAGCAGGACAACGCGGCGGCGACCGGCAAGCACAACCAGCGGATCGAACATATCCGTGTGGAAGACGCCGGCAGCCGTGTGGATGAAACCCGCGTCGGCGGCCAGACCCAGAGCATCACCGTGCAACCCAAGGTCGGCTCCATGCCCGAGTACGAGGTGCAGTCCAACGACGGTGCCCGCGCAGCCCGCAACCGCGACAACAACAGCGGCGACACCACGGGCACCCGCGTCTGGAATTTCATCAAATTCTGAAGCGCGGCGCGCTTTCCCCATTCATGACAGGGCAGTGCTTCACTGCCCTGTTGCATATAGACACCTTCTCCCCGCTAGTTCGGTCGGTCGCCTCAGACCGGCGTATTCACCATGGCTGTTTTCACCGAAGTTTCCGATAAAGATGCGCGCGAGCTGCTGCGCCGCATGTCCCTAGGCTCGTTCAAGGAATTGCGCGGCATTCAAGGCGGCATTGAAAACACCAACTACTTTCTGACGACCGACCAGGGTGAGTGGGTACTGACACTGTTCGAGCGCCTGAGTGCCGAGCAGCTGCCTTTCTACCTCTACCTGATGAAGCATCTGGCCCGGGCCGGGATTCCCGTGCCGGACCCGCAGGGCGAGACACGCAGCGGCGACATCCTGCTCAAGGTCTGTGGCAAGCCCGCATCCATCGTCAATCGCCTGGCCGGCAAAAGCCAGCTGGCCCCGACTGCCGTGCACTGCGCTGCCGTGGGCGAGATGCTGGCGCGCATGCATCTGGCCGGTCAGGACTACGACCGCCAGCAGCCCAATCTGCGCGGCCTGCCCTGGTGGAATGAAACCGTGCCCGTGGTCCTGCCCCATCTGGGCGAGGAAACCGCCGCCATGCTGCGCGCCGAGCTGGCCTACCAGAACCATATCGCAGCCTCGGCCAGCTATGCAGCCCTGCCGCGCGGCCCCATCCATGCCGACCTGTTCCGCGACAACGTGATGTTCGAGGGCGACCGGCTGACCGGCTTTTTCGACTTCTATTTCGCTGGCGTGGACACCTGGCTGTTCGATCTTGCAGTCTGCCTCAACGATTGGTGTATCGATCACGCAACAGGTGCCCATGATGCCGAGCGCGCCAAAGCCATGCTTGCGGCCTACCAGGCCGTGCGTCCGCTGACCGGGCCTGAGCGCGAGTTGCTCAACGCCCAGCTGCGTGCCGGCGCCCTGCGCTTCTGGATCTCCCGCCTCTGGGACTTCCATCTGCCGCGTGAAGCCGCACTGCTGCAGCCCCACGACCCCACCCACTTCGAGCGTGTGCTGAACCAGCGCATCGCGCATCCGCTGACGCTGGACTGAGTACCAAGCAGCTGATTGCTCCGGGGCTTTTGATGGCCCCGCCCAGCCGTCTCGGGTACAGTGCAAGAAGCGACTTTTGCACGCTCTCGCAAAAGTATTTCAGCCTCTTCCATGAAACTTCAAATCGTTCCACCCGGCACCGGTCTGCAATGGGTGCTGCAGGGTCTGCGCACCTTCAAAAGCCAGCCCCTGGCCCTGGCCGCCCTGTTCTTTCTGGGCATGGCCAGCATGTCTCTGATCTCGGCCCTGCCGCTGATCGGTCCCGTCATTGCTCTGGCACTGCTGCCCTGCATCTCGCTGACCATGATGGTCGCGGCATCCGAAGCCGCCCACGGCCGCAAGCCCACACCGGCGCTGCTGCTGGTGGCTTTCCGCTCCGGCAGCCAGCATCTGCACTCCATGCTGATGCTGGGCGGCCTCTATGCCGCCGGCTTTCTGCTCATCATCGGTGCCTCCAGCCTTGTGGACGGCGGCACTTTTGCCAGCGTCTACCTGGGCCAGACTCCCATGACCCGCGAACTGGCCGAAGAGCCTGAGTTCCAGTCCGCCATGTGGCTGAGCATGTTTCTCTACCTGCCGCTGTCGCTGGCCTTCTGGCATGCTCCGGCGCTCATCCACTGGCATGGAATCAGCCCCGTCAAATCGCTGTTCTTCAGCTTTGTCGGCTGCATTCGCAATATCGGTGCCTATCTGGTGTTCGGTGTCTGCTGGATAGGCGTGTTCATCGTCTCCGGCATGGCCCTGGCCATCGTGACCGGCATCCTGGCCATGCTCATCGGCAGCATTGCCGGTGGCCTGATGGTGGCAACGGCACTGATGCTGGCCGCCATCTTTTTTACCTCGATTGTGTTTACCTTCCGTGACAGCTTCAGCCCGCCCGATGACGATCAGACCCTGATCGACTCCTCGTCGGGCACAGCGCCGCCATCATCGGATTCGTAAGCTCTAGCAATATCCAGCACCAGCCCCGGCCTCAGGTCGGGGCTTTTTTATGGGCCGAGCACAGGCCCGCGCCAGCAGATCATTCATCCCGGCGTCATCAAGCCGCCACGGCACTGTCATATTCGTTTCCTAGGATTCGCAGGACTGACCAAGACATGCATCTCATGTCCTGGCATTCATCCAATTCAGCGCGGCCCCAAGTCTGCGCTTCACCCCACACTGCGAAACTCTCATGGCACAAAATCTGCTCAGCCGTCGTAAGGCCCTGCAACTCTTTTCTGGCGCTCCTCTGCTCCCACTGGGTTCGGTCGTGTCCGCATCCAGCCTGCTGGCCGCATGTGGTGGTGGTGACGATAACAACACAACGCCTCCTGTCACAAAGAACTATGTTTCCGCCACCTTCACCAGCATGGCCGCGCCTACGCTGAGCACGCCTGCCAATATGGCGACAATGTATGTGGCGTCCCAGCTCAAGGTCACTTTCGACGACAAGAGCGAGCAGATCTACGACCTGGGCTATGAGCCCTATTTCGTGACCGGCGACATGGTTGCCGACGGCAAGGGTGGCAAGATTCTCGCTGGTGGCTACTACGACATCAACAACCAGCCCATCATGGACAAAAGTGTGGCTGGCAAAGAGCGTCACTTTTTCTCCGACTGCCCAGATGGCTCTTCACTGATTCATCTTGATAACGCCAAAGTTGACGGCGTCAAAGGCAAACCCGTGTTTGCAGTGGTGCAGTTTGAGTACGCCAGCAAAGACCAATCCGGCGCAAGCGCCTACGGCACCCTGCCCTCGCCCATTGCCGTGCTGACTCTGGATCAAGATCAATCCAACGGCAAGCTCAGCCTGGTCAAATACCACAATGTGGACATGTCCAAGGCTCACGGCCTCTGGATCACTTGCGGCGCCAGCCTCTCGCCCTGGAACACTCACCTGTCCAGCGAGGAATACGAGCCAGATGCTTTCAGTGCCAGCAGCTCGTCCATGTTCAAGGCCTTTAGCAAGAACGTGTTTGGCGATGAAACCAAGGCCAACCCATACCATTACGGCCACCTACCTGAAATTACCGTCAACCCCGACGGCACCGGCACGGTCAAGAAGCATTACTGCCTGGGCCGCATCTCGCACGAGTTGATCCATGTCATGCCCGACAATCGCACAGCCTTGATGGGGGACGACTACACCAACGGCGGTCTGTTTATGTTTGTGGCAGACAAGGAGAAAGATCTCTCCGCAGGCACGCTGTATGTGGCGCATTACACAGAATCGCTGACCGATATTTCCACCGCCAAGATGGAGTGGATCAACCTCGGCCACGCGACCAGCGCTGAGATCGAAACTCTGGCCAACAGCACCAAGCCCACCGACATCATGGAGTCGCTCACAGCCGACCCCAACGACACAAGCTACACCAAGGTCTTTCTGGACGGCACTGCCGCCTGGCTCAAGCTCAAGCCCGGCATGGAGAAGGCTGCAGCCTTCCTGGAAACCCACCGCTACGCCAATTTGATGGGCGGCAGCATGGCGTTCACCAAAATGGAAGGCACAACGCTCAACATCAAGGACAAGGTTGCCTACTCGGCGCTGGCTAATATTCAGGCTTCTATGATCCAGAACGACAAGTCCTGGAACAGCAAACACAATGTCAACTTCCCCAAGACAGTCAAGGCTGGCGGCATTCTTGAGCACAAGCTGGGCGGCAGCATCAAGGACACCAAGGGCGCGGCCATCAACAGCGAATGGGTCCCCACAAGTTCGCACATGCTTATGATGGGTGAAGACATTGCCGCAGACGCTCTGGGCAACACCGCCAACCCGGACAAAATTGCCAGCCCTGACAACCTCAAGTTCTCGGAAAAGATGCGTACGCTCTTTATTGGCGAGGACAGCGGCAACCACGTCAACAACTTCCTTTGGACCTACAACGTTGATACCAAGACCATGTCGCGTGTTTTGTCCACACCTGCAGGTGCCGAATCTACTGGCTTGCATGCCGTGGACGAAATCAACGGCTGGACCTATATCCAGAGCAACTTCCAGCACCCAGGCGACTGGGGTAGCCTGCACGCGAAGATCAAGAATCAGCTCGACAGCTTGATCAACGCCAACTACAAGGACAAGTTTGGCGCAGCCGTGGGTTACATGACAGCCAAGCCCACCCAGATGAAGCTCAGCGCCAAATAAGCACCAGCACCTCATAAAAAAGCCGCCTTCTACAAAGGCGGCTTTTTTACTGGGCAAAGGCGCTATGCCTCAATCCACAATCGTCAGCTTGGCAATCGCCAGCGCCAGCCACTTGGTGCCATGGCGACCGAAGCTGACCTGGGCGCGCGCATCGTCACCCGTGCCCTCCACTGCCAGCACCTTGCCCTCGCCGAACTTGTTGTGAAACACCGCGATACCGGCCTTGATGCCATGCGCAGGCTCGGCCTTTTGCTGTGGCACCGGCGGGCTGGCAAAGACCTCGGCCTGCTTGCCGCCCCAGCCCGAGCCCGAGCCGTATTGACCTCCAGCCCTTGATCCCCAGGCACCACCGGCGCCTGAAGAAGGCGCAAAACTGCCAAAGCCGCTTTGCCTGGGCGTGATCCACTTGAGCGCCTCTTCGGGCAGCTCGTCAAAGAAGCGGCTCTTGACGTTGTAGCGCGTCTGGCCGTGCAGCATGCGCGTCTGCGAATGGCTCAGATACAGACGCTTGCGCGCACGCGTGATGGCCACGTAGGCCAGGCGTCGCTCCTCCTCCAGACCGCCACGATCCATCATGGCGTTCTCGTGCGGGAACAGGCCTTCCTCGACGCCGCCAATGAACACGGCATCAAACTCCAGACCCTTGGAGGCATGCACGGTCATCAGTTGCACCGCGTCCTGGCCGGCCTGTGCCTGGTTGTCGCCTGCTTCCAGCGCCGCATGCACGAGAAAGGCCTGCAGCGGCGACAGCGTCTCGCCGGTGTCGGCATTGACCATGGAGGCTGCCGTACCGGCCGGCGCCTTGAGCGTCTCGTCCAGCAGCGGCTGATTCGGATCCAGCCCCTGGCTGACAGGTGACTGGCTCAGCTGCGGTGCATTCTGCTGCTCGTCCAGCGGCATGGCCACGGCATCGCGGCCAAAACCTTCCTGGGTCACAAAGCTCTCGGCAGCCGTGACCAGTTCCTGCAAGTTCTCGATGCGGTCCGCGCCTTCCTTCTCGTTGCGGTAATGCTCGATCAGCCCGCTTTGCTCTTCCACGGTCTCGATGATTTCACGCAGCGTGCGCCCTTGCGTCTGCTCGCGCAGCACATCGATCTGGGCCACAAAACCCTGCAGCTTGGTGCCTGCCGCGCCGCCCACGGCGGTGACAGCGTCGCTCAGCGAAGTGCCGCTGCTGCGCGCCGTGTCCTGCAGGACTTCGATCGTGCGCGCGCCGATGCCGCGTGCGGGGAAGTTCACCACGCGCAGGAAACTGGTGTCGTCGTGCGGATTCTCCAGCAGGCGCAGATAGGCCAGGGCGTGCTTGATTTCGGCACGCTCGAAAAAGCGCAGGCCGCCGTAGACGCGATAGGGAATTTTGGAATTGAACAGCGCCGACTCGATCACCCGGCTTTGCGCATTGCTGCGGTAGAGCACGGCGATTTCCTGGCGCGTGAAACCGTCGTTTCTAACCAGCTGCTTGATCTCGTCGACCATCCACGCAGCCTCGGCCAGATCGCTGGGCGCCTCGTAGATTCGCACCGGCTCGCCCGGGCCCAGGCTGGTGCGCAGGTTCTTGCCCAGACGGTTGCTGTTGTGGCTGATCAGCGCATTGGCGCAGTCGAGGATGTTGCTGAAGGAGCGGTAGTTCTGCTCCAGCTTGATCTGGTTTTTGACGTCGAACTCGCGGATGAAGTCCGCCATATTGCCCACGCGTGCGCCGCGAAAGGCATAGATGCTCTGGTCGTCGTCACCCACGGCAATCACGCTGGCGGCCGACTCGTAGCGCCCGCCCACATCGTCGCCCGCCAGTTGCTTGAGCCACTGGTACTGCAGCTTGTTGGTGTCCTGGAACTCGTCCACCAGGATGTGCTGAAAGCGGCGCTGATAGTGATGGCGCAGATGGGCATCGTCACGCAGCAGCTCGTAGCTGCGCAGCATCAGCTCGCCGAAATCGACCACGCCTTCGCGCTGGCATTGCTCTTCGTAGAGCTGGTACAGCTCCACTTTCTTGCGAGTGTCGGGGTCGGTCGCCACCACATCGCCAGGGCGCATGCCCTCTTCCTTGCAGCCCGCAATGAAGTACATCAGCTGCTTGGGCGGAAAGCGCTCGTCATCCACATTGAACTGCTTGCACAGACGCTTGATGGCCGAGAGCTGGTCTTGCGTATCCAGAATCTGAAACGCCTGCGGCAGCTTGGCCACCTGGTAATGGGCGCGCAGCAGACGGTTGCACAGGCCGTGGAACGTGCCTATCCACATGCCGCGCACGTTGTAGGGCAGCATGGCCGACAGGCGCGTGAGCATCTCCTTGGCGGCCTTGTTGGTGAAGGTCACAGCCATGATGGAGCCAGGCGTGGCCTGCCCGGTCTGCAGCAGCCAGGCGATGCGCGTGGTCAGCACGCGCGTCTTGCCCGAGCCGGCACCCGCCAGAATCAGCGCATGGCCCGCAGGCAGGGTCACCGCGGCCAGCTGCTCATCGTTGAGGCCGGTCAGCAGGGGCGAGTGAGAGGCGAGGTTGGCGCCGGAATTTGCACCGTCTGGCGCGGAGTCAAGCAGGTCGATCGGGAACATAGCCCCCCATTGTAGAAATGCTGGCGACTCCCTGCGATTTGCTGCTGCTTTCGCGGCATCATGCTCCTGAAAGAAAAGCTGCCTGCGCTTGATGCATATTGATTCCAGATACTTTCATATCTGAAATTCATGGATATCAAGCGCAAGCAGCTATCAATTCATTCAAGCCACGGTACTCACACTCAGTGGCCGCCCGCACCGGGCTCGACCACGCGGCTCGGCCTCGGTGCCAGCCAGATCGCGCAGGCCGCCAGCACAAAGCCGCCCGCAATGATGAACATGATCTGATTGGTGGCCAGCATCACGCTCTGGCTGGTGATGAGCTGATCGAGGGCCGACAGCGCCGCATCGGCACTCATGCCCGACTGCTGCAGCCCGTGCAGAACCTCGCCGCTGGCATCGCTCAAACCCACCAGATCCGCATGCTTGCGCGTCGTGCCGTTCTCCCAGGCCGTGTTGACCACGGAGACCGCGGCCGCGCCCGACAGGGTGCGCAGAAAGTTCATCAGACCGGCCGCGTTGTCCATCTCCTGCGGCTCCACACTGGCCAGCGCCAGCCCGGTGGTCGGTATGAAGAAGAACGGCAGACCCAGCCCCATGAACATCAGCGGCAGGGCGATGTCCCAATAGCCCATGTCCGTGGTCGCAAACGCGCGCCAGCAGGTGATCACCCCCATCCAGAACACGCCGCCAAAGATCAGCCGGCGCGGATCCACCCGGGCCGCCAGCCCCGCGGCGGCCGGCGCCACGAACAGCGCGAACAGCCCCGTCCATGCCGTGACCAGACCCGCCAGCGTGGCCGTGTAGCCCATGAAGCTCTGCAGCCACAGCGGCGTGAGCACATTGACGGCGAAGAAGGCCGCAAACGCCAGACTGATGGTCAGCACGGCCATGGAAAAGCCGCGGTGCCTGAAGACGCGCAGATCCACGATCGGGTGCTCGGCATGCAGCTCCCAGATCATGAAGGCCGCAAAGCCCACCACGGCCACCGCAGCCAGCGCCACGATCATGGGAGAGGCAAACCAGTCCAGATTCTTGCCTTCGTCCAGCATCAGCTGCAGCGAACCCACCCAGACGATGAGCAGAATCAGGCCCACGGTGTCTATGGGGTTCTTGAGCAGCGGCTGCTCGTAGCGCCTGACCAGATGCCAGACCGCAAACGCGCAGACCAGGGCCACCGGGATGTTGATCAGAAAGATCCAGTGCCAGGTGTACTCGTCGCAGATCCAGCCGCCCACGATGGGGCCCAGCACGGGGGCGATCAGCGTGGTCATGGACCACAGGCCGATGGCCGCAGGCGCCATGCGCGGCGGGAAGATGCGCAGCAGCAGCGACTGGGACAGCGGCATCAGCGGGCCGCCGGCCAGACCCTGCAAGATGCGCGCAAACACCAGCATGCCCAGTGAATTAGCCAGGCCGCACAGCAGCGATGCCAGACCGAACAAGCCCATGGCCGTGGCAAACACGCGCACCGCGCCAAAGCGCGCTGCCAGCCAGCCGGTCAGCGGCACGGTGATGGCCTCGGCCACCGCATAGCTGGTGATGACCCAGGTGCCCTGGCTGGTGGTCGCGCCCAGATTGCCGGCGATGCTGGGCACGGAGACATTGGCCACCGTCATGTCCAGCACGGCCATGAAATTGGCCGCGGCCAGCACCAGGGCCGCCAGCCACAGCGTGCCCCCCGTCAGCGGCACCATGCCGGCTGCCATGGGTACGGCCGGCGCATCGGCCGCTGCGGCCGCACTTGCGTTGTGATCGCTCATGAGGCACTCACTGCGCGGCCGTGGTCGCCACGCCAGCTGCGTCGGCAGGGCCGCTGCGGGTGTCCACCGTCACCTGCATGGACAGGCCCACGCGCAGCGGGTTCCTGGCCAGCTCGGCGGCATCGAGCTGAATGCGCACCGGCAGGCGCTGCACCACCTTGATCCAGTTGCCCGTGGCGTTCTGCGCGGGAATGGCCGCAAACGCCGAGCCGGAGCCGCCGCTGAAGCCCACCACAGTGCCGCTGTACTTCACATCGCTGCCGTACAGATCGGACTGCAGCTGCACGCGCTGGCCCACACGCACCTTGCCCAGCTGGCCCTCCTTGAAGTTGGCATCCACATAGATCCGCTGCACCGGCACCACCGTCATCAAGGGCGCACCAGCCTGCACGCGCTGCCCGATCTGCACGCTGCGCTTGGCCACCACTCCATCGACGGGAGCGCGCACCGTGCTGCGATCCAGATCGACCTGTGCCTGGTCGCGACGCGCCTGCGCCAGCTGCACCTCGGGATTGGTCTGGGCATCCGCACCCTCGATCAAGGTGGCGTTAACCTGCTTGGCGCCAATGGCGGCCTCGCGGTTGGCCCTGGCCTGGGCCTGCGCGGCCACGGCCGATGCCAGCTGCGCCTTGGCTGCGGCAAAAGCGTTCTGCGCCTGCGTCAGTTCCTCGCCTGAGACCGAACCGCTCTTGGCCAGGGCCTGGCGGCGCTGCAAATCGATGGTGGCACGCTCCATATCGGCCTCGGCCGCCAGCAGCTGCGCGGCCGCGCGCTTTTCATCGGCCTCGCGCGCCGTCACCTGGGCCTTGAGGCCGCCATCATTGGCCACATAGCCCTTGACGCGGCGCATGGCGCGGGCCAGCTCGGCCTCGGCCTGGGCCAGTGCCAGCCTGGCGTCCGTGGGATCGATGCGCACCAGCACATCGCCTTGCTTGACGGCCTGGGTGTCCCTGACCAGCACCTCCAGCACCGTGCCGCCTATGGACGGCGTGACCTGTGCCACCTCGGCCGCCGCATAGGCGTTGTCGGTGGAGACGAAATGGGAGGCATGCAGCCACCAATAGGCGCCGGCGGCCGCACCGGCAAGCAGCACCACGCCTGCCAGCCCGGCCAGCAGCCGGTTGCGGCGCTGTTCGCGCACAGCAGGATTGGCGCTCACGGAAGAAGCGTTTTCAGTCATACAAAAACCTCGGAAATATTCATGGGAGTCACGCAAACAAGACTGCAATCACGGCCTGCCTGCTGAGGCAGTCGTCTTGCCCGAACCTGTTTTGCGTAAGTCGTGATTCAGTTCTGGAAAGAGGCTCAGGCCTCTGGCACGGTCGCATCAGAGGCGCCGGCGGACTCGCTCCAGCCGCCGCCCAGTGCGCGGTGCAGACCGATATCGAGCGTCAGGGCGCGCGACTGCACATCGACCAGCTGGCGCACGCTGGCGAGCAGCTGGTCTTCCGCCGACAGCACATCGAGATAGCGCGCCAGACCGCCCTCATAGCGGTTGCGCGCCACACGATGCGCCTCGGTGGCGGCCGTCACGGCCTGCTGCATGGCCGTCAGCTGCTGCTGCAGTGCTCGCTGGCTGACGGCGTTGTCCGCCACCTCCTGCAAGGCCCGGTTGAGCGTGCTGCGGTACTGGGCCACGGCCTCGTCATAACGGGCACGCGCGGCACCCAGCTGCGAGCGCAAGCGGCCGCCATTGAAGATCGGCAGGCTGATGGCCGGGCCCACGCTGGCGATGCCGGAGCCGCTTCGGGTCAGCATGTCCAGGCCCAGCGACTGCACGCCGACAAAGGCGCTGAGGTTCACATCGGGATAGAACTCGGCCTGCTGCGATGCCACGCGCGACTCCTGCGCCTGTGCCTGCAGACGGGCGGCCACCACATCGGGGCGACGGCCCAGCAGATTCGCCGGCAACTGCTGCGGCAAGGCCCACTGCTGCTGCCACGGTGATTGCAGGCGCCTGGCATCGAGCACGATGGCCGCACCACGATCGGGAGCAGCTCCCATCAGCGCAGCAATGCTGTTGCGCTGCAGGGCGACCTGTTCCTGCATCTGTGCCAGCTCGGCCTGCGCGGCTGCCAGACGCGCCCTGGCGCTATGCACGCTGCCCTGGTTTTCCAGCCCGTTGGCATAGCGCTGCTCAAACAACTCGGCCGTGGTCCGGCGCACCTGCACCGATTGCTCCAGCGTCTGCGCATTGGTGGCCAGGCGCAGCAGCTGTGCATAGGCCAGGGCCACATTGCTGGACAGCACGAGACGCGCCTGGGCTGCATCGGCCTCGCGCGCTGCCAGCTCGCCGGCAGCGGCGGCCACGGCGGCGCGCTGCCTGCCCCACAGGTCCAGCGACCAGCTCAGGTCCAGCGTGGCGCGGCCATAGTCATTCATGCCGCGCGGCGCGAAAGCCTCTGGCGTCAGATGGTTGTAGCTGAGCTTGTCCTCGCTGACCGAGGCGCGGGCGGAAAGCTGCGGCGCAGAGGCCGCCTCGCTCACTCCCAGCATGGCCCTGGCCTGCTGCACGCGGGCTGCGGCGGCCGCCATATCGGGAGCGCCCTCCAGGGCCTGGGCGATCAGCTGATCGAGCTGTGCATCGCCATAGCGCTGCCACCATTGCTGGGTGGGCCAGTCCATGGGCGGAGCATGTTTTGCAGCCTGCAGAGTCTCGGGCACGGGCTGCGCCAATACGGCCTTGCCCTCCCATTCGGGAACCTGGGCGCAGGCTGCCAGTAGCGCAGGCAAGCCCAGAACCCACCAGCCATGGCGCCCACGCCGGATCCTCTGCGGCGCGGCGGCTATGCATTGAGTCATGAAATACTTTAATAATGAACTGTACGGTACAGTATATGTTTCCAGCGTTTGAGATCGCAAGCGCTACACTGAAAGACATCACAACCGCCCCAGGACATTTCGCCCCATGCGCACCAAAACGGAAGAAAAGCGACAGGCCATCATTGACGTTGCAGCGGCCACCTTTGGCGAACTGGGCTTTGAGCGCACTTCCATGTCCGAGATCTGCACCAGACTGGGCGGCTCCAAGGCCACGCTCTACAACTACTTTCCGTCCAAGGAAGCGCTGTTTCTGGAGGTGATGTTTCAGGCCTCCGAGGCCGACTTCCAGAACACCATGCTGGCGCTGCAGGCCGGCAATGACGATGCGGCGCAGACGCTGCGCAACTTCGGCCAGCGTTTCCTGGGCCTGCTGTATTCGCCGGAGGTGATGGCCGTGCGCCGCCTGCTGGTCTCCGAAGGCGGGCGCGCCAATATCGGCCAGCGCTGCTGGGACATGGGGCCGGCGCGCGGCAACGTCGCCATCAATGCCTTTTTGCAGCAGGGCATAGAGCGCCGCCTGCTGCGCGATGCCGACACCGAGGTCATGCGCCATCATCTGCTGGCGCTGCTGGAAGCCGAGTTGCTGCCGCGCTTCATGTTCCAGCACCTGCCCGCCCCTACTGCGCAGGAGATTGCCCTGTGCACCGAGCGCGCCGTGGATGCCTTCATGCGGGCCTATGGCACACCCGGTGAGACGCAGGACAAGAGCGACTCTATAAGAAAATCCTTATAACCCTCATAACGATGTCGGAACATACGATTTGCGCCGTCGCCGTATAGAATCAATCACCGGGCCCAAGTTTTTTGAGGTCCGGTTTTTTTTGCCTGCTGCATGCCGGCACTGCCAGAAACCGGGCTCCAAGCCAAGCGCCTATCCTTGAAAATTGAGGTGGGTGAGATTCCCGCCGTGACCTTTTCCGGAGCTTGGAACCATGGAAATCTTCGACTACGACAACATTCTTCTGCTTCCCCGCATGTGCCGCGTGGAAAGCCGTTCGGAATGTGACACCAGCGTCGTGCTGGGCAACCGCAGCTTCAAGCTGCCTGTAGTGCCCGCCAACATGAAGACGGTGGTGGACGAGAAGATCTGCACTTATCTGGCACAAAACGGTTTCTTCTATGTGATGCACCGTTTTGACATCGACAACGTGGCCTTCACCAAGGACATGCAGTCCAAGGGACTGTTTGCCTCCATCTCTCTGGGTGTCAAGCAGCCGGACTACGAGACGGTGGACCGCTTCGTGGCCGACGGCATCTGCCCCGAATACATCACCATCGACATTGCCCACGGCCATGCCGAGAGCGTGAAGAACATGATTGCCTACATCAAGGCCAAGATCCCTGCGGCCTTCGTGATTGCCGGCAACGTCGCCACGCCCGAGGCCGTGATCGACCTGGAAAACTGGGGTGCAGACGCCACCAAGGTCGGCGTGGGCCCCGGCAAGGTTTGCATCACCAAGCTCAAGACCGGCTTCGGCACAGGCGGCTGGCAGCTGTCGGCGCTCAAGTGGTGCGCCCGCGTGGCGACCAAGCCCATCATTGCCGACGGCGGCATCCGCAGCCACGGCGACATCGCCAAGAGCGTACGCTTTGGCGCCACCATGGTGATGATCGGCTCCCTGTTTGCGGGCCATGAAGAATCGCCCGGCAAGACCGTGGAAGTGGACGGCCAGCTGTTCAAGGAATACTACGGCTCGGCCTCCGACTTCAACAAGGGCGAGTACAAGCATGTCGAAGGCAAGCGCATTCTGGAGCCCGTCAAGGGCCCGCTGATGAACACGCTGGTCGAAATGCAGCAGGACGTGCAGTCCTCCATCAGCTACTCAGGCGGCACCAAGCTCATGGACATCCGCAAGGTCAACTACGTCATCCTCGGTGGCGACAACGCCGGCGAGCATCTGCTGATGTAGGCCGCCAGGCGCGACTCACCAGCGCGAAGGTGAACCTCCAAAAAAAGCATCAAGGGCAGCTCAGGCTGCCCTTGTTGTTTCTGGTTTTCCTTTTTCTGCATCCCGCGCGCACAACTGATCTGTGATCATGGCCGCGATTGCGGCCTTCGTCAGGGCTTAGCATGTCGTCATTCATAAAAGCTCCAGGGAAACAACGCCATGAACACTTTGAAGATCGCAGTTCTGGGCACGGGCATGATGGGCCTGCCCATGGCCCGCCGCCTGGCCCAGGCCGGCCACGAGGTCCATGTCTGGAACCGCACCCGCGCCAAGGCCGAGCCGCTGGCTGCCGATGGCGTGAGCATCCACGACAGCGCGGCAGATGCCGTGCGCGGCGTGGACTTTGCCGTGAGCCTGCTGGAGAGCGGCGCCATTGTGGGCGAAGTGCTGTTCGGGCTGGGCGTGGCCGATGCCCTGCCCAAGGGCTCGCTGTTCATCGACATGGCCTCCATCCAGCCGCGCGAGGCGCGTGAGCATGCCGGCAAGCTTGCCGCGCTGGGCGTGCGGCATCTGGATGCCCCCGTCTCGGGCGGCACGCTGGGTGCACAAGCCGGCACACTGGCCATCATGGCCGGTGGCGAAGCGGCGGATTTCGAGCATGCCCTGCCCGTCTTTGCGGCGCTGGGCCGTGCCACCCATGTGGGCCCGCATGGCGCAGGCCAGCTGGCAAAACTGGCCAACCAGATGATCGTGGGTATCACCATCGGTGCCGTGGCCGAAGCCCTGCTGCTGGCCGAACGCGGCGGCGCCGACCCGGCCAAGGTGCGTGAAGCCATCTCCGGCGGCTTTGCCGACAGCCGCATCCTGCAAGTGCATGGCGAACGCATGGTCAAGCACGACTTTGCGCCACGCGGGCGCATGACGGTGCAGCTCAAGGACATGCGCAACGCCATCGCCACGGCCGAGGAGATCGGCTTTGACGCGCCCATCACCGGCCTGCTGGAGCAGCTCTATGCCGAGGGCGTGAAAAACGGCCTGGGCGATCTGGACCAGGCGGGCCTGTTCGTGGAATTGCAACGCCGCAACGCACTGGATTAAAAAAACCTGCGGGTTTTCCTGCAAGCCCTCCAGAATTAGCGCATAATTGCGGTCTCGCTTGCAGCGCAGGCGTTGTGTGGGGCTCTTAGCTCAGCTGGTAGAGCAGCGGACTCTTAATCCGTTGGTCGAGTGTTCGAATCACTCAGGGCCCACCAAATTTCTTCAGTCTGATTCTTCAGATTGATCCTCCGGATTTACTCCGGCGGGCTCTTAGCTCAGTTGGTAGAGCAGCGGACTCTTAATCCGTTGGTCGAGTGTTCGAATCACTCAGGGCCCACCAAAAATTTCTTCAGTCTGATTCTTCAGGTTGATCCTCCGGTTTATCCGGCGGGCTCTTAGCTCAGTTGGTAGAGCAGCGGACTCTTAATCCGTTGGTCGAGTGTTCGAATCACTCAGGGCCCACCAAAATTTTCTTCGATCTGATTCTTCAGATTGATCCTCCGGTTTATCCGGCGGGCTCTTAGCTCAGTTGGTAGAGCAGCGGACTCTTAATCCGTTGGTCGAGTGTTCGAATCACTCAGGGCCCACCAAAATTCAAAAGCCAAAGTTCTCAGGAACTTTGGCTTTTTTTCTTGGCCGTGCCTGGGCGCCGCCGAATCTGCAAAAGCATGGGCGCCGACATCGAAGTCGCGCCATATCAGGCATCATGCAGATATCCCCGGGCAGTATTTGCCCACCCAAGACTCACTATGCAAAACGACCTCTCCACGTTCTGGCGCGGACCGCGTTGGACTCTGGCCATGCTGCTTGCCATCCTCGGCATGCTGGGCCCGTTCTCGGTTGACACCTATATTCCAGCCTTCTCGGGCATTGCCAAGGCATTGGGTGCAACTCCCGTAGAAATGCAGCAGACCCTGTCTGCCTACCTGCTGGGCTTTGCCTTCATGAACCTGTTTCATGGCGCCCTGGCCGACAGCTTCGGACGTCGCCCCGTCATCCTCTGGGGGCTGGTGATGTTCACCATCGCCTCGGCCGGCTGCGCGCTGTCGCAGAACATCACCCAGCTGGTGATCTTCCGCACGCTGCAGGGCCTGTCCACCGGTGCCGGCATCGTAGTCTCGCGCGCCATCGTGCGCGACATCTTTCCGCCGACTCAGGCCCAGGGCGTGATGGCACAGATCACCATCTTCTTCGGTGTGGCGCCGGCACTGGCTCCGGTGATCGGCGGCTGGCTGTTCGTGCACCTGAGCTGGCAAGCCGTGTTCTGGTTCCTGACCATCGTGGGCGTGCTGCTCTGGCTCATCAACGTCAAGTTTCTGCCCGAATCGCTGCCGCCGCAAAAACGCCAGCCCTTCCAGTTCAGACCGCTGATGCAGGGCTATGGCATCTTGCTCACCGATCCGCGCTTTCTGCTGCTGGCCCTGGCCAGCGGCATTCCGTTCAACGGCATGTTTCTCTATCTGCTGTCGGCGCCGGCTTTTCTGGGCGATATCCTGCAGCTGGAGCCCACGCAGTTCTTCTGGTTCTTCATCGCCACCATCGGCGGCATCATGGCCGGCAGCTGGACCAGCGGTCGCATGGCCGGACGCATCCCGCCCAAGCGCCAGATCCGCCACGGCTTTCTGGTGATGTGTGTGACCTCCATCATCAATCTGGTGGCCAATCTGATCTGGCCTGCCCATGTGAGCTGGGCCTTGATTCCCATCAGCCTGTTCGCCTACGGCTGGGCGCTGATGGTGCCCGTGGTGACGCTGCTGGTGCTGGACATCCACCCTGCGCGGCGCGGCCTGGCCTCTTCGCTACAGGCCGTGGTGGGCTCGGTGGCCAACGGCTTTGTGGCCGGCGTGATTGCGCCGCTGGTCATGCATTCGGCCGCACTGCTGGCCACGGGCTCGATTCTGATGATGCTGATCGGCCTGGTCGCCTGGATCTATCTGCACCACCACTGGCCGGACATCGGCCGCCATGCCTCAGAGCATTAAAAAAAGGAGCATCTACCGCACGTAATTCATAGATTTCAGATTGAAAAGCATCTGAAATCTATGAATAGCACGCGCTATCCGCTCACTTTTTAATCAAGATTCCAGCCCTGTACAGGCAACAAAAAGCCGGCTTCAAGAGCCGGCTTTTTTCATGCTTCGGGCCGCAGCCCGAATCAGCGATCAACGCTCGTCGCGACGCGGTGCACGGGGCTTGCGCTCGAAGCTGCGCTCGCCACCACGTTCGCCATGGGGCTGGTAAGGCTTGCCGGCACCCTGACCAAAGGCAGGACGACGATCGCCGCCGCCGAAGCCGCGCGATTCGCCACCACGGAAGCCGCCTTCGCGGGGAGCGCCTTCACGGCCACCACCAAAGCTCTTGCGGCCGAAATCGCCGCCTTCACGGCGCTGGCCACCGCCGAAGCCGCCACGCGATTCGCCGCCGCCAAAGCCGCGCGATTCACCGCCGCGGAAGCCGCCGCGCTGCTCGCCACGATCGCCGCCGCCGAAGCTGCCGCGGTCATCACGACGCTCGAAGCTGCGCTCCTGGCGTTGTTCGCCACCGAAGCCGGGACGACCGCCGCCGAAGCCGCGATCCGCACCACGCTCGCCACGATCGCCAAAGCGATCACCGCGAGGAGCGCCGCCAAAACCGGCGCGATCGCCACCGAAGCGGTCACCGCCACGGTCGCCACCGAAACCACCGCGATCATTGCCACGGCCGCCGCCGAAGCTGCCGAAGCCGGACTTGCGGCCATAGCCTTCGCCATCACGGCGACCACCGAAGCCACCGCGACCACCGGCGCCGCCGCCACGGCGACCGTCACGCTCGCCCGCTGCCGGGAAGCGCTGCTGGGGTTCCATGCCGGGAATGGTCTCGGCCTTGAACTGCTGACGGGTATAGCCTTCGATATCGAACACGCGGCGACGGTCGCGGAATTCCGCAAAAGTCACAGCCACGCCTTCGCGGCCGGCACGACCGGTACGGCCGATACGGTGGGTGTAGTCCTCGGCCTTCATGGGCAGGCCGTAGTTGAAGACGTGGGTGATGGTGGGCACGTCGATACCGCGAGCCGCCACATCGGTAGCCACCAGGATCTGGACCTGACCGTTGCGCAGCGCCATCAGGCGGCGATTGCGCAGACCCTGGCTCAGAGCACCGTGCAGGGCCACGGCAGAGAAGCCGTCCTGCTGCAGATCGTTGGCCAGACCGTCACATTCCACCTGGGTGGACGCAAACACGATGGCCTGATTGATGCTGCTGTCACGCAGCCAGTGGTCGAGCAGCTTGCGCTTGTGCTGCATGTTGTCAGCCCAGAACAGCGCCTGCTTGATGTTGGCGTGCTTTTCCTGAGGCGTATCAACAGTCACCTTCTTCACGCCGGAGCCGTTGTCGTGCATCACGCGCATGGCCAGCTGCTGCACGCGGGGTGCAAACGTGGCGCTGAACATCATGGTCTGCTTGCGCTGGGCAGTCATCTGATTGACTTCAGCCAGATCGTCGGAGAAGCCCAGATCCAGCATGCGGTCGGCTTCGTCGACCACCAGGAACTGCACCTTGTCCAGCTTGATCTGCATGGAACGCTGCAGGTCCAGCAGACGGCCGGGAGTGGCCACCACCAGATCGGCGTTCTGCAGCTTGGCGATCTGCAGCTGGTAAGGAATGCCGCCCACCACGTTGGCAATGCGAATGCCGCGGCAGTGCTTGACCAGTTCGATGGCGTCATGCGCCACCTGCTGGGCCAGCTCACGCGTGGGGCACAGCACCAGGGCGCCGGGTACGGCAGCCTTGAAGTTGCGGGAGTTGGTAGGGTCCTTGCGCTTGTTGCGCTTGGGCAGAGGCTCGCCCTTGGCAGTGGCTTCTGCGCACAGACGCTCGAACTCGGCCTTGGCTTCGGCATCGGCTTGAGCGCGTTGCTGAATCAGGGTGTGCAGCACGGGCAGCAGGAAGGCGGCAGTCTTGCCCGAGCCGGTCTGGCTGGACACCATCAGGTCGATGAAACCGCTGGCATCAGCGGCTTCGCCCATGGCCAGAGGGATGGCCTTTTGCTGCACTTGTGTGGGCTGGGTGTAGCCCAGGTCGGCCACAGCCTGAACCAGCTCTGGGGCCAGGCCCAGTTCAACGAAGCCATTAGGGACTTCTTCAGCAGCAGTTTCTTCTGCGGTGTTTTCTTCAGCAGCAGCGTCTTCTGCGTCCATGTCAGCCAACATGGCGTCCAGACGGGAATCGATTTCAGGCGAAGACAAAGCAATATCAGCAGCGGCCACTTGGCCCTGCTCCAGGGAGTTTTCTGTCATGAATAGCTCACGCAAAAAGCGACGCAGTCAGCGTGCTGCTCGCTTCTTTGACGGTTGGTTATCAACATCCACCGTCAGACTTTGACTGGCCCGTTCGCAAAACGGGGCAGATGGGCGTTATGGCTTGTCGTGTCGGCTGTATGCAGGCCGTTGCACGCAAGTAAGAACCCGGTGTGTGATGGAGATGCGCAAAAATTACCCATTGATCGGGTAAGCACTGCATTGTCGCATGTACCGGGTTTTCCCGCAAGTGGCAGGGCTATACCACCCCGCCACCGCGTCATCAGACACTGAGCAGCTGCTGACGGTAATGCTGCAGCTCGTCGATCGACTCATGCACATCGGCCAGGGCCGTGTGGCGCTGCGCCTTCTTGAAGGAGGTATAGGCCTCAGGCTTCCAGCGCTTGGCCAGCTCCTTGAGCGTGCTCACGTCGATATTGCGATAGTGAAAGAAATTGTTGAGCTTGGGCATGTAGCGCTCCATGAAGCGCCGGTCCTGGCCAATGCTGTTGCCGCACAGCGGCGTCTTGCCCTTGGGCACGTACTTGCCCAGAAAGGCAATCAGCGCGGCTTCCGCCTCGGCCTCGCTGATGGTCGAGGCCTTGACCTTGTCGATCAGGCCGCTTTTGCCATGCGTGCCCTTGTTCCAGGCATCCATGCCGCCCAGCAGCTCGTCGGACTGATGAATGGCGAATACCGGGCCTTCGACGCGAATCTGCAGATCGGAGCTGCTGACCACCACGGCAATCTCGATGATGCGGTCGCGGTCGGGGTTCAACCCCGTCATTTCGCAGTCCAGCCACACCATATTGAGATCGGATTTGGGCAGAACCGGTGGGGTAGCGGCCACGGGTGCGGCGCTGACGGAATTCGTACAGGAAGCTTCAGACATGGCGCAAATTGTCGCCTACACTGCCAATACATGGCTTCCCAACTAGATTTCACATTGGCACTTTCGCTGCTCTTTGCGACGGCCGTGGCCCTGCAATGGCTGCTGCGTGTGTGGCTTGTTTCACGCCAGGTGCGCCATGTGGCCACCCACCGCGGCGCCGTGCCGCCGGCATTCGCCCATCGGATCAGCCTGGCGGCCCACCAGAAGGCGGCCGACTACACGCTGGCCAAGGCCAAGGTGTCGCTGATCGACATCACGCTGTCGGCCGCCGTGCTGCTGTGCTGGACGCTGCTGGGCGGGCTGGACTGGCTCAACCGCTGGCTGCTGGAGTTCATCAGCCCCGGCCTGTGGCAGCAACTGGCGCTGCTGGCCGGCTTTGCCGTGATCTCTGCCCTGATCGAGCTGCCTTTGTCGCTCTATCAGACCTTCAGGCTGGAGCAGCGCTTCGGCTTCAACCAGATGACGCCAGGCCTGTGGCTGGGCGATCTGCTCAAGTCGACGCTGGTGGCAGCCATCATCGGCCTGCCGCTGGCGGCCCTGATTCTCTGGCTCATGGGCGGGGCCGGGCCGCTGTGGTGGCTCTGGGCCTGGGGTGCCTGGACGGCTTTCAATCTGCTGCTGATGTGGATTTTCCCCAGCTTTATTGCACCGCTGTTCAACAAGTTCGAGCCACTGGCCGATGAAAGCCTCAAGAGCCGCGTGACCCGGCTGATGGAGCGCTGCGGCTTTGCGGCCAAAGGACTGTTCGTGATGGACGGCAGCCGCCGCTCGGCGCATGCCAACGCCTATTTCACGGGTTTCGGCAATTCCAAGCGCGTGGTCTTCTTTGATACCCTGCTCAGGCAGCTCAGCCCCGGCGAAGTCGAAGCCGTGCTGGCTCACGAGCTGGGCCACTTCAAGCACAAGCACATCAGCAAGCGCATGGTCCTGATGTTTGGCGCCTCGCTGCTGGGCTTTGCGCTGCTGGGCTGGCTCAGCCAGCAGCTCTGGTTCTACACGGGACTCGGAGTCTCGGTGCTGCTGGGTCCGAACATCGACGTGGCTGCCGAAAACAATGCGCTGGCACTGCTGCTGTTCATGCTGGCCGTGCCGGTCTTCAGCTTCTTCGTCACGCCGCTGATGTCGGCCATGTCGCGCCGCGACGAGTTCGAGGCCGATGCCTATGCCATGCAGCAGGCCGACGGTGCACAGCTCGCTTCTGCACTGCTCAAGCTTTACGAGGACAATGCCTCCACACTCACGCCAGATCCATGGTATGTGAGCTTTTACTACTCACACCCTCCTGCCGTGGATCGCCTGGCGCGCATGCCGGCTCCCGCAGGCAGCTTGTAACACCACAACGGTTTCAGACATGAGCACACCCACACTGCAACACAAAGACTGGTCCCAACTCAAGCGCAGCGCCTTGAGCACAGAGCAAGTGCAAGAGCAACTGGCAGCCCTTGAGGGCTGGGAGCTGTCGGCCGGCCCTGCGGCCATCAGCAAGACCTTCCGTTTCGTGAACTTCTACGAGACCATGGCCTTTGTGAACGCGCTGGCCCTGATTGCCCATCAGCAGGACCACCACCCCGATCTGGAAGTCGGCTACAACCGCTGCAAGGTCAGCCTCAACACCCATGATGTGGGCGGCATCTCCGAGACCGACATCGACTGCGCACGCCGCATCGAAGCACTGCTGAATCCGGCCTGATCCTTATGGCAAAACAAGGACGGCGCCCAGGCGCCCAAGCAACAGGCGGTACCCAGACAGGCCTGGTGGTCGCCAGTTATGGCCGCCACTGCGTGGTCGAGACCCCGGACGGCGAGCGCCGCATCTGCCATCCGCGCGGCAAGAAAAGCCAGGCC
Organism: Comamonas sp. AG1104; assembly: GCF_003350425.1. Taxonomy (NCBI): domain Bacteria; kingdom Pseudomonadati; phylum Pseudomonadota; class Betaproteobacteria; order Burkholderiales; family Comamonadaceae; genus Comamonas; species Comamonas sp. AG1104. The sequence continues at coordinate 481,053 of NZ_QQAS01000002.1, read as the reverse complement.
GTGGTGGGCGACCATGTGCAGTGGCTCGCTCCCCCACCCGGCCAGGGCGATGAAGGCACGATCGAGAAAATCGTGGAGCGCCGCAACGTCTTCTACCGCCAGGACGACATCCGCACCAAGACCTTTGCTGCCAACCTGGACCAGCTCCTGATTCTGATAGCCGCCGAGCCGGTATTCAGCGAAGTGCAGCTCGCCCGTGCGCTGATCGCCGCCGAGGCCGCGCACATCAAGCCCATCATTGCGCTCAACAAGATGGACCTGGAAGAGCCCTTCCTGCGAGCCTGGCAGCGGCTGGAGCCTTACCGGACCATGCGCGATACAGCGGACACCACGCCGCACTATATGGTGCTGCCGCTGTCGCTGGAAGATGCGGACGATGAAGATCGCGACGCCATCATCGGCCTGCTGCAAGGCAAGACCACACTGGTTCTCGGTCCTTCGGGCGTAGGCAAGAGCACCTTGATCAACTTGCTGCTGCCCGATGCCAAGGTGGCGACCAACGAAATTTCGCAAGCGCTGAACACCGGCAAGCACACCACCACCAGCACCACCTTGTACTGGGTGGATGAGGCACGCACCACCGCCATCATCGACTCGCCTGGATTTCAGGAGTTCGGCCTCTATCACATTGCCGCCACGCAACTGGCCGCCTGCATGCCCGACATCGGGGCGCTGGCAGACCAGTGCAAGTTCTACAACTGCACCCATCTGCATGAGCCTGGCTGCGCCGTCATGGCCCAGGTCGAAGCGCAGGACAGCCCTCACGCCATCAGCGCCAACCGCTACCGGATCTATGGCGAGCTGTTCGAGGAACTGAGTCAGGAACCGCGCTACTGAGCGCAATGCTGCGCTCTTTGAGAGCTATTCAGTGTTTGCCACGCCGGCCATCCCAAGCCCGATGCGCGCCCGCCGCCGCCTGGCTTGGCTGCCGGCCACAACCCGGTGTTCACGTCATGAAGCCCAGAATTTTTCAGCCCTGCCTGCTCGCCGCCATCGCCTTAGTGATGTCTGCAGGCATGGGCCTGACCTGGGCCCAGGGCACGGAGTCCGCCCCCAGCTGGGAAGACGAGCCGCCCACGCTGTCTCGCTGGATCGAAGAAGGCTACAAGGCCGAGCAGAGCCGGCAGCCATGGCGCGCAGCGCAGCGCTATTGCGCGGCAGCACGCTATGGCAGCCTCGAGGCCCAATACCGGCTGGGCCGGCTGCTGTTGCTGGGCCGAGGCATGACGCCCGACCCTGCCACAGGCACGACGCTGCTGGCTCTGGCCGCCCAGCGCGGACATGAAAAAGCCCAGCTGCTGCTGGCCGGCAAGCTGCCCGGCGACCGGCTGCCCGACTGCCTGACCCAGGGGGATGCACCGCCGCAGGAGTTTACCGACTCCGGCCAGGAGGCCGTGCCCCACGAAGTGGTGGCCAGCTATGTGAGCAGTCTGCCCAGGGAGAAGCGGCGCATGGCCGAGCTGGTGCAACGCCTCGCGCCACGCTTCTCGATTGATCCGCGGCTGGCACTGGCCATCGTGCGCTCGGAGTCGAATTTCGAGGCACAGGCGCTGTCGCCGCGCAACGCTCAGGGCCTCATGCAACTCATTCCCGAGACTGCCGAGCGTTTTGGCGTGCGCGATGCCTGGAATCCCGAGCAGAATGTGCGTGGCGGCCTGGCCTACCTGCGCTGGCTGCTGGAGCGCTTCGAGGGCGATGTGGCACTGGTATCGGCCGCCTACAACGCGGGCGAGAGAACCGTGCAGCAGTATGGCGGCGTGCCTCCTTATGCGGAGACGCGTGAATATGTGCGGCGCATACTGAGCTTCTATCGCGCCAAGCGCCACGAGCGCCCTGCTCGCTGATGGCACCTTGAACAGCGCCCGGCATGCCGGTCGCACCAGAGCCACCTTCGCATATGGCACTGCCCAGCACAGGACTTCGGTGACCCGCTGCTGCTGGAGCGCTCATGCCGTCAAGCTGCTGCCACGCAGAAGGCAATGTCCGGGTGCTCAACCGAGCAGACGGGCAAATGTCAGCAAGGCCAGCAGCAGAAGCCAGACCACAACCGAACGCCAGACCAGCCCCACCACACTGCGAAGATGGGCCATTTCCGGCTCTCGCCCCGGAGTGACATCGCTGCCCGTCCACTGTGCATCGTCGCCCTCTTCACCGTCAGCCGCATCGCGGCGGCGCAAGGCCTCGCCCCCCAGGCGTACATTGATTGCACCCGCAGTGGCTGCCAGAATCACGCCATCGTTGTCATTGGGAAAGCGCTGGGCATAGACGCGCCAGTTGTCTATGGCCTCCTCAAAGCTGCCCACCATGGCAAAGGACAGTGCCGTCAGCCTCGCCGGCAGCCAATCGATCACATACCAGGCCTTGGCTGCGGCGGACTGCAAACGCTCGCTGGTCGGTGCCCGAAGGCCTTCCGCCCCCTTGCGCGACCAGGCACGCGACAGATATTCGGCCATGCGGTAGAGGATGGCCCCCAACGGCCCCAACCCCAGAGCCGAGAGAATCGAAAACCAGAACAGCACGCCAAACACATGGCGGTGTGCGGCCAGCACCGAGTACTCAATGACATGTCGCACTACTTCGCTGCGTGGCACCTCGCTGGCATCGACCTGCTGCCAGTCGGCCAGGGCCTGACGGGCGGCAAATTCATCACCGGCATCGAGCGCATCGCGAATCCGCGTGAAATGGTGGCTGAACTGGCGAAAGCCCAGCGTGACATAGAGCACGGCGACGTTCCACAGCATGGCTGCAGGCCAGCCTATGAACTCCATCAGCGCCCAGAATATGCCCAGCACGATAAGACTGGGCAGCAGCACGGCCATGGCCCAGGCCAGCCAGCCGTGATGGGGCTTGCCCGCATCGAAGTTGCTGCGTACGGTCACTGTCCAGGCGCGGTAACCGGCCTGCACCAGATTGGAGCGGGCCAGCGGGCGCGCCTGTTCCAGCAGCAGTGCGATCAGGATGGCAAAAAAGCTCATTGCTTCATCATAGCGGCGCTGTTTGTCGGCTCGTTACAACTGCTGTCTCAAGCCGCCAAAAAACGGTAAAGATTGCGCAACATGCCCGCTGTCGCCCCCCAGATATAACGTTGCTGCTCACCATCCTGATAGGGCATGGCAAACCATTCGCGATCCACCCCCTGCCACAGCATGGCGTGACGCTCATGATGTGCGGGATTGAGCAGATACGACAGGGGAACCTCAAACAGATCAGCCACCTCTCCAGGATTGGGGAAATAACTGGCCTGCGGATGAACCAGCGCCACCACAGGGGTGATGTGAAACGCCGTCCCCGTCACGTAAATTGGCAAGCGACCCAGCACCTCGACATTCCTGGGAGCCAGTCCCACTTCCTCATGCGCCTCGCGCACCGCAGTGGCCTCGGCCGAGACATCCTGCGGGTCGCGCTTGCCGCCGGGAAATGCCACCTGGCCCGAGTGCGTGGACAGCCCGGCCGAACGCACGGTCAGCAACACGGTGGGCTGCTCGCGCATGACGATGGGCACGAGCACGGCCGCGTCAGAAGGCGGCCTGGCAGTGATGCGCTTTTCCTGCATGGCCTCGGGCAGCCACAGCGGCGGCTGGGCAAAGCGCGTGCGCAAGGCCTGAGGCGTCTGTGCAGCCAGCGGCACGGCCGGCAACTGGCTATCGATGCCCAGAAGGCGAGCCTTGCGCGGATCAACAATGCCCACCACGGGGAGCGAAGAATTATCAGTTGCAGGCATGTAGGTGTTCAGCCAAAAACCAGAAGCAAGAATCACAAAGCCAAGGCCGGCATAAAAAAAGCCGCCACAGCGAACTGTAGCGGCTTTTACGGAATCGCTTCCGATACGCGTATTACACGGCTGCAGCAGCAGTCTTGTTAACGCGCTGGGGCAGCTTTTCCTTGATACGAGCAGACTTGCCGCTGCGCTCACGCAGGTAGTACAGCTTGGCACGACGCACATCACCGCGACGCTTGACTTCGATCTTGGCGATCAGGGGAGAGTAGGTCTGGAACGTACGTTCCACGCCTTCGCCGCTGGAGATCTTGCGCACTGTGAAGCCGCTGTTCAGGCCGCGATTACGCTTGGCAATCACCACGCCTTCGTAAGCCTGCACGCGCTTACGGCTACCTTCCACCACGTTCACGCTCACGATGACGGTGTCACCGGGGGCGAATTCGGGGATGGTCTTGTTCAGGCGAGCGATTTCTTCTTGCTCGAGGGTCTGGATCAGATTCATGATTTAGTCCACCTTGATCTTGTCCGCGCCAGAATTGGCAAGCACCGGGATTGGTGCTATTGCTGCATTAAGCGAGCTGCCGAAGCGGCTCCGCCATTTCCTTGCAGCGGCCGGATAGAGGATCAAAGAGCCTGCAATTATAGCTTGGACGCTGTTTTTGCCAAAAAACCCTCATCTTTGGCATTGAGCAGCCCCTGCTTGCGGGCCTGCTCTATCAGCTCTGGCCTATGCTCGGCCGTAATGCGCAGGCGCTGATCGCGACGCCAGCGCTCGATATTGGAGTGGTGACCGGAGAGCAGCGCGGCCGGCACCTCCTGCTCATTCCAGACTTCGGGGCGAGTGTAGTGGGGGCAGTCCAGCAAGCCGTCAAGCGCAGGATTGAAACTGTCCTGCTGAAAGCTGCCTTCATCGTTGAGCACACCGGGCTGCAGACGCGCCAAAGAGTCCAGCAGCACCATGGCTGCCAGCTCGCCGCCCGAAAGCACAAAGTCACCCAGACTCAGTTGATGAGTGACATTTCTATCAATAAAACGCTGGTCAATGCCCTCATAGCGGCCGCAGAGCAGCACCGCCCCCCGGCTTTCGGCCCAATCGGCCACCACAGCATGCTTGAGAGTCGTACCTATGGGTGAGAACAGCACTACAGGCGCAGGCTCGGCCTGCTCCTGGGCATCGGCCTCGGTGCGTGCCGAGCGAATCGCTTCAAGGCAGCGCTGCAGCGGCTCGGCCATCATCACCATGCCGGGGCCGCCGCCAAACGGTCGATCATCCACACGGCGGTAATTGCCTTCAGCCCAGTCACGCGGATTCCACAGATGCACTGCCACCTGGCCCGAACTGTAGGCACGACGCGTCACCCCGCTCTCAAGAAATGGAGCGAACAGTTCAGGGAACAGCGTAATAATGTCGAAGCGCATTGATATAAAAGCGATTTCAGCTACAAACTAAATAGCAAAAAAGCTTTCTAGCTCAATAATCGGGCTGCCAGTCGGCCACGATCTTCTTGCCGGCCAGATCCACCGAATCCACATAGGCATCGACAAAGGGTATCAGACGCTCCTGCTCCTTGCCGTCCTGTTCATAGCCCAGCACCAGCACGGTCTGCGGGCCGGTGGCCATCAAGTCCTTGATCACCCCCAGGGCCACACCTTCGCGGTTGACCACGTTCAGTCCCATCAGATCCACCCAGTAGAACTCACCATCCTCGGTCTTGGGAAAATGCTCGCGCGCCACAAAGACGCGGGCACCGCGCAAAGCCTCGGCAGCGTTGCGGTCAGCGACCTCAAGCGAGGTGGCCACAATGGTGTCGGCATGGAAACGGGCCTGCTTGACGGGCAGCACCACGGTGCCCGTGAAATGCTTGGCGCCTTTCTCGGCAGGCTGCAAAAACCAGTCCTTGGCGGCAAACAGGGCCTCCGGGGCGCTGCTGAAGGCATGAACCTTGAACCAGCCCTTGATTCCCCAGGCATCGGCAATGCGACCGACTTCAATGGCATCAGCAGGCAAGCTCGTGGCTTGAAGAACAGGCATGTGACTCATGGGATCAGCAGAAAAATGCAGAATTTCAATAAAAAACGGGTCCCGTCAGGCAAGCCAACGGAACCCGCTTTGGTAAAGGTGCCTAGAGAGCGACCGCCTAAATTAGGCAGCAACCTTCTTTGCAGCTTCCTTGATCAGGCGTTCAGCCGTATCGGAAGTTTGAGCACCAACGCTCTTCCAGTAGTTCACGCGGTCCAGAGCCAGACGCAGGCCTTCTTCGGCGCCACGAGCGCTAGGGTTGTAGAAACCCAGACGTTCGATGAAAGCACCGTCGCGACGCACGCGCTTGTCAGCTGCAACGATGTTGTAGAAGGGACGAGCCTTAGAGCCGCCGCGGGAGAGACGAATAACAACCATGATGTTTCCTTCGGGTGGTTACAGCCAGTGCCATCAAAAATTTGACCAGCTGCGCAGGTTTTCTTACAGCGTTTGAGACACGCGACATGACCACCCGGCCAGCGACACGCCGTAAAACCGGAAATTATATCGAGTTCTGTCAAAGCTGCCTATAGCAACGATAAATGGGCATAGCCGGCAAAGAGGACTCCCTGAAAGTGAACCGCAATTGCCCTGAGCCCCGCATTTCGCGCGAAGGCAATAATGGACGGGTTCTTTCGTTTTCTGCCTGCGCACCAGACCATGAACCAACTTGTTCCCGCCTCCACCCCGGCCCCTCGCCCCAAAAACAAGACGATGGCCGCCTGGCTGGCCTTGATCGGCGGGCCTCTGGGGCTGCATCGCTTTTACCTGCACGGCCTTGGGGACTGGCTGGGCTGGCTGCTGCCCATTCCCACGGCACTCGGCATCTACGGCATCGAGCGCGTGCAGCAACTGGGGCAGGACGACAGGCTGAGCTGGCTGCTGATCCCCCTTCTCGGCTTCACCATCGCGGGCTGTGCCCTGCGCGCCATTCTCTATGGCCTGATGGAGCAAGGAAACTGGAACCGGCTCTTCAATCCCTCTATAGAGGCCGACGCACCTGCCGGACGCACCCAATGGGCCACGATTTTTGCCGTAAGCCTGTCCCTGATGCTGGGGGCCACCGTGCTGATGGCCAGCATCGCCTACAGCTTCCAGCACTACTTCGAATATCAGGTTGAAGAGGCGCGAAAGATTTCTCAGTAGCTGCAGCACTCTGCACCAGGGGTTCTCGCCCACGCCGAAGCGGCTTCGGCCTTGCCGCTTTTGTAAGCAAAAGTCTAATTTTTCAGCTGCTGGACGCAAAGCGCAGCCTGCCGATTCCACAGAACTCACAATGCCCAACTGACGAACATCTTGCAAAGGCTGCATCCAAGCAGTTTTCGCACTACGACGGCTTTGCTGCACCAGTCCGAAGAGGTCTTATGTCTGCAACCAACGAAAAGTCTGCCAGATCCGAAGTGCATGGGCAAAACTCCTTTCCAGCTGCCACCAGTCTGGTGGGCGTGTACGGAGAACAGCTTTTCCGCATTCTCGAACAGACCAGCAGCGGCTATGTGCTGCTGGATGCCCAGAACCGGGCCCAGCGCTGGAATGATGGTTACCTGCAGCTATTTCCCTGGCTGGCCGCCACCCTCAAGGTCGGCATACCTCTGCAAGCCGCTTTGCAAGCTGCCGCAACCGCAGCTCCGGCAAGCGCTGCACCGGCTCTGAGCCATATCGCTGGGAGTCATCAAGCCCTGATTGCGCGCCAGCAGGTCAATGCCCAGTTTCAGTTGCCCGATGGACGCAAGCTCAATCTGTCAGCTCACGCCCTATCGGCCAATTACACCGTGCTGGCCTGCAAGGAACTGCTGCCTCATGGCAACGAGGCAGAAAGCCTTTCCTTCTTCGATGTGCTGACCAATCTGCCCAACCGGCGCCTGCTGCTGGACAGACTGTCCCAGGCCATGATTCAGTCCGAGCGCACGGGCTGGCGCGGGGCCTTGCTGACCATAGACATGGGGCCGGTGGCGGGCTCGTCCGCCGGCACAGGCGAGAGCCCGCCCGGCCTGGCACAGAACATCGCACAGCGCCTGCTAGCCTGCGTACGCTCTTGCGATACCGTGGCCAGACTCGATGCCAAGCATTTCGTCATCATGGTTTCGGATCTATCCCCGGATATCGAAGTGACCACGGTGCTGGTGGAGCGCTTGGGAGAGCGTCTGCAGGAAAGCCTGAACGGCAGCTACCAACTCGGCAACAAACGCGCGATGCTGGAGGCCAATATCGGCGCCACTTTGTTCGGCCCCCACTCCCGCTCCGCCACCGAGTTGCTGCAGCAGGCAGAGAGCGCCATGTACCGTCTGCGCGACGAGGAAGCCCGCGGCCTGCACTTCTTCAGCCCCGAACAGCGCATCCTGGCCGATGATCGCCACTGCATGGAGCAAGAGCTGCGCGAAGCCCTGCGCCTCGGCCAGTTCGAGCTGCATTACCAGGCGCAATATTCCGCCAGCGGCGACGTCAACGGCTTGGAGGCCCTGCTGCGCTGGCGCCATCCCAGACGCGGACTCGTACCACCGAGCATCTTCCTTTCGGTGGCAGAGGAGACCGACATCATCGTTCCGCTGGGCCGCTGGAGCATTCAAGCCGCCTGCGAGCAATTGGCCCGATGGAAAGCCGAGCAGCAATTGGGCAGGCTGCCCATCTGCGTCAACATCAGCGCCAGGCAGCTCAGGCAAGCCGATCTGGCCGAGCAGGTGCAGGGCATCATCAGCCAGACAGGGGTCGACCCAGCCTTGCTGCTGCTGGAGCTTTCCACCCAAGCCCTGAGTCCTTCGTACGCGGATATAGTGCCCACACTCACCCGCCTGCGCACCATGGGAGTACGGCTGTCACTCGACGATTTTGGTGGCGGCTCCAATATGCTGGAAGCACTGCAGCAGCTCCCCCTGAACCAGCTCAAGCTCTCGCATTCTCTGGTGCAACGCCTGGGCCCCAACAATGCCGCCGAGGCCGCCGTGCAGGCGGCCATCGCTCTGGCCGCCCGCCATCGGATGACGATAGTCGGCGCCGGGGTGGAGACCCTGGAGCAGCGTGCCCTGCTGGCGCAATATGGCTGCGAACATTTCATGGGCTATCTGCTCAGTCCCCCGGCACCGGTCGGCCAACTCAGATCGCTGCTGCAGCGGCAGGCCATATCCAGTCTGCAGGAAGCTGCAGCTTGACACCGTGTTTCAGCCATAAAAAAGGGCTTCGCTAAGCGAAGCCCTTTTTCCGTTCACCCCCTGATCGACAAGCGTCAACAGCTATCAATCAAGGAGTACGCAAGCTCAATACAGTTGCAGGCTGACCCAGTAGGCAATGGATGCCACAAAGGCGCTGGCGGGGATCGTCAGAATCCATGCCCAGACGATATTGCCTGCCACGCCCCAGCGCACGGCACTCGCGCGCTGCGTGGAACCCACGCCCACGATGGCACCGGTAATGGTGTGCGTGGTCGAGACGGGAACTCCCAGGAAGGTGGCAAAGAACAATGTCAGAGCACCACCGGATTCGGCGCAGAAACCTCCGACGGGCTTGAGCTTGGTGATCTTCTGACCCATGGTCTTGACGATGCGCCAGCCGCCAAACATGGTGCCCAGGCCGATGGCCAGATAGCAGCTCACGATGGTCCACAGGGGAGGCTCGGCATCACCGGCATTGGCATAGCCCGTGGCAATCAGCAGCAGCCAGATGATGCCGATGGTCTTTTGCGCATCGTTACCACCGTGACCCAGGCTGTAGGCACCGGCAGACACCAGTTGCAGACGGCGGAACCACTTGTCCACGCGATTGGGGCTGGCGCGGCGGAAAATCCAGGCCACCAGCACCATCATCAGCGAGCCCAGCAGAAAGCCCAGCACGGGAGAGACGAAGATGAAGGCAACGGTCTTCCAGATGCCGCTGGCGATCAGCGCGCCCGCGCCGGCCTTGGCAATCACCGCACCCACGATGCCGCCAATCAGGGCATGCGAGGAACTGCTGGGAATGCCGTAGACCCAGGTGATGACGTTCCAGGTGATGGCACCCACCAGAGCGCCGAACACGACATGCGTGTCAACGATGCCCGGCTGAACAATACCCTTGCCCACGGTTGCCGCCACACTGAGGTGGAAGACGAAAACCGCAACAACGTTGAAGAACGCGGCAAATGCCACGGCCTGAGTAGGCTTGAGAACCCCCGTGGAAACCACGGTGGCAATCGAATTGGCAGCGTCGTGAAAGCCGTTCATGAAATCGAACAGCAAGGCGAGCACCACCAGCAAAATCACAACCCAGAGGGCTGCCTGTACTGGCTCCATGATCGGGCTCCAGCGAGAATCAGGAATTCTCGAGGACGATGCCCTCGATCAGGTTCGCCACGTCTTCGCAGCGGTCCGTGATGGTTTCCAGCAGCTCATAGATCGCCTTGAGCTTGATCACTTCACGCACATCGGGCTCTTCACGGAACAGCTTGCTCATGGCCGCACGCATCACGCGGTCGGCATCGCCTTCCAGGCGGTCGATCTCGTCGCAGGTCTTGCTGGCGGCATCCACGATCGTGGGGTCCGAGAGACGGTCCAGCAGCTTGACGGCATCACGCACACGTTCGCAGCAGCGCACGCACAGATCGGTCAGACGAGTGATTTCGTCTGTCATGTGACGCACGTCATACAGGGCCATGGTCTCGGCCGAGTCCTGAATCAGGTCGGCCACGTCGTCCATGGTGTTGATCAGCGAATGGATATGTTCGCGATCCAGGGGCGTGATGAAGGTCTTGTGCAGCAGCTTGGTGACGTCATGGGTCACACGGTCGGCTGCGCGCTCGGCGTTGTCCACATCGGCGTTGTATTTTTCGCGCAGATGGGGATCGTTGTAATTTGCAACGAGTTGCGAGAAGGCATGAGCTGCTTCAACGATGCGGTCCGCATGTTGATTGAACATCTCGAAAAAATTGCCTTCGCGCGGCAATAGCTTGCCAAACAGCATGAATGCTCCTTACCGGGGAAAAGAAACCAGGCGACTCACTGCAAAAAAAAGTGCATGGTTCCCGGCTTAAACGGGGCGGAGTTTACTCTTGAGTCATTGTGCGTTTCAGCGCGTCTTCAAGACACCCCTTCTGGCACCACGAAAAATAAAATACAAGCTCTTCGCCATGCTAGGCACTGTCACAAAGCCTGTGATTCCTCCAGACAACACCGAAGAGCAGCAATCCACCCGCCCAAAGCGCCGACTCCTTGAGCATGTCACTGAGCCACGCGAAAGCGTTCCAAATACTTCTTTTTGTAATAAGCAAATTCTATTCAATGACAAAAAAGAATTAAAAGGAACTAAAAAGAAATGAATAAAACAATCAAAGAACCGTGAAAAACGTCATTTTTTTGTCATTTTCTTGAATTTAAGGGGAATTAGGGTTCACCCTTGACTGCAGGAGAGCGTCACGGCGGGATAGCGCACCACGATCGAAAGCGCCAACCGTCTCGTCGAGACTTACTCTCCCAGGTAGGCCGCACGCACGCGCGGATCACTCAGCAAGGTCTGGCCCGGCCCCGTCATGGTGATGATGCCGGACTCCATGACATAACCCCGATCGGCCAGCGCCAGCGCGCGACTGGCGTTCTGCTCCACCAGCACCATGGTCACGCCCAGCGCATAGACATCGCTGACCACCTCGAAGATCTTGTCCACCATGATGGGCGACAAACCCATGGACGGCTCGTCCAGCAGCAGCACCTTGGGCTGACTCATGAGCGCGCGGGCCATGGCCAGCATCTGCTGCTCGCCCCCGGACATGGTGCCCGCCAGCTGATCCTTGCGCTCCTTCAAACGCGGAAAGATGCCGAACATGCGCTCGATATCCGCCTGGATGCCGGCCTTGTCCTTGCGCGTGTAGGCACCCATGAGCAGATTTTCGGTAATCGTCATGCGGGCGAACACGCCGCGCCCCTCGGGCACCATGACCAGGCCTTCGGCCACCAGATCCCAGGCGCCCTTGTCCTTGATGCTCTTGCCCAGGTAGAGAATTTCGCCATCGGCAATCGGCAACCCTCGCGTGACAGCCTTCATGGTCGTGGTTTTGCCCGCGCCGTTGGAGCCGATCAGCGACACCAGCTCGCCCTGATGCACCTGAAAGTCCACGCCCTTGACAGCCTGAATGCCGCCATAGCCCACCTTCAGGCCCTTGACCTGCAGCAACACCGGGGCCGTGGACTTGGAGGCCTGCGCCTGTTCCAGCACTTGATCCTGCATCTTCAATGGCCTCCCGTGCCCAGATAGGCTTCAATCACTTTTTCATTCTTCTGCACTTCGGCAGGCGTGCCTTCGGCAATCGGCTTGCCATAGTCCAGCACCGTCACGCGGTCGCACAGACCCATGACCAGCTTCACATCGTGCTCGATGAGCAAGATGGTGCGGTGGTCGTTGCGAATGCGGTCGATCAGCTCACGCAACTGCAGCTTCTCGGTCGCGTTCATGCCGGCAGCCGGCTCATCCAGCGCAATCAGCTGCGGGTCCGTCGCCAATGCTCGAGCAATCTCCAGGCGACGCTGGTCGCCATAGGACAGGGTGCGCGCCTTGAAGTCCGCATATTTGCCGATGCCGACATAGTCGAGCAGCTCGCGCGAGCGGGCGCGGATCGCGGCTTCCTCGGCCTTGAAGCCCTTGGTGCGAAACACCGCTCCGAGCAGGCCGGAATGCGTGCGCACATGGCGCCCGACCATGACGTTTTCCAGTGCCGTCATCTCGGCAAACAGGCGGATGTTCTGGAAGGTCCGTGCAATGCCGGCCCTGGCCACCTTGTGCACCGCCGTCGGCTCATAGGGCTTTCCGGCCAGCTCGAACTTGCCGGTATCGGGCGTATAGAGGCCGGTAATCACATTGAAGAAAGTCGTCTTGCCTGCGCCATTCGGGCCGATCAGGCCATAGACCTGGCCTCTATCAATCTTCATGCTCACACCGGACAGTGCCTGCAAACCGCCAAAGCGCTTGGAGATGTCCGAGACGTGGAGGACCGTGGAAGTCGTGCTCTCTGCCATATCAATTCACATTCCTTGTCTTCGCTGTCATCAGGACGGATGGTCCAGGCTTTTGGCATGCTCTGGCGTGGGCCACAGGCCGCGCGGACGCATCAGCATGATGACGATCATGGCCAGCGCAATCAGCAACTGGCGCAGGATGGAGGCATCCAGCCGCCCCCCCGTCATCTCCTGCAGCGGGCCAGCCACATAGCGCAGCGCCTCGGGCAAAGCGGACAGCAGCACCGCCCCCAGAATCACGCCGGGAATATGACCCAGACCGCCCAGCACCACCATGGCCACGATCATGACGGACTCCATCAGGCTGAACGACTCTGGCGAGACGAAGCCCTGAAAGGCGCCGAACATGGAGCCGGCCACACCGCCAAACGATGCCCCCATGCCAAAGGCCAGCAGCTTCATATTGCGCACATTGATGCCCATGGCCTTGGCGGCGATTTCGTCTTCCCGTATCGCCATCCAGGCACGGCCTATGCGCGAGTCCTGCAGGCGGTAGCAGATCAATATCGTGAACAGCACCAGCACCAGGAACAGGTAGTAGTACAGCGTGACGGAGGATATGTCGTAGCCGAAGATTTCATGCCGCTTGGCCAGATCGAAGCCGAAGATCTTGACCGAGTCGATCTGGCCAATGCCTTTGGGGCCGTTGGTGATGTTGACGGGCTGATCCAGATTGTTCAGGAAGATGCGGATGATCTCGCCGAAGCCCAGCGTCACGATGGCCAGATAGTCCCCGCGCAGCCGCAGTACGGGAAGCCCAAGCAGCACTCCCGCACAAGCCGCTATCAGCATGCCCAGCGGAATCACCAGCCAGATCGAGGTGTGCAGTCCGTTGGGAAACATGGCCACAAAACCTTCGAAGGTCTCGGCCAGATGCGGCGATGCCATGAGCGCAAACATATACGCGCCCACGGCATAGAAGGCCACATAGCCCAGATCCAGCAGGCCGGCGTAGCCCACCACAATGTTCAGACCCAGCGCCAGCATCACATAGAGCAGTGCCAGATCGGCGATGCGCACCCAGGCGTTGCCGAAATACTGCAGGATCAGCGGGAGCACCAGCAGGCCTATGCCGCCCACAATCCAGTGGAGTGTCTTGTTGTTCTTCATGGGCACTCCTCAGGCACGGTCCGCCACACGCTCACCCAGCAGGCCCGAAGGGCGCAGAGTCAGGATGATGATGAGCACGATGAAGGCAAAGATGTCGGTGTACTGGCTGCCCAGCACGCCCCCCGTCAGGTCACCGATATAGCCCGAGCCTATGGACTCGATCAACCCCAGCAGCAGCCCCCCCACCACGGCCCCGGCCAGATTGCCGATGCCGCCGAACACGGCCGCTGTAAAGGCCTTGAGACCCGGCAGAAAGCCCATGGTGTGATGAGCCGTTCCGTAGTTGGAGGCGTACATGATGCCGGCAATCGCCGCCAGCACGGCACCGATGATGAAGGTGGCGGAAATCACCATATCGGGCTTGACGCCCATCAGAGCCGCCACACGCGGGTTCTCGGCCGTGGCCCGCATGGCGCGCCCCAGTCTGGTGTAGTTGACCAGATACATCAGCGTGGCCAGCGCAATCGCCGTGACCACCAGCACCAGAATCTGTGTCGGTGTGATCACAGCCGTGCCGATTTCATAGGGCGTGGACGACAGCAACGTGGGATAAGCCTTGTAATTGGGCTTCCAGATGATCATGGCCAGGGTCTGCAGCAGGATGGAAACGCCGATGGCCGTGATCAGCGGTGCCAGACGCGGGCTGTTGCGCAGCGGCCGGTAGGCCACCTTCTCGATCACGAAGTTCAGCGATGCGGCCACCACGCAGGCGATGATGGCGGCAATCAAAAGCATGAGCCAGCCCGGCAGATAAGGCATGGCCTCCTGCATCAGACCGATGCAGCTCCAGCTGGTCAAAGCCCCCACCATCAGCACCTCGCCATGCGCGAAGTTGATCAGCTGAATGATGCCGTACACCATGGTGTAGCCCAGGGCTATCAAGGCGTACATGCTGCCTAACACCAGACCATTGATGATCTGCTGCAGCAAGATATCCATAAGCGCGCTCCCCTTCCCTCGATCCAAGACGGAGACACTGCGAGCCTCTCATCCCGAACGACGGAGCCAGCGATGCCATGGTTCCCCTTCTGCAGTCCGCCGCTTTGTGGGCCGCTTGTCGCAAAAGAGTGAATCGATTCTAGGGAGCTGTTTTCAGGACTCAGGGCCGGGGTTTCCCGTGCGCAGGCCCAAAATGCTGCAGCGCAATAATTTCATCGACAGCGCAAGCCCAATAAATACAGGCACTTAGTCATGGGCTGATACTCAATCTAGCGAAAAACCCTGAAAACACCGCAAAAAATGCAGCATTCAACTAGTGCCAGTTGTGCAACACCTGGGCAACTCGCTCTTTACAAGCCTGCCGGCTCGTCATCTGCCGCACGAGCAGCGTCGTTGAGCGCCTTGAGCTCGGCCAGCTTCTGGCCGATCTTGATTTCCAGCCCGCGCGCCACGGGTTGGTAGAAGCCGGGGTCTTCCATTCCGTCAGGCAGATAGCGCTCGCCCGCCGCAAAGCCGCCCTCCTCGCTGTGGGCATAACGGTAGTCCCGCCCATAGTCCAGTTGCTTCATCAGCTTGGTGGGTGCATTGCGCAGATGCAGCGGCACAGGCCTTGTCGTGTCGCCCTTCACAAAGGCCTTGGCCTTGTTGTAGGCCATGTAGCCGGCATTGCTCTTGGGCGCCACGGCCAGGTAGATCACGGCCTGGGCCAGCGCCAGCTCGCCCTCGGGGCTGCCCAGGCGTTCATAGGTCGCAGCGGCATCGTTGCACATCTGCATGGCACGCGGGTCGGCAAGTCCTATGTCTTCCCAGGCCATGCGCACGATGCGACGCGCCAGATAGCGCGGATCGGCCCCGCCATCCAGCATGCGGCAAAACCAGTAAAGCGCCGCATCGGGGTCCGAGCCGCGCACGGACTTATGCAGTGCGCTGATGGTGTCGTAGAACTGCTCGCCCCCTTTGTCATAGCGGCGCATGCGCTCGCCCAGTACCTTGAGCAGCCAGCCATCGGTAATGCTTTCCACTCCGGCCTGCTCGGCCGTGATGGACAGGGTCTCCAGCGTATTCAGCAAGCGGCGCGCATCGCCGTCAGCGTAGGCAATCAAGCGATCCAGCGCTTCATCTTCAATAGCTGGAATCGCTTTGATGGCCTGTGCTCTAGCCACAATCTGCCCTAAATCGTCGGTCGTCAGGCTTTGCAGCACATAGACGGCCGCTCGCGAAAGCAGGGCCGAGTTGACCTCGAACGACGGGTTCTCCGTCGTCGCGCCTATGAAGGTGAACAACCCGCTTTCCACGTGGGGCAAAAAGGCGTCTTGCTGGCTTTTGTTGAAGCGATGCACCTCGTCCACAAACACAATGGTGCGCTGCTGCAACAGTCCGCTTCGCGCCGCTTGCGCCTGTTCCACGGCCTCGCGGATGTCCTTGACGCCGCCCAGCACGGCGCTGATGGAGATGAACTGCGCATCAAAGGCATCGGCCATCAGGCGCGCAATCGTGGTCTTTCCAACCCCCGGCGGGCCCCAGAGTATGCAGCTATGCGGGCGACCCGACTCAAAGGCCAGGCGCAGCGGCATGCCCTCTCCCAGTACATGCTGCTGGCCGATGACTTCGGCCAGAGTGTGCGGCCGCAGGCGCTCGGCCAGGGGCTGATGGGGAACGGCTGGGGAATGGGAGTTGATGTGCGTGACCATGACCCCTCAAGTATCCAATGCTCCGGGCAGTTGCGCATTCAAATGGGTTGGGGCTGCTTGCACACCGAAGGCAGGCAATACTTATCCACCTTAACCCCTGCATCTTTATCAGAATTTTTCATAAGAGAAAATAGCGTTTTAACGGATTAAATCTCTCCATTAACGAGGCCACCCCTCGCCCCATGGAGGCACTGCCCCCATCCGGCCTGCCAAAAACCAGGCCAGCCAGGCCCGGCAGCACGCTTAGATTCATTGCTGGCCGCCTCATCTGCGCCGCGCAATGCCTGTGCCTGATAGGGCTACCGCCATCAGCCAGAAATCAATCGAAAGCATCCGCAACTTTCCTTGGTTCCACATTGCTCCAAGACGTGCCAGCGCTGCACGCCTGAGCCTAAGCGTATGAAAAAACTCAAGACCTGGGACATTTTTGCCCTCGGTTTCATGACCTTCGCCCTGTTCCTCGGGGCCGGCAACATCATCTTCCCTCCCATGGTGGGCCTGGCTGCTGGTGAAAACCTGTTCGGCGCCTCAATCGGCTTTCTGCTGACGGGTGTCGGTCTGCCCCTTCTCGGCGTAGTCGCTCTCGCACGCGTGGGTGGCGGTCTGGACACTTTGACCAGCCCCATAGGCCGCATTGCCGGCCTGGTGCTGGCCGTGGCCATCTATCTGACCATCGGCCCTCTGTTTGCAACGCCGCGCACGGCCACCGTATCCTTCGAGATGGGACTGGCGCCCTTTGTCGGCAACACACCAGCGATGCTGCTGGCCTTCACCATCGCTTACTTTGTGGCGGTGGCGCTGCTGTCGCTCTTCCCCGGCAAGCTCATGGACAACGTGGGCAAGATCATCACGCCCGTGCTGATTCTGGCTCTTGCCGTGCTCGGCGGCTCCGCCGTGCTGGCTCCTGTGGATGGCTACAGTCTCAGCACCGAGGCCTATGCCTCGCAGGCGGCAGCCTTCTCCGAAGGCTTTTTGCAGGGCTATCAGACCATGGACGCCCTGGCCTCGCTGATCTTCGGCATCGTCATCGTCAACGCGATCAAGGCGGCTGGAGTGAGCGACAGCAAGCTTCACACCCGCTACTGCATCTATGCCGGCATCATTGCTGCGACCTGCCTGGGTCTGGTCTATGTCTCGCTGATGTATCTGGGCGCCACCAACAGCCAGCTGGCTGCCAACGCCTCCACCGGCGTGCAGATTCTCACAGCCTTTGTACAGCAGACCTTCGGCCCCGCAGGCCTGTGGCTGCTGGCCACCGTCATCATGCTGGCCTGCCTGACTACCGGCGTAGGCCTGATCACGGCCTGCAGCAGCTTCTTCAGCGAGCTGACCGGCATCTCCTACCGCACCATGGTCATCGGCCTGTCGGTCTTCAGTGCAGCCGTTGCCAACCAGGGCCTGGCGCAGCTGATTGCCGTCGCCGTGCCAGTGCTCGTGGGGCTGTACCCCGTGGCCATCGCCCTGATCGCCCTGAGCCTGCTGCACCGCTGGAATCAGCCGGCGCGCGTCTACATCCCCGTGATGAGCACCTCCCTGGTCTTCGGCCTGTTTGACGCCGCCAAGGCGGCCAAGCTCGACTTCCTGGTGCCCGCCTGGCTGGACATGCTGCCCGGCGCCGCCCTGGGCATGGGCTGGGTCACCCCGGTAGTCTGCGTGCTGGTGATTGCAGGCCTGCTGGACTTCGCCATCGGCAACAAGCAAAGTGCCGCAAACGCCACACGCGCCTGATCACAGCGCCTGCCAAAGCGCAACTGGCTGCGCTCTGCTCACAGGGGCTTAAACCCGACTCCTGCATAAAAAAGGCCTGCGGACACAATCCGCAGGCCTTTTTGCTGATGCATGCCGCGATCTTTACTGCTTGAGCACATCGGCCCCCTTGGGCACCTTGAAGTGGAAGGTTGATGCCGGCAGCGAAGCCTGGGTTTGCAGGCCCTTGAACTGCATCAGCGAACGCTGGCCAAAGCTGTCCTCGATATCCAGCGCCGCCAGCTTGCCCTCGGGTGTGAAGCCTATGCGCACGCTCTTGAGCTGACCGCCTTTCTGCCTGGGGCTGGCCAGCACCCATTCCAGACCGTCTGCGTCAGGCTGGTTGCCCAACTCGAAATCCGCCTTCAAGGCCTTGAGGTCTGTGGCCGATGTCAGGATGGCCGCCGGTGTGCTGCCCAGCACCTGGGCCTGGGCGCGCTCCGTCACCTGATTCAGATCGGCGTCGTACAGCCACAACGTCTTGCCGTCAGCCACGATGAGCTGCTCGAAAGGCTTGGTGTAGTTGAAGCGGAACTTGCCGGGCCGCTGGAACTCGAAGCTGCCGCTGGAGACCTTGGTGCGCGCCTCCTGCCCGGACTTGGGCGGCGAAGTCACGGACTGGGTGAAGTCGGCCTTGCCCGCCTGAGCGTTCTTCATGAAGGACTCAAGGCTTTTCAGGCCATCGGCCATTGCAGCACCTGCGCTGCCAGCTATCAAAATTGCAGTCAAAAGACGTTTCATGACTCTCCCTCTTGCGCGGCTCACTCGCTGCGAGCCGGAACTAGAACATCGCGCTGCCCACTGGATGTAAGCGAGCTGACCAGACCGGCCCTTTCCATCTGCTCGAGCAGATTGGCCGAGCGGTTGTAGCCGATGCGCAGTTTGCGCTGAACATAGGAAATGCTGGCCTTGCGGTCTTTCAGCACGATTTCGACGGCCTGATCGTAGAGTTCGTCCTTTTCGCCGCCGCCCTCGCCATCGTCATCGCCACCCTCTCCGTCGACAGAGCCGCCTTCCAGGATGCCTTCGATGTAGTCGGGATCACCCTGCTCCTTGAGATAGCTGACCACACGGTGCACCTCGTCGTCGGAGACAAAAGCGCCATGCACGCGGATCGGCAGACCGGTGCCGCTGGCCATGTACAGCATGTCGCCCATGCCCAGCAGTGTCTCGGCCCCCATCTGGTCCAGCACGGTGCGGCTGTCGATCTTGCTGGAGACCTGGAAGGCGATACGGGTAGGGATATTGGCCTTGATCAGGCCGGTGATCACGTCCACGCTGGGGCGCTGAGTCGCAAGAATCAGATGAATGCCGGCCGCGCGCGCCTTTTGTGCAAGGCGTGCGATGAGCTCTTCGATCTTCTTGCCCACCACCATCATCAGATCGGCCAGCTCGTCGATCACGATGACGATGTGCGGCAGGCGCTGCAGCGGCTCGGGCTCCTCGGGCGTCAGGCTGAAGGGGTTGGGAATCGACTCCTCGCGCGCCTTGGCCTCGTCGATCTTGCTGTTGTAGCCGGCCAGATTGCGCACACCGAGCTTGCTCATGAGCTTGTAGCGGCGCTCCATCTCGGCCACGCACCAGTTCAGGCCGTTGGCCGCCTGCTTCATGTCGGTGACCACAGGGCACAGCAGATGGGGAATGCCTTCATAGACCGACATTTCCAGCATCTTGGGGTCGATCATGAGCAGACGCACATCGCGCGCCTCTGCCTTGTAGAGCAGAGACAGAATCATGGCGTTGATGCCCACGGACTTGCCCGAGCCGGTCGTGCCGGCCACCAGCACGTGGGGCATCTTGGCCAGATCGGCGACCACGGGATTGCCCACGATATCCTTGCCCAGTCCCATGGTCAGCAGGCTCTTGGCATCGTGGTAGACCTGCGAGCCCAGCACCTCGGACAAACGGATCGACTGGCGCTTGGCGTTGGGCAGCTCCAGCGCCATGAAGTTCTTGCCGGGAATGGTCTCGATCACACGAATCGACACCAGAGACAGCGAACGCGCCAGGTCCTTGGCCAGATTGACGATCTGCGAGCCCTTGACGCCCGTGGCAGGCTCGATCTCGTAACGTGTGATCACAGGGCCTGGCATGGCCGCAACCACACGCACTTCCACGCCAAAGTCCTTGAGGCGCTTTTCAATCAGCCGGCTGGTCATCTCCAGCGTCTCGGCAGACACCAGCTCCTGGCGCTGCTGGGCCTGATCCAGCAGGTCCACCTGAGGCAGCTTGCTGTCCGGATGATCGGTGAACAGCGGCTTCTGGCGCTCCTTCACCACCCGGGCGCTGGGCTGGCTTGCCTCCTGCAGCACGGGCTCGATGATCTGCACAGGCTGATGCACCGGGGCCGCGATTGCACCTTCGGTGCGGTCAAACACCACTTCCTCGCGTTCGCGGGCCGCTCTCTTGCCGACAGAGACGTCCTTGGCAATTTCACGACGCTCACGGCCAAACTGCACCATTCCATCCAGGCGCGCGCCCAGGCCTTCAGCCAGCGTGCCCCAGGAAAAGCCGAACACCATGGCTGCGCCCAGCACGAACAGGCAGATCCCGATCAGGCCCGAGCCCGCAAAGCCCAGCCATTTGAGGGCGTTGAAGCCCATCATGTAACCAAACACGCCACCGGCAGGGCCGGGCAGCAGGTTCTCGAAACGGTACAGACGCGTCCATTCCAGCGCGCAGCTGGCAACCATCAGAATGCCCAGACCGCCCCAGAACAGAAAGCGGCGGCGCCACAGCGGCATCAGCGCCAGAGGGCTGCCGTCCTTGTTCACCCCGCCGCGCATCCAGCGCACCAGCGATGTCACCCAGGTCTGCACGGCGGCCAGCACCAGCCACCAGATGGACATGCCGAAGCCGAAGTAGCAGGCATCGGCCAGCCAGGCACCCACACGGCCCATCCAGTTATGCACAAACGGCCTCTGCCCGGCGCCTGAGGTGGACCAGGCTGCGTCTTGCGGCGAGTAGGTGAACATGGCCGTGAGCCAGAACACCAGTGCCAGCAGGCCGATCAACAGCAAAACCTCCTGGCTGAAGCGAATCACTCCATAGCGCGGAGTCGCAGCGCGGGATTTCGATTTGCTGGAAGAAGACGCGTTCGAAGCGTTCAATGTATATGTCATACGCAGGCGCAAGCTTACCTTAGGCCCTTATCCAAGCGGTACATTCGGCCAAGACGATCGCTCAGCGTAATGCAAGCACATGCAACAAAACTGCCATACGGTAGCCTGATTCGCTTCATCACTATCATTTTTAACAATTCCGGTGATTAAAAACAGCTGCACGCGCAGACCTTGATCAGGAGCGATACTCCCACATCTTTCCAATGTTTTCATGACCGCGCGCCGGCTGTCGGCCTGCTTTTTTCAGAGTTCCGCTCCATGTCCTCTACCAAACACGCACAAGTTCTCATCCTCGGCTCCGGCCCTGCCGGCTATACCGCAGCCGTATACGCGGCCCGTGCCAACCTCAAGCCCCTGCTGATTACCGGCATGGCCCAGGGTGGCCAGTTGATGACCACCACCGAAGTGGACAACTGGCCTGCCGACGTCATGGGCGTGCAGGGCCCCGAGCTGATGCAGCGGTTTCAGGAACATGCCGAGCGCTTCAAGACCGAAATCGTTTTCGACCACATCAACCAGGTTGACCTCTCCAAGCGCCCCTTCACCCTGAGCGGCGACAGCGGCGTCTATACCTGCGACTCGCTGATCATCGCCACCGGCGCATCGGCCAAGTACCTGGGCCTGCCCTCCGAGGAGGCCTTCATGGGTCGCGGCGTATCCGCTTGCGCCACCTGCGACGGCTTTTTCTATCGCGAGCAGCCCGTCTGCGTGATCGGCGGCGGCAACACGGCCGTGGAAGAAGCCCTCTACCTGTCCAACATCGCCAGCAAGGTCACCCTCGTGCACCGCCGCGACAAATTCAAGGCCGAGCCCATCCTCGTGGACAAGCTGATGGAAAAGGTCGAGGAAGGCAAGATCGAGCTCAAGACCCATTTCACGCTGGATGAAGTGCTGGGCGACCAAAGCGGCGTGACCGGCATCCGCATCAAGAGCACGCAGGACGGCCACACCGAAGAGGTCAAGCTGCAAGGCGCCTTCATCGCCATCGGCCACCACCCCAACACCGACATCTTCCAGGGTCAGCTGGAGCTGGAAAACGGCTACATCATCACCCAGGGCGGCCTCAAGGGCTTTGCCACCCAGACCAGCGTGCCAGGCGTGTTTGCCGCCGGCGACTGCCAGGATCATGTCTACCGCCAGGCCATCACCAGCGCCGGCACCGGCTGCATGGCGGCCCTGGACGCCCAGCGCTTCCTGGAACAGGAATCCTGATGACGCCAGGACGCTTCGGCGTCTGAGCGGCTGTTAGCGCATGTTCGGCGCAAAAGCCCTTGGGTTTGGCCAGTTTTGGCCGGCACCAGGGGCTTTTTTGCGAGAACGCTATAATCGCAGACTTTGCTGAATTCCAGGTTCGCGCTTTACCGTGCTTCGGGACTTCCGCAATCGGGCTACCGCCACCCATTACAAACTGGCGAGGTGAGGTTGTCGGCACCTCCTGCTCCTGCAGGATTCCAGAGCCGGCGGCCGATTCAACTATCGGAGTGTCCCAATGGCACGCGTATGTGAAGTTACGGGCAAGAAGCCCATGGTGGGCAACAATGTTTCCCACGCCAACAACAAGACCAAGCGTCGTTTCCTCCCCAACCTGCAATACCGCCGCTTCTGGGTGGAGAGCGAAAACCGTTGGGTGCGCCTGCGCGTTTCCAGCGCTGCTCTGCGCCTGATCGACAAGAACGGTATCGACTCCGTGCTCGCAGACATGCGCGCTCGTGGCCAAGCTTAATTTCCTGAAGGAGAAACACCATGGCTGCTAAAGGCGGACGCGAAAAGATCAAGCTGGCTTCCACTGCTGGTACCGGTCACTTCTACACAACGACCAAGAACAAGAAGACGATGCCTGAAAAGATGTCGATCATCAAGTTCGACCCCAAGGCTCGCAAGCACGTCGAGTACAAGGAAACCAAGCTGAAGTAATTCGGCCTGTTTCTTGAAAAACCGCCTCACGCAAGTGCAGGCGGTTTTTTTCATGCCTTCGCGATGCATGTCGCGGCGCGAGAGCTGACGCAGCGCCCCTCCCTATACTTGGCACTTTGCAACGAACAGGGATTGATCACATGAATCACCGGACGCTGAGCACATTGCTTTTTTCGCTTGCCGTGTCGCCCGCCGTCTTCGGCCAGACATTCATCTGCCCCACGGGCCCCGGCCCCGGCCAGCGCCAGGTCGGCATGACCGGCGGCTCGCCAGGTCTGGCCTCCGTGCCCGTCTGCGAGCAGTTCAGCTCCGCGCCAGCCGCCACCCAGCGTGCCGAGCCTTCTCCTGCCGACGCCCTGGGCGGCCTCGCACGCGGCCAGCTGGAGCTGCTGCGCGAAGGGCAGGAGCTGATCAAGGAAGGACAGAAAATTGCACAAGACCCGCAGTACCAGAAGCTGCGCAAGGGCTACTGGATGTTCTCGCATGACGAGAAAAACCCGCGCTCGGGTCTTGGATGCGCGGCGATTTTTGGCAGCATGTCCGGTGCCGTTCAGCTTTCGGGCCCCACGGCCAAGCACAACGGTGCCCTGCTGACCTTTCTGGGCATGGACATTCCCCAGCCCGCCAGCCCGCGCAAGATCCAAACCACGCTGACCCAGAACCAGGACCGCCCCCAGGAGGTTGGCGCCATCAACTACACCATGTCCAATGGCAAATGGGGCGCCATCGTCTACGCGCTGGGCGGAGCCGAAGCATTGATCAAGGAGCTGGGTGAAGAGGAAGAAGCCCGCTTCAAGGTCTCCGTGGAAGGCAAGGAAGTCATCAGCACCTTCTACAAGGAGGGCGGCAAGGCCCGTGACTTCCTGCGCCAGTGCATGGCCGGTCAGCCTACCAAATAAAGGACCTTGGTCAGCGCTAGCTGCGCGGATTCTGTCCCAGTTGCCGGCAAGCCATCGCCCCCAGATCCTGCATCGCCCTCTCCATGAGTTCGTCGACCGGATGGGTGCAGGCCAGCCGCATGCAGTGCTCATACCGACCGGAATTGGAGAACATGCTGCCCGGCGCAATGCGTATGCCGCCCGCCAGGGCTGCCGTGAACAAGTCCGACGTGGACAGCTGCGCTGGAAACTCCAGCCACAGACACAGGCCGCCGCTTGGCAGACTCATGCGCGTGCCCAGCGGAAAATGGCGTGCCACCAGTCTGGCCATGGCCTCGCGCTGCCGCTTGAGTTGCTGCCTGAGCTTTTCCAGGCTGCGCTGATGGGTGGGTGAGCCCAGCACCTCGGCCACGACCAGCTGCCCCAGCGTCTGGGTATTGCGGCTTTGTGCAAATTTCAGCATCTGGATACGGCCGTGCCATTGGCCGCCATTCATCCAGCCCTGACGCAGACCCGGCGCCAGACTTTTGTTGAAGGCCTGGCAATAGATCACATGCCCGGAGACACTGTCCCAGGCCTTGAGCGGCTTCACCGGCAGCCCTTCAACAAACAGGCCGTAGGAGTCATCCTCGATCAGTGCCGCCCCATGGGCTGCGCACAGGGCCACGAGTCTGGCCTTGTTCTCGTCCGGCATGCGTGCGCCCACAGGCATCTGCAGATCCGGCACCACCACCACGGCCTTCAGGCGCGGCTGGGTCTGAAAGGCCAGCTCCAGCGCCTCGATGGACATGCCGGTGCGTGGGCTGCAGGGAATCTCCAGCGTTTTCAGCTGCAGGGACTCCACCACCTGCAGCAGGCCGTAATAGGTTGGCGATTCGACGGCCACCATATCCCCGGGGGATGCCACGGCGGCAAGCGCCAGACTCACGGCTTCGGAATTGCCGGTGGTTGCCAGCACATCGGCAGGCGCCACACGGATACCGGAGGCCAGCGCCCGTCTGGCCATGGCCTGCTGAAACAGCGGGTGGTTGCCCTGATTGGCCAGCAGTGAGCGCCCCTGAGAGAGCAGCGTCGGATGCTCGCGCAGCAGCCGGGTGACGGTCTTGTTCAGATAGTGATGATCGAACAGGGACGCAGGCGGCGTGCAGCCACCGATGTCCATATAGACCTCGGCCTGACGGCCGCGCTCGAGCAGCAGAGAAATATGCTCGTTGATGCCCACGAAATGCGCATGCGCGCCGGGAGACAGCGGCTGGCTCAGGTCCGGCTCGCTGGTCAGAGGAATATCACCCGCCTTCGTCGCGCACACAAAGTAGCCCACGCGGGGCCTGGCCTCCAGACAGCCCTGCGCCTCCAGAAAGCGCAACACCTGCAAGGCAGTCGAGAGGCTGATGTCATGCCGCGCCATCAGCTCGCGCACCGACGGCATGCGCTCCCCGGGTTTCAGACTCCCCAGCTCTATGGCTGCGCTGTAGTGCGCGGCCAACCGTTGGTACAGCGGCAGCAGCACATCGTTTGCCGCATCATTGACAGGCTGTGATTCGGAGGTGGTGGAAGTCAGCATGATGACAAAAAGCAGGGCCGAGCAGGCATCATGCCAGCAAGCCCTGTTCTGCAACAGATACAGATTGTCAGCAAACAGGTCAGAACAGATGCACCGAAATCCGCGCTGCTACGCCTGAGCAGAACGCTTGCTGTGCCTGTTCTGCCAAGCCGTGTTTCCCTACGCTTGAGGGCCTGAATCACAGACCTCCAGCCACCATGTCACAGCCGGACTTCACCCCGAAAACACATAGTCTCAACAGCGGCCAGGCCGCATCGCTGCTGTTTGAACCAGGCAGCGAGCTATTTTGCCAGCAAGGGCCGCTGCGTCTGGCCATCGGGCCGCTGAGCTTTACCGACAATCACTTCGGCCAGGTCATGGTGCTGCAAACCGGGCAAAGCTGGCGTTGCCCCAGCCGCACCTGGGTGCAGCTGAGCACGCCGGCGGGCGCGGCCTGGATTCAATATCCTGCCGCCCGGATACAGCAAAGCCGCCCCCACCCAAGCAGGGCAGCGAAGCGGCTTGAAGAAGGAAAAGGCCTGAGCTTCGCGCTTGCCAGGATCTGGCAGCAGCTTGGCAAGCTCGGCCTCAGACGTGGGCAGCGCGCAGCTTGACGGAGAAATCCTTGAGTGCCGCAATGCCGCTGGCTTCGGCCCTCTGGCACCAGGCCTGCAACTGACCGGTCAGCTGCTCGCGGCTCAGGCTGGTGTTGAGCCACAGCTGACGCAGCTCTTCGCGCATGACCAGCATCTGGTCAATCACCGGATGCGCAGCGCGCGCCTGCGCCAGCTGGCCCTGGGCACGCTCGGGCACCTTGTCGGCATCGCGGTGCAGCCAGCGCTGCACACCCTTGAGCAGGGAAACATCCGACTTCTGCGCCTGTTTCTGCTTGAGCAGATCCAGCTCATGCTGAACCGCCGTGCGAACGCCGCGCGCATAACGGGCCATGACCTCGTAGCGATTGGCAATGACAGCTTCCAGCGTCAGCTCGTCAGCCACGGGCTTGACGGCGCCCATGCGCAGGCGCGGCGGGGTCTTCTTGACCTTGGCCCAGCCCAGCTTCTGCATGATGCTGATATAGACCCAGCCGATATCGAACTCGTAGGGCTTGACGGAGAACTTGGCCGAGGTGGGGAAGGTATGGTGGTTGTTGTGCAGTTCTTCGCCGCCGATGATGAGGCCCCAGGGCACCAGATTGGTGGAGGCATCCGTCGCCTCATAGTTGCGATAGCCCCAGAAATGCCCCACGCCGTTGACCACGCCCGCAGCCCAGAATGGAATCCAGACCATCTGCACGGCCCAGATCGACAGACCGATCACGCCGAACAGCGCCACATTCAGGATGAGCATCAGCGAGGGACCCATCACCGAATGGCGGTAGATGTTGCGCTCCATCCAGTCGTCGGGCGTGCCGTGACCGTATTTCCTGAGCGTTTCCTCGTTCCTGGCCTCTGCGCGGTACAGCTCGGCACCTTCGCGCATCACCTTGGCCAGGCCGCGCGTCTGCGGGCTGTGCGGGTCATCTGCGGTCTCGCATTTGGCGTGGTGCTTGCGGTGGATGGCAACCCATTCCTTGGTCACCATGCCCGTGCCCAGCCAGAGCCAGAAGCGGAAGAAATGCGAGGGAATGGGTCCCAGATCCAGCGCCCGGTGCGCCTGACTGCGGTGCAGAAAGATCGTGACGCCCGCAATCGTGAAATGAGTGGTGATCAGGGTGTAGAGCAGCAACTGCCACCACGACAGATCCCACAGGCCATTGGCCATCCAATCCACGACGGCATTCCAGATCAAGCCGATATCCAGCGACATAAATAACAAAGCCTTTGGCAAAAAACCGCGCCCACCCGATAAGCACGGTCGTGCCATTTTAGGTGAGCCGCCGACCGGTCTGCTGTCGATTCCCCGACAGCAGATACCGGATTTGCACCGAAGTTACGCCTTTTTCACCCAAACAGCCGCGAAAAACCCGTCTGTCTCGTGTTGATGCGGCCACAGACGCAGATAGCGCCGGCCCTCGTCACCACCGCTGCAAAGCTTGTCGCCGTCGGCAATCTTGAGCTGCTGCAGCACCTCGCCCGCGTCCAGCGGCACGAACTCGGGGTGAGCGGCGCTGAAGGCTTCGGCAATGGCCTCGTTTTCCTCCGGCAGGATGGAGCAGGTGGCATAGATCAGACGGCCGCCGGCCTTGACCAGACGGGCGCTGCTCTCCAGGATGGATGCCTGCTTCTGTGTCAGCTCCTGCACCGCCTTGGCGCTCTGGCGCCACTTGAGGTCGGGGTTGCGACGCAGCGTGCCCAGACCCGAGCAGGGAGCATCGACCAGCACGCGATCGATCTTGCCGGCCAGGCGCTTGACGCGCTCATCGCGCTCATGGGCGATGGCTGCGGGGTGCACATTGGACAGGCCCGAACGCGCCAGACGCGGCTTGAGCGCATCGAGACGGTGACCCGATACGTCAAAGGCATACAGACGACCGGTATTGCGCATGGCCGCACCAATGGCCAGGGTCTTGCCGCCGGCACCGGCGCAAAAGTCCACCACCATCTCGCCGCGCTTGGCATCCAGCATCAGTGCCAGCAGTTGCGAGCCTTCATCCTGCACCTCGATGGCGCCACGGTTGAAGGCATCGACCTTGGCCAGCGCGGGTTTGCCGTCCACACGCAGACCGATGGGCGAGAACGGTGTGGGCTCGGCCTTGATGCCGGCTTTTTCCAGTTCCTTGCGCAGATCGGAGCGCTTGTCGTTGAGCGTGTTGACGCGCAGATCCAGCGGAGCGGCCTTCTCCATGCTCTCGGCCAAAGCCCAGAACTCATCACCGACCTGCGCCTTGAGCGGCTCGACCAGCCATTCGGGCAGATTGTGGCGGTGCGCCTCCATCAGCTCTTCGGGCTTGATGCCGTCGCAGGCAGCCAGCCATTTGAGTTCCTGGGGCGTCAGCGCCGCCTTGATGAAGGTCTCGCTGTCCTGGCCTTCCTTGTTCTTGACTTTGCCTTCCTTCTTGGCCTGCTCGCGCAGGACGGCGGCAAAGCCGAGGATGGCCAGACGGCGCTCGCGTGCGCCGCTGCCCGAATGCGCCAGGCCTTCAAACAGCAGCTTTTTGCGCAGTACGGTGTAAGTGGTTTCAGCCAGGGTGGCGCGTTCGCGCGGGCCGAGGTAACGGTTTTCGCGGAAGAAATAGGACACCACGGAATCGGCCGGGTGTTCAAATGTCAGGGCGCGCTTGACGAGTTCAGAGCAAGCGTCGAGAAGGGCTTTGGGATGCATGGGCGCAATTGTCCCACTGCCCGCATATCCATATGACGCCCTCTGGCTGCCGACCGCTTCACTATGAAAATCATAGCTTATATCGCAAGTAATTCATTGATATTGAATTAAAAACACATTGAAAATCAATCAAGGCAAGCGGTAGAAGCTATGAATTTAGCAAAACTCAGGTCAACCAGGATGCGCCTGGGAGTGAGTCTCTTGCTTGAACCTGCTTTGCGCAAGCCATGTCTAGCCAGCAAAGGCGCGCAGATACACGGGTCTGACGCCCTGGCGTGCCATATCGTCGCGCGTAGCAGCCTGCTGCACCCGCATGACGTAGAGCTTGCCGGGCAGCTCCAGACCGTCGTGAATCTGCGCCCCCAGCGCGTCGCCTTCCTCCTCTCCCAGCCCGTCCATCTCGGCCAGCAGCAAAAAGACGGGCCGGCTGCGAATGGTGTTCAGCTGCTTGCGCACCAGCCAGGCCTGGGATACCGCTCGGAAATTGCGCAGCTCGGCCGCGACCTCTGAAATCTCGAAATCCGTCAGTCCATGTGGCAGCAGAGCATTCAGCAAAGGCGTCTGCATCAGCTCTTCGGAAAACCTGTCTTCCAGCTCGCTGGTCTGTCTGACCCGCTCGCGCCACAGCTTGAGCGCCTGGACCGACTCGCCCTCCACCCCTATCTGCTGACGGGACTCCAGCAGTTCCACCGCAAAATTGGCGGCCCACCAGCGATATTCCACATGCAGATCGAACAGGCGCTCCAGCATGTCGAGCTGCACATCGCCCATGTCCGGCGGCAACACGTCAACCATGCCTGCAAGCGCCTTGGCGTTGTCGGGTTCGCGGCGCAGCACCTTCTGATACAGCGCTCTGACTTCGGCATGGGGGTCCAGCCTCAGCATGAGCTTCACGCGCAGCAGCAGGTCGGCCACGGACTGGTGGCCCTCGCCACCGAGCTGAGCCAGCATGCGCTCGCTGCGCGCCAGGCGGGCGTGATGCTCCTTCCAGGCGCTGGCGTTTTCCAGGCACCACTGCTTGTCAAAGCTCTTGAGCCATTCGCCGAGCTTGCGCGGGTTGAGCAAGGCCAGCGCACCGCCCGCCGACCATTGCTGCGGCAGTTGCGGGCGCTCGCCTATCAGCGCATCCACGCGCTCCCTGAGCACCGGGTGGGTATCTTCCAGGCCGGACTTGAGGCGCAGGCTGGCCTTGAGCGCCTGGCGCGCAAACGCCGGCTTGACGGGCTGCGCCAGCCAGTACTTCATGGCGCTGTACGGCCCCATGGGCACTGCCTGCTTGCGAGCCGAGCGCCAGTGCAGCGGCCAGAATTTCTGCTGAAACCATTGCTGGCGCAGGTCGATCTCCACCAGCGCATCGGCCATGACGGCCTGGCCCAGCAGGCCGGCTGCGGCCTTGTCGGCCTCGTATTCGTCCTGGCGCGCCATCGCAAAGGTCCTGGCCAGAAAGCGCGGGAAATACCAGTGCAGGAACCTGCGCGTGGCAAACGAGGCCACGCCGGAGTCACCCTGCATGCCTTCGTACAGCCGGGTCCAGCTCAGCCGCGTGCGGTAGACCCATGCGCCGAACTTGCCATGCCCGCCGCGCAGATGGCCGTATTCATGGGCCAGCACGGCCAGCAAACGGTTTCTGTCCTGCGCCATCATCAGCGGCAAGCCCAGACTCAGCTCATTGCACACGCCACCCACCACACCCCAGCGCGGCACCTGGCGAATGCCGGCATTGAAGTCCCGGGTCAGATAAACGGCATCGATCCCGGGGCCTGCCATCTTGCGGCGAATGCGCTCCAGTGCCTCGAACAGGGCCGGGGCGTCCTCGGGCATCAGAACAATGCCCTCGGCCTTGTCCACCTTGAACCACAGCGCGCGCAGGCTGTTCCAGAACAGGCTCAGGCTGGCAATGGCCGTCATGATCCAGACAAAGCGCCACTGCCCGGCCAGCAGATGCGAGCCGGCCCAGAACAGCAGGCACAGCGCCAGAGCCAGACAACCCAGCACCCAGGCATAGCCCAGTGCGGCAAACAAGGCCACGCTGCGCCTATATGCATGACTGTTTTCGGCGCTGGCAAGCTCGCTGACGCGAACCAGATGCACATAATCTGCCTGTTCCATGGCGCAGCCCTGCCTCCCCGATTGAATACTTTGGCAGGATTTTCACACGCCGCCAGGCTCCAACCCCTTCACAGCCCTCACCGTTTCAGCATCTTCATGAGCAACTCCGAACTTCCCCCGTTGATCACCACCACGCCCGGTCTGTACGAGCATTACAAAGGCATGCGCTACGAGGTGGTGGGCACCGTGCGCCACAGCGAAACACTGGAGCCCATGACGCTGTACCGCGCCCTGTACGGCGAACACGGTCTGTGGGTGCGCCCTGCCGCCATGTTCAACGAGACCGTGGTGATTGATGGCGTGGAGCAGCCACGCTTTCGCCGCTTGCCCGCAGAGCAGCAGAAATCCGAATGAAAACAGGCTGCAGCGCTTATGCATCAAGCGCTGACAGCGATCAAACCAGCATCAACCCTTGAGCAGATTGAGCACCGCGCGCGGGTAAATGATGTGCTCCTGCACCAGCACCCGTGCCGCCAGCAGCTCGGCCGTATCACCAGGCAGCACGGGCACGGCAGCCTGATCGAGGATGGGGCCCACGTCGAGCTCGGCCGTCACGCGGTGCACGGTGCAGCCCGCAAACTTGCAGCCCGCATCGATCGCTCGCTGATGGGTGTGCAGGCCGGTGAAGGCCGGCAGCAGCGAGGGATGGATGTTGATCAGCCGGCCCTCATAGTGCGCAACAAATCCCGGCGTGAGAATGCGCATGAAACCGGCCAGCACCACCAGATCGGGCGCATGGCGATCGATGACCTGCGCCAGCTCGGCATCAAAGGCCCCGCGGCTGTCGAACCGCTTGTGATCCAGAACCTCGGTGGCAATGCCGTTGTCCCGCGCGAACACCAGGCCCTTGGCCTCGGCCTTGTTGCTCACCACGGCGCTCACGCGGGCGTTGTACTGCTTTGCCCAGTTCTGCTGCTGGGATGCACGCACAATGGCAGCCATGTTCGAGCCGCCGCCCGAGATGAGGATCACGATGTTTTTCATGGGCGGCGATTGTCGCATTGACGGACAAACCCTATCGGGTTTGCACCAGTTCCTGTGCGCAGCCCTAAGACTTTAGAGGAGATCCCATGCCGTTTGACCCACGCAATACCCCTTTGAGCGCCATCGAAGCCCGCGTTCTGGCCACGCTGATGGAAAAGGCCCGCACCGTGCCCGACAGCTATCCGCTCACGCTCAACAGCCTGGTCACGGGCTGCAACCAGAAGTCCAGCCGCGATCCGGTGATGGAGGTCAGCGAGGGTGAAGCCCAGGAGGCTCTGGACAGCCTGCGCCTCAAGACCCTGTCGGTGCAGATCAGCAGCGTGCGCTCCACGCGCTGGGAGCACAACTTCCCGCGCGGCATCGGCGTGCCTGACCAATCTGCAGTGCTGCTGGCCCTGCTGATGCTGCGCGGCCCTCAGACCGCTGGCGAACTGCGCATCAACTCCGAGCGCTGGCACCGCTTTGCCGATATCTCCTCGGTCGAAGCCTTTCTCGACGAACTGCGCGAACGCAGCGAGGAAAAAGGCGGCCCGCTGGTCGTGCAGCTGCCGCGCGCACCCGGTGCCCGTGAACAGCGCTGGGCCCACCTGCTTTGCGGCCCGGTGGATGTCAACGCCCTGGCAAGCACCGGCAGCGCCAGCACAGGCGGCAATGCATCGGCCCTGCAGCAGCGTGTGGATGCGCTCGAAGCCGAAGTCGCCCAACTGCGCGCCACCGTGCAGATG
This sequence comes from Comamonas sp. AG1104, assembly GCF_003350425.1. Lineage (NCBI taxonomy): Bacteria > Pseudomonadati > Pseudomonadota > Betaproteobacteria > Burkholderiales > Comamonadaceae > Comamonas > Comamonas sp. AG1104. The sequence goes on along the minus strand of NZ_QQAS01000002.1, from coordinate 448,316 downwards.
CTGTGCGAATCGCTGGGCGTGGAGCCGCCTGCTGCCCAGGCTGAATAAATCCCAACAGAAACTGATAGCTGCCGGCGTTTATCCAATAAGCGCTGGCGGCCTGTTTCACGACAAACGACCCGCCAGTACCCAAAACTGGCGCACACCAAGCAAGGGAAAGCAGGCAGGCGCAGCCTGCTCAGGGGATGCTCATCCCTGGGGTTTCCCACCATTTGTCGCAACCCGGACAGCCAGAAAAAGAACGTGCGTGCTACAAATCTCCAGCATTTGCAGGAGACAACGCATGGACTTGGCATTCACACCTGAAGAACAGGCTTTTCGCGAAGAGATCCGCAGCTGGGTGCGGGCAAATCTGCCTGAGGATATTGCGCACAAGGTGCGCAATGATCTGCACCTGACGCGCGACGACATGCAGCGCTGGGCCAAGATTCTGGGCAAAAAAGGCTGGCTCGGCTACGGCTGGCCCAAGGAATTCGGCGGCCCCGGCTGGAGCGCCGTACAAAAGCATCTGTTCGAGGAAGAATGCGCGCTTGCCGGCACGCCGCGCATCGTGCCCTTCGGCCCCGTGATGGTGGCGCCGGTGATCATGGCCTATGGCACGCCGGAACAGCACCGGCGCTTTCTGCCCGGCATCGCCAGCGGCGAAGTCTGGTGGAGCCAGGGCTATTCCGAACCAGGCTCGGGCTCGGACCTGGCCAGCGTCAAGACCCGCGCCGAACGCGTGGGTGACAAATACATCGTCAACGGCCAGAAGACCTGGACCACGCTAGGCCAGTACGGCGAGTGGATCTTCTGCCTGGTGCGCACCAGCAACGAGGGCAAGCCCCAGACCGGCATCAGCTTCCTGCTGGTCGACATGAAGTCGCCCGGCGTGACCGTGCGCCCCATCAAGCTGCTGGACGGCTCGCACGAGGTCAACGAGGTCTTTTTCGACAATGTGCAAGTGCCTGCCGACCAGCTGATTGGAGAGGAAAACAAGGGCTGGACCTATGCCAAGCATCTGCTCAGCCACGAGCGCACGAATATCGCCGATGTGAACCGTGCCAAACGCGAGCTGGAGCGCCTCAAGCGCATCGCCAAGACTGAAGGCGTCTGGGAAGACCAGCGCTTCCGTGATCAGATCGCCCTGCTGGAGATCGATGTGATCGCGCTGGAAATGCTGGTGCTGCGCGTGCTCTCGGCCATGAAATCGGGCAAGAACCCGCTGGACATCGCCGGCCTGCTCAAGATCAAGGGCAGCGAGATCCAGCAGCGCTACTCCGAACTGATGATGCTGGCCGCAGGCCCCTATGCCCTGCCCTATATCCAGGAAGCCATGGAAGCCGGCTACCAGGGCGACTTTCCCGGCGACGTGCTGGGCAATGCGCCGCTGGCCGCGACCTACTTCAATATGCGCAAGACCACCATCTATGGCGGCTCCAACGAGGTGCAGCGAAACATCGTCGCGCAGACGGTGCTGGGCTAAAGCCCAGCACCGTCTGCATTTTGCACGTACGGCTCCCCCGTGCCCCCTCCGGGAGGGGGTTCTTGCTAGAGCTTCGCTGAATGTGATGGTGCGCAAAGCGCACTCGCTTCGGCAGCAGGAGACTTTTTATGGATTTCGATTTTTCCGACGATCAGCAGCAACTGCGCGATGCCGTGGCCCGCTGGGTGGACAAGGGCTATACCTTCGAGCGACGCCAGAGCATTGCCAAACAAGGCGGCTTCTCGCGCGAGGTCTGGAACGAGCTGGCCGAGCTGGGCCTGACGGCCCTCACTGTGCCCGAGCAATATGGCGGCCTGGGCCAGGGCGCGGTCGATGTGATGGTGGTCATGGAGGAGCTGGGCCGCGGTCTGGTGATGGAGCCGCTGACCCAGGCCTTCGTGGCCTCCGCCCTGCTCGAACAGTTCGGCGACGAGGCCGTCAAGCAAGCCTGGCTGCCCCGTATCGCCAGCGGTGAAAAGCTGGTGGTGCTTGCATCGCAGGAGCGCAAGGCGCGCTACCAGATTGATGTTTGCGCGGCACAAGCCTCTAAATCCGGCGATGGCTATACGGTAGATGCCAGGAAAAACATTGTTCCTGCAGGCGACCAGGCCGACGCCTTCATCGTGCCGGCCCAGCTCGACGGCAAGATTGCACTCTTCCTCGTCGAGAACGGCCGCGAGGGCGTGAGCAGCAAACCCTATGCCACCCAGGACGAAGGGCGCGCGGCCGACCTGGTCTGCCATGCCGCATCGGCCACCCTGATCACCACCAATGGTGTGGCTGCTCTCACCCTGGCACAGGATGTGGCCAATGCCGCTCTTTGCGCCGAAGGCGTGGGCGTGATGGAGCAGGCGCTCAAGCTCACCACCGAGTACATGAACCAGCGCAAGCAGTTCGGCGTGGTGATCTCCAGCTTCCAGGCCCTGCGTCACCGCGTAGCCGATATGAAGATGCAGCTGGAGCTGGCACGCTCCATGAGCTACTACGGCACGCTCAAGCTGGTGGCGCCTGCCGAGGAGCGCCATGTTGCCATCGCGCGCGCCAAGGTGCAGCTGGGTCAGTCCATGCGCTATGTGGGGCAGCAGGCCGTACAGCTGCATGGCGGCATCGGCGTGACGGACGAATATGTGGGCAGCCACTATTTCAAGCGCCTGACCCAGATGGAGATGACGGGTGGCGACACCTTGCACCACCTGGGCACGGTATCGACCCATATGCAGGACAGCGCCGGCGTCTTTGCCTGAAAGCCTGCTTCAACATTCCTCACGATCACGGCAACTGCATTCAACCCAAAACTAAAAGTCAACAGCACGCTTCGGCGTGCTGTTTTGCTTCCTGCATGCACTATGGGCCCTGTCGGTCTTCCTATGATCTTTGCGCCATTCACAAGAATCAAAGGAGACATGCATGAGCAAGCAAGACAGCGAAAAGTATCTGCTGGAGTCCATCCGCCTGGCCATGGGCAATGTCAAGGGCCGCGAATCCGCGACCTGGCCCTTCGGCGCCGTGCTGGTGCGTGACGGCAAGGTCCTGGCGCGCGCCGTCAACCAGGTCGATGATCTGTGCGATCCCACGGCCCACGCCGAGATGCAGGCCCTGCGCATTGCCGCCAAGGCCCTGGGCAGCACGGATCTGTCCGGCTCGGTCATGTATGCCAGCGGCTATCCCTGCTCCATGTGCCACACCGCCATGCTGCTGGCCGGCGTGAAACAGGTGTACTTCGCCTACTCCAATGAAGACGGCGAGCCCTACGATCTGTCGGCTGCGCGCGGCTATGAAGAACTGGCCCGCCCCGCAGGCCGGCGCGAGCTGGCCGTCGTCGGCCACCGCGTGCGCGATGCCGGCGAGGACCTGTACCAGGCCTGGCAAAAGGCCGTGGACGAAGATCGCGCCACGGTCTAGCCAGCACTGGTGTCTGCCGCCATCAAGAACAAAGCCCTGAATGAGGAGTTCAGGGCTTTCGCATTGTGGAGAGCCTCAGGTCAGCAGATAGTCCACCGGCTTGAGCGGCGCTGGAACCTGGGGGTCGCCCAGCGACTGGCTGAGGCTGATCTCTATGCTGCGGCAGATGCTGTCCAGCGCCAGGTCGTTGCTTTCCATGCCGAATGGCTCTTCCAGCTCGTCACCCAGCACATCGAGGCCATAGAAGGTATAGGCCACGATGGCCACGACAAACGGCGTCATGAAGCCCGTGATGTCCACCAGGCCGAACGGCAGCAAAAAGCAGTACAGATGGGCCGTGCGGTGCAGCAGCAAGGTGTAGGAAAACGGAATCGGCGTATTGCGGATGCGCTCGCAGGAGGCAGCGGCCGTCGTGAAGCCATTGAGGGTGCGGTCCAGCTCCACGGCCAGACAGGGGTCTATGCGCTGCTCGCGCACGCACTGGCCCAGATCCTTGCCCATGGCCAGCATCAGCGCATCGGTGCGCTGATTCAGCGGCAGCAGCTGCAGGCGCTGCCACTCGGCATGGGTCAGCCATTGCTGGGCAGCCACATCGTCCTTGAGGCCGCGCAGCTGGGCCCGCAGCACATGAGAAAAAGCCACGGCCCGATGCACCATGCGCACCCGCACATCGTTGGCCCGCTGGCGCGGGTCTACGGGGTGATCGAGCTCGATCAGGCTCAGGCACTGGCGCGCCAGCGTGCGTGCATAGATCACGATCTCGCCCCAGAGCTTGCGTCCCTCCCAGTAGCGCGCATATGCGGTGTTGTTGCGAAAGCCCAGAAAAATCGCCAGCGGCAGGCCGATCAGGGTGAACGGAATCGGCGTGATGGGGATCTTGGTGTGGAACAGCGTGCCATGCGCCACGGTGACGATGATGGCCAGCACGATATTGACGGCAAGCACACCTTTGATGCGTTGCAGCACCGAGCCCCGGACAATCCACAGCAGCTTGAAGCCCGACGGGCGATCTCTGACGATCATGAAAACGAGAAATGAGGTCTAAACCCGAATTCAATCACAAGCATGCGGGGATTTCAGCCGGCGCCGAGAACTCCCACTGCGGCAGTAGGCAGCCCGTGCCGCGCCAGCACGGCACATGCGGCATCTGCTGCACATGGGCAGCGAACCCCGACAGACGGTGCCAGGCGGCCGGCCAGCATAAGAAAAGCCCCGCATTGCAAGGCTTGGACCGCGCTGGAGGGCTCAGGCTGCTTGCAGGCTGGCGGCGCTCACGCGCTGCGCCAGGCGCAGTCGGCTGATGAAACCGATCTGGCGCAGGGCTTCGGCGAACTCCTGCTCGGTGCCGCGCTCGGCGCGCGAGGCCAGCTCGGCAAACAGGCCGGCGCGCGTGTAGTGGCGCACGCAGGCGATGAAGGGAAAGCCATGGCGCTTGCGATAGGTGTCGTTGAGCAAGGCCAGGCGCTCGCCCTGAGCCTGCTCCAGATCACCCAGTCCCGCGCTTTGCTGCTCCTGCTGGGAGTCAACGGTCAGCGTGCCGGAGCGCACGGCACTGGCCGACAGCTCGGGGTGGCCACAGAGAAAGCGCAGGGTCTGCTCGCGCGGGCTGTCATGCACGGCCGCCAGCATGGCCTGGTGCAGTGCATCCAGGCTGGCGAAGGGGCGCTGCTGCGCGGCCGCCTCGGCCACCCAGGGGGCGTATTCGAAAACCTCGCCGAGTGCGGCCGCAAAGGCCGCCTGCGTCATGGTGTTGAGCTCGTCGAGCGTGGGGATGGAGGAGGTAGTGGTGCTGGTCATGCGGCCAGTGTAGGAAGCGCATTTGCCGCCTCACAGTGCTGGCTTGTTATAGCCCGTATAGCAGCCGGCTACGTCGATGTCGTCAGCACCTGCGAGGCCTGATTGAGCAGAGCCCGCAGCCAGATATGGGAGGCATCCCGGTGCCGGGACGAATGCCAGAGCTGGTAGAAGCGCATGACACGGTTGCCCATAGGCAGAGGCACCATGGCCAGCGGCAGCCGCCTGGCGTGATAGGCCGCGAAATGGCGGCTGGTGGTCAGCAGCAGGTCGGTGCCCACCAGCAGGTCCGGCGCCATCGAGAAATGCGAGCATTGCACGCGGCCGTCACGGCTCACCCGCATGGTGCCCAGACTGCTCTCCACCACGCCGCGCTGATCGGGCGAGTAAGGCGTGAACACCACATGCGCAGCCTGCAGATAGTGCTCGGCCGTCAGTCGGCCCGGCCCGGCCAAGGCATGCTTTTCATCGAGCAGGCAGACCACCTCGTCCTCTAGCAGCGTGGACATGTGCAAATGCTCGGGCGGGCTCGGCCAGTTGCCGATGACGATATCCACCTCGCCGCTTTGCAGGGCCTGCTCGTAGTCGAAGTTCTGGCCCAGCGGCAGCAGGACCAGCCTCGCGCCCGGCGCCTGAGCACGCATGAGCTGGACCACGCGCGCCATGAAGGGCGGTGCCAGGTAGTCGGGCATGGCGATGGTGAAGCGCAGCTGGGTGGTCTCGGCCACAAATTCCTTGCCGACGCTCAGCAGACCGTCGATCAGCCCCAGCGCCGCACGTGCCTGCTCCACCGCCTGAAGCGCGCGCGCCGTCGGCACCATGCGGTTCTTGTCCCGCACCAGCAGCGGGTCGTTGAAGATGGCCCGCAAACGCCTCAGCGCCGCGCTGATGGCCGGCTGTGACTGATTGAGGCGTATTGCCGCGCGCGACACGCTTTTCTCGCTGATCAAGGTGCACAGCACGCGCAGCAAATAGGTATCGAACGGTTCTTCGCTGCGAGACACGTGTTTTCCCTAGAGATATGCATTTTGCTATGCGGCTCATAGCAGGCGCTTAGTTTCGCATATCGCCACAAGTCGCGACCATGCAAGTGTCCGCAAACCCAACAACAAATTTCCGAGACAAGGACTTGCCATGAGTGCTCATCATGTGCCGATCAGCGGCACCGGTGCTTCCGTCGATCAGGTCGACGCCACCTATTCCAAGATTTCCTGGCGCCTGCTGCCCTTTCTGGGCGTGCTGTGGGTGCTGGCCTGGCTGGACCGCGTCAACATCGGCTTCGCCAAGCTGCAGATGCTCGACGACCTGAAATTCAGCGAAGCCGTCTACGGCCTGGGCGCCGGCATCTTCTTCATCGGCTACTTCCTGTTCGAAGTGCCGTCCAACATGCTGCTGCAGAAGATAGGCGCCAAGAAGACGGTGATGCGCATCACCATAGGCTGGGGGCTGATCTGCATCTTTCAGGCCTGGGTGACGACACCGACCCAGTTCTATATCCTGCGCTTTCTGATGGGCGTTTTCGAGGCCGGTTTCTACCCCGGCATCATCCTCTACCTGACCTACTGGTATCCGTCCAAGCGCCGCGCCAAGGCCTTCGGCACCTTCATGTCGGCCTCGGCCATCGCCGGCGTCATCGGCGGCCCGCTGGCCGGCGGCATCATGACCTGGGCCGCAGGCGCGCACGGCATGCACGGCTGGCAGTGGCTGTTCATCATCGAAGGCATCCCCTCGGTGCTGGCCGGCATCTTTGCCTACTTCTACATGACCGACCGTCCCGAGCAAGCCAAGTGGCTCACCGACACGGACCGCGCCGTCGTGCGCCAGCAGCTCGAGATCGACCAGAAGGCCCAGGGCGAGCGCCACAGCGACTGGCGCACCCTGTTCGGCAACCCCATGGTGTGGCTGCTGATCGCCGTGTTCTTCTGCCTGCTGTGCGCCAATTCCACGCTGACCTTCTGGATTCCCACGGTGATTCGCGAAGCGGGCTTCACCTCGCCCATGCAGGTGGGCTGGATCGCCGGTGCCGCCTATCTGCTGGGCGCGGCCGGCATGATCATCAACGGTCGCCACTCCGACCACCGTGGCGAGGTGCGCTGGCACTTCGCGGGCTCGACCCTGCTGGGCGCCGTGGGCATGCTGGCCCTGGCCGTCACCATGGGCATGGACAGCATCCCCGTGATCGTGGCGCTGACTGCCATGGTCCTGGCACTGGTGGGCACCATGAGCGCGATTCCCGTCTTCTGGCAGATGCCCAATATGCTGCTCAGCGGCGGCGCCGCTGCCGTGGGCGTGGCGCTGATCAACTCGGTGGCCAATCTGGCCGGCTTCGGCGCCCCTTATCTGATGGGCGTGATCAAGGCCACCACCGGCAAGGTCGCTCCGGGCCTGTACCTGGTAGCCATCGTGGAAGCGCTGGCAGCCGTTCTCGCCATCGCCTTCGTCGCCCGCATCCAGCGCCGCAAGAACGCCTGAAGGAGTCACCCCGCATGCATCCCACACCCACACTGACCCCGTCGCGCCGGCAGTTCGCGCTCTCGGGCCTCATGCTCGGCGCCTCGGCCCTGACGGGCACGCACGGCGCACTGGCCGCCGACACGCCCCTAGCAGCGCCGGCACAGGCCACCGGCCCCATCGTGCTGCATGGTGTCAGCCCGCGCCTGACCATGCATGCCGTGGACACCTTCCATGGTTCTGCGGCCACGGGCTTGCGCATCGACTTTTCGCGCTTCGACGGCGAAACCTATGTGCCGATACGCAGCTTTGTCGTGAACGCCAACGGCCGCGCCGACGAGCCGCTGCTGATCGACGACAGCTACCGCAGCGGCCGCTACGAACTGCTGCTGCACGTGGACGAGTACTTTGCTGCCAAGGGCGCCAGACTGCCGCGCCCGGCCTTTCTGTCCAAGGTGCCGGTGCGCTTGCAGATCGTGAACACGGCAGAGCGCATCCACTTGCCCATTCAGTTCGGCCCCTGGAGCTACACCTATTCGCGCGGCAGCTGAGCCTGCCTATCTGCGCTCTATCGCAACCCATCGAAAGACCACCATGGCAGGCATCAGCACCCATGTACTCAACCTCACCAACGGCCGCCCCATCGCCGGCATGCGGGTGGAACTCTACGACGTGGCGCAGACCCCCGCGCAGCGTCTGAACAGCACCCGCACCAATGCCGACGGCCGCACCGACGCCCCCATGCTGCCCGCCGCCGCGGCCCGCACCGGTGACTTCGAACTGCGCTTTTACACAGGCGAGCATTTCAAGGAGCCCACGGCGCTTTCGGAAGAAGTGCTGGTGCGCTTTTCCATCTTCGACGCGGCCCAGCACTACCACGTGCCCATGCTGTGCTCGCCGTGGTTCTTCAACACCTACCGCGGCAGCTGATTTTTTACCAAGGAGAACGACTCGATGAACAACGAAAACGACAGCGGAAAATACCTGCTTGAATCCATCCGCCTGGCCATGGGCAATGTCAAGGGCCGCCAGCAGCCCACCTGGCCCTTCGGCGCCGTGCTGGTCAGGGACGGTCAGGTACTGGCCCGCGCCGTCAATCAGGTCGATGAGCTCTGCGACCCTTCGGCCCACGCCGAGATGCAGGCTCTGCGCATAGGCGCCAAGGCCCAGGGCAGCACCGATCTGTCGGGGGCCGTCATGTATGCCAGCGGCTACCCCTGCTCCATGTGCTACACGGCCATGCTGCTGGCCGGCGTGAAGCAGGTGTACTTCGCCTACTCCAACGAGGACGGCGAGCCTTACGACCTATCGGCCGCGCGCGGCTATGTGGAACTGGCCAAGCCCGAAGACCAGCGCGAGATGGCCCTGATCGGTCAGCGCGTGCGCGACACGGGCGAAGACCTCTACGAGGCCTGGCAAAAGGCCGTCTCCGCCACCGTCTGAACGCGTTTCCGTCCTCTTGCTCCTGCCCCGCGGCGCCAGCCCGGGGCTTTTTTTCGTCCTAGCTGCGCCAGCGTGATCCACGCGGCACATGGGCCACGAGAAACTCCATCTGATCTGCCAGAATGCGGCGGTTTCTCAGGATGAAATCCTCCCACAGCGTAGGCGTGTAGGGCGTATAGAGCAAAGGCATGCGGGCCTGCTCCGGCGTTCTGGCCCCCTTTCGGTGGTTGCAGGCGCGGCAGGCAGTGACCAGATTCATCCAGCTGTGCTGCCCGCCAGTGCTCACGGGGACGATGTGCTCGCGCGTGAGATCGCTCTCATGGAACCGCCGCCCGCAATAGGCGCAGACGCAGCGGTCACGAGCAAAGAGCTTGCCATTGGTCAGACCTGGCAGCAGCTCATGCGGGTTGATGTTCGGCATGCCCTTGGTGCCGATGATGGAGTTGATGTGAATGACTGACTGCTTGCCGGTCACCGCATTGTGGCCACCGCGAAAGCAGGCGATTTCGACACCGGCTTCCCAGCGCACATCTTCTGCTGCGTAGTGCAGCGCCGCCTGCTCCAGCGTTACCCAGGACTGCGGCAGCCCCTGGGCTGTCAGCTTCAAGACTTTCACAACCAGCCTCCATACAGTCAAACATCGACCACGGAAAACGGACAAGCGTCTTGGCGCTTTTGAGCACAATCGTGCAGCCTGCACAGCTGCCTGATTTGAAGCAATATACTCTGAAACTATGTCAAATTGACGGCTTGTGTCGCATGCATCGGCGCCAGTTGCTACAAATAACAAAGCAGCCCATGAAGATTTTTCGCGGTATCAATCATCCCGGCCTGGCTCCGGCCTGCGCTGTGACTATTGGCAATTTTGATGGTGTACACCGGGGACATCAAGCCATGCTGGGCCTGCTCAAGGCCGAGGCGGCCCAGCGCGGCATTCCCAGCTGCGCCATGACCTTCGAGCCGCACCCGCGCGACTACTTTGCCAAGAAGCTGGGCAAGCCCGAGATGGCCCCGGCCCGCGTGGGCACGCTGCGCGACAAGCTCAGCCAGCTCGAAGTCTGCGGTGTCGATCAGGTCGTGATCCTGCCCTTCAACCAGGCTCTGGCCAGCCAGAGCCCCGAAGATTTCATTCAGGATGTGCTGATCTCGGGTCTGGGTGCCAAGTACGTGCTGGTGGGCGATGACTTCCGCTTTGGTGCCAAGCGCGCGGGCGACTACGCCATGCTGGACAACGCCGGCCAGGCGCTGGGCTTTGATGTGGCCCGCATGAATAGCTATGAAGTCCATGGCCTGCGCGTTTCCAGCACGGCCGTGCGCGAGGCGCTGGCTGCCGGCGACATGCAGCAGGCCGCCAAGCTGCTGGGCCACCCCTACCGCATCTCGGGTCATGTGGTTCATGGCCGCAAGCTGGGCCGCAAGCTGGCCGAATCCCAAAGCGGAGCCGAGGACGGCTTTCGCACGCTGAATCTGCGCTTCGACCACTGGAAGCCTGCCGCCAGCGGCATCTTTGCCGTGCTGGTGCACGGGCTGACGGACCAACCGCTGCAAGGCGTGGCCAACCTGGGCGTGCGCCCCTCGCTGGACCCCAGCGACATCAACGGCGGCCGGGTGCTGCTGGAGACCCACTGTTTCGATTGGCCCGCCCGGCTGGGTGGAGAAGGTGCCTACGGTAAAATCATCCGCGTGGAACTTCTGCACAAACTGCACGACGAGCTGAAGTATGACAGTCTCGATGCCCTGACGGTCGGCATCGCCAAGGACTGCGATGACGCGCGCGCGTTTTTCGCCTCGGCCCACATACCGTCTCACACCTCGTCGCACACAGAGACCCGTCGCCAGACCACGCGCGACCGAATTTGAAGCTCGCTGCTCGCACGTCCCAGGCGCAGCAGCGCACTGGCGCTCACCTCACCATTCACGCCCAGGCAGAACTGCCCGGGCATTGCATTGCTTTCAAGGTTTCCCATGTCTGATTCGAAGTCCAACAAGCCCGAAGCGTCCGCCTACCGCGCCACGCTGAACATGCCCGACACCCCCTTCCCCATGCGCGGCGACCTGCCCAAGCGCGAGCCCGCCTGGGCCAAGGAATGGGACGACAAGGGCATCTACAAGAAGCTGCGCGACGCCCGCAGCGGAGCGCCCAAGTTCATCTTGCACGACGGCCCTCCGTACGCCAACGGCAAGCTGCACATCGGCCATGCGGTGAACAAGATCCTCAAGGACATGATCGTCAAGAGCCGCCAGCTCGAAGGCTTCGACGCGCTCTACGCACCGGGCTGGGACTGCCACGGCCTGCCCATCGAGAACGCCATCGAGAAGCTGCATGGCCGCAATCTGCCGCGCGACGAGATGCAGGCCAAGAGCCGCGCCTTTGCCGCCGAGCAGATCGAGCAGCAGATGGTGGACTTCAAGCGCCTGGGCGTTCTCGGCGACTGGGATCACCCCTACAAGACCATGAACTACGCCAACGAGGCCGCCGAGCTGCGCGCCTTGAAGAAGGTGATGGAGCGTGGCTTTGTCTACCGCGGCCTCAAGCCCGTGTACTGGTGCTTTGACTGCGCCTCCTCGCTGGCCGAGTTCGAGATCGAATACGCCGACAAGCAAAGCCAGACGCTGGACGTGATGTTCCCCGCAGCCGAGCCGGCCAAACTGGCCGCGGCATTCGGCCTGGACAAGCTCGACAAGGAAGCCTTCATCGTCATCTGGACGACGACGGCCTGGACGATTCCCGCCAACCAGGCGCTCAACGTCAACCCCGACCTGGAATACAGCCTGGTGGAGACCGAGCGCGGCCTGCTGATCGTGGCCTCCGCCCTGGTCGAGAAATGCCTGGAGCGCTGGAAGCTGGAGGGCCGCGTGCTCGCCACTGCCAAGGGCGAAAAGCTCGACCACATGCCCTTCAAGCACCCGCTGGCCCATGTGGACAAGGGCTTTGACCGCATCTCGCCCGTGTACCTGGCCGAATACGCCACCGCCGACGACGGCACCGGCATCGTGCACTCGGCCCCTGCCTATGGCGTGGACGACTTCAACAGCTGCATGTCCAACGGCATGGACTACAAGCAGATCCTGAATCCCGTGCAGGGCAACGGCGTGTACGCGGCCGATCTGCCCATGTTCGGCGGCCAGCATATCTGGAAGGCCGTGCCTGTCATCCTCGACGCCCTGAAGGTCGCGGGCCGCCTGATGGATACCACCACCATCAGCCACAGCTATCCGCACTGCTGGCGCCACAAGACGCCCGTCATCTACCGCGCTGCCGCCCAGTGGTTCATCCGCATGGACGAAGGCGAAGGCGTGTTCACCGACCCCGCGCAAAAGCCCGAGAAGACCCTGCGCCAGATCGCGCTGGACGCCATCGAGCAGACCAACTTCTACCCGCAAAACGGGCAGGACCGCCTGCGCGCCATGATCGCCGGTCGTCCCGACTGGTGCATCTCGCGTCAGCGCAGCTGGGGCGTGCCCATCCCCTTCTTCCTGCATGTGGACACGGGCGCTCTGCACCCTCACACCATGGAGATCATCGACCAGGCAGCGGCCATGATCGAGCAAGGCGGCATCGAGGCCTGGAGCCGCGTGAGCACCGAAGAGATCCTGGGTGCCGAGGAAGCCAAGCACTACACCAAGAGCACCGACATTCTGGAAGTCTGGTTCGACTCGGGCTCGACCTTCTGGCATGTGCTGCGCGGCACCCATCCCGAGCACCACCACGACAAGGGCCCCGAGGCCGATCTGTACCTGGAAGGCCACGACCAGCACCGCGGCTGGTTCCACAGCTCGCTGCTGCTGGCATCGGCCATCTTCGGCCGCGCGCCCTACCGCGGCCTGCTGACCCACGGCTTCACCGTGGACGGCCAGGGCAAGAAGATGTCCAAGTCGCTGGGCAACACCGTGGCCCCGCAGGATGTGTCGAGCAAGATGGGCGCGGAAATCATCCGCCTGTGGGTGGCCTCGACCGACTACTCGGGCGACCTGGGCATCGACGACAAGATCCTGGCCCGCGTGGTGGACGCCTATCGCCGCATCCGCAACACGCTGCGCTTCCTGCTGGCCAACACCAGCGACTTCGATGCGAGCAAGGACGCCGTGGCCTACGGCGAGATGCTGGAGATCGACCAGTTCGCGCTGGCCCGCTCGGCCCAGCTGCAGCAGGAGATCCTGGCCCACTACAAGGTCTACGAGTTCCACCCCGTGGTCGCCAAGATCCAGCTGTTCTGCTCCGAAGACCTGGGCGGCTTCTACCTGGACGTGCTCAAGGATCGTCTCTACACCAGCGCCCCCAAGAGCCTGGCACGCCGCTCGGCCCAGACCGCGCTCTACCAGATCACCCAGGCGCTGCTGCGCTGGATGTCGCCCTTCCTGTCCTTCACGGCCGAGGAAGCCTGGAAGATCGTGGGTCACAGCGAATCTATCTTCCTGGAGAAGTTCACCGAGCTGCCCGCCGGCGACGAAGGCCTGCTGGCCAAGTGGACGCGCCTGTGCGAGATCCGCAACCTGGTCAACAAGGACATCGAAGTGGTGCGTACCACCGGCGCTGTGGGTTCCTCCCTGCAGGCCGAAGTCACGCTCACGGCAGAGCCCGAAGACCTGGCCCTGCTGCAAAGCCTCAAGGACGACCTGAAGTTCGTCTTCATCACCTCGGCAGCGACTGCCGTGGCCGGCGATGCCCTGACCACTACCGTGAAGGCCAGCGAGCACGCCAAGTGCGAGCGCTGCTGGCACTACCGTGAAGACGTGGGCGTGACCCCCGAGCACCCCTCGATCTGCGGCCGCTGCGACAGCAATCTGCACGGCACGGGCGAGGTTCGCACCAAGGCTTGATTCATCAAAAAGTGAGCTGCCAGCGCATGCTGGCAGCCATTTTCAGCATTAAATATTGCTGAAATCCTTTTGAACCAAGCGCTAACCGCTATCAAAAAACCTTAGCAAAGAGCTGCCATGAGCAACACCCAGACCTCCTCCGCAGGCCTTGGCCGTATCTGGCCCTGGCTGCTGTGGGCGCTTGTCATCATCGGCGTGGATCAGATCACCAAGCAGATGATTCTGAGCCACTACCAGTATGGGGACTGGACTCCCATCACCAGCTTCTTCAACATCGTGCGCGCGCACAACACGGGCGCTGCCTTCTCCTTTCTTGCGGGAGGCAGCGGCTGGCAGCGCTGGCTGTTCGTGGCCATCGGCGCGATTGCCACCGTGCTCATCGTCTGGCAGCTGCGCAAGCACCCCGGCGAAAAGATGTTCTGCCTGTCGCTGTCCAGCATTCTGGGCGGGGCCATCGGCAATGTGGTGGACCGCCTGCAGCACGGCTATGTGGTGGACTTTCTGGACTTCTACTGGGGCAGCAGCCATTTTCCGGCCTTCAACGTGGCCGACATGGGCATCACGCTGGGCGCCATACTGCTGATCCTGGATGAGCTCTTGCGCGCAAAACGCGCCAAGAACCAGAGCGTGTAAGCGCCAGCCGCTTTTCATCGGCAAGGCCCGCTGTCTCTCTAGCAGACAGCGGGCCTTGCTCATTGCGCCCCGCTGTGGCCGGATTCGGCCGACTCGTCGGGGGCTCGGCAGCACTTTCAGTGCATATCGCGCTGAATATGGTTGCCCGTGTAGACAAGGTGATGTGGCCCCGGACCACGGGCGAGCCAGCGTGATATGCGTCAGCGGCTCTTGCTCGGCCATCTGCTGCGCCTGCCGCTAGTCGCTAGTCGCTCCACGCAATCTGCGCCGGCCCCGGCAGCGTTGAGATGGGCGGTATGGACAGCAATACCACCACCCATTGCCAGATGCGCAGCGGCGGCCTGGGCTGGCCGCTCCGCAAATGCCACAGCCGCCAAGGCTGGCAGCAGCATCAAAAGGAAGCCCACCGCAGCGGCGCCGGGCATGGCAGGAATCATGAACCCGCCTTTTCAATAGCATCGAACGCAATACAGATATACGAAAAACTCGGTCATCTCCGAAATCTCATCCGTAGAAACGATGTTTCTAATAATTCGTTTTTGTTCTATTGTGTTCCTTATTTCGCACTTATTTGTGCGTGAAGAGTGAGTCATCCAGGCAGACCGACCTCACTCAGGGGTATATTAGGTCGCTCCTTCGCGGGCAGAACATGAAGCATTTATTGAATCTTTTAGCAGCCATTGCCCTGTTGATCTGGGGCTCTCAGATGGTTCGCACCGGCGTTCTGCAGGTCTTCGGCGCAAACCTGCGCAATATTCTTGCCCGCAGCATGAGCAACCGCTTGTCTGCGGCGCTTTCCGGCATGGGCGTCACAGCCCTGGTTCAGTCCAGCACTGCCACCTCGCTGATGACCTCGTCCTTTGTGGGACAGGGTCTGATCACCCTGCCCTCGGCCCTTGCCGTGATGCGCGGTGCCGATGTGGGAACGGCCTTGATGGCCGTGCTTTTCTCCACCGACCTCTCCTGGCTGTCGCCGCTGTTCATCTTTGTCGGGGTGGTGCTCTATATCTCGCGCAAGGATTCCAAGCCCGGCCGTATCGGCCGCGTGCTCATCGGCCTGGGCCTGATGCTGCTGGCCCTGCGCCTGGTGGTGGAAGCCACCGAGCCCCTGCTGCAGGCCCCTGCCGTGCGCACCCTGCTGGCCTCGGTCAGCAGCGATCTGTTCATGGAGCTGCTGCTGGGCGCGGTACTGGCCGTGCTGGCCTACTCCAGCCTGGCCGTGGTGCTGCTGATTGCGGCCATGGCCAGCTCCGGTGCCATTCCGCTGGATGTGGCTCTGGGCCTGACCCTGGGCGCCAACCTGGGCAGCGGCCTGGTCGCGGCGCTCACCACCGCCAAATCGGCGGTGGAGGAGCGCCAGGTCACGATAGGCAATCTGCTGTTCAAGATCATGGGCGTGGCCATCGTCGCCCCCTTTATCGGACTGTGGTCGCAGTACGCCCAGCCGTATCTGCCCAACGCCGGCCAGAACGTGGTGATGTTCCATCTGGCGTTCAATGTCTTCAACAGCCTGTGCTTTATCGGTCTGACCCAGCTCGTGGCCCGCTGGGTGACGGCAATGCTGCCCAAGCCCGAGGAAGAAAGCGCGGCCAAGCTGCTGCGCCCACGTCACCTGGATCCCTCGGCCCTGTCCACTCCTTCGCTGGCCATCACCTGTGCCGTGCGCGAGTCACTGCATCAGGCCGACGTGGTGGAGTCCATGCTGATCGGCCTGCAAAAAGTGGCCGAAACCGACGATGCCAAGCTCTCCGAGGAAGTGCGTCACCTGGAATCCACGGTGGACGACCTGTACTCAGCCATCAAGTACTACATGACCAAGATCTCGCGCGCCGAACTCGACGAGCGAGAAGGTCAGCGCTGGACGGAAATCATCAGCTTCACCATCAATATGGAGCAGATCGGCGACATCATCGAGCGCGTGCTGCTGGATCTGGAAGACAAGAAGATCAAGAAGGGCCGCCAGTTCTCGGCCGCCGGCAAGCTGGAGATTCACGAGCTGACCCAGCATCTGCTGGACAATCTGCGCCTGGCCATGAGCGTCTTTCTCAACGGCAATGTGCGCGAGGCGCAAAAGCTGCTCGAGGAAAAAGCGCGCTTTCGCGATCTGGAACTGGCCTATTCGGCCACCCACCTGGAGCGCCTGTCCCAGCACACGGTCTCCAGCATAGAGACCAGCTCTTTGCATATCGACATGATCAGCGACCTCAAGCGCATCAACTCGCTGCTGTGCTCGGTGGCCTACCCGATTCTGGAACAGGCCGGAGCCCTGGCGCCCAGCCGGCTCAAGCCCACCGCACTGGAGAGCCAGCGCTAACTGCTCTGCCGCCCTACCAGCCCATGTAGGCGGCAAGCACCAGGGAGGCCTCGGGGGTGAAACGGCCCTGCAGCATCCAGCCCTGGACCTCGGTCAGCTCCAGCCGCTCGAAGCGCTGCACCTCGCCATCCTGATTCACAGGCTGCAGTGCATCGGGCACCAGGGCCGAGAACCAGTCTATGCGCTCGACCATATAACCCTGCCCCTCTGCCTCGTCGCTGGGTCTTGCAAAAATCACATTTCCGCCGTGCCGAAGCTCGCCGAGTTCCGCCACATGCAGACCGGCCTCCTCCCAGGTTTCACGCGCCAGCGCCTCGGCCAGACCATCTGCCGCCGAGACCATGCCGCCCATCAAGGTATCCCACATGCCGGGGTTGTTGGCCTTGTCCTGCGAGCGCTGCTGCACCCAGATCGCGCCATCCGCGCAGGCACCCACCAGATGCACGGCTCTGGTAGCGATGCCCAGTGGCCGCACGGCACCACGCTCGACGGTTGCCAGTTGCTGGCCTTGTGCATTGCAGACCGCCAGCTGTTCATTGCGCCACGCCCCTGCAAGGCCGGCACTGCGCATGGCCAGGGCCAGCCGGTTCAGATTCTCGGTCGCCCCGCCCTCTCCCGTCAGAAGCCATTGCCCTGCAACCGACTGCAAGTTGACCTCATGCACCGCCAGCAGTTCCCCCCCCAGCTTGCTAGCGAAGTCTTCCTCGATACTGCCGATCTGCTGATCATCAATGCACAGCGGCTGGCGCGGGCGCAGAGGCTGCCTGCTGGCCATGGCATGCTGTGCCTGCAGCCATTGCTGCTGGAGCGACGTGGTTTGCTGCTTCATGAAAAATCTCCCATGCACTGCATTGTGCTCAGCTTCTCAAAACGGGAAGGCTTGCATCACTATTGAGGATCGCCGGTTTGTCGGCAACAGCCGCGGCCCCAGGGTGCTGCAGGCCCAGAGGCCAGTTGCCGCGCGTTACAGTGACAACCCATGAATTCCCCCCTGAAACCCGCCACGGTCGCCATGCTCAGCCTGGCTCCGGCACTTTGGGCCGGCAATGCCATCGTGGGTCGCCTCGCTCATGATCTGATCTCGCCCTTTGCACTCAACTTCCTGCGCTGGTGCATCGCCTTTGTGCTGCTGCTGCCGCTGGCGTGGCGGGTGCTGCGCAAAGACAGTCCGATCTGGCCGCTGTGGCGGCAGTACATGCTGCTGGGACTACTGGGCATAGGCTGCTACAACGCCTTGCTGTACCTGGCACTCAAGACCTCGACCCCGCTGAATGTGACGCTGGTGAGCTCCAGCATGCCCGTTTGGATGCTGGCCATAGGCCGGCTGTGCTGGGGCATTCGCGTCAGCCGCCGGCAGATGGGCGGAGCCCTGCTGTCCGTGCTGGGCGTGGCGGTAGTGATGTCGCGCGGCGACTGGCAGACGCTGCTTGCCCTGCGCTTTGTGCCCGGCGACCTTTTCATGGTGCTGGCCACCATCGCCTGGGCCTTCTACACCTGGCTGCTGTCGCGCAGCAGCGGCCCTCAGGAAGTGAAATCGCACTGGGCCAGCTTCTTGCTCGCACAGATCGTTTTCGGTCTGCTGTGGTCCGGCCTTTTCACGGGCGGAGAAGCCTTGCTGGGCGAATTCCGCCTGGTGCCGGGCTGGCCGCTGCTCGGCAGCCTGCTGTTCATCGCCGTGGGCCCGGCCATTCTGGCCTACCGCTTCTGGGGCATGGGCGTGCAGCGCGCCACGCCCGCCATTGCGGGCTTCTTCGGCAATCTGATTCCGCTGTTCACGGCCCTGCTGTCGATTCCTGTGCTCGGCGAAACCCCACACCTCTATCACGCGCTTGCGTTTGCGCTGATCGTGACCGGCATCGTCGTGTCGTCCCGCAAATAAACGGCTGCCCCCTCCCGAGAAAAAAGCCCCGCATTGCGGGGCTTTGTCGTTTCAGCACTCGATCACGGATCAGTAAGTGCCGGGATACAGGCCGCCGTCGGGCAGGATGTTCTGTCCCGTCATATAGCCGGCCTGGCGGCTGCACAGGAAGGCACAGATGGCACCGAACTCTTCGGCCGTGCCAAAGCGCTTGGCAGGGATCTGGGCGGCCTGAGCCTGGCGCACGGCATCCAGGTCCTGACCGGTCTTGTTGGCCGCCGCCTGATGGGTTGCCACCAGACGGTCGGTGTCGAACTTGCCGGGCAGGATACTGTTGATGGTGACGCCCTTGGCGGCAATTCCCGAACGCGCCAGACCGGCCACAAAGCCCGTCAGACCGCTGCGCGCGCCGTTGGACAGGCCCAGAATGTCGATGGGTGCCTTGACCGCGCTGGAGGTGATGTTGACGATGCGACCGAAGCCACGCGCAGCCATGCCATCCACCGTGGCCTTGATCAGCTCGATAGGGGTCAGCATATTGGCGTCCACTGCCTTGATCCAGGCCTCACGATCCCAGGTGCGGAAGTCGCCGGGAGGCGGGCCGCCAGCGTTGGTCACGACGATGTCGTAGTCCTTGCCCGGGCCGCCGGCGGCTTCGAACACTGCCGTGCGACCTTCTGGCGTGGTGATGTCTGCAGCGACACCGATGACCTTGATCTGAGGAGCAATGGCTTGCAGCTTCTGCACGGCCAGCTGCAATGCCTCGGCGTTTCTGGCGTTGATGACCAGATTCACCCCCTCTTCGGCCAGGGCCTTGGCGCAGCCAAAACCCAAACCCTTGCTGGCGCCGCAGACCAGAGCCCAGCGCCCGGAGATACCAAAGTCCATGTCAGTGTCCTTTCACACAGTTTCCAAGCCGGGCAAACTGCCCGACACTATCAAAATCCATAGCTGCAAGCGTTTTTTGTTCAGGCACCAGCAGTCAATTCAATGCTCAATGACTGCGACCATGAAACAGCTTGTGGTGCAGCCTGCGCAGCGACCACCAGACGCCCAGTGCCACGACAGGAATGGCCACGGCCGCCGTCGACTCGGGCGACCAGGGCCAGCCCAGCTTTTGCCCGCCCTTGGCCAGATAGCTGATCAAGCCGGTGATGTAGTAGGTGATGGCCGCCACCGACAGGCCTTCCACCGTGGACTGCAGCTTGAGCTGGGTGCCCTGCCGGTCGTTCATCGTGCCCAGCAGTTGCTGGCTGCTTTGCTGCTGCTCGATCTCGACACGCGTGCGCAACAGGCTGCTGACACGGGAGACCCGCTCGGACAGCGCATTCTGACGGCGTGTCGCCCATTCGCAGGTGGCACGCGCAGGCGTGAGTCGCCGGTCCATGAATTCACGGATGGTCTGGATACCGTCCACCCGCGTCTCCTGAATTTCCTGAATGCGCCTGTCCACCAGCTCGAAATAGGCGGAGCTGGCCGAGAAGCGCGAATGCGTGGCCGCATATTCGCTCTCCACCTGGCCGGCCAGCCGGGTCAGGCGGTCCAGCAGCGCCGGTTCGGTGTCGCGGTCGGCCGCGCGAATGGCATTGGCCAGCTCGGCCAGTTCACGCTCGGCCGTGGCCAGCACGGCTGCTGCCTTGCGTGCGGCGGGCAGGCCCAGCAGCGCCGCCATGCGATAGGTCTCGATCTCCAGCACGCGCTGCACCAGACGACCCAGGCGGCGCGGAGACAGGTCGGCGCCCGCCAGCAGCAGCATGCGCGAGAAACCATCGGGGTGAATCGCAAAGTCGGTATAGATGGCCCCCGCACCGCCGGAGACGCGCGAGCCGACCAAAGTATCGGCTTGCAGCATGTGGCGCATCAGATATTGCGGGTCCACATCCTGCTCGTTCAGCGCCCACAGATGCAGACTGCTCAGGCACTGCCCCGGCAGGGCGGCCAGCCAGTCGCGCGGCACGGCGTCGATGGCCGTCTCGGGCTCGCGCACATCAGCCACACCGGCCTGCGCCATGGGCGTGGTGAAGGTCCAGGCCACGAACTCGGTGTGCTGCTCCCAACGCAGACGAAATGCACCCAGGTCGATCAGCACATGGGTGGTTGCCGCATCGGGCAAAGGGCGATGGTGGTTGCGCAGCAGGGCGGCCACATGCTCGCGGCTGGCTTCACGCTGGGCCGCATCGGTGAGCATCACGATATGGGTGATGGCCAGAGGGGCCTGCATGATTTCCGCAGGACGGGCATGAATTTCGTTGTGCAGCAAGACCCGCTGAGGGTGCTGCGCGGGCAATAAAGACAAGGCCATGCAATCTTTCGAATAACTGCAGCTATTTTGCCGCCCTAATCCATAGTCCCCGAAACAAAGGTCCTCATATAAAAAAAGCGGCCCCATAAGGGCCGCTTTAACGATGATCAGCGATCAGGTTGACGATCAGTCTTCCACGAAAGCTTCTTCACGCTTGTTCTTCACTGCAGGCATCAGCACGATCACCAGCAGCACCACGGCGGCAGCCAACAGGCAGGCGGAGATGGGACGCGTCACGAAGACCGACCAGTCACCACGCGACAGCAGCAGAGCACGGCGCAGATTTTCTTCCATCATCGGGCCCAGAATGAAGCCCAGCAGCAAAGGAGCAGGCTCGGTACCCAGCTTGTGGAACACATAGCCGATGAAACCGAAGATACCGACCATCCACACGTCCCATGCGTTGTTGTTGGTACCGTACACGCCGATCGCGCAGAACAGCACGATGGACGGGAACAGCCAGCGGTAAGGCACGGTCAGCAGCTTGATCCAGACGCCGATCAGCGGCAGGTTCAAGATGATCAGCATCAGGTTACCAATCCACATGGAGGCGATCAGACCCCAGAACAGTTCGGGGTTGCTGGTCATCACCTGAGGACCGGGCTGGATGTTGTGGATCGTCATGGCACCCACCATCAGCGCCATCACGGCGTTGGGGGGGATGCCCAGAGTCAGCAGAGGAATGAACGATGTCTGAGAGCCGGCGTTGTTGGCAGATTCAGGAGCGCACACACCACGGATATTGCCTTGACCGAAAGGAACTTCGCCGGGCTTCAGCTTGGTCTTCTTTTCGATGGTGTAGGCAGCGAAGGCCGACAGCATGGCACCGCCACCGGGCAGGATACCCAGGGCCGAACCCAGGGCCGTGCCGCGCAGCATGGCAGGAAGCATGCGCTTGAAGTCTTCGCCAGTAGGCAGCAGACCGGTCACCTTGGCGGCGAACACTTCGCGCTCGTCTTCAGGCTTGGACAGGTTGGCAATGATTTCACCATAGCCGAACACGCCCATGGCGATCACGACGAAGTCGATGCCGTCGGTCAGCTCGGGAATATCGAAGCTGTAACGGGCCACGCCGGAGTTCACGTCGGTACCGACCATGCCCAGCAGCAGACCCAGCACGATCATCGCGATCGCCTTGAGCAGCGAGCCGGAAGCCAGCACCACGGCACCGATCAGACCCAGGGTCATCAGCGAGAAGTACTCGGCGGGGCCGAACTTGAAAGCGACTTCGGTCAGAGGAGGAGCGAAGGCAGCCAGGATGACGGTACCCACGCAACCAGCGAAGAAGGAGCCGATACCGGCCGCAGCCAACGCGGGGCCTGCTCGACCTTTTCGCGCCATCTGGTAGCCGTCGATCACGGTCACCACCGACGAGGATTCACCAGGCAGGTTCACCAAAATGGCAGTAGTGGAGCCGCCGTACTGGGCACCGTAGTAAATACCGGCCAGCATGATCAGCGCTGCCACGGGGGGCAGTGCGTAAGTGGCGGGCAGCAACATGGCGATGGTCGCCACAGGGCCGATACCTGGCAGCACACCGATCAGCGTACCGAGCAGACAGCCCACAAAGCAGTAGATCAGGTTCTGGAACGTGAAAGCCACGCCAAAACCCGTCGACAAGTTCTGAATCAGATCCATGGACGATGCTCCTGATTAGCCAGCGATGAAGCTAGGCCACACGGGGAACTGCAGATTCAGCGCCCACACGAAAGCGAAATAGCTGCCGACCGCCAAAATGGTGGACAGGATGGCTGTTTCCTTGAGATTGAAGGTCTGACCGGCCATGCTGGCAATGAAGACCAGAGCGTAGATCGCAATGATCAGGCCGAACTGGGGGATACCCAGAGCCGGCACACCCACCAACAGAATGCCGAAGGCAAAGTTGGCAGCCAGGATGAAGAACACCTGCTTCCAGGCCCACTTGCCGATCTTGTCACCACCTTCGGGGCCCTTGGTCAGGCCGCCGATGCAGATGGCTGCACCCAGGATGGCCATGAGGACACCCAGAATCAGAGGGAAGTAACCTGGACCCATGCGGGCACCGGTGCCAATGGTGTAGTTGGATGCGCCGATCGCAAATGCGAGACCGACGACCAAGAACATCAGACCGGAGAAAAAGTCTTTTTGGCTCTTGATTTTCACAAAACGTCTCCTTACGGAAATCACGACTTGGCGATTCTCGTTTCATAGATATGCCAAATTGATGTGGATTCCACCTACAAAGGGCATACCCTAATGCCGACGTTTTGTACACATTTACCGCATTCAGTCCAGACCAGTACCGCCCTTTTTCTACTACGCAAAAAAAGAAGCAAGCACTTGCACCTTTACTTTCAGATTTCGCTCATCAGCGGCGTGCAGGCCAGCACTTCAGGCAAGGTGGTCACACCTTCTGCCACCCGCAAAGCCCCTGCCAGACGCAGAGGACGCATGCCGTCCTGCACTGCCTGACGGCGCAGAACGTCCATGGATGGAGCATCGTGAATCTGCTTCTTGAGGGCCTCGGTCACCATCAGCAGCTCGTACAGACCCATGCGGCCGCGGTAGCCTGTCATGCGGCAGTCCTCACAACCCATGGGTTTGTAGGGCTGGTAACTGCCGGTCAGCTTCCAGGGCCTGACCGACTCGGCCAGATCCTCGGGCTTTGCGTCTTCATCGCGCACCTTGCAGCTGGAGCACAGCGTGCGCACCAGACGCTGGGCCAGCACGCCCAGCAAGGTGGCGTTGATCAGATAGGAGGGCACGCCCAGCTCCATCAGGCGGCTGACGGCGCTGGGTGCATCGTTGGTATGCAGCGTGGAGAAAACCAGGTGGCCGGTCAGTGCAGCCTGCACAGCCATCTCGGCAGTGGCCAGATCGCGAATCTCGCCCACCATGATGATGTCCGGGTCCTGACGCATCAGCGCACGCAGGCCTTCGGTGAAGCCGAAGTCGAGCTGGGGCTGAACCTGGGTCTGATTGAAGCTGGGTTCGATCATTTCGATGGGGTCTTCCACCGTGCTGACATTGACCTCCTCGGTCGCCACACGCTTGAGCGTGGAGTACAGCGTGGTGGTCTTGCCCGATCCCGTGGGGCCGGTGACCAGAATGATGCCGTGCGGACGCTTGACCAGATCCTCCCAGCGCTGAGCGTCATGGGCACTGAAGCCCAGCGCATCCAGGTTCTTGACCGTGTTCTCCGGATCGAAGATGCGCATCACCATCTTCTCGCCAAAGGCCGTGGGCAAGGTGGACAAACGCATTTCCACCTCCTCGCCGCGCGGGTTGCGCGTCTTGATGCGGCCGTCCAGCGGGCGGCGCTTTTCCACCACATCCATGCGCCCCAGCAGCTTGACGCGCGCCACCATGGCGTTCAGCACCCCCATAGGCATCTGGTAGACCGGATGCAGCACGCCGTCGATGCGAAAGCGGATAACGCCCTGCTCGCGCCTGGGCTCCAGATGGATATCGCTGGCCCTCTGGTCGAAAGCATACTGCCACAGCCAGTCCACCACGCGCACCACACCCTGGTCGTTGGCATCGAGCTGCTTGTTGCTCTTGCCCAGCTCCACCAACTGCTCGAAGCTCGCGCCGCCGGTCGCACCACCGGCTTTCTCTGCCGCACGCACGGACTTGGCCAGGGCAAAGAACTCTGCCGTATAGCGCTTGATATCCTGCGGATTGGCCACCACGCAGCGCACGCTGCGGCGCGCCTGCCGCTCCACCTCGCTCACCCAGTCGCTGATGAAGGGCTCGGCCGTGGCAATCACCACCTCCTTGGCGGTCACCTGCACGGGCAGTACCTTGTGACGCTCGGCATAGCTGGCGCTCATGACCTCGCCCACCCGGCCCACATCCACGCGCAACGGATCGATGCGCAGATAGGCCAGACCGCTGCGCTGTGCCAGGTACTGGGTCAGGGTCTCCAGATCCAGCGGCTGACGCGTTTGTGCGCTGACAACACCCACATTGGCGAGCCGCACCAGCGGCAGCTGCGCGCTCTCTGCGGCCGAGCAGCGCGCGACCGTGCGCTCGGCCTCCTGCGCCGTGATCACAGCGTCTTCCTGCAGCCACTGCACCAGCTTGCGCCAGTCCAGCGGACCCTGGTATTGAGCAGGCTTGATGGACTGGGGCAGAAGGAATTCAGTCAATGACATGGGCGGCAATGGCAACAAAACTGCCTTGACTGTACCGCCATCGGCCCATGCACCCGATCAGGACGGTGCATAAGAGAGCGGTGAAGGCCTTTTATCCCTTTGTCTGATGCAGCTCAGGCGTATTCGTCCAGCAGACCGCCCAGCCCGCCCTGACCCGGATTGCTGCGACTTCTGCTCTGCACCGCTTCCTCCTGCTTTGGCTGGACGGCTTCGGTCCCACGCTGAGCAGCCTGCTGGGCTTGCTGCGCCTGCTGATTCTGCAAGGCCTCGATCTGTGCCTGCAGCATCTGGATCTTGGTCTGCAGCAACTGCGCCCGCTGCTCCTTGGTCTTGGCATCAGCGTCGCTGTTGGCAACTTCTTTGAGTTCGTTGGTGGCATCCTTGATCTGCCTTTGCAGCTGCTGGATACGCGATGCCGCGCCGGCCCCCGAAGAGGCTGAGCCGGCAGAACTGGAGGAGATGGCACTGATCGTCATGACCATATCATCGGCAGAAAACCGCCGCCCTTAAGGCCGACACCATCAATTTGCTCAGGCTTTGCAATCATTCGGCTGTACCCCGGCCGATTCGGACAACCTTGGCTTTAGCCGTCTTGCTGCCGGCCTCGGCATCACGGGCCGGCACGAACACCTTGGCCCAACGCGTGGTGTTCAGGTCCCAGCGGGCCTGCACCTGGTCACAGGCCAGATCCAGCTCAGCGCCCTGCAGAACACGCGGTGTGCGCTGTGCCAGCACCACGGTATTGCCTTCGCGTGTGGGGCGGAAGGCCCAGAGCGCGTCCTCGCCAAAGGCCTGGGCCATCTGGTCCAGGCTTTTGTCAAAGCTTGAGGAGCGGCCAAAGAGGTTGACGGTCATGATGCCGTCCTCGGTCAGAAGATTGCGGCAATCGGCATAGAACTCTGCGCTGTCGAGAACGGGAGCAGCCGCCTCATGGTCATAGAGGTCGACTGCCAGTGCGTCAACCGTGCCCTGCCATTCGGTCTTTTTGATCTCCTTGGCTGCATCGGCCAGCACCACCTGCAGCGTGCTGCTGTCGGGAGGCAGCTTGAACCAGCTTCGGCACACGGCCAGCACCTGAGGGTTGAGCTCGACCGCCGTGGTCTTCATGCGCAGCTTCTTGTGGCAGAACTTGGTGATGGCGGCAGCCCCCAGACCCAGTTGCATGGCGTGCATCCGGGGTACTTCGGCAGGCTCGGCAAACAGCAGCCAGCCCATCATGCGCTGCACATACTCCAGGTCGATATCAAAAGGGTCGCGAATGCGCATGGAGCCCTGCACCCAGGGCGTACCCAGATGCAGATAGCGGATATCTCCATCGTCGGAGACGCTGACTTCGGGCAGCTCCTGCACGCTGGCCACATTCTTGTCTTGCGCGGATTTGGCACCGCCACGGGTTTTACGGATCACGTTTCACACCAATCTTCAAAGCAGGCCATTGGCCGCTAGCGCATGGTGCCAGGCCTGCAGTTTTTTATCGAAAGACCAGCTGGCATTGGCCGGGCTGGTCGATGGCAGCTTGAGCGCCGTCAGCCCCAACGCCTCGGTTTGGCGGGCATGCTTGTAGCTCTCGCCGCCGTTGTGCAATGCCAGCTGCAGATCAGGACAGCGCTGGCGCAGCCCGGCAAAGTCGTTGACCTGGGCGCAGCGAATGGCGCTGTCCAGACTGCCCTCGCGCTCGCAGCTTGCATACACATCCCACAGGCCCAGGCCACGCTCCAGCAACCACTCGCAGCGGCCCGCGTAGTCGGTGCGCGGCGGCTGCGCATACTGAGGCCACAAGGCCTGCAGCAAAGGCCAGAACTGGTTTTGCGGATGGGCATAGTACTGCGCCAGCTGCAGCGATTTCAGGCCCGGAAAACTGCCCAGCACCAGTGCCCGCGTGCGCGCATCGGCCACCGCCGCCAGCCCCTGCCAGCGCGGGCCTGTCTCTGTCACGGTGGCAGAAGAATCCTCGGTCATGCCCTATTGTCGCCCAGCCATGCTTGGCATGGCCCTTGGGCTGATATTCGAAAAAATGAGCAACCGCCACTTGCCCTTCAACGGCCAGCTGCTGTTTTGCCTACAAGAATGCCGGCAGGCCTGAGAGCGCTGCGCGTGCATTGGCCGTGCTGGCCTGCGCCAGCTGCTCAATGCCCATGCCGCGCAGCTGCGCAATCTCCGCGGCAATGCGCGGCAGCTCGGCGGAGCTGTTGCGCCCCTGAGGCTTGCCGGCCGCGCGCTGCTCGGCCGTGGAGTAGAGCCAGTGCGGCGGAATATCGGGAGCATCGGTTTCCAGCACCAGCGCCTCCAGCGGCAGGCAGGCCGCCAGCTCGCGCAGCTTGAGCGCGCGCTCATAGGTGATGGCGCCGCCAAAGCCCAGCTTGAAGCCCAGATCGATAAAGGCCTGCGCCTGCTGGGCGCTGCCGTTGAAAGCATGAGCTATGCCACCCGCAACCCGGTGCTGGCGCAAGGTCTTGAGCAGACGATCGCTGCTCTTGCGCACATGCAGGATGACGGGCAGCTCGAACTCGCGTGCCAGCCGGATCTGCTGCTCGTAAAACCAGATCTGGCGCTGCTCGTCGAGTCCGGGGACAAAGAAGTCGAGTCCTATCTCGCCCACCGCCACCAGATGCGGGTCGCTGCGCTGCTGGCTCAGCAACTCGCGCAGGGCCGCGATATCGGACTCCTGCGCGCCGGGCGTGTAGAGCGGATGAATGCCCAGCGCATAGCTGTCGCCATGGCGATGGGCAAGCGCAATCACGTCCTGCCAGTGGCTGCGCTGCACGGCAGGAATAACCAGATGCGTAACGCCTGCGGCCTGCGCAGCAGCGCGCACGGCATCTCTATCAGGTGCGAACTCGGGCGCATCCAGATGGCAATGGGTATCTATCCAGGTTGGCATCCACACATCATGCATCGGCTGGGCAGCTTGCGCAGTCCGGACTCGGCCAATGACACGTCAAGTGACTACAGACAGTTTCCAGTCTTGTCCTACGATTCACACATTGAAACAAATAAAACATTAAGCAACTTTACCCACTGCCCTGCGCTATCGGCCAAAGGAGCAAGTTATGACGGGACTTCTGCAAAGCACGCTCTGGCAACGCCTGAGCCAAAGTCATCAGCGCGCCGATATGCAGGGCAAACTGGCCGCGCTGGATCAGGTGCAGGCCGTGATCGAGTTTGATCTGCAAGGTCACGTGCTGACGGCCAATGACAACTTTCTGCGCACCATGGGCTATAGCGCCGAGGAGATCATCGGCCAGCATCACCGCATGTTTGTAGACGAGGAGACCCGAGCCTCTGCCGAGTACGCCCAGTTCTGGCAGCGCCTGGCAGCAGGCCTGCATGACAGCGGACGCTACCGCCGCATCAACAGCCAGGGCGAGGATGTGTGGCTGCAGGCCAGCTACAACCCGATCTTCGACAGCCAGGGCCAGCCGCGCAAAGTCATCAAGTACGCAACCGACATCACCGAGCAGCAGCAGCATGAAGACGATGCCCGCGGCCAGCTCAAAGCCATTGCCAAAGTGCAGGCCATCATCGAGTTCGATCTGAACGGCAACATCCTCACAGCCAACGATCTGTTCCTGCAGACCATGGGCTACTCCCTCGCCGAAGTCGTGGGCAGACACCACAGCATGTTCGTCCAGCCGCACGAGCGCCAATCCCCGGCCTATCAGCATTTCTGGCACAAGCTGGCCCTGGGCCATCACGATGCCGGCCAGTATCTGCGCATAGGCAAAGCCGGCCGCCAGGTCTGGATCGAAGCCAGCTACAACCCCATACTCGACGCCGAAGGCCGGCCCTTCAAGGTCGTCAAGTTCGCCACCAACATCACACGCCGCGTGACCGCAGCACAAACCCTGCGCGCCACGGTGGAAGGTCTGACCGAAAGCGCCAACCATGCTCGCCAGGCCAACGAGCTGGCCCAGGAAGCCTGCAGCGTGGCCGAGGCCGGCGGCCGCACCGTACAGGATGTGGTGAGCACCATGGAATCGATCAGCGCCAGCTCGCGCAAGATCAGCGACATCATCGGCATGATGGACTCCATCGCCTTCCAGACCAATCTGCTGGCGCTCAACGCTGCAGTGGAAGCGGCCCGCGCCGGCGACCAGGGACGCGGCTTTGCCGTGGTGGCCAATGAGGTGCGCCAACTGGCCCAGCACAGCGCCGAAGCCGCCAAGGAGATCAAGCAGCTGATCCAGACCTCAGTCACCCAGGTCACCCAGGGGGTGAGCCAGGTGCGCGAAGCCGGCACCACCATGGCAGAGATCGTGAACTCCTCGCGCCAGGTCACACAGATCATGGGCGAGGTGGTGCAGACCTCGCTGGCCCAGTCCGCCAGGCTGCGCGAGGTCACCGACGATCTGACGGCGCAGGATGTTTCGGCCAACCATGGCTCGGTCAAGCCGCGCCCTGCCGTGCCGCTGCAGGCTTCGGCCCGAGAGCAGGCCACGATCGCCATCCGGAACGCGGCGGTCGGCGCTTATTGAAAAGGGAAAAGCGCCCCAGGCACTTCATGAAAAAGGCCCGGCGCTGCACAGGCAGCGACCGGGCCTTTGCCCGTCTGCAGGCAGTAGGTCAGGCCAGTTGCCCCTGCCCCAGCCTGACCATGCGATCGCAACGCGCCGCCAGGCCCTCGTCATGCGTGACCATCACAAAGGCCGTGCCATGGCTGCGCGCCAGCTCCAGCATCAGCGCAAACACCGTATCGGCCGTGCCGCGGTCCAGATTGCCCGTGGGCTCGTCGGCCAGCACACAGGCCGGACGCGTGACCAGGGCGCGCGCAATCGCCACGCGCTGACGCTCCCCGCCCGAGAGCTCGGCTGGGCGATGCGCCATGCGCTGGCCCAGACCCACGGCACGCAGCATCTCGGCCGCACGGTCCATGCAGTCCTCCCTGGCGTCGCGGCGAATGCGCAGCGGCATGGCCACGTTCTCCTGGGCCGAGAACTCGGCCAGCAGATGGTGGAACTGGTAGATGAAGCCCAGATGCCGGTTGCGCAGCGCGCCCTGCTTTTGCGCACTGAGCTGGTGCAGGGGCTGGCCCATGAGGCTGACGCTGCCGGTGGTGGGCGCATCAAGCCCGCCGAGCAAATGCAGCAAGGTGGACTTGCCCGAGCCCGAGGCGCCGACAATCGCCAGCGTCTCGCCCGCCTGAACCTGCAGATCCACTCCCTGCAGCACGGTCACATCCAGCTTGCCTTCGGCAAAGCGCTTGGTCAGGCCGCGTGCTTCCAGCACGCTCCGGTCTATCACAACATCATTCATAACGCAGTGCCTCCGCAGGGTTCACGCGGCTGGCACGCCAGCTGGGGTAGATCGTGGCCACAAAAGAAAGAATCAGGGAAATCACGGCAATCGGCACGATGTCCGTAGACTGCGGCTCGCTGGGCATCTTGCTGATCAGGTAGATGTCCTTGGGCAGGAAGTTGGCATGCAGCGCCTGCTCTATGGCCGGCACGATGACATCGATATTGAAGGCAATCGCCAGCCCCAGCGCCAGGCCGGCCAAGGTGCCGATGACGCCGACCATGGCGCCCTGCACCATGAAGATACCCATGATGGACGAGGGCGAGGCCCCCAGGGTGCGCAGGATGGCAATGTCGGCACGCTTGTCCTGCACGCTCATCACCAGGGTGGACACCAGATTGAAAGCCGCCACGGCCACGATCAGGGTCAGGATGATGAACATCATGCGTTTTTCAAGCTGCACGGCGGCAAACCAGGTCTTGTTCTGCTGCGTCCAGTCACGGATGAACAAGCGATCCGTCAAGGTGTCCGCCAGTTCATGCGCCACGCGCGGCGCCTCGTGCAGATCCTTGAGCTTGAGGCGAATGCCGGTCGGCCCTTCCAGGCGGAAGATGCGCTGCGCATCCTCGTAATGCATCATCACCAGCGCCGAGTCATATTCGTAGTGGCCGGAATCGAAGGTGCCGGCCACCGTCATCTGCTTCATGCGCGGCAGCACGCCGGCCGGAGTGACCTGTCCGCTGGGCGCGATCAGCGTGATCACATCGCCCTCGCTCACACCGAGACTGCGCGCCAGCTCGATGCCGAGCACCACCTTGAACTCGCCGGGCACCAGACGCTTGAGCACCTCGCCGCTGGTGGCCGCCAGATCGGTCACCTCGCCCTCACGCGCCGGATCGATACCGCGCACCAGGGCGCCTTTCATATCCTCGCCGCGCGCCAGCAATGCCTGAGCCGCCACAAAAGGCGCGGCCCCCACCACATCGGGGTTGGCTCTGGCCTCGCGCATGGTGCGCTCCACATCAGGCAAAGGTGCACCCTGCGGGGCGTAGATTTCCACATGGGAGACGACGCTGAGCATGCGATCACGCACTTCCTTCTGGAAGCCGTTCATCACGCTCAGCACAATGATCAGCGCCGCCACGCCAAGCGCAATGCCAAGCATGGAGACACCCGAGATAAAGGAGATGAAGCCATTGCGGCGTGTGGCGCGCCCTGCTCGGGTATAGCGCCAGCCCACGGCCAGTTCGTAGGGAAATTGCATGTTGCCAGCATTGTGGCATTGCCGGTAATGCCCTGTCGGCGGCGCCAGCCTTATGCGATCTGACTGCCCGCCCCCTCTATCGGGGCGGCCTGCTGCGCCCTATGCGCGGCAGATCCGCGTATTGCTCCTGCTGCTCCAGCGTCACCGCATGGGACTGGAGCTTGGCCAGCAGACCGTCAAACAAGGCCAGCTCTTCATCGCTGAGGACAGACACGATGTCGGCATGAATCTTGACCATTTCGGGAAGGATCACACCGTACATGCGCCGTCCCTCATCGGTCAGATACATGGCCACGCGCCGGCGGTCTCCGTCCAGAGGTTTGCGCAGCACCCAGCCTTTTTCTTCCAGGCCACTGAGCGCCCGCGAGGTGCGCGCCCTGTCCAGTTGCACCTTCTGCGCCAGCTCGGAGGACAGCAGACCCTCCTCCGTCGCCAGCGTCGCCATCACTCCCCATTCACGACGCGTGAGGCCGAAGCGGGCCTCGCACATGCGCATGGCCATGCCGCCCGCCACACCGAAGAAGCGGCTGATGCGAAACAGCAGCATCTGCTGAATGGAGGTGGGCTGTCGGGTATTCACGGGGATGAGTTGATTAGATCAATTGTGGAAGTCACTTCTACAGTGGGCATTCCCAATACAGAGACAAAAGGGAGTGCTGGGGATTTTCGCAAATGCCGGCTCTTCCCTCAGACAAGAGAGTGATTCCATGGCTCGCCTGACTGCACCCCGCCGCCTTCTCCAAACCAGCCTGGCTCTGCTGCTGGGCTGCTCCACCTTCGCCTCTATGGCCCAATCTGCCGATGGCGCCGCCGTCGCCGCCTGGCCTCACAAGCCAGTTCGGCTGATAGCAGCCTTCGCTCCCGGAGGGGCTGTGGACATACTGGCACGCGGTGTCGGAGAAGTGCTTCAGCGCGAAACCAAGCAGCCCTTCGTTGTTGAAAACCGTACCGGCGCTGGCGGCAATATAGGAGCCGATTACGTCGCCAAGGCTGCCGCCGACGGATACACCATGCTGATCGGCCTGGACACGAGCTTCACGGTCAACCCGCTGATCTACAAAAGCATGCCGTTCAAGAATGGCGACCTGCGTCCCGTCATGGTGTTCGCCTCGCAAGGCATGCTGATGGCTGTCAGCCCCAAAACCAATATCAAGACGCTGGAGCAGTTCATCGCCCGCGGCAAGGACAAGGGCCTGACCCTGGGGTCCGCCGGCTATGGAACCCCCGGCCATCTGGCCTCCAGCATCCTGACTTACGCCACCGGGGCCAAGGTCAACCATGTGCCCTACAAAGGCAATGCACCTGCCACGCTGGCGATGCTCTCGGGCGAGGTGGACGGCGGCGTCATCAGCTCCACCGCCATGCTGCCCCATGTGAACACTGGAAAGATCACGGCGCTGGCCGTGACCACGGCCCAGCGCAACCCCTTGCTGCCGGAAGTCCCGTCGGTGACCGAACTGGGACACAAGGAGCTGCAGCAGGAAGTGCTTTTCGCTGCCTGGGTACCCAGCAGCACACCTGAGCCGCTGGTGCAGAAAATCCAGGCACACCTCGAGAAGGCCATAAAGGACGGCACATTGCGTGAACGCATGCGTGTCAACGACATGGTCTACGAAGGGCTGACAGGCGATGCGGCCGTCAAGCGCATTCAAGCCCTGGCCGACCGCTACCGGGTACTGGCCCAGGCCACCGGCATGAAGATGGAATGAGCGCTTGCGCCAGCCATCAGCCCCATGACAACGACCCGTATTTCATGACTCGTCCCAACATCATCTTTATCGTCGCCGACGATCTCGGCTATGCCGATCTGGGCTGCTACGGCGGCCGCGATGCCGAGTTCGGTCCGGTATCCCCGGTGCTCGACCGCCTGGCCGCCAACGGCCTCAGGCTCACCCAGGGCTATGCCAATTCACCCGTGTGCTCGCCCACGCGTTTTGCCTTGGCCACGGCCCGCTATCAATACCGCTTGCGCGGTGCGGCCGAGGAGCCCATCAACAGCAAGACGCGCGGCACCCCGCTGGGCGCCAGGCTGGGTCTTCCGCCCGAGGTCCCCACCGTCGCCTCGCTGCTCAAGGGCGCGGGCTACCGCACGGCACTGATAGGCAAATGGCATCTGGGCTACCCTCCCCACTTCGGTCCGCTGCGCTCGGGCTATGAGGAATACTTCGGCCCCATGTCGGGCGGCGTGGATTACTTCACCCATCTGAGCAGCTCGGGCCAGCACGATCTGTGGGTGGGCGAAGAGGAGCACCACGACGAAGGCTATCTGACCGACCTGCTATCCCAGCGCAGCGTGGACTTCGTCAACCGCATGAGCGAAGGCAACTCCCCCTTCTTCTTGAGCCTTCACTACACGGCGCCGCACTGGCCCTGGGAAACCCGTGATGACCGCGAGACTGCCGAGCAGTTGGGGGCGGGCATCACGCATCTGGCGGGAGGCAATATTCACCAGTACCGCCGCATGATTCATCACATGGATGAGGGCATAGGCTGGATCGTCGAAGCACTGCGCAAGAACGGCCAGCTCGACAACACGCTGATCGTCTTCACCAGCGACAACGGCGGCGAGCGCTTTTCGGACAGCTGGCCTCTCGTGGGCGGCAAGATGGACCTGACCGAAGGCGGCATCCGCGTGCCCTGGATCGCCCACTGGCCTGCCGTGATCGAGGCCCATCGCAGCAGCACCCAGCCATGCATGACCATGGACTGGTCGGCCACGGTGCTGGATGCAGCCGGTGTGAGCGCCGATCCTGACTACCCGCTGGACGGCGTCTCCCTGCTGCCCGTGCTGCGCACCGACGGAGCGGAGTTTGCCCGGCCGCTGTACTGGCGCATGCTCTACCGCAACCAGCGCGCTCTGCGCGAAGGCGAATGGAAATACCTGCGCGTGGAAGACAACGAATACCTGTTCAATCTGGCACAGGACGAGCGCGAGCGTGCCAATCTGGCCGGACAGCAGCCCGAGCGCCTGCAAGCCATGCGCCAGCGCTGGGACGACTGGAATGCCGGCATGCCCGCCATCGCCGAGGATGCGAGCTATAGCCTGGTCTACACCCTGAAAAATATGCCCGCGAGGTGACAAAGCCCCCCGCACCATGCCCAGGCGACGGCCATGCCCGACAATAGCGCCCATGTCTTTGACCGCGCCTTTGCTGCCTGCCGCCCAAGCCCTGGGCACAGGCGCCTCCGAAATCATTGTTGCCTATGCCAGCGGCCCTGCCGACATTCCCCAGGCATGGGACGGTTTGCAACTCCCTCACCTGCAGGCCTTGCTGGCAACGCTGACGCCGACCACGCTGGTGCAGGGCGACGAGATGGACTTCTCTCCTCCGCATGAGCGCGCCCTGGCCCGTGGCATGCAACTGCCCGATACACCCGGGCTGATTCCCTGGGCTGCGCTGGCGGCTGGAGACAGCAGCCAGGCCTGCGCCTTCATCACTCCCTGCCACTGGCATATCACCCCGGACCAGGTCCATCAGACCGACCCGGCCGGAGCACCACTGGACGAAGACGAATCCCGCCAGTTGCTGGCGCTGATCGCACCCTGGTTCAGCGACGACGGCATCACGCTGGAATATCTGCGCGCCGACCTCTGGCTGGCACGCGGTGCGGCCTTCAAGGGCCTGGCCACCGCATCGATGGACCGTGCGCTGGGCCGCGACGTGCGCCCCTGGATGCCCGACCCGATTCAGGGAGCCATCATTCAGCGTCTGCAGACCGAGCTGCAGATGCTGCTCTACACCCATATCTTCAACGACCGACGTGGCGAACGCGGCCTGCCGCCCATCAACTCCTTCTGGGTGCATGGCACGGGAGACCTCGCCAGCCTGCCTGCGGCGAACTCCCGGACCGTGTGCGTGGATGATCTGCGCCACACTGCGCTGCAAGGCAATGTGCAAGGCTGGCAGAAGGTCTGGCAGGCACTGGACAGCAGCCTGATCGCCGAGCTGCAGCAGCGGGCTGCCCGCGGAGAACCGGTCAAGCTCACGCTCTGCGGCGAGCGCAATGCCGTGCAATGGCAAAGCCAGCCACGCGGCCTGATGGACAGGATAAAGAGTGTTTTTGCCACGAAACGCTTGCCTGATCTGCGGGGAATGCTATGAAGATAATCCCCAGATCCATCCCCAACGACAGTGTCTCTGCACTGCTGCAGGCCAAGATTCATCCCTTGCTGGCCCAGCTCTATGCGGCGCGAGGTGTCTGCTCGGCCGACGAGCTGGACGATGCGCCGGCCCGGCTGCTGCCGCCCTCGGGCCTGCGCGGCATCGATGCCGCCGTGCAACTGCTGGCCGATGCCATAGACGCGCAAAAGCGCCTGTGCATCGTCGCCGACTATGACTGCGATGGCGCAACCGCCTGCTCCGTGGGCCTGCGCGGCCTGCGCATGCTGGGCGCGGCCCATGCCGACTACCTCGTGCCCGACCGCGTGGTCGACGGCTACGGCCTCACCGCCCCCATCTCGCGCCGCGTCAAGGAGACCGGAGCCGACATGCTGATCACCGTGGACAACGGCATTGCCAGCGTTGAAGGCGTGGCCGTGGCCAAGGAGCTGGGCATGTCGGTCGTCGTGACCGACCACCATCTGCCGGGCGACCACCTGCCGCCAGCCGATGCCATCGTCAACCCCAACCAGCCGGGCTGCGAGTTCACCAGCAAGTCCATGGCCGGCGTGGGTGTCATGTTCTATGTGCTGCTGGCCCTGCGCACCGAGCTGCGCAACCGCGGCCGCTTTGACCGCCACAACCAGCCCCGTCTTGAACAGTTGCTGCCCCTGGTCGCGCTGGGCACGGTGGCCGATGTGGTCAAGCTTGACGCCAATAACCGCCGCCTGGTGGCACTGGGCCTCAAGCAGATTCGCAAAGGCAGCATGCAGCCCGGCATACGCGCGCTGTTCGAGGCATCGGGCCGCCGCTTTGACATGGCCTCCACCATCGACTTCGGCTTTGCCCTGGGCCCGCGCATCAACGCGGCCGGTCGTCTTGCCGACATGACCATAGGCATCGAGTGCCTGACCACGGAAGATGTCAGCCGCGCCGACAATCTGGCGCGCATGCTGGACAGCATCAACCGCGAGCGCCGCGAGATCGAGGTCAGCATGCGTGAGCACGCCCTGCTCATGGCCGAAGGCCTGTGCGAGGACGGAATGACACCGCCACCGGCCATCAGCGTGTTCGACCCCGACTTTCACGAAGGCGTGGTCGGCGTGGTGGCCTCGCGCATCAAGGACAAGCTGCACCGGCCCACGTTTGTGTTTGCAGCCAGCGGCGCCCCGGGCAAGGAGCATGAGCTCAAGGGCTCTGGCCGCTCCATTCCAGGCTTTCATCTGCGCGATGCGCTGGACCTTGTCAGCAAGCGCCACCCCGGTCTGATACTGCGGTTTGGCGGCCACGCCATGGCGGCAGGCTGCACCATCACGGAAGCGCACTTTGACGAGTTCGAAAAGGCTTTTGCCCAGGTCGCCAGGGAATGGCTGGATGCCGCCACGCTGACGCGCAGATTGGAGACCGACGGACCGCTTTCGCCCCAGTGGCTGGACACCGGCCTGATCGAACAAATGCAGCTGGCCGTCTGGGGCCAGGGCTTTGCCGCGCCGACTTTCAGCGAAGAGCTGGAAATCACCTCGCAGCGCCTGGTCGGCGAAAAGCATCTGAAGCTGGAGCTGCTGCACCATGGCTCCAAGATCGACGGCATCTGGTTCAACCACACCGCCCCACTGCCCGCGCGCACCACCCTGGCCTATCGCCTGGACATCAACGAATGGCGCGGCGAGCGCAAGGTGCAGTTTCTCGTGGAAGCCGCGCAGGACTTCGAGGGTGGTGCCGGCAACATGGGCTTCTGATCACCGCCCCGGCCTGGGAAGCCGCCACCGGGAACGTGGCGGCTGTACTCTGCGCGCCGAGCCCGATACTTAGAACTGCTCCCAGCTCTCGTCATCTGCGGTGCTTGCGACCGACCGGGTCCTGGGCCTGGCCTCCGTCAGCCTGGGGAGGGCTGCAACAGGCTGAGCCGCGCGCTTGATCGCCTTGATCGTCGCTGGCACTTTCGCAAGCGATATGGGCGTGGCTGCAAAAGCCTCGGTATCGAGCCCCAGCTTGAAGACTGAAACCACTTCGGCCAGGCGACGTGCCTGCTCCTGCATGGACAGCGCCGCCGCGCTGGACTCCTCCACCAGCGCCGCATTCTGCTGCGTCATCTGGTCCAGATTGCTCACCGCCTGATTGACCTGATTGATGCCGTCGCGCTGCTCGGTGGACGAGGCCGTGATCTCGCCAATCAGGTCGCTGACGCGGCGCACGCTGGCCACGATCTCGCTCATGCTCTGGCCCGCCAGCTCCACCTGCTGCGAGCCCGACTGCACGTTGTCCACGCTGGTGGTGATGAGCTGCTTGATCTCCTTGGCGGCTTCGGCGCTGCGCTGCGCCAGGCTGCGCACCTCGCCCGCCACCACGGCAAAACCACGGCCCTGCTCGCCGGCACGTGCCGCCTCGACGGCTGCATTCAGGGCCAGGATATTGGTCTGGAAGGCAATGGAGTCGATCACGCCGATGATGTCGGCGATCTTGCGGCTGCTGTCGGTGATCTGGCCCATGCTCTGCACCACCTGCTGCACCACCCGGCCGCCTTGCTCGGCCGCCTGGGCGGCGGTCGAGGCCAGCTGATTGGCCTGACGTGCAGTGTCGGCAGACTGGGTGACGGTCGCCGTCAGCTCTTCCATGCTGGCTGCGGTTTCCTCGAGATTGGCCGCCGTCTGCTCGGTGCGTGCCGACAGATCCTGGTTGCCCGTGGCAATCTGGCCCGAAGCCGAGGAGACGGATTCCACGCCCGAGCGCACCTGGCCAACGACGGAGCGCAGACGCTCGGCCATGGCATTCAATGACTGGTGCAGATGGCCCAGTTCGTCTTCGCTGCCATGCCCGGTTCTGAAGCTCAGATCGCCCTCGGCGATCGCATCTGCCAGCTCCACGGCCTTGACAAGAGGCCGGGTGATGGAGCGCATGATGAGCAGGCCAGTCACCAATCCCAAAAGCATGATGACGCCACAAGCGATGGCTATCACCACATAGGCTTTGGAGCGACTGGACTCACCCTGCTCCAGCGCCTGCGCCCGGTAGAGGTCCTGCAGTTGCACATAGGCATCCAGGGCCGCGTAGTACTTTTGCGCCATGGGATTGAGCCGCTCTTCGATCAGCTTTTGCGAACGCTCGAAATCCTTGGATTGACGAGCCTGATCCACCTCTTTGTTCACCGCAAACAAGGCATCTCTATGCGTGTTCACATCGGCCATCAGGCTCTTGGCCTCTTGGGTATGAACCTGTGCGAGCACTTTGTCACGCAACTCGTTGATGTTGGCGATCAGGCCGGCCATGGCCTTGTACTGGTGCTCGACCAGATTCTCTTCCGTGGACATGGCAGCTGCCGTGAAGCGATCCATGCTCATCTGGGTCAGGATGCGCCACTCCTTGGCCTGTGCAGCAGCAGTCTGTGCCTCCACCACCGCCGCAAGAACGTCCTCGTTGACACGTTTGGAATAAGCCAGGCTGCCTGCCACCAGCAACAACATCCCCGCCAAAAGACCGATCACCAATGCCCACAGCTTCCGGGCCACGGTGAATTGAAACAACTTCATGAACCAACCAATCCAGACAAAAGAACCCACACACACAGGCACGTCCGCATCGTGAACTCCGGGCTGGCTTGTGCATGACTCTGGCGGTCAATTCCTGGCCCCTGACGTCCTCCCTCCACCTCTTCGAGATGCTCTCCCAGAGGTTGCATCAATATATTAATAATTGTTACAACTGCTTTGCGCATTGCGCACAACTGATGTTCTCAGTACTTTCCCGCTTTTCGATACGGCTGGAGTTGGCGAGCCAGAATGAAAAAGCCCGCCGCCTCCTGTCAGAAGCGGCGGGCCTGCAAGCGGGTGTCAGCCTGCGGTTTAGAACGTTTCCCAGTCCCCATCGTCGGAGTCCGCAGCAGGCTTGGCCTTGCTGGTACTCAGTGCAGTGGGAGCCGCAGCAGCGGGCGCTTTCTTGATCGCGGGTCTGACTGCAGCAGCAGTCTGCTTCACTGGTGCCATGGCTGGCATGGCACGGCTGGTCGAACGCTGGGGTGCTGCAGCCTTGACACGGCCGGTTTCATAGCCGGGTTCATGACCGAGCTTGAAGACTGAAACCACTTCGGCCAGGCGACGTGCCTGCTCCTGCATGGACAGCGCTGCCGCACTGGACTCCTCCACCAGCGCCGCGTTCTGCTGCGTCATCTGGTCCAGATTGCTCACCGCCTGATTGACCTGATTGATGCCGTCACGCTGCTCGGTGGACGAGGCCGTGATCTCGCCAATCAGGTCGCTGACGCGGCGCACGCTGGCCACGATCTCGCTCATGCTCTGGCCCGCCAGCTCCACCTGCTGCGAGCCCGACTGCACATTGTCCACGCTGGTGGTGATGAGCTGCTTGATCTCCTTGGCGGCTTCGGCGCTGCGCTGCGCCAGGCTGCGCACCTCGCCCGCCACCACCGCAAAACCACGGCCCTGCTCGCCGGCACGTGCCGCCTCGACGGCCGCATTCAGGGCCAGGATATTGGTCTGGAAGGCAATGGAGTCAATCACGCCGATGATGTCGGCAATCTTGCGGCTGCTGTCGGTGATCTGGCCCATGCTCTGCACCACCTGCTGCACCACCCGGCCGCCTTGCTCGGCCGCCTGGGCGGCGGTCGAGGCCAGCTGATTGGCCTGACGCGCAGTGTCGGCAGACTGGGTGACGGTCGCCGTCAGCTCTTCCATGCTGGCTGCGGTTTCCTCGAGGTTGGCCGCCGTCTGCTCGGTGCGGGCCGACAGGTCCTGGTTGCCCGTGGCAATCTGGCCCGAAGCCGAGGAGACGGATTCCACGCCCGAGCGCACCTGGCCAACGACGGAGCGCAGACGCTCAGCCATGGTATTCAGGGACTTGAGCAGACGACCCAGTTCGTCATGACGGTCATTGCGTACCGTTGCCGTCAAATCGCCGGCAGCGATGGAGTCGGCCAGAGTTACCGCCTCATTTAACGGAGCGATGATCGAGCGCAGGATCAGAGCCGCCATCGCCAGGCCCAGCAGAACGATCAGGCCGCAGACCAGACCGATAGCCACATAGGCCTGAGACTGGCGTGCTTCGCCATCGGCAATCGCGCGCTGGCTGCGTTGCTCCTGC
This sequence comes from Comamonas sp. AG1104, assembly GCF_003350425.1. Classification (NCBI taxonomy): domain Bacteria; kingdom Pseudomonadati; phylum Pseudomonadota; class Betaproteobacteria; order Burkholderiales; family Comamonadaceae; genus Comamonas; species Comamonas sp. AG1104. The sequence goes on along the minus strand of NZ_QQAS01000002.1, from coordinate 407,507 downwards.
AACTGCACAAACTTGCGCTGCGCATCCACGTATACCTTGGCGTTGGGACGCAGCTGCTTCTCAACCAAATCGAAGGCCGCCGCAAAATCATTGTCCTTGCGCGCGGCCTGCACGGCGGCATTGCTCTCCAGCGTCGCGCGCCTGCGCTCGGCGACCTCGTCCAGCACCTTGCGTGATTCATCGTCAGTGACCAGCTCGTTGAGCTTTTTCTGCAGTTCGGTGATATGCGCAATCCCGTCACTCATCAGCTTGCGCTGCTGCTCCACCAGGTTTTCCTCGGAGGAAATGGCCGCGACGATGGAGCGATCCACGCTTTGCTCGGTCAGATGACGCCACTCGCTGGCAATGTTGGCAGCCATTCGGGTACGTGTGGCCTCCTTGGAGATGCTCACGTACACGCGATCCAGATAGATCAGACTGCCTGCAGACACCAGCAACAAACCCGCCAGCAAGCCAATCACCAAAGCCCACAGCTTTTGTGACACAGAGAACTGATTCAATTTCATTTTTTTATCCATCTCAATAGATCAAGCAACACCGTGGCAGCCTTAACGAATTCAGAAACTCACAAGCGCTGTAGCCAATCCTTAATCGGCATCCTGGCGAGAGATTTAAGCTTTGTTACAAGCTACGACCGCAACAGCGCTCGTGCCATGACACAAATCATGATTGCGTACAGCCGCCTACAATCAAGCCGTGCCCAAAACCTATCTGAACGCCGATCTGCACTGCCACTCCGTCGTCTCCGACGGCACTCTGACGCCCGAGCAACTGGCTCTGCGTGCTGCCGAGCGAGGGGTGGAGCTCTGGGCGCTGACCGATCATGACGAAGTCGGTGGCCAGCACCGGGCAGCAGCCGCAGCCAGGTCAGCGGGGCTGGACTATCTGACAGGCACTGAAATTTCCGTCAGCTTCTCGGGCAGCGGCGTACATATCGTGGGCCTGGGCTTTGACGCCGATAACGCAGCTCTGACCCAAGGCCTGTACGACACGCGCAACGGCCGCGGCCCACGCGCCCGCGAAATGGCCAGGCAGCTGGAACTGGCTGGCATTCCCGGCGCCTATGAAGGAGCGCTGCGCCATGCAGGCAACCCCGAGCTGATCTCGCGCACCCACTTTGCACGCTTTCTCGTGGAGAGCAGAGTCTGCAGCGACACCTATGAAGTCTTCAAACGCTATCTGACAGAAGGCAAGCCCGGTTATGTCGCCCATGTCTGGGCGAATCTGGAGGATGCCGTGCGCTGGATCGTGGATGCAGGCGGCGTCGCCGTGATTGCTCACCCAGCACGTTACGACTTGAGCCGCAACGAGGAATATGCACTGTTTTCCAAGTTCAAGGAACTCGGCGGCCAGGGCGTGGAGGTCGTGACCGGCAGCCATCGCCCACACGAATATGCGATCTATGCCGATCTGGCCCTGGAGTTCGGACTGGCCGCATCGCGCGGCAGCGACTTTCACAGCCCCGATGAATCGCAGATAGACCTGGGGCAGCTGCCCTATCTGCCCAGCCAGCTCAAACCCGTCTGGGAGCTGCTGCAGGACCGCATACAGCGTGCATAAATCACAGAGAGAGAGATTGCATGACCATCGTTTTTGAAGTCTACCCAGAGAACCCGCAACCGCGCATCATCAAGCAGGCGGCAGACATGCTGCGCAAGGGTGCCATTCTTGCAGTACCCACCGACTCCAGCTATGCCCTGGTCTGCCACCTGGATGACAAGAACGCCGTGGACCGCATGCGCCGCATCCGGCAGATCAACGACAAGCACCACCTCACGCTGCTGTGCCGCGACCTGTCCGAGTTGGCCAACTATGCCCGCGTGGACAACCGCCAGTACCGCTTGCTCAAGCTGGCCACGCCAGGCCCCTACACCTTTATTCTTGAAGCCAGCAAGGAAGTGCCCAAGCGCCTGAGCCATCCTTCGCGCAAGACCATCGGCCTGCGGGTGCCGGATCGCAAGGGTCTGCAGTTGCTGCTGGAAGAACTGGGCGAGCCCTTGCTGGCCACCACCTTGATTGCGCCCGGTGAGACCGAGCCGCTCAATGATGCCGAGTCGATTCTGGAGCGCTTCCCCCATGAGCTGGACGCAGTGGTCGACTCCGGTGCCTGTCCGCAGCAACCCACCACGGTGCTGGACCTCACACCCATGGCCTTGAACAATTCGCCCGTCGTGGTGCGCCAGGGCATGGGCAACCTGAAAGACATAGGCCTTCAGCCCGAATAAGCGCGGCCTCATGCAGGAAAAGCAGCTGCCGCAAGACTTTGTCCAGCGCCACTGGCCCTGGCTCATCGGCTTTTTGTGCGCGTACTCGGTGATGGTGGCTGTGCTGTTCTGGCAGGCGTCTCAGTCATGGCTGATCTATGCCCTGGCCACCCTCTGGACGGCGTGGGCAATCAGAGCCTATGGCAAAGACCAATCATTCCATGTCTCTCCAGGACTGTCGGCACATGAGGATGACGCCATGCTGCGCCGCAGAGTCCTGCTGGGAACAGCTATCTGCCTCCATTTCGGCTTTACCGTCGTAGCCATTTACGGCTATCTGCACGAAATTCGCTGAATCAAAGCTCTTCATAGGCCAGCTCGCGGGCACGAGCCGGGCGCGCCTGCGTGGCCACAGCTGCGCGCGGAGCTGGCATGGCCGCAGGAGCCAGACCAGGCGACTCATCGTCATCGAGTTTGAAGGCACCCACCGCCTGCTGCAGATCCTGCGTGCGCGCATTGAGCGCAGCAGCGGCTTGCGTGGCCTGCATGACCAGGGCGGCATTTTCCTGATTGGTGCTGTCCATGTGAGCCACGGCCGTATTCACATGGGCGATGCCCTCGCTTTGCTGCTGCAGTGCACCGGAGATTTCGCTCAGCAGGCCTGTGACCTGGCCCACGGACTGCATGATTTCCTTCATGGTGCTACCTGCCTGGCCCACCAGGCCAGAGCCGCTTTCAACCTGAGTCACGCTGGCCGTGATCAGCTCCTTGATCTGCTTGGCCGCTTCGGCACTGCGCTGCGCCAGCGAGCGCACCTCACTGGCCACCACGGCAAAGCCACGTCCCTGCTCTCCGGCACGCGCCGCTTCCACGGCCGCATTGAGGGCCAGGATATTGGTCTGGAAGGCGATACCTTCAATGACCTGAATGATGTCCACAATCTTGCGCGAGCTGCCGCTGATGGCATCCATGGTGTGAACGACCTGGTCCACCACATCACCGCCACGCCCGGCCGTGGCCGATGCTGTGACCGCTAGAGAACTGGCCGAATGAGCACGCTCTGCGTTCTGGCGCACGGTGACGGTGAGCTGCTCCATGCTGGCTGCGGTTTCGGTCAGCGCGCTGACCTGCTGCTCGGTACGGCTGGAGAGGTTGGTGTTGCCTGCATCAATCTCGTAGGCCGAAACGGCCAGCGAATCAGTGGACTGCTTGATACGGCCCACCAGCTCGGTCAGCGTGTCTTCCATGGTGCTCAGTGCCGTCAGCAAACGTCCGAACTCGCCTTCGGCATTGGAAGAGAACTCCTTGCTCAGATCACCTGCCGCCACGGTCTCGGCAATCAGGATGGCTTCCTGCAGGGGCGCGACGATGCGGCGGCGCAGGCTGACCCACGACCAGGCGCAGGAAATGCAGACCCAGGCCCCCAGTGCCAGCAGCCACCAGCGCGAACGCTCCACCTCGGCCATCAGGCTCTCGGACTGCTGCGCCGTCAGCGATCCCGCCTTGAGCACCTCCAGCACATCGGACATTGCTGACCATGCAATTCCCATCAAAGCCAGCACAAAAACGCTGATGCTGACAAACGCGATCACCAGTCGCTTGCTTACCGTCATATCGATCCCCTTGCCCTGTCCTGCCGAACGCCGTGTTATGTATTGATTTCATCAACCCACACAAAACCTGTTCCGCCTTGCAGGCAGCAACCGCGGATTTGCGCGAGTTGCATTTTGCAACATCTGGTTTACCACACAACTATGTGCAACCCGTATTTCTGCAACAGCAAACCGGCTTGTCCCGGCACAAGACAGCAGCTTGGCGCGTCGTCTGAGACAATCAACACGTGGAACTCACCGAACTCATACAAACCGTACTGATTTACGCACTGCCCGTGCTGTTCGCCATCACCATTCATGAGGCGGCGCACGGCTATGCTGCGCGTCACTTTGGCGACAACACAGCAGCCATGATGGGGCGCATCACGCTCAACCCCATCAAGCATATCGATCCCATCGGCACCATCTTGATGCCGCTACTGCTGTATTTCGCTACCTCGGGCGCGTTTCTTTTCGGCTACGCCAAGCCCGTGCCCGTGCGCTTTGACCATCTGCGCCACCCCAAGCGCGACATGATCTGGGTAGCGCTGGCCGGTCCCGCCTCCAATTTCGTGCAGGCCGTGTTCTGGGGTCTGCTGCTGATCGTCTTGGTAGGTTCAGGTCTGCACGAGCGCTTTTTCCTGGAGATGTGCCGCGCCGGCATTCTGGTCAATCTGGTGATGTGGGCGTTCAATCTCTTTCCGTTGCCGCCTCTGGACGGCGGCCGCATTCTGGTCGGTCTGCTGCCCTGGAAACAGGCGCAACTGGTGGCGCGTGTCGAACCCTATGGCTTTTTCATCGTCATGGCACTGGTGATTGCCGGCGTGGTCGGCAGCTACTGGCTGCGCCCGTTGATGAGCCTGGGCTACTCGGCCATCGATCTGATCCTCTACCCCTTCATGGCCTTGCTGCGCTGAACCCCGCGCCTGGTCTGCTACTGATATCTGTTGTTGATCCCTATGAGCACTACCCGTTTTCTGACCGGCATCACCCCCAGCGGTACCCCACACCTGGGCAACTACGCAGGCATGATGCGCCCCGCCATCGAAGCCAGTCGCGACAAGAATGTGGAGAACTTCTACTTTCTGGCCGACTACCACGCGCTCATCAAGTGTCAGGACCCCGAGCGCGTGCAGCGCTCGACCATCGAAATCGCCGCCAGTTGGCTGGCCGCCGGTCTCGACCCCGAGCATGTGACCTTCTACCGCCAGTCGGACATCCCCGAGATTCCGGAGCTGACCTGGTTCCTGACCTGCGTGACCGGCAAGGGCCTGCTTAACCGCGCCCACGCCTACAAGGCGGCGGTGGACAAGAACAATGCATCCGGCAGTGAACCTGACGACGGGGTGACCGCCGGTCTTTTCATGTACCCCGTGCTCATGGGTGCCGACATTCTGATCTTCAACGCCAACAAGGTTCCTGTGGGCCGCGATCAGGTGCAGCATCTGGAGATGGCGCGCGACATGGCGTCGAGCTTCAACCACATCTACGGCAGCGAGTACTTCACGCTGCCTGAGGCCGTGGTGGAGGAGTCTGTCGCCACCCTGCCCGGCCTTGACGGCCGCAAGATGAGCAAGAGCTACAACAACACGATTCCGCTGTTTGCGCCGCGTGAACAGCTCAGAAAGCTCATCAACAGCATCACCACCGACTCGCGCGCCCCCGGCGAGGCCAAGGAAGTCGAAGGCTCGGCCCTGTTCCAGATCTATCAGGGCTTTGCCAGCGAAGAGGAAAGCGCCGCCCTGCGCCAGCAATATGCCGAAGGCATTGCCTGGGGCGATGCCAAGCAGATCCTGTTCGAGCGCATCGACCGTGAAATCGCCCCCATGCGCGAGCGCTATGAATACCTGATTGCCCACCCCGCAGAGCTGGAAGAGATTCTTCAGGCCGGTGCCGTCAAGGCACGCAAGCTGGCGACGCCTTTGCTGCAGCAGCTGCGCGGCGCCGTGGGCATCCGCAATCTGGCACAGGCCAGCAAAGCCAAGACCAAGGCCGCCAAGACTGCACTGCCCCAGTTCAAGCAGTATCGCGAATCCGATGGCCAGTTCTACTTCAAGCTGGTGGCCGCTGACGGTCAGCTGCTGCTGCAAAGCCTGGGCTTTGCAGCCCCCAAGGAAGCGGGGCAGAACATTGCCCAGTTGCAGCGCGAAGGCGCGACGGCTCTGGCCGCCATCAAGCCGCGCCTGCAGACACTGGATGGTGTCAGCGATGACCTGGTGATCCAGGCTCTGGAACAACTGCGTGAGGCGGCCGAGCAATAGCTCCTCGCTGCCCGATGGACGCTGCCTCTGCATTCAAAGGACAGCGTGGATGCAATCCTTCGCACTAAAGGAACTACCGATGCGTATTGCTGCTCTGGATGACGATCCACTACAACTGGAACTGTTGCAACAAGTCGCGACGGAAGCCGGGCACAGCTGTCACTCCTACCTCAAAGGGGCAGCCCTGCAGCAAGCCCTGCGCCGCGAAAGCTTCGATTTGCTGCTGATTGACTGGGAGCTGCCCGATGTCAAGGGGCCCGATATCGTGCGCTGGGTGCGCGAGCAGATCAGCAAGGAAGTGCCGGTCATCTTTGTGACCCACCGCAGCGAAGAGGCCGACATTGTCGAAGGCCTGGCCTGTGGTGCCGATGACTTCATGATCAAGCCCGTACGTGCGGGCGAGCTGCGTGCTCGCATCTCCGCCCTGCTGCGCCGCGCCTATCCGCTGACAGCACAAAGCGTGCTGGACTTCGGTCCCTACCGCTTTCTCACCACCACCAATGGCATAGAGATGGACGGCCAGCCCGTGGAGGTCACGCACCGCGAATACACGCTGGCACTGACGCTGTTCCAGAACCAGGGCCGTTTGCTCTCGCGCGATCATCTGCGCGAAGTCGTCTGGGGCCATAACGCCGAGGTGCAGTCACGCTCGCTGGACACCCATGTCTCGCGCCTGCGCAATCTGCTGAACTTGCGCGCCGGTCAGCCCTATGCCATTTCAGCCGTTTATGGCTATGGTTACCGCCTGGATGCCCCCGAAGCTGCGCAGCCCGCAGCCCCAGCTGCCTGAGTTCGGCAGCCCCCATAACCCGCCTTTAAAGATGCCTGATTTACGTCAAAACCTCTTTTCCGTCCACTCCCCCATGCCTATTCTGGGTGCAGGCATGCTGTGGGTGGCGTTTGGAGGGATGACGGCAACAGGTCTGGCTCATGCCCAGATCACGCCCCGCGGCAACGATGTCATTGCCCACCGCGTGGTGACTGGAGATACGCTGGAGACGCTCGCAGCACGCTACCTGGGCGACCACATGCGCTGGACAGCACTGCAAAGCCACAACAAAGTGGAAGACCCCTTGCGCCTGCGCCCAGGTTCGGTGCTGGAAATTCCCACGCGCCTGTTGCGCGCCGCGATGGCTTCGGTGGTGTTTGTGCAGGGCGATGTGCAAAGCACACGCTCTGTGAGCCATCTCGCAGACTCCGTCAACGCGCCGCCGCAGCCTGTGCAAAAAGGCCAGCTGCTACAGGAGGGCGATTCGCTGCAGGTTCCCGCCAACGCCTTTGTCTCTGTGCGCCTGGCAGATGGCTCACTGGTGCGCGTGCAGTCCGAATCCGATGTCGAGCTGCGCCAGATGCGCCGCAAAGGCCGAGCCGGCACTCTGCAGTCCGTCATCGATCTGCGCGAAGGCGCGATTGAAGCAAAAGTGTCCAGACAGACCAATGGCGAGCGCCGCTTCGAAGTGCGCACCCCGGCGGCCTCGACCAGCGTGCGCGGCACCCAGTTTCTGGTAATGAGCGATGACGAGGGCCGCACGGCTGCTGCCGTCGACGAAGGCTCGGTCGCCGTACAGACGGGCCAGCCCTCAGCCTTGCTGAGGCCAGGTCAAGGTCTGTCCGTTTCCGCCAACGGCCAGATCGGCAGACCCACCGCCATGCTGGAGGCTCCCGATATTGCGGCCTGGCCCTCTCTTGTCGAAGACGCCAGCTGGGTCAGCCTGCCCCTGCCTGCCATGGCTGGTGCCGTGCGTTACCAAGTGCTGCTGGCTCAGGACAGGGAGCTGACCCAGATCGTGCGCGGCGGCATGTTCACCCGGTCACCTGCACGCCTGACGGGAGTGGAAGACGGCAGCTACATTGCGGCCATTCGCGCCATTGACGCCAACGGCATTCCTGGCAAGCGCAGCCTGCAGGCATTGCGCATCAAAGCTCATCCGGTGCCGCCACTCTATGAGTCTCCAGCACCTGAAGCCACCATCGGACAGGGCCAGCAAGGCCTGCAATGCACCCAGGTGGCGGAGGCCTCGGCCTACCGCATCCAGGTAGCTGCCGCCGACGGCAGCTTTGCCCAGCCGCTCATCGACGCCAACGACCTCAAGGACTGCGCCCTGCCTGCCGAGGCGCTGGCCAGGCTGCCTGTCGGCGAGTACCTGTGGCGCGTGGGCAGCATCCGCACGCTGGGCAACGGCCAGCCGGATGCGGGCCCCTTTGCCCCCCCTCAAAAGATGAAACTGGCCCTGGCACCCAAATCGCCCGAGCTGCAGATCGGCGGCGCGCCCGGCGAAGGCAGCAGCCATATTCACTGGGCAGGTGAAGAGGGTCAACGCTACCGCATCGTGGTGGCCAGCGACGCCGGTTTTACGGCACCCCTGATCGACATCTGGGTGACCCAGCCTCAGTGGAGCACGCAGGACCTGCCTCCTGGCACCTACTATCTGCAGATGCAGGTTGAGGACGCCAACGGCCTGCGCAGCAATCTCTCTGCCGCGCGCCAATTCCAGACCGGCAACTGGGTGACCTCGTCCGAGGGGCAGACGATGACTTCCGGCGACGGTTCACGCCTGATGCGCCAGTAAAAACAATAGCTGCCAGCGCTTGAATTCCATGAAACTTCATAGGATTCATATCTTGATCGCTTATATAGCAGGCGCTGGTAGCTATGGTTTTATGTGCTTCTCACCGAATCGCCCATATGGTTGAAGCACCCAACCTGCGCAAAAGCCGCTTGCAGAACCTGCGCCTGAGCTGGCTGCTGCTCAGCACTTTCCTGCTCGGCATGACCTGGTGGCTCAGCGGCCCGGGGCAGCTGGCACGTCTCAACGGCATTATTCAGGACACCTCGGCCTGGCTGCACCAGCGTCCTGCCTCGCCCGATGTTGTCATCGTGGCCATCGACGATGACAGTATCGACAGCATAGGCCGCTGGCCCTGGCGGCGTGCACTGCACGCCGCCGTGCTGGAGCGCATCACCCAAGGCCAGCCTCGCGCCATCGGCATGGATGTGGTCTTCAGCGAGGAAGACTGGGATTACCCCGGAGACGATCTGCTGCTGCAACGAGCATTGCAAAAAAGCGGCAATGTAGTGCTGCCCGTCACGCGCGCCGCGCAAAGCGCTGCCACCACTCCTTTACAGAGCCTTGCCAGCGAGGCTGCTGCTCTGGGCCACACCCAGATGCCTGTGGATGCCGACGGTGTGGTGCGACGCTTTTATGCGCAGGAAGGCAAGGCCGGCCAGCTCTGGTGGCATATGGCGCTGAGCCTGTACTGCGTGGGCCAGACCACCCGCCCCTGCCAGCCATCTGCCCCATCTCCAGCAGAGCCGGTTGCAGCCAACTCCTGGCAAAGGCTGCAGCCCCAGTTCATCGCTTTTGCCCGAGCTTCGCGGGACCGCCAGAACAGCCTGGGCTCGCCGTTCACCACCTACTCCTATATCGACATCCTGCGCGGCAATATCCCAGCGGTCGCTTTTCGCGGCAAATACGTGCTGATTGGAGCCACTGCCGCAGGTCTTGGCGAAAAATTCACAGCCCCCATCGGCTTTGATGCGCGCCTGATCTCGAATGTGGAAATGCTGGGCCATGTGCTCAACGGCATCCTTCAGGACACACATCTGGAGCCAGCCTCTGCCACGCTCAACCGCAGCCTCAATCTGTTGCCCGTGCTGCTGGGCCTGCTGGCTCTGGCCTGGCTCGGCCCTTCTGGCGGGCTGATTTCCAGCATCCTGCTGGCCTTGCTCAGTCTGTCGATAGCCGGTTTGGCACCACGTTGGGGCCATGTGCAGACAGCCCCCGCTGCGGCACTGCTGAGCCTGTCGCTTGCCTACCCGCTCTGGAGCTGGCTGCGCCTGCGCGCCGCCACACGCTTTCTGGCTCTGGAGCTGCGCGATCTGCAAGGCCAGGTCCTGCCCGCGCCCTCGCTCAAGAGCGATGCATTCGATCAGCGGATCGACGCTGTGGAGCAAGCCTCGCGCCAGCTGCGCGCATTGCATCATTTCGTCAGCGAAAGCCTGCGCCAGCTTCCCTCGGCCACTTTTGTCTGCGACCGCGAAGGACTGCTGCTGCTTGCCAACACGGCCGCGCACCGCTATATCGAAAGCCTGGGGCACAAACTCCAGCAGGGCGACGATCTGGTCGCCCTGCTCCACGGCCTGAACAGCGCCAGCAGCGACGGCGGCCGCGCTGCCAGCAGCACACCACTGCTCACGCACAGTGCATTGCAGCAAGCCACTCTGTCACGCCAGAGCGAAGGACGCGACACCCAGGGCCGCCACTTGATGTTGCTGAGCCAGAGCTTCGAGGCGCCGCCCACCACGGGCTGGCTCATCACCCTGGTCGACATCAGCGACCTGCGCAGTGCACAGGCCCAGCGCGACCAGGCCATGCAGTTCATCTCCCACGATATCCGTGCCCCGATAGGCTCCATCATCACATTGCTGGAGATGCAGCGCACAGGCAAGCGCATCGAGTCGCAAGATGCACTGCTTGACCGCATTGAGGGCTATGCCCAGTCGTCTCTTGAGCTGGCAGACGATTTCGTGCATCTGGCCAGAGCCCAGCAACAGCAATACCGCAGCGAGGTCCTGGATCTGGGTCTGCTGGCGGATCAGGCCGTCTCGGATTGCTGGACCCTTGCCCAGCAGCAGAACATGCAACTGGCGTTCGAGCTGCCGGATGCCGAAGCCTGCGTGCATGGCGACCCCGGTCTGCTGCACCGCGCCGTCATCAATTTGCTGACCAATGCCATCAAGTACGGCAAGCCGCAAGATACCGATGCCAGCGCCCTTGTGGAAATCCGTATTGCTGAGCAAGGCAGCCGATGGGGCATTGCAGTGCGCGATCACGGCCCCGGCATGGATGAGGAGTCGCTGACCAGGCTCAGCCAGCCCTTCGAGCGCCTGCAGCAGCACCAGCGCATGGATGGCGTGGGCCTGGGCCTGGCCTTCACGCGCACCGTGGCACAGCGTCATGGCGGCAGCCTGCAGATAAGCAGCCAGCTGGGCCAAGGCAGCAGCTTCACATTGCTGATACCCAAAGCCTGAGCCCAGAAACGAAAAAGCCTCAGAACTTTTCAGTTCTGAGGCTTGACGTTTTTTGGTGCGGCTGGCAGGAATCGAACCCACGACCCCTTGGTTCGTAGCCAAGTACTCTATCCAGCTGAGCTACAGCCGCAACAGGGTTGTATTCTAGCAGTGCAAAAACGGCTCTCTGACCAAATCGACAACTTTTTCGCGTTCATACAAAGAAAAAGCCTGCCATCGATGAAGACGGCAGGCTTTCATGCAGCTTGGTAGGGCGTGGCGGACTTGAACCGACGACCAAAGGATTATGAGTCCTCTGCTCTAACCAACTGAGCTAACGCCCCAACACTGACAACAGCCGTGGCTGCCACCAGAAAAACTTCGCCATTGTAGGGCCTAACGCTTGTGGCTCAGAGCATTGCTCACCAGTTTGGATGTGATATCGACAATCTGGATCATCTTGTCGTAGTGCATGCGCGTGGGGCCGATGACCCCCAAGGTACCGACCACCTTGCCGTCGAGTTCATAGGGAGCACTCACTACGGACAGATCTTCAAACGGTACGGTCTGGCTCTCGCCGCCGATATAGATGCGCACGCCATCGGCCTGATTGGAGAAGTCCAGCAACCTGAGGATTTGCGTTTTCTGCTCGAACAGGTCGAAAGCGCGGCGCAGATTGCCCATGTCGCTGGAAAAATCGCTCACGGACAGCAGATTGCGCTCGCCGGCGATCACCACATCCTCGCGATCATGGTTGCTCATGACCTCAGTGCCTACATTCACCGCCGCCTGCATGAGGCTGGCAACCTGACCCCGCAATTGCTCCACCTCGGTTTGCAGCCGCGAGCGCACCTCCTCCATTGTCAAACCGGCGTAATGGTGATTGAGGAAATTCGAGGCTTCTATCAGTTGCGAGGACTCGTAATCCACATCCGTGAAGATCACACGGTTTTGCACATCGCCTTCGGGCGAGACGATGATGACCAGAAAGCGCCGCTCCGACAGGCGCACGAACTCGATATGCTTGAAGACGGAGCTGCGACGCGGCACCATGACCACACCCACGAACTGGGAGAGGTTGGATAGCAGATTGGCCGCATTGGCAATCACCTTCTGCGGCTGTTCAGGCATCAGGCCGGGCGTTACAAGATCGCTGCGATCCACTGTCAGCATGGTGTCGACAAACAGGCGGTATCCCCTGGCTGTCGGCACGCGGCCTGCCGATGTGTGAGGGCTGATGATCAGACCCATCTCTTCCAGGTCGGCCATCACATTGCGTATGGTGGCAGGCGACAATTCAAGCCCGGATGCACGTGAAAGAGTGCGCGAGCCGACTGGTTGACCGTCAGCGATGTAACGCTCGATCAGCGCTTTGAGCAATAACTTGGCACGTTCGTCGAGCATGATTTCATTTTAATGATGTAATTTCCCAGATGACATCCACGTTCCACCATATTGCCCTGATCGGCAAGTACCACACACCCGCAGCAGGCGTTCCGTCCGATGCAGCCAGCGAAGCGCTGCAACGGATTGCCGGTTACGTGCGCAGCCTGGGTTGTGAGGTGATTCTGGATACCCAGTCCGCCATCTACGCGGGCCTGCCCGATTACCCGAGCATGGACGTGGACGGCCTGGGAAGGCATTGCGACCTCGGCCTGGTGGTGGGCGGCGACGGCACCATGCTGGGCGTGTGCCGCCATCTGGCGCGCTATGGCACGCCGCTGGTCGGCATCAACCAGGGGCGCCTGGGTTTTGTCACCGATATCGCCCTGGATGAATTCGAAGCCTCCATCACGCCCATACTGCAGGGCGAGTACGAGGAAGACGAACGCACCCTGATGAATGCTCGCGTCATGCGCGACGGCCAGTGCGTGTTTGAAGCCCAGGCCATGAATGATGTGGTGGTCAACCGTGGCTCGACCTCGGGCATGGTGGAGCTGCGCATTGAGGTCGGCGGCAGCTTTGTCTCCAACCAGCGCGCGGACGGCTTGATCGTAGCCACCCCCACGGGCTCCACCGCCTATGCGCTATCGGCCGGCGGCCCCATGCTGCACCCTTCGATTCCGGCCTGGGTGATGGTGCCCATAGCGCCGCACAACCTCTCCAATCGCCCCATCGTGCTCTCCGACGCCCAGGAAGTGACTATCGAGGTGGTGGGCGGCCGAGGCGACGCCAGCGCGAACTTTGACATGCAGTCACTGAAATCGCTGCAGCATGGCGACCGCATCCTGGTGACGCGCGCCGATCACAGCGTGCACTTTCTGCACCCCAAGGGCTGGAATTACTTCGACACCCTGCGCAAAAAGCTGGGCTGGAACGAGGGAGGCGTCTGACCATGGCCTTGAAGCGCATCGTCCTGCGGGACTTTGTGATTGTCCAGTCACTCGATCTGGACTGGCAGACCGGCTTCACGGTGCTGACCGGCGAAACCGGGGCCGGCAAATCCATCATGCTCGACGCTCTGCAACTGGTGCTGGGCGCACGAGCCGATGCACAGGTGGTGCGCGAAGGCTGCCCTCAGGCCGATATTTGCGCAGAGTTCGATTGCCCACCCCATCTTCATGAGTGGCTGGAAGAGTCGGGTTTTGCGCAGGAACAGGATTTGCTGCTGCGCCGCGTCATTGACAGCCTGGGCCGCAGCCGTGCCTGGATCAACGGATCGCCCGCCACGGCCACGCAGCTGCGCCATCTGGGCGATCAGCTGATCGACATTCACGGCCAGCATGCCTGGCAAAGCCTGACCCGCCCGGACGCAGCACGCGCCATGCTGGATACCTACGGCGGCATTGAAACGACCCAGCTCAAATCGCTTTGGCAGGACTGGCGCCAGAATCATCAGGCTCTGGAGCAGGCGCTCTCGGCCCAGGACAATCTGCAGCGCGAACGAGAGCGCCTGCAATGGCAGATTTCCGAACTGGACAAGCTGTCGCCGCACGCCGAAGAGTGGGATGAGCTCAATGCCCAGCACACACGTCTGTCACACGCGCAGACCCTGATGGACTCGGCCCAGTCCTGCCTGCAACTGCTGGAGGATGACGATGCGGGAGCGGCCACCCCCTTGGGCAGGGCCCACCACATGCTGCAGGACCAGGAGCACCTTGAGCCCGAGTTTCAGAGCATTGCCGACGTACTGGGCTCCTGTGTGGCCCAGTTGCACGATGCCCGTCACTCGCTGCAGGCCTATCTGCGCCGCGCCGATCTGGACCCCGAGCTGCTGGCCGATCTCGATGAACGTCTGTCGCTGTGGATGCAGCTGGCGCGCCGCTACAAGCGCACGCCCGAGGACTTGCCCGCCCTGCTCGAAGGCTGGAGACAGGAGCTGCACCAACTGGATGCTGCCGTCGATGTGGAGGGGCTGCGCGCCAAAGAGCAGGCCGCCCACCTCAGATATCAGGCCGAGGCGCGCAAAATCTCGCAGCAGCGCACCCTGGCAGCACCACGCCTGTCGCGCGCCATCACCCAGTCCATGCAAAGTCTGGGCATGAAGGGCGGCCGTTTTGAGGTGCAGCTGGAGCATGCCGATGCAGCCAGTCCCGCCGGCATGGACAGCATCACTTTTCTGGTTGCAGGCCATACCGGCGCCACGCCCAAACCCGTTGCCAAGGTGGCATCGGGCGGCGAGTTGTCACGTATCTCGCTGGCCATTGCCGTGACCACCAGCGAACTGGGCCAGGCCGGAACCCTGATCTTTGACGAGGTGGACTCCGGCGTGGGTGGAGCGGTGGCCGAAACCGTGGGCCGCCTCATGCACTCGCTCGGCGATTCGCGCCAAGTGCTGGCCGTCACTCACCTGCCCCAGGTCGCTGCCTATGCAGACCAGCACTACCGGGTGACCAAGCGCCCCAAGTCAAACACCACCATCAGCAGCGTGGACCCGCTGGCGGGCGAGGAGCGCGAGATGGAGATGGCCCGCATGCTGGGCGGCGAGCACCTGTCCGAAGCAACCATGGCCCATGCCAGAGAAATGCTGGCCATGGCAAGATTGCCTGCAAAGCAGGTCGCAAGCATCGCCCTGCGCCCATCGGGCACCCAGGCCCGAAATGCCAAGGCCAGCACTACAGCACGCAAAAGCGGCAAAGTCAGAGGAGTTTGAAATCATGTCCATGGAGATTGTTCTGATCAGCGGCATGTCCGGATCGGGCAAATCCGTTGCGCTGCATGCGCTGGAGGATGCTGGCTACTACTGCGTCGACAACCTGCCCCCGGAACTGCTGCAATCCTTTGTGGAGCTCAAGCTCAACCATCAGGACGAGAAAGTGGCCATCGCCATGGATGCACGCAGCGCCAAGGGCCTGCCTCAGCTGCCTGACCAGCTGCGTCGCCTGAAAAAGCAGGGGCTGATGCCACGCATGATTTTTCTCGATGCCGACAGCAGTACTCTGATCAGGCGCTTTTCGGAAACCCGCAGACGCCACCCTCTGTCTCCGGGCTCCCAGACGAACGAGCGCCAGGCACTGGAGCTCGATATTGAAAAGGAGCGCGAGCTGCTGGGCCTGCTGCGCGACCGCTCCATCGTCATCGACACAGGCGACCTCAAGTCGGCGCAGCTGCAAAGCTATATCAAGCAGATCATCGAAGCACCCACAGGGCAGATGACGCTGATGTTCCAGTCCTTTGGGTTCAAGCACAGCATGCCCACAGACTCTGACTATGTGTTTGACGTGCGCATGCTGCCCAATCCCTTCTACGACAATGAACTGCGTGCCTTGACGGGCCTGGACAAGCCGGTTGCCGACTATCTGGGCGCCTTGCCCGAGGTGCAGCAGATGCAACTGGATATACAGCAGTTCCTCGAACGCTGGCTGCCGCTGCTGGCCAGAGATCACCGCAGCTATGTCACCGTGGGCATAGGCTGCACGGGCGGGCAGCACCGCTCGGTCTTTCTCGTCGAAGCCCTGGCCAAGCATTTCGAGAAGCACTGGCCCACCGTGCGCCGCCACCGATCACTGGATTTTCGTGACAAATTCATCCAGGTCTCGCAGCAGTTTCTGGCCCCGGACGCCATCCAGCCGATCAGCTGAACCGCATGCTCAGCCCTCAGACGTCAGCCATGCAGGTGCTGCTGCTCGAAGACGACCCGGCCATTGCAAGAACGATTTGCTACGCTCTGGAGCGCGAGGGCATAGCCGTCACCCACAGCCTGCTGATTGCCGATGCGCGTCAGCAGTGGAGCAGGACAGCGTTTGATGTACTGCTCATGGATGTGGGCCTGCCCGACGGCAACGGCCTGGACTGGTGCCGCGAGCTGCGCTCTGCCGGCTCCATTGTTCCGGTACTGGTGCTCAGTGCCAGAGGCGAGGAGATGGACAAGGTTCTGGGCCTGGAACTGGGCGCGGACGACTATCTGACCAAGCCCTTCAGCCCCCGCGAGCTGCTGGCGCGCACCCGAGCCCTGCTGCGTCGCTCCAGGCAATTTCAGCCTGCAGCGACCGCCCAGCTTGCGAAAGCACTGCAAATAGATGAGCAAGGACAACGAGCTCTGATCCACAGCAAGGCGCTGGATCTGACCAGGCGCGAATATCAGCTGCTGCAGAGCCTGGTCAACGCGGCAGGCCGTATCCTGAGCCGCGACGCCTTGCTGGAGCAAATCTGGGGGCTGGACAGCGAGAGCACGGACCGCACGGTGGATACCCACATCAAGACCCTGCGCGCCAAACTGCGCGAGCGTTTGCCCGATCAGGAGCTCATCGTCACCCACCGCGGTCTGGGCTATAGCCTGAACCAGCCCGGATAGCCGGTATGCGTCTGGGCCTGCGCCTCTTCTTTGCCTTCTTCCTGATCAACGGTCTGGCCGCCTTTTTCGTGCTGCGCGTCTTCATGGTGGAGATCAAGCCCAGCGTGCGCAAGGTGACCGAGGACACGCTGGTGGAGACCGCCTATGCGCTTGCCACACTGGCCAGTGCCGACATGGAAAAAGGTCGGCTGCAAGCCGGTGCGGACAGCACGTTTGCTGCTCAGCTTCAGGGCTACACACAAAAGCCGATACAGGCCTGGATCTGGGACACACGCAAGACCACGCTGGATCTGCGCATCACCGTCACCGACGCCCGGGGTATGGTGCTGTTCGACTCCCAGGGCAGGGACCAGGGCGCCGACTACTCGCGCTGGCGCGATGTCTATCTGACGCTGCGCGGTGAATATGGCGCACGCACCACGCGCGCCGTCAAGGAGGACGAATCCAGCAGCGTCATGTATGTCTCCGCGCCCATCATGGTGGACGGCCAGATTGCCGGGGTGCTGACCGCCTCCAAGCCCTCCAGCTCGGTACAGAAAATCGTCGACGGCGCGGAGCAGAAGATTCTGCGCGGCGGCCTGCTGTTTGTGCTGTTGTCCGCCGGTGTGGGCTGTGCCGTGACCTGGTGGTTCGTGCTTCACGTGCGCCGGCTGCGCAACTATGCGCAGCATGTACAGGCCCCCACCCTCAACGAGTCTGCCCATCCCGCACAGGCCTCTGCTCCTGCGGCCATACCCGACATGCCCGGCGAGCTCGGCGAGCTGGCCCAGGCCATGGACAATATGCGCAAGCGCCTGGAAGGGCGCGACTATATCGAGGGCTATGTACGCGCCCTGACCCACGAACTCAAAAGCCCGGTGGCCGCCATACGCGGCGCGGGCGAGTTGCTGCAGGAAGAGCTGCCGCCCCAGGACCGGGCCATGTTTGCCAGACAGGTGGTGGAGCAGAGCCTGCGCCTGCAGAACCTGATCGACCAGCTGCTGCAGCTCAGCCGTCTGGAGCAGCGCCAGCAACTGGACACCAGCCATGACTGCAGCCTGATGGAATGTGCCCGGCAAGCCATGGCCTCCCTGCAAAGCCATGCAGAGCAACGCGGCATGACCATGCGCCTGAGTGGCGTGGACAGCAGCGGCCCCTGGGAGCCCGGCCTGGTCACCCTGGCCATCAGCAATCTGCTGCAGAACGCCCTGGATTTCTCTGCAGAGAACAGCGTGATCGAGCTTGAGCTGGCTCCGCACCGCATCACCGTCAGTGATCAGGGCCCAGGTGTTGCCGAGCCCTTGCTGGCCCGCCTGGGCGAGCGCTTCTTCACGACCCCCAGACCCAACGGAGAGCGTAGCGGCACCGGGCTGGGCCTGTCCATCGTCACCCGCATCATGCATCTTCATGGCGGCAGCATGCAGGTACGCAATCGTCACCCCGGCCTTGTCGTGACACTGGATTTCGCTCCCCAAAGCTGAGCAACCAAGGCTTTCGGCCAGGACTTCACACCCGCTTCACAGACTTCATTGCGTCCACACAGTCGCTGCCGACACTGCGTCCTGAAACCCCTCATTCAGGAGCACGCATGAAAAACCGACTGCTGTTCAAGACAGTCTCACTGCTGATCGTTCTGGCCTTGCTCATGGCCGGCCTGTCCATGATTCAGGATGTGGTGAAAGACCGCATCCGCAACCGCGACTACGCCGTGCAAAGCGTGGTCTCCAGCCTGGCCGGCACGCAGACGCTGATTGGTCCTGCCCTGGTGCAGAACTGCACGGAGACAACCAGCACGACCAACGGCAAGAAAATCGAATACAGCACCCGGGAATTCCAGCGCATGCTGCTGCCCGACACGCTCAACCACGACGCCAATGCCAAGATGGAAGAGCGCTCGCGCGGCCTGCACCATATCAACACCTATGTGCTGCACGACCAGATATCAGCCGGTTTTGCCAACGCCGCGCAGTATGCGGAGCTGCCCAAGCCCAGCGAGCCCAACGCCGTGGTGCGCTGCAAGAAGGTCCTTGTGGCATTTGCGCTCAGCGACCCCCGTGGCATCCGCAGCGCGACGCTGCAGGCCAACGGCCAGGATCTGGCGGTCGAATCCGGCACGCCGCTGGAGCGCTACGGTAAAGGCATTCAGGCAGAGATTGACGCCAGCCTGCTGAAAAAAGGCCAAGCCCTGAACCTGGACCTCAAGCTGCAACTGCTGGGCACCGAGCAGCTCGCCTTCAGCCCCATCGCCACGGAAAGCAAGGTCACGCTGACAGCTGACTGGCCCCACCCCTCGTTTGGCGGCAGCTTTCTACCCAGCCGACGCGAGGTGACGGACAGCGGCTTCACCGCCAGCTGGGAGCTGTCCTCGCTGGCCACCTCTGCCAGCACGGCCTTCACCCGCCAGCAACGTCTTTGCAGCCCCGGCTACTGGGGCAGCTCGGAAACCTATGCCGCCTCTGCAGCCCGTGGCCATGACGACAGCGGCCCCTGCCTCGAAACCATGGACACGGAGTTCGTCAACCCCGTCAATGTCTACTCGCTGAGCGAGCGCGCCACCAAATACGGCATTCTTTTTGTGATCCTGACCTTTGTCGCGGTCGGCCTGTTCGAAGTCATGAAAAAGCTGCGCGTTCACCCCGTGCAGTACCTGCTGGTCGGCTCGGCCTTGTGCAGCTTCTTCCTGCTGCTCATCAGCCTGTCCGAACACCTGGGCTTTGCCACGGCCTATGCGATAGCTGCCAGTTCCTGCGTGGCTCTGCTGGCCTTCTATGCCAGCCACATTCTGGGCAGCATCAGGCGCGGCCTGCCGTTCGCGATTGCCATTTCGGCCCTGTACGGCCTGCTGTATGTGCTGCTGCAGCTGGAGCAGACCGCTCTGGTCGTCGGCTCCATCGCCCTGTTCGGCGTGCTGGCCCTGGTCATGGTCTGCACCCGTCATGTGGACTGGTATGCCTTTGGGCGCAGCGAGAGCGAAGCGCCAAGCAAGTCTTCGAAACAAGAGGAGGCCGCATGAACCAGTCACGGCACACCCCGCAGGCCCAGGCCTTGCTGAACACCTCGTCGCGCCATCTGCTCGGCCAGCCTTGCCAGCTCAGCGTGCAGCAGTACCAGCAACTCTGGCTGAGTGCACAAAGTCAGGGCGACCGCAGCGCGCAGCAAGTCCTGCGCCAGCAGGTGGTGGCCGCCGGCCGGCAATTGCAGGCACAGCGCAGCAACCCGCAGGCCAGGGCCCTGTGGCTGGCCTTGATGGGGCTGCGCTGCTCCATGCTGATACCCAGATTGCGCTTCTGAAATCTGCAGCCATGAAAAAAGGTGACGCCGGCCGTCACCTTTTTTTCATTCATGCGGCAGGCGCTCAGGCCAGCTCGGCATCGAGCAGCTTGCGGATGGGAGCCGGCAGACCCAGCTCGGCCCAGGCCGCTGCATCCGCCCAGCACGATTCATCGACCTCTGACACCAGGGCTGCATGCGCCTGATCGACGGGCACCAGAACCGGATGCAGGTGCAGATCCTTGTGGGTCAGCACATGCAGAAAGCCTGGAAGATCCTGCCAGCCCCGGGTCCCGTCCTGAGACCAAGCGGCCTGCGCATGGCTTTGCAGTGCCGCGTAGTCTTCAAAGACCGGCGGGCTGTAAAGCCCGGCCCAGATACCGGCTTGCGGACGCTTTTGCAGCCATACGCGGCGCTGTGCATCCACCGCCAGCAGCAGCCACCAGGACTCGGAGCTGCGCTTGATCTTGCGCGTGCGCACGGGATAGTTCTCTGGGTTGCCGGCGCGGGCCGCCCGGCATTCGGAGTGCAAGGGGCACACCAGGCAAGTGGGCTTGCGCGATGTGCAGACGCTGGCGCCCAGGTCCATCATGCCTTGGGTGTAGCGCGGCATGGCTTCGTGCAGATTCTCGGTGGGGCACAGTTGCTGGGCGTGTTCCCAGAGCTGCTTTTCATTTCTGGACTGCGCCAGGTCCGCATCGAACGCCAGCACCCGTGTGAGAACACGTCGCACATTGGCATCAAGAATCGGCACCCGCTCGGAAAAGCAGAACGACGAAATGGCGCCGGCCGTGGAACGGCCAATGCCTGGCAGGGTCGCCAGTTCTTCGGCCGTTTGCGGAAAAGCCCCGCCCCATTGCTCCATCACGGTCTGCGCGCATTTATGCAGATTGCGCGCACGGCTGTAGTAGCCCAGGCCGCTCCACAGCGCCAGCACGGCATCCTGCGGAGCAGCAGCCAGGCTGGCCACATCCGGAAAAGCATCCAGGAAGCGCTGGTAGTAGCCCAGCACGGTACTGACCTGGGTCTGCTGCAGCATGATTTCAGACAGCCAGACGCGGTAAGGGTCACGGGTTTGCTGCCAGGGCAGATGATTGCGGCCATGGCTGGCCTGCCACTGCACTACGGCTGTGGCAATCGAAGGGAGAGTCAAGATTTCAAGCTACCAGGTTGATGTCCAACGGCATGGACACGGCCTGCGGCCGTTCGGCCGCAATCGGATCCAGCAGTTGTGCCGATGCGCTGATCAGCTGCGTCTGCAGCATTCCCAGGCGGGCTTGCGCATTTTCCATCTCGGCAATGCGCTCCTCCAGCTCAGTGGCTGCACCGCTGATCCGGTCCACGGCCTCCAGGCGGCGCGTGTAACTGCGTTTACGTTCGCGCAATTGTGCATCGACCGGCGCAGTCAGTGATTTGCTCCACATATCCACATCGTTCGATGCCGCTTCAAACACCGTGCGCAGACGCAGCGCCAGCGCCTTGATCAGGCGCTGCGAAAAGTCGGCACTGCCGAGCCTGATGACACTGCTGAGCCCCAGATACTGGGTGTAACTGCCCTCGATGCTGCGCAAGTCGTCCTTGAGCTCGGACAGCACCAGCTGCGGCGGCGTCTGCAGGGAGAAGCCGAACTCCGCATTGAGCTCCTTGAACGAGGCACTCATCATGGTCTGGATTTCATCGGCCTGGACCTGCACCCTGGCAGCCACGGCATGCAGACGCCCGAAGGTCTGCTCATAGACGTTGCGCAGGCCCAGTTTGAGCCCGCGCTGACCCAGGGTCTCTTTGAGCTGCGACAGTTCGGCCTTCAAGGTTCTCGAGCTCAGAAGCCGGAACAGCTCCTTGAGCATGCGCAGATGGATGCTGCGCATGGCCTGGATGCGGCCGGCACTCTGGTCGAACTCCTTGTGCTCGGCCTCGATGCGGGAACGCATGCCGGCAATCACCGTCGCATTCTTTCCGCGCAGGCCGCAGAGCTCGGCCAGCTGGTCGTCGAGATCGCCGCGGCGCATATTGATGACGCGCTCCACCTGCGATCGCAGTTGTTGCACATTGGTGCGCACTGCGGCCTGCAGCACTTTCTGGCGCTGCCCCATGATGCCATTGGCCAGAAGGTCTTCAAAAGCGGGCAGACCGCTGGCCTGAAGCAGACTGTCGTTACGCCCCACCTTGGCGACCAGCCCCTTCTGGGCGGAGATGGGCAGCACGCGCTCCAGCGCCACCCCCAGCAACTGGGCCGAGTCCTGCTGCTGACGGCGCAACTGGGCATGCACCTGCGCGCCAGAACTCAGACTGTCCCACAGCGTATCCACCTTGTTGAGCACCACCAGACGCGACGCAGCCAGGGCGTCATCGCCCCCCACCTTGCCGGCTCCTGCCGGCAGCACATGGTC
This sequence comes from Comamonas sp. AG1104, assembly GCF_003350425.1. Taxonomy (NCBI): domain Bacteria; kingdom Pseudomonadati; phylum Pseudomonadota; class Betaproteobacteria; order Burkholderiales; family Comamonadaceae; genus Comamonas; species Comamonas sp. AG1104. Next base: position 385,066 of record NZ_QQAS01000002.1, on the reverse strand, counting down.
GCGCCAGATGGCAAGGTCGGACTTGGTCACGCCGGTATCGGCGCCCAGCACAAAGACCACGGCATGTGCCTGGGGTATCAGATTGACGGTCAGCTCCGGCTCGGCCCCCACTGCATTCAGGCCAGGCGTGTCGAGAATCACCAGTCCCTGCTTGAGCAGAGGATGGGGCATATTGATCAAGGCATGGCGCCACATCGGCACCTCAACCCAGCCGTCGGCATCGACCATGGGGTTGTCGGCAGCCTCGTCGTCATGCCAAAAGCCCCAGGCCCTGGCCTGATCGATGGAGACCTTGCGCACCTCCGCCACCTTGGCCAGCGTGTCGGATATCTGCTGCGCGTCGGCGATATCCAGCGGCTGCTGCACCCAGGCGTCGGGGCGCATGCGCCACTGGCCCAGGCTCTCCGGCGACTCTCTGGTATCGATGGGCAGCAGACGCAGGCAGGGTGGCAGCTCCGGCTCCCAGCCCAGCTCCGCTGGACACATGGTGGTGCGGCCTGCACTGGCCGGCATCAGCCGGCGGCCGTAATGGGCAAAGAAGACAGCGTTGATCAACTCGGATTTGCCGCGCGAGAACTCAGCCACGAAGGCCACCATGACCTTGTCCGAGCGCACCTGCTCTTCCAGTCTCTGCAAGCGCTCCTGCACCGAGGCGTCCAGCAGATCCTGGGCAATCAACCATTCACGCAGCTCCTGCAGTTGGGTGGCAAAGCCCCGTCGCCATGCACCATACTGACCAAACTGCTCGTTGAATGAAGCTGACACATCTACCCCTCTTGTTTGTCTGAGTCGCCGTGTCAGCCATGGCTGACAGCCTGATCAATATATAGCATTGCCCCTTGACAGCATCTACGGCTCTTCCAGAGGCTGGCCTGATATATCTAGTCGCAAAGTACCTGCGCACAACGACGCAGAACAGCGCCAGTGCCTGGACATTGGCAACGCCCCTGAGGCATATCAAGCATCAAAATGAAATTGTGACGTCAAAACATGCCTGAACGCATACTCAAACTGCGGTATTAGCTATCAAATTCAGAGAGTTTTCGCGGCTTTCTGGCAGCGGGCGCAGTAATAGGTGCTGCGCTGCCCCTGGCGCATGAGCTGGATGGCGGCGCCGCAATGCGAGCAAGGCTGGCCATCGCGGCCATAGACCTGGGCCTCCAGCTGAAAGTGCCCTTCCATGCCGTTGGCTGCGGAAAAGTCGCGCAAGGTCGTTCCGCCTTTCTCCACCGCCAAGGCCAGCACGGTGCGAATGGCCTCATACAAAACCTTGACCTTGCGCCTGCCCACATCGCGCGCCGGTGTTGCCGGGTGAATCCGCGACAGAAACAACACCTCGGAAGCATAGATATTGCCGACACCGACCACCACGCTGCCGCTGAGCAGCAACTGCTTGATAGGCGAGCGACTGGCGGCCAGCCCGGCCTGAAAGGCATCCAGCGTGAATCCCTCGCTCAGCGGCTCCATGCCCAGATGGTCAAGCAGCTTGCGCGCCAGGGCATCACCCTCATCCGGGACATAGATCACGGCACCGAAGCGGCGCGGATCATGCAGGCGCAGCAAACCGCGCGATGTCTGCAGATCGAAGTGATCATGCGCACCGCCAGTGCCCAGCGGCTCCTCGTCGCGGCCCGCAAAGCGCAGGCTACCCGACATGCCCAGGTGCATGAGCAGCAGACCTTCGCTCAGGTCCAGCAGCAGATACTTGCCGCGCCTGCGCACCCCCAGCACGACTCTGCCGGCCAGTGCCTGTGGCAACAGTCCCAGAGGCCAGCGCAGGGGCTTTCCCAAGGTGGCTTTCTCAATCTGCGCACCCGCAATGCGGTCAGCAAAAGAGCGGCGCGTAACCTCGACTTCGGGCAACTCAGGCATGCAATCTCTTCTTCGCCAAGTGTTCAACAAGCTTGGATTATTATGGGCCGATGGTTCATCCTCTACGTTTTCAGGGACTCGCCGTGGCCGCCGTTGTGGCCATGGGATCGGCAATCGCATCCGCCCAGACCGTCGACCCGCCATCCCGGCAGGACAAGATCGAGCAAAGCACCGATCTCGAACAGGCCGCAGAGCGTGAGAATGAGCAAGCAGCTCTGTCTGCCGAGCTGTTCTACGAAATCCTGGTCGGAGAGATGGCCGCTCAGGAAGGTGCTCTGACGGACGCTCAGGCCCTGATGATGGAGGCCGCGCGCAGCAGCAACAACGAAAAGCTCTATCGCCGCGCCACCGAACTTGCCATTCAGTCCCGCTCGGGCGACCGCGCACTGCGCAATGCCCGCGCCTGGCTGGAGGCCTACCCCGAATCACGCGATGCCAACCGCGCGGTGCTGCGCATTCTGGTGGTGATGAACCGCATTGCAGACTCGGGCAGTTATCTGCGTCGAGAGGTCGAGCTGACCCCGCAAGCCAATCGCAGCGCCACTTTTCTGGCCATCACCCAGCTCTACAACAATGCCTCGGACAAGCCCCTGGCCGCCGATGTGGTCGAGCAAGCGCTGGAAATCGATTTCAAGGACCCGAAGAACGGCCCCATGGCCTGGGCCGCCATAGGCCATATGCGCCTGATCGCCGGCCAGAAGCCCGCCGCCCTGCAGGCCTTGCAGAACGGCGCCAAGCTGGGTCCCGAGTCGGGTGCCGTCGCCTTGCTGGCCATGGAGCTGCTGGAATCGGGTTCCGCCGAAGTGGAGCCGCTGGTCAAGCGCTATCTTGAAAAGAATCATTCGCCCCAACTGCGCCTGACCTATGCCCGCGTGCTGCTGGGACAAAAGCGCAATGCCGATGCCAAGACCCAGCTGCAGCTCATAACGCGCGAGGCACCCGAATTTCCGGAAGCCTGGGTCATGCTCGCCAATTTGCAATTGCAGGATGGCGAGCTCGATGCTGCCGACGTTTCCCTGACACAGTTCAGCGCTCTGCTGCCCAAGCTGCCTGAGGGTGTGGGCCGCGCTGCTGGCGAATCCCAGCTCTATCTGCTCAGGGCCGATCTGGCCGAGAAGCGCCAGCGCTACGACGAAGCCGACATCTATCTACAGCGCATTCCCGATGCCGCCAACCTGCTCAGCGTGCAGGCCCGGCGCGCCGATCTGCTGGCTCGCCAGGGCAAGGTGAAGGAAGCTCGCGCCCTGATCCAGGCCATTCCTGCAAACGGCCCCAACCAGAAGCGCCTCAAGCAGATTGCCGAGGTGCAGCTGCTGCGCGACGCCGGCCTGAACAAGGAAGCCTATGCGCTGCAAGCCCAGCTGCTGAGCCAGGCACCCGATGATGTGGAGCTGGCCTATGACACAGCCTTGCTCGCGGAAAGAGCCGGAAATTTCAGTGAGATGGAGCGCCTGCTGCGCGACATCATCAAGCGCAAACCCGACTTCAAGCATGCGTACAACGCACTGGGGTACTCCTACGCGGATCGCGGTATCAAGCTGGAAGAAGCGCAGACCTTGATCCAGACCGCTCTGGACATGCAGCCCGGTGATCCATTCATCACCGACAGCCTGGCCTGGGTGCATTTCCGCCGCGGCAATCTGGACGAAGCCGAAAAACTGCTGGAGCAGGCCTATGCCACGCGTCAGGATGCAGAAATTGCCGCCCACCTCGGGGAAGTCCTCTGGGCCCAGGGCAAGCAGGACCGCGCCCAGCTCATCTGGCGCCAGGGCATGAAGGCAGACAGCAGCAATGACACTTTGCTGGAAACGCTCAAACGCCTCAAAGTGACGCCATGAAGCGCAGCCCGACTTTCTTGAAAATTCTTCCAGCCCTCGGACTGGCTCTGGCAGCGGCCATGCTCGGCGGCTGCGCACAACCTGCACGGCAGTTGCAGCCCGATGTGGCGGCCAGCCACCACTGGTCCGGCCGCATGGCGCTGCAGGTCCAGGATGCCCAGCAGCAATCCTTCAGCGCCGGTTTTGAGCTGCAAGGTCAGCCCGAGAGCGGCACGCTGCTGGTCTTCAACCCGTTGGGATCCATCATGGCCCGCCTGCAGTGGACGCGTGCCGGTGCCACCTTGCAGCAAGGCGATCAGATCACCCAGTCAGACTCCCTGCCTGAACTCATCACCCGCATGACCGGCAGCGATATTCCCGTCGCCGCACTGTTCGACTGGCTGCAAGGCAAGGACACGGCCGTGACCGGCTGGCAGACAGATCTTTCGCGCATCAGCGATGGTCGCCTGCGTGCCGACCGCATCAGCCCGCCACCCGAGGCCTCTTTGCGCATCGTTCTCGATCAGGACGCTCGCTGACTGGCCGGCAACCCGGTGCTATCGTTGCACCGTTTTTCTCCTACTGATACATACACGCCATGCACTCGCTTTATGACGTGCCGGCCCCGGCCAAGCTCAATCTTTTTTTGCATATTACCGGCCGCAGGCCTGACGGCTATCACCTGCTGGAGTCCGTCTTCATGCTCGTCGACTGGCATGATGTGCTGCATTTCGAGCGTACGGTCAGCAGCCAGATCAGCCGTGAAGACCTCAACGGCGTTGCCCTGCCTGCCGATGACCTGATCACACGCGCGGCCCGCGCCCTGCAGCAAGCCACAGGCTGCACGCAAGGCGTGCGCATAGGGATTGAAAAGCACCTGCCCGCCCAGGCCGGCATGGGGGGCGGCTCATCCGATGCGGCCAGCACGCTGATGGCGCTGAACCGCCTCTGGAATCTGAACCTCTCGCGTCAGGAGCTGCAAAGCATAGGCTTGAAGCTCGGCGCCGATGTTCCCTTTTTCCTCTGCGGTCACTCGGCCTGGGTCAGCGGCATCGGCGAAATCATCACCCCGCTGACAGGCCGCAATGCCTTGCCGGAGCAGCAGTTCCTGGTGGTCAAGCCCGAACAGGGCTTGGAAACTGGCAAGATTTTTTCCAGCGAGCTCCTGAAACGCGACACAAAGCCTGCTATAGTTGCGGACTTCGCTGCAAATCACTTCGGCTTTGGCCGAAACGACCTGCAGCCGGTCGCTGAAGGTTTGCAGCCCGAGGTGATGAAAGTCAGAAGCTGGCTCGAATCGCTCAAATTGCATGCTAGAATGACGGGCTCTGGAAGTGCGGTATTTGCACCGATAGCGCAAAGCATTGATTTGAGCTGTGCTCCTAGCACATGGCAGATCAAGGTTTGCAGAAATCTGGAAAAACACCCACTTAATAGCTGGATTCCAGAGAACAAGTTATAAGGCTGTTTGTCTTCGACAAAAGGCCTGTGTAGGGGAGTCGCCAAGTTGGTTAAGGCACCGGATTTTGATTCCGGCATGCGAAGGTTCGAATCCTTCTTCCCCTGCCAAACATCTTCTTGCGTCATAGCAACCCACAGCACTGGGACGCACAATGCATTCACATCACTCTGATTTCATGGTCTTCACAGGCAATGCCAATGCTGGCATGGCCGAAGAGATTGTTAAGCACCTCGGCACCTCTCTTGGTGCTGCTGACGTTGGCCGTTTCTCCGATGGGGAAGTCGCGGTCGAGATCAAGCAGAACGTTCGCGCCCGCGACGTTTTCGTGGTTCAGTCCACCTGCGCTCCGACCAACGACAACCTGATGGAGTTGCTGGTCATGGTCGATGCCCTCAAGCGTGCATCGGCCGAGCGCATCTGCGCCGTGATCCCCTACTTCGGCTATGCCCGTCAGGATCGCCGCCCCCGCTCCAGCCGCGTGCCCATCACCGCCAAGGTGGTGGCCAACATGCTGCAGGCCGTTGGCGTCGAGCGCGTCCTGACGATGGACCTGCACGCCGACCAGATCCAGGGCTTCTTCGACATTCCCGTGGACAACATCTACGCAACCCCTGTGCTGCTGGGTGATCTGCGTCAGAAAAACTACGAAGACCTGATCGTCGTCTCCCCCGACGTTGGCGGTGTGGTGCGTGCTCGCGCCCTGGCCAAGGAACTGGGCTGCGATCTGGCCATCATCGACAAGCGTCGCCCCAAGGCGAACGTGTCCGAAGTCATGCACGTGATCGGCGATATCGACGGCCGCAACTGCGTGATCATGGACGACATGATCGACACCGCCGGCACGCTGGTGAAGGCTGCCGAAGTGCTCAAGCAGCGCGGCGCGAAGAACGTGTACGCCTACTGCTCGCACCCCATCTTCTCGGGCCCGGCCCTGGAACGCATCGGCAACGGCAGCGCTCTGGACGAAGTGGTTGTGACCAACACCATTCCTCTGAGCCCCGCAGCCCAGCAGTGCGGCAAGATTCGCCAGCTGTCCGTGGCCGGCCTGTTTGCCGAGACAATTCACCGCATTTCCACAGGTGATTCGGTGAGCAGTCTGTTTACCGCTTAAAATCTCTGGTTTTTCGGCTTCGAGCCCAGGCAAACCTCCTTCGGGAGGTTTGAGCGTTTCGAGGCCACCGCAAGAATCCACGGCCTTGCCGCAAGGTGCAGATTCTTTTATCAATCGGGCGAGACTGGTCGCGGTCCGTCCATCTAGGAGTTAGTTATGCAATTCGTCGCTACTGAGCGCGCCAAGCAAGGTACGGGTGCGAGCCGCCGTCTGCGTCTGTCGGGCAAGACCCCCGGTATCGTCTACGGTGCTGGTGAAGCCCAACTGATCGAAATCGATCACAACGCCCTGTGGCACGCTGTGCACAAGGAAGCTTTCCACTCCAGCATCCTGGACATGGATATCAACGGTCAAGTGACCAAGGTCGTGCTGCGCGACGTGCAGTTCCACCCCTACAAGAAGCTGGTGCAACACATCGACTTCCAGCGCGTTGACGGCAACACCAAGCTGCACATGAACGTGCCCCTGCACTTCGAAGGCGCTGCTGAATCCCCCGCCGTGAAGGGCGAGAACTGCACCGTGACTCCTCTGATGCACGAACTGCAAGTGATCTGCGAACCCGCAAACCTGCCCGAGTTCATCAAGGTGGACCTGAGCGCTCTGACTTCCAAGTCCGTGCTGGGCCTGCAAGCTCTGAAGCTGCCCAACGGCGTGAAGGCTGTGGTGCGTGGCGCCAACAAGAACCCTTCGCTGATCTCCATCAAGCTGCCCGAAGTGGCTCCTGCCGAAGGCGCCGCACCTGCTCCCGCAGCTGCTCCCGCCAAGAAGGGCAAGAAGTAATTCTTGTGTCTTCGGTACAGCGGCTGCCGCTGTACTCCAAGAAAAGGCCCACCTCGGTGGGCTTTTTCTTTGGGCCACGCAGAACCAGCGTGCCAGCCCAGCTTTGCTAGCAAGAAGATAATCCAGCAATGATCAAACTGTTTGTCGGCCTCGGCAATCCCGGCCCTGAATATGAAGACACCCGGCACAACGCCGGCTTCTGGTGGATTGATGCGCTGGCGCGCGAACTCAAGGTCAGTCTGGTTCCCGAACGTAGCTACTGGGGACTGATGGCCCGCACCAGCATCCACGGCCAGACCGTCTGGCTGCTGGAGCCGCAGACCTTCATGAATCTCTCGGGCAAGTCGGTAGGCGCGCTGGCACGCTTCTTCAAGATCCAGCCAGAGGAAATCCTGGTCGTGCATGACGAGCTGGACTTCGAGCCCGGCGTGGTCAAGCTCAAGCTCGGCGGCAGCCATGGCGGCCACAACGGTTTGCGCGATATCCATGCCCAGCTGGGTTCGCCCAATTACTGGCGTCTGCGCGTGGGCATAGGCCACCCCGGCCACAAGGGCGAGGTCGCCAGCTGGGTGCTCAAAAAGCCGGCCCCCGACCAGCTCAAGCTGATCGAAGACGCCATCGCACATTCGCTCAAGGCCTGGCCCGAGATGGTGGCCGGCCAGATGGACAAGGCCACTCTGGCCATCCACACCACCAAGACGCCCCGCCCCAAGCCGCCCCGCAAGCCTGCGCCCGATGCCGCCCAGCCCGCAGCTGGCGAGGCCTGAACCTGAGGCAGAATGAAAAATAGCTCCTGAATAAGGAGCTATTTGCGCTTGATATACAAGGAATTCAGACTCAAAAAGCCTTAACTTTCTTTCTTGGCCTGCGTAAGCTGCTCATATTTCTTGAACAGCACCTCACGGCTTTCGATGTACTCTGGGTTCACCGGTATGCAGGCCACAGGGCAGATCTGCACGCACTGCGGCTCGTCAAAATGGCCTACGCACTCGGTGCACTTGTGCGGATCGATTTCGTAGAACTCCTCACCCATATAGATGGCATCGTTGGGGCACTCGGGCTCGCACACATCGCAGTTGATGCATTCATCGGTAATCATCAATGCCATATGCCAGCTCCTGTGCAGTTCTCGGTATCGGCCCACATTATCCCAAGCTCCCCAAGACATGGCAGCACCCGGGACAAAGCCGCCCCCTCCCGGACGCGGCACAATTGCCGCTATGCTGCGCAGCACGCAAACACCGTGCCTGAGCCCACTTCACGATGAAACAACGCCCCACGCCATGAGCATCTTCTTGCTCAAACGCCTGCTCACGCTGACCGCCACATTGCTCGGCGCCTCCATCGTGGTTTTTGCCGTGCTGGAAGTCCTGCCTGGCGATGCAGCCCAGATGCTCATGGGCCCCGACGCCGAGCCCGAGGCCGTGGCGGCCATGGTTCAGCAACTGGGCCTGGACCAGCCTGCGCTGACGCGCTACTGGCAGTGGATAGCCGGCCTGCTGCACGGCAACATGGGCGACAGCTACGTCTATGGCTCGCCCGTGGCCGAGCTGGTCTGGGAACGCCTTGCGGTCACCGTGCCGCTGGCCATCATGGCCATGTGCATCACCGCCGTACTGGCCATTGCTGCGGGAGTGTTTGCAGCGGCCAACCACAAGCGCTGGGGCGATGTGGGCCTGATGGGCCTGGCCCAGATCGGCATTGCCATCCCCAACTTCTGGTTTGCGATTCTTTTGATCCTGCTGTTCTCGGTGAAGCTGCAATGGTTCTCGGCCGGCGGCTTTCCGGGCTGGAGCGAGGAGGCCGGCGGCGGCTTCTGGCCTGCGCTGCAGGCACTGCTGCTGCCGGCCATTGCGCTGGCCGTGGTGCAGGCCGCCATCCTGGCGCGCATCACCCGCTCTGCGGTGCTGGAAGTGCTGCGCGAGGACTTTGTACGCACGGCCCGCGCCAAGGGGCTGTCACGCGGCGCGGCGCTCTGGCGTCATGTGCTGCGCAACGCCATGATTCCCGTCGTCACCGTCATGGGCCTGCAGTTCGCCAACCTGCTGGCCGGCACCATCGTGGTGGAGAACGTGTTCTATCTGCCGGGTCTGGGCCGGCTGATCTTTCAATCCATCTCCAACCGCGACGTGATCGTGGTGCGCAACTGCGTGCTGCTGCTGGCCGCCATGGTGGTGGTGGTGAATTTTGTCGTCGACGTGCTTTATGCCGCCATCGACCCCCGCATCAAGGCCGGCGATATATGAGCAGGCAGACCGATACTCGCGCCAGCGCGGCCAACTACCCGACACGCGCCTTCACGCGTGCACAGCCTCAAGGCTTTGGCCGACGCGCCCTGCAGCACCGCAGCTTTGTGCTCGGCGCCCTGCTGACGACCTTGCTGATTGCCGCCGCGCTGCTGTCTTTTGTCTGGACGCCCGGCTCGGCCCATGAAGTGGACATGGACGCCGCCCTGCAGGCCAGCAGCAGCCGGCACTGGCTGGGCACCGACGCCTTCGGGCGCGACACGGCCTCGCAGATTCTGGTCGGTGCGCGCGCCTCGATTGCCGTGGGCCTGATCGCCGTGGGCATAGGACTGGCGCTGGGCGTGGTGCTGGGCCTGGTCGCCGCTGCACGCCGTGGCTGGGTGGAAGAAATCATCATGCGACTGGCGGACTTCACCTTTGCCTTTCCAGCCCTGCTCTCGGCCATCATGCTCACGGCCGTGTTTGGGGCCGGCATGGTCAATGCCATCATTGCCATCGGCATCTTCAACATCCCCACCTTTGCGCGCATCACCCGCGCCTCGGCCAATGCCATCTGGGCCCGCGACTATGTGCTGGCCGCCAGAGCCTGCGGCAAGAGCCGCACGGCCATCACGCTGCAGCATGTGCTGCCCAATATTGCGGCAGTGCTGGTCGTGCAAGCTACCATTCAGTTTGCGCTGGCCATTCTGGCCGAGGCCGCCCTCTCCTATCTGGGGCTTGGCACGCAGCCGCCCCAGCCATCCTGGGGGCGCATGCTCAGCGAAGCCCAGACCCTGATGTTCCAGGCGCCGCTGCTGGCCGTCTGGCCCGGCCTGGCAATTGCCTTGTCGGTGCTGGGCCTGAACCTGCTGGGCGACGGTTTGCGCGACCTGCTGGACCCCCGACTGACACGCGAGCGTTGAATCACCATGGCTTTGCTTGAAGTCTCCAGCCTCACCATCAATCTGCATACCCATCGCGGCCGGGCTCAGGCCGTGCGCGATGTGAGCTTTACGCTGGAGCGCGGTGCCACGCTGGGCCTGATCGGCGAATCAGGCTGCGGCAAATCGCTGACGGCATTGGCACTGATGGGCCTGCTGCCCGAACATGCACAGGTGGACGGCAGCATCCAGCTGGACGGCCAGGAGCTGCTGGGCCTGAGCGAGCGCCAGCTCTGCGCCCTGCGCGGCAACCGCATGGCCATGGTGTTTCAGGAGCCCATGAGCGCCCTCAACCCCGTGCACAGCATCGGCCGCCAGGTGGCAGAGCCGCTGCGGCTTCATCTGGGAATGAGCCGCGCCCAGGCTCGCGCCCGCGCCACCGAGCTGCTGGAGAGGGTGGGCATTGCGCAGGCTGCGCAGCGGCTCGATGAATATCCGCACCAGTTCTCCGGCGGCCAGCGCCAGCGCATCATGATTGCCATGGCTCTGGCCTGCGGTCCCGATCTGCTGGTGGCCGACGAGCCCACCACGGCCCTGGATGTGACGGTTCAGCAGCGCATTCTGGATCTGCTGCAGGAGCTGGTGGCCGAGCATTCCATGGCGCTGGTTCTCATCAGCCATGATCTGGGCGTGATTGCCCAGAATGCGGAGCAGCTGCTGGTCATGTATGGCGGCACCGTAGTGGAATCCGGCATGACGGAAGCGGTGTTCGCCAGGCGCGCCCACCCCTATACACGCGGCCTGTTTGCTGCACGCCCTCAACTCCACGCCGCAGAAGGTACAGTCCGTCTGCCCACCATTGCCGGAGCCGTGCCAGAGCTCGTGGATCTGCCCGCAGGCTGCCCGTTTGCGGGCCGCTGCGCCCACACCCAGGACGAGTGCTATGTGCAGCGCCCCCAGCCTCGCACGCTGCACCAACCCAGCATGGCGGCACCAGCCTCTCTTTCCTCCTGGCGCCAGCCCCATGTGGCGCGCTGCCTGTATGAACAGGTGCTGACGGCAGGAGCCAGGACATGATCAAGCCGGCCGAATCTTCTGAAACAGGAACCAGCAGCGCAATCTTGCTCAGGGTTAGCGGCCTGAAACGCGCATATTCGCGCCCCCGTACATCGCTGTGGCACAAGCCCGAGCCGCTGCAGGCACTGCGCGGCGTGAGCTTTGAACTGCAAGCGGGACAGAGCCTGGGCGTGGTCGGCGAATCGGGTTCCGGCAAGTCCACACTGGCGCGCCTGGTCATGGCGCTGGACCAGCCCAGCGAAGGCAGGGTGGAACTGCTGGGCCGCAATCTGCACCGTCTCTGCGAACAGGAACTGCGAGCCGCACGGCGCGACTTCCAGATGGTGTTTCAGGATCCCTATGGATCGCTGGACCCGCGCATGACAGTAGAAGCCATCGTCAGCGAGCCTTTGGGAACGACTCATGAAAAGCTCAGTCGCCCTGCCAGGCGTCAGCAGGTGCTGAGCGTGCTTGACCAGGTGGGTCTGCGCGTACAGGACGCCGACAAGTATCCGCACGAGTTCTCCGGCGGCCAACGCCAGCGCATTGCCATTGCCCGCGCTCTGATTACCCGCCCCCGCCTGATCGTGGCCGATGAGCCGGTCAGCGCGCTCGACGTCTCGGTACAGGCCCAGGTGCTCAATCTCATGCAGGACCTGCAGCGCGAGCTGGGCCTGTCCTATCTGTTCATCAGTCATGACCTGGCCGTGGTCCAGCATGTCTGCGATCAGGTCATCGTGCTCCATCAGGGTGAAGTGGTGGAGCGCGGCACACCGCGCAAGCTGTTCTCAGCCCCCGAGCACCCCTATACCCAGGCCTTGGTCAAGGCCGCACCGCGAGTCATCTGAACCGGGCCGCCAAACAGTTGCTCACACTCGCAGCAGCGATATGCCTGCGACCACAGCAAAGACTGCTCCGACTGGTGTAAAAACGCATATGAAACAAGTCCGCTCCCCGCGATGACTTGCAGCGCTTTTGATGGCCCCATGCGGCCAGCCCCCCATCGGAGACTTTGTTGATGCTCAATCGCCGCTCCTTGCTGGCCAGCTCGGCTGCCAGCTTGCCCTTGTTCGCTGCCTGGCCTGCCATGGCCCAGGCCAAGAAAGACAGCGTCACGCTGGCCATGACGCTGGAGCCGCCAGGACTGGACCCCACAGCCGGGGCTGCTTCCTCGATTGCCGAAGTCGTGCTCTACAACGTGTTTGAGACGCTGACCAAGATCAACTCCGACGGCAGCGTCTCGCCTCTGCTGGCCGAGAGCTGGGAAGTCTCGTCCGATCTCAAGACCTATACCTTTCGCCTGCGCAAGGATGTGAAGTTCCAGAACGGCGAGCCCTTCAACGCTGCCGCCGTCAAGTTCTCGTTCGACCGCGCGGCCGCCGACAAAAGCACCAACAAGGACAAGCGCACCTTTGCCAATCTGAGCACCAAGGTCGCCGACGAGCATACGGTGGTGCTGACCAACCAGGAGATCGATCCCGACTTTCTGTTCATGATGGGTCAGGCCACGTCCATCATCGTCGAGCCCAAGAGCGCCACCACCAACGCCAGCAAACCCGTGGGCACCGGCCCCTACAAGCTTGCGGCCTGGGCCAAGGGTGCATCGGTCACGCTGACCGCCTGGCCCGACTATCGCTCGGCACAGAGCATTCGCATCAAGCGCGCCGTGTTCCGCTTCATTCCCGACCCCGCAGCACAGGTTGCCGCCCTGCTGGCCGGCGATGTCGATGCCTTCCCGCGCGTCTCGCCGCGCAGCGTGCCTCAGTTCAAAGCCAATGCCCGCTTTCAGGTGGTGGTGAGCAACTCGCGCGCCAAGACCATTCTGGCCATCAACAATGCGCGAAAACCTATCAGCGACATCCGCGTGCGCCGTGCCATTGCCGCCGCCATCGATCGCAAGGCCGTGATTGCCGGTGCCGCCGACGGCTATGGCGTGCCCATCGGCAGCTACTATGTGCCCACAGCCTTTGGCTATGTGGACACCACAGGTGTCAATCCCTTTGACCTGGAAAAGGCCAAGGCCCTGATGGCTGAAGCAGGCATCAAGACCCCGCTGACGCTGACCATGACGCTGCCGCCAGCGCCCTATGCGCGCCAGGGCGGTGAGCTGATTGCAGCCCAGTTGGCCAAGATCGGCATCCAGCTCAAGCTGCAGAATGTGGAATGGGCACAGTGGCTGTCGGGCACCTACACCAACAAGAACTACGACCTGACCATCATTTCGCATGTGGAGCCGTTTGATCTGGGCAACTTTGCCAAGGCCGATTACTACTGGGGCTACCAGTCCCAGGAATTCAACGAGCTTTTCGACAAGATCAAGCACACACCGCGCCCTGCCGACCGCGCACGCCTGCTTGGTGATGCACAGCGCCTGCTGGCGCATGATTCGGTACACGGCTTTCTCTACACCCCGCAGTGGGTGACCGTGGCGAACAAGAAGCTGCGCGGGCTGTGGAAGGACATGCCGGTGTTTGTCAATGACTTGTCTGCTCTAACCTGGGGATAGAGCATCACCGCCTGAGGCGCTACGCGCCTTCCCCCTGGCCGGGCGCCCCTCTCTCTATGTGCTTCGCACTATGGGAGGGGACGGAGGGGGACGATAGCCTCGCGGCGGGGCGGTGCGGCCGGCACAGGCCCTTGCCCGCTGCCCCCTGTGCTGGGGCGCGCCAGTTTTAAGAGTGTTTGCCTCTAGCGTTGCACCATCACAAGACGAAGTGCGAGCGCGCCGAAAACGGTGGCAGCGATGCGGTTAAGCCAGCGCTGGGCGCGCACGGAGCGCTGCAGGATCTGGCCAAACAGCCCCGAGAAACAGGCGATAGAGCCAAAGACCAGCCAAGCGGCTGCCATGAAGACGCTGCCCAGCACCATGATCTGCACTGGCACGCTGCCACGAGCGGGGTCGGTGAACTGGGGCAAAAAGGCCAGAAAGAAAATCAGCACCTTGGGGTTGGTCAGGTTCATGACCACGCCTTTGCCCACCCAGCCCATGGCGGAGCGCAGAGTCAGCACATCGCGCTGCTCCTGCGCCCTGGCACTTTCTTCGACGCTGACCGGCGCATGCCATGCGCCCCAGGCCAGATAGGCCAGATAGGCGGCGCCGCAGAGCTTGAGCGCGGTGAACAGCATGGGCGATGTCGCCACCACGGCCGCCAGCCCCAGCGCCACGGCGGCCGTATGTCCGACAAGGCCCAGACACAGGCCCAACACTACGCACAGCCCCACGCGCCAGCCGCGCTGGGCCGACTGCACCAGCACAAACAGATTGTCAGGGCCGGGGCTCAGACCCAGCAGCAGGGCTACACCAAAGAATGTGATCAGGACTTCCCAGGTCGGCATTTTCAGATCTCTTCAAAAACAATAGCCACTTGCGATGCATCGACAATGGCTGCAGGCCTTTTTGACAAACGACTCACTTCAACCCAGGCCCAGCGCCGTCACGCCCAGGGCAATCATCACGGCCCCCGCAATGCGCAGGGCCCGGTCGCCCTCGCCCAGCAGCCTGCCGCCGATCAGGGCCGCGAACAGCATGGACACCTCGCGCGCGGGAGCGACGTGAGAGATAGGCGCGCTTTGCACCGCATACAGCACCAGCACATAGGCAATGGGGCTGAAGAAGGCCACCACGGCCGCATAGCGCCACTGCAGACGCCACAGGCGCTTGGTCTCGGGCCAATCCCGGACGGCCAGCGGCGCCAGAATCACCAGCCGGATCAAGTTGCCCACATAGTCCACCAAAATCGGCGACATCAGCAGCATCTTGACGGCATAGCTGTCCACCACCGTGTAGCTGGCAATGAACAGCCCCGTCAGCAGGCCGTAGTAGAGACCGGAGAGCACGCGCTGGCGCGCCTCCAGATCCTGCCCCTCTCGAATGGCCACAATCATGCGCGGGCCGCCCGCGATCAGGAACACGCCCAGCACCACGCCCGCAATGCCGGCAGCCCCCAGCGTTGAAATCTGTTCCCCCAAAAACATCACCGCCACCAGCGAGGAGATCAGCGGCCCGCTGCCGCGCGCCAGCGGATAGACCACCGTCAGGTCAGCCACGCGGTAGCCGCGCAGCAGCACCACGAAATAAGCCACATGCAGCACGGCGCTGGCGGTGACGAACGCCCACTCCATCCAGCCCCAGCCCGGCACCACATCCTTGCCCAGCCACCAGCCCAGCGGCAGCCAGATGACGGCATTGCAGATGGCGGTGTAGAGCGAAAAACGGGCATCTCCACCCGCCTTCTTGGCCACGATATTCCAGCCCGAATGAATCAGGCCGGCCAAAATGATGAGAGTGAACGCTTGCAGTGACATGGGAGCCAGAAATGCAAAAGGCCGCGCGACGCGCAGCCTTTTGAAAAGAAAAATTCAGTACTTCATCTGACCGAACACGGCCAGTGCGTGATGAGACTGGCGCAGCACATGTGAGGGACGCCAAGCAAGGGCCGCCCCGCAGCGAAGGCGTCGTCCCCCCTTGGGGGAAGGCGCGAAGCGCCACAGGGGGATCATTTACTTTCGTGCCGCAATGAGCGACAGGAATTCGCGGCGCAGTTCGGAGTTGGTGAGGAACGCTCCACGCATGACGGAGTTCAGCATCTTGGAGTCCATCTCGCGCACGCCACGCCAGGACATGCAGAAATGCGAGGCTTCCATGACCACGGCCAAGCCGTCGGGTCGGGTCTTGTCCATGATCAGGTCGGCCAGCTGGATGATGGCCTCTTCCTGGATCTGCGGACGACCCATGATCCAGTCCACCAGACGCGCGTACTTGGACAGACCGATCACATTGGTGTTCTTGTTGGGCAGCACGCCGATCCAGATCTTGCCGATCACGGGGCACAGGTGGTGGCTGCAGGCGCTGCGCACGGTGATCGGGC
This sequence comes from Comamonas sp. AG1104, assembly GCF_003350425.1. Taxonomy (NCBI): domain Bacteria; kingdom Pseudomonadati; phylum Pseudomonadota; class Betaproteobacteria; order Burkholderiales; family Comamonadaceae; genus Comamonas; species Comamonas sp. AG1104. The sequence goes on along the minus strand of NZ_QQAS01000002.1, from coordinate 368,994 downwards.
CGACGATCATCAGCTCGTTCAGATGCTCTGCGTTGGGAAATTCGGTGATGGCCGGCTGATGCACATAACGGCCGCGGAACACTTCGTTCACATACATCTTGGCCACACGGCGTGCCGTGGCGCGCGTGTTGTGGTCGTGCACGGTGTCGATGACCATGGAGTCGAGCACGCCCTGCATCTTCTCCTGCACCTCGTCCAGCAGCTTCTCCAGCTCGCCGGGCTCGATGAATTCGGCAATGTTGTCGTTGGCGTGGAAACGTTTCTTAGCTGCCTGCAGCCGCTCGCGGATCTTGACCGAAACGGGTGTTCCTTCGGCTGAGTTGTCTTTTTTCATGTCGGCGAGATCTCTGAACATCCAAGAATGGTACCAGTGAATCAACTTCCCGAAGCTACAAAGGATTTGCCGTCCAGATGCATGTTTACAAGGCCTTGGAAGCTATGGTTTCAGGAGCAATCCCCCAATCGGACTGCGCCCGGCGCCGAAGATGGCGAGCCAGTGCCGCCGCGCAGCGAGAAGGAAGAAGGCGCGGGGGCCGGGCTCAGGGCTGCTACAGCTTGAACTCCGCGATCAGCGGCAGATGATCCGACATGCGCCACCAGATGCGCCCCTTGGGCACCTGCAGCCCCAGAGGGGTCAGGCCGCGCACATAGATATGGTCGAGCTGCGCAATCGGCAGCCGCGAGGGATAGGTCAGAATGCCCTGCGTTTCCTCGTACTCGAACAGGCCGAAGCCCGCCAGCATGCGCTTGATCTGGTTGCCCCAGTCATTGAAGTCGCCCGCCACCACCAGCGGCGCATTGGGCGGTACCTCGCGCTCGATGAAACGCTGCAGCAGTGCAATCTGGCGAATGCGGCTGCCCGGAATCAGGCCCAGGTGCACGACGATGGAATGCACGCGCTTGCCGTGGATGTCCAGCTCCACATGCAGCAGGCCGCGCTGCTCGAAGCGATGGTCCGAGATGTCCTCGTGCTGGTAGCCGATCACCGGCCAGCGGCTGAGCAGCGCATTGCCGTGCTCGCCGTCCCGGGTGTAGGCATTGGTCAGATAGACGGACTCGTAGCCTTCGGGAGCCAGGTACTCGGCCTGCGGCACATTGGGCCAGCGGTCGAAGTACTGCTCCTCCTTGCGGTTCATCTTGCGCACTTCCTGCAGGCAGACGATGTCCGCATCGAGCTGCTCCACCGCAAGTCCCAGATTGTGAATCTCCAGCCTCCTGGCAGGACCCAGGCCCTGCACACCCTTGTGAATGTTGTAGGTGGCCACGCGCAGGATCTGCGGCTCTGGCGGCGTAAACAACTGAACTTCAGACATAGGCACTGATGGTTTCAAGGCTGTTGCCTGCAGCGGCGCTCGACCAGCGCCGGCTCGAAGCGCGGCAACAGCAAAATAGCTTCTGCGTTGGAAGAAGAAAAGCAGCGCTGGGCTGCCTCACGCCAATCATGCCAATCATGTGCGGTGTGCTCCCTGGGATTCAAGTGCACGGTCAGGTGAGATGGCACACGAAGGCCGAAGACACGCTCCTGGTTATGGCTGACGCCCGGCGCGTAACGATGCAGCCACTGTGGATAGATGGCGTAGACGTTCTCGAGTTCCCAGTCTGTCAGGCAACAGTCCGGCGCATGCGCGTCGATGCCGGTTTCCTCCTGCACCTCGCGCACGGCGGTTTCATGCCAGTCCTCGTCCAGGCTGTCCTTGCTGCCCGTGACGGATTGCCAGAAAGGCTCGCCCTCGGGCGCCGCAATGCTGCGACGCAGCAGCAACACCTTCCCGTCTTCACGGTAGATCACGACCAGCACGGACTGCGGAATCTTGTAGGGCCTGACTTCCATCGCAGCATATTAGCGCGCTCAGGATGACAGCAGGCTGAGTCGCCCTGCTGCTTGATAGCCATCAATATTCATAGCTGCAACCGCTTGCTATTCATTGAATTCAGAGTGAAAACCATCTGAATTCCAAGATTGACAGGCGCAAGCAGCTCCCGATTTCAAAGCAACAAAAAAGCGCCAGCCGCTTTCGCGAACTGGCGCCTGGGTGTGAACAGCGACCGGCGCTGTTCACGGGGAGCTTGGCAATCAAGCCTCAGTGGTCGTCACGGCCACGTTGCGCAGCTTGATATGCAGCTCGCGCAGCTGCTTCTCGTCCACGGGCGAGGGAGCCTGGGTCAGCAGATCCTGGGCGCGCTGTGTCTTGGGGAAGGCGATCACGTCACGGATGGAGTCGGAGCCCGTCATCAGCGTGATCAGACGATCCAGGCCGAAGGCCAGGCCGCCGTGGGGAGGCGCACCGTACTGCAACGCATCCAGCAGGTAGCCGAACTTGGCGCGTTGCTGCTCGGGCGTGATGTTCAGGGCTTCGAACACCTTGGCCTGCACGTCGGCGCGGTGGATACGCACCGAGCCGCCGCCCAGTTCCCAGCCGTTCAAGACCATGTCGTAGGCCTTGGCAATGCACTTGCCGGGGTCGGTCACCATCAGTTCTTCGTGGCCATCCTTGGGCGAGGTGAAGGGGTGGTGCACAGCTGCCCAGCGGTCGTTTTCCTCGTCATGCTCGAACATGGGGAAGTCCACCACCCACAGCGGTGCCCACTTGTCTTCGAACAGGCCGTTCTTCTTGCCGAATTCGCTGTGGCCGACCTTCAGGCGCAGAGCGCCGATGGAGTCGTTGACGATCTTTTCCTTGTCGGCACCGAAGAACAGCAAGTCGCCATCCTGTGCACCGGTGCGCTTGAGGATTTCAGCGATCGCTGCGTCGTGCAGGTTCTTGACGATGGGCGACTGCAGGCCATCACGGCCCTTGGCCACTTCGTTGACCTTGATCCAGGCCAGACCCTTGGCGCCATAGATCTTGACGAACTCGGTGTAGCCGTCGATCTCGCCGCGCGAGATGGCAGCGCCGCCGGGCACGCGCAGGGCCACGACACGACCGCCCTTGGTGGTGGCGGGGGTGGAGAAGACCTTGAAGTCCACGTCGCCCATGCAGTCGGTCAGTTCGGTGAATTCGAGCTTGACGCGCAGGTCGGGCTTGTCCGAGCCGAAGCGGAAGGCCGCATCCTGGTAGGTCATGATGGGGAACTCGCCCAGATCCACGTTCAGCTGGGTCTGGAACACTTCCTTGATCATGCGCTGGAAGATGGCGCGGATTTCTTCTTCGTTCAGGAAGGAGGTTTCGCAGTCGATCTGCGTGAATTCGGGCTGACGGTCAGCGCGCAGGTCTTCGTCGCGGAAGCACTTGGTGATCTGGTAGTAGCGGTCGAAACCCGAGACCATCAGCATCTGCTTGTACAGCTGAGGCGACTGGGGCAGAGCGAAGAATTCACCGTCATGCACACGCGAGGGCACCAGGTAGTCACGGGCGCCTTCGGGCGTGGACTTGCCCAGCATGGGGGTCTCGATGTCGATGAAGCCTTCCTTGTCGAGGAAGTTGCGCACCTGGATGGCGGTCTTGTAACGCAGCATCATGTTGCGCTGCATCACGGGACGGCGCAGATCCATCACGCGATTCGTGAGGCGCACGGTTTCCGACAGGTTGTCGTCGTCCAGCTGGAAAGGAGGCGTGACGGAAGCGTTGAGCACGTTGAGCTCATGGCACAGCACTTCGATCTGGCCGCTCTTGAGCTTGTCGTTGGTGGTGCCGGCGGGACGCGCACGCACCACACCCTTGACCTGCACGCAGAACTCGTTGCGCACGTCTTCGGCCACCTTGAACATCTCGGCGCGGTCGGGGTCGCAGACCACCTGCACATAGCCTTCGCGGTCGCGCAGGTCGATGAAGATCACGCCACCATGGTCACGGCGGCGGTTCACCCAGCCGCACAGGGTCACGGTTTCGCCCATTTGGGCTTCGGTCACCAGACCGCAGTATTGAGAACGCATTGCCATGAAAATTCTTCCTGCACCTTAGGGGTGCGACAAGGTTGTTTGTTTGGATTCTTCGATCAGTGCGAGGTCTGGCGGAGCCACCACGCCCATCGAAACAATGTATTTGAGCGCCGCATCCACACTCATTTCCAGCTCGATGCATTCGCTCTTGCGCACCAGCACGAAGTAACCCCCGGTGGGGTTGGGCGTGGTGGGCACGAAGACGCTCACATATTCATCGCGCAGCAACGCCGCCACTTCACCGCTGGGCTGGCCTGTGACGAAAGCCACGGTCCATACGCCCTCGCGCGGCCACTGCACCAGCACTGCCGTGCGAAAAGCGTTGCCGCTGTCGGAGAACACGGTGTCCGAGACCTGCTTGACGCTGGAATAGATGGAGCGCACCACGGGAATGCGGCGCACCAGCGCATCACCCCAGCCCACCAGCTTGCGGCCGATGAAATTGCTGGCAATGCCGCCAACGAGCAGCAAAATCAGCAAGGTCAGAATAACGCCAAAGCCCGGAATATGCATGCCCAGCAATCTGTCGGGCTGCCAGGCCTCCGGAAGAATGGCCAGCGTCTGATCCAGCGTTCCGATGATCCAGTTGAGCACGCCCAGCGTGATCACCAGGGGAACGATGACCAGCAAACCGGCAATCAGCCACTTGCGCAATGCAGACATAGTGTGGGTAAGCCTCAGGAATTGGCGGGCGCAGGGGCAGGGGCTGCAGCAGCTGCGGGTGCAGGGGCTGCGGCACTGTCACTGGATGAAGAGGTGCTTGCAGCCGGCTTGCTGCCGCTGTTCTTGAAGTCCGTGGCATACCAGCCAGAACCCTTGAGCTGAAAGCCCGGAGCGGTGAGCTGCTTGGAAAAGGCCTCGGCCCCGCAAGCTGGGCACACGGTCAGCGGCGCGTCCGAGATTTTCTGCAGCACATCCTTGGCGTGACCGCAGGAGCCACACTTGTATGCATAGATAGGCATAGCGCTAAAAACGGGGGAAGTGCAAAAACCCTCAATTATAGGCGCCGCCCCTGGTTTTGCTGCGCTGCGCAAGCAAGCCCCGGTGCGGCCGGTTTGCACTCTCAAGCCTTGATCTCGGCAAAGGACTCTATTTCACGGTGATGGTTGCTGATCCACTGCGGCAGCAGCGAGCCTGCCAGCATGCCGGCAACCGCAGCCAAAAGACCAGCCAGCTGCTGTGGAAAAGCCTGGTTGAGCGCAGGCGTGACCATGAAGATGAGCCACACACCGATGCCCAACGCCACGGCGCTGATGGCGCCCTGGGTGGTGGCCCTCTTCCAGTACAGGCCGAACACCAGCGGCACGAAGGCCCCCACCAGCGGCACCTGATAGGCACTGGCGACCAGCTCATAGATGGGTGTGCCTTCCATGATGATCGAATAGGCCAGCACGCAGGCCGCAAACACCAGCACGCTGATGCGCATGGTCCTGAGGTTTTCCTTGTCCGTGGTGTAGGGGCGGAACTGGCGCCAGATGTTCTCGGTGAAGGTCACGCTGGGGGCCAGCAAGGTGGCCGACGCGCAGGACTTGATGGCCGAGAGCAGCGCGCCGAAGAACAGCACCTGCATGGCAAACGGCATCTTGTCCATCACCAGGGTGGGCAGCACCTTCTGCGGATCATCGGCCAGCAGGGCCGTCGCTTCGGTGGGCATGATGATGAGCGCACTGGCCACCAGGAACATGGGCACGAAGGCAAAGATCACATAGCAGGCACCGCCGATGATGGTGCCGCGCACGGCCGATTTTTCGGTGTCTGCCGACATCACGCGCTGGAAGATGTCCTGCTGCGGAATCGAGCCCAGCATCATGGTCACGGCAGCGCCTATGAAGAAAACGATTTCATGCAGCGAGGGCTCTGGCAGAAACTTGAAGAGATCGCGGCTGGTGGCCAGATCGACCACCTTGCCCGCGCCGCCCGCCATGTCACCGGCAAAAAAGGCCAGTATCAGCAGGCCTGCGACCAGGATGATCATCTGCACGAAATCCGTCACGGCCACTGACCACATGCCGCCGAACAGGGTGTAGACCAGCACCGAGAGCACGCCTATCGTCATGCCCATGGGAATACTGACGACACCGCCCGAGAGCAGGTTGAACACCAGGCCCAGCGCCGTGACCTGGGCCGAGACCCAGCCCAGATAGCTGAGCATGATGATCAGCGAGCAGATCACCTCGATAGTCCGGCCATAGCGCGAGCGGTAATAGTCGCTGATGGTCAGCAGATTCATGCGGTAGAGCTTGGCCGCGAAAAAGCACCCGACCAGAATCAGGCACATGCCCGCGCCAAACGGATCCTCTACCAGCGCATGCAGACCGCCTTCGATGAACTTGGCTGGCACGCCCAGCACCAGCTCGGACCCGAACCAAGTCGCAAAGGTGGTGGTGATGATCATGTAGAGCGGCAGATGACGGCCGGCAATGGCGAAGTCCGCCGTGTTCTTCACGCGTCTGGCAGCCCACAGGCCGATGCCGATGGTCACAAGCAGGTAGACGATCACCAATGAGAGCAGCACGCTGGCACTCCTCGAACTCTAAAGAAAAGGAAAGCTCAGAAGCGGATGCGCAGCAGAACCTGCAGCACCACCAGACCGATGACGAAACCGATGCCGCCGCAGAGGATGGCCTGCAGCAGACGGTTGGTCGTTTTCTGCTGCTGCAGCAGCTCTTTGAGCAGGGTCTCGCTGTCATTGCCGGCTCCGTGCCTGGACAGATACTGGTGCAGCACGCGCGGAATGTCGGGCAGGATCTTGGCGTAGCGCGGCGCCTGTGCCTGCAGCTCATGCCATAGGCGCTGCGGCCCCATCTGGTCCAGCATCCATTTCTCGAGGAATGGCTTGGCCGTGCTCCACAGATCGAGGTTGGGGTCAAGCTGGCGCCCTAGACCCTCGATATTGAGCAGCGTCTTTTGCAGCAGCACCAGCTGGGGCTGGATCTCGACCTGGAAACGGCGCGAGGTCTGGAACAGGCGCATCAGCACCATGCCCAGCGAGATTTCGGCCAGCGGCCGGTCAAAATAGGGCTCGCAGACGGCGCGGATGGCCGCCTCCAGCTCCTCGACGCGCGTCGTGGCCGGTACCCAGCCGCTTTCCACATGCAAGGCGGCAACGCGCTTGTAGTCGCGGCGGAAGAAGGCCAGGAAGTTCTGCGCCAGATATTCCTTGTCGAACTCAGTCAGCGTGCCGACGATGCCGAAGTCCAGCGAGATATAGCGCCCGAAGGTATCGGGCTCCAGGCTGACCATGATGTTGCCCGGGTGCATGTCGGCATGAAAGAAGCCGTCACGGAACACCTGGGTAAAGAAGATGGTCACGCCATCGCGCGCCAGCTTGGGGATATCCACGCCGGCTTCGCGCAGGCGCTCGACCTGGCTGATGGGCACGCCCTTCATGCGCTCCATCACCATCACATCCGTGTGGCAGTAATCCCAGTGGATCTCGGGGATCAGCACCAGATCCAGCCCATCCATATTGCGGCGCAGTTGCGCGGCATTGGAGGCTTCGCGGATCAGGTCCAGCTCGTCATGCAGGTAATTGTCGAACTCGGCAACCACTTCCCTGGGCTTGAGCCGCTTGCCATCATGGGAGAGCCTTTCCAGCCAGCTCGCCATCATGTGCATCAGCGCCAGATCCTTGTCGATCACGGACTTCATGCCCGGGCGCAGCACCTTGACGGCGACATCGTGCTCGACGCCGGCCTTGTCGCGAACCCTGGCAAAGTGCACCTGGGCGATGGACGCGCTGGCCACGGGCTCACGCTCGAAGCTGATGAAGATCTGCTCCAGCGGCTTGCGAAAGGAACGCTCGATGGTGTCCACCGCGATCTGGGAATCGAACGGCGGCACGCGATCCTGCAGCTTGGCCAGTTCCTCGGCCACATCGGGCGGCATCAGGTCGCTGCGGGTGGACAGAACCTGACCGAACTTCACGAAGATGGGCCCCAGCTCCTCCAGCGCTTCGCGCAGGCGCACGCCACGTGGCTTGTCCAGCTTGCGACCGAAGGTCAGCACGCCGCGCAAGCTGCGCAGGCGCGGATGCGGAATCCCGGAGAGCACCAGCTCGTCGAGTCCATAACGAAACACCACCCAGAGGATGGCCCAGCCTCGCAGAAAGCGGCTCATGGCTGTGTGTAATCGGCTCCGGGCATGGCTGCCACGGGTGCCGTGCCGGCAGGATTGGCCACATCGGCAGCAGAGGCAGACTTGCTGCCCATGCGTGCGCCGACGAACTGACGCAGCCCCTGTGCGGCCGTGCGTGCAACCTTGCCAATGGTGTGGGCCGGCACATCGCCAATCAGGCGAGCCAGATCCTCCTCCACATCCCACTTGACGTTATCCACCAGCCAATTGATCTCGGCGGCAAACTGCACATCGCCTTCAATGCGAATGCTGGGCTTGTCGCCACGCAAGGCCGTCTGAGCCAGCGACAGAGGTGAGGTCTCGGTGACTTCCAGCATCAGATCGGGGGCTGCCTCGGCAGGAGCCACGTCGAACAGGCCTGCAGGAGTGACCAGCAAGGCGACCGAATACTGGCGCCATTGCACACGCGCAATACGCCCCTTCTGGCGCACGAGGCGATCCGTGGCCTCTTTTTCCTGCATCAGCACATGATTGAGGAAAAGCACCAGACGCTGGTGCATTTCACTCACCAGCCATTCAGGAGCTTGGGGACCGGCCATCACGCGTTCGACGAGACCGCCCAGAAAAGAAAAAGGGGACTGTGTTGCCATAGTCCCCGATTATTCATGAAATTGATTCCCCCCTGTGGCGCTTTGCGCCTTCCCCCTGAGGGGGACGGCAGCTTCGCTGCGCGGCGGCGCTTGCTTGCTGCCTCTGGCATAGGGTGCGCCAGACAGTAGGGCTTATTGCAGCGCCTGCACGCCCGCCACCAGCCAGCCGCTGGTGCCACTCTTGGGCTTGGTCATGTTCCAGACTTCACGGAAGGGGCTGGGGCCTGCCGATGCCTCCTCGCGGATCATGCCGGAGAACTCGACGCTGGCCATATAGCCATTGCCCAGGTCTTCGATGCCCAGCAGTTGCGCATCGATCATCAACACATCGGTGTGGTTGGGCTCGCCCGCGCGCTGCGTCTCGCGCTCGGACAGCTGGCCGCGGATTTCCGTGAGCATCTCGTCGGTCATCATGGAGCGCAAAGTGGTGATGTCGGAACGATCCCAGGCCGACTGCAGCGTCACGAAGTTGCGCTTGGCTGCAGTGAGAAAGCCTTCGGCATCGAAGTCTGCAGGCACGCCCCAGTTCTGCGAACCCGACAGGGCAGAGCCGATCATGGAGCCGCCAGCTGCAGCTGCGGCTTCAGGAATATGGTTCTGTTCCCAAGGACGAGCCGACGCATCATTGCCCACTTTTTCGGGGTTGTACTGACGTGCCTGAGGTGCATTCACATCACCGCCCAGATTGCCTGCGCCCTGAAAGGCGAATGGACTGCTAGCGCTTTGCACGGCAGGCGCTGCCTTGCGACGGCGCATGATCATGCCGACCACCACCATGATCACCATGGCCAGCAGACCGAACATCAGCATATTGGCAAAGGCTTCGCCCATGCCCAGCGAGTTGGCCAGCCAGGCCAGGCCCAGGCCTGCGGCCAGGCCGCCCAGCATGGCGCCCCATGGCTTCTTGGGTGCAGCGGCCGGAGCCGCTGCAGGTGGAGCAGCACGGTTTTGCTGCGCCGCATTCTGCTGCCCAGCCTGCTGGGCATTCTGAGCGGGAGCACGAGACGCTTCGCGTTGAGTGACGTTGCCCGACTGCTTGCCCAACGATGAGCCACCGCCCATGCGTTTTGCATCGGCCTGACCATGTGCCACCACCAGCATTGCCACCAAGGCGATTGACCAAAGTTTCTTCATCTCATCTCCCTTCTTATAGAAAGTCGCTACAAATCTGCGCACAGGGCGCACTTAACACTTGATTCCCACATGCAAGGCACAGACGCCTCCTGTCATGTTGTGATAGTCCACATGGCCAAAGCCGCATTGCTGCATCAGGGCCTTGAGCTCCTTCTGGCCCGGGTGCATGCGGATGGACTCAGCCAGATAGCGATAGCTTTCGGCATCGCCTGCAATCATCTTGCCCATGGTCGGCAAAATCTTGAACGAGTACCAGTCATAGACCTTCTCCAGCGGTTTGGCCACCTTGGAGAACTCCAACACCAGCAGCTTGCCGCCGGGGCGCAGCACGCGGTTCATTTCCTTGAGCGCTGCATCCTTGTGCGTCATATTGCGCAGGCCGAAGGCCACGCTGACCAGATCGAAATAGTTGTCTGGGAAGGGCAGCTTTTCAGCATCGCAGACCAGCGTGGGCAGGATCACACCCTTGTCGGTCAGACGGTCACGCCCCACGCGCAGCATGGCTTCATTGATGTCGGTGTGCACCACCTGACCGCTGGCCCCCACCTTCTTGGAAAAAGCCAGGGACAGATCCCCTGTGCCGCCCGCGATGTCCAGCGCCTTGTCGCCTTCCTTGAGGTTGGCCACCATCAGCGTGTAAGCCTTCCAGGCGCGGTGCAGTCCACCCGACATCACGTCGTTCATGACGTCGTACTTGGACGCCACAGAGTCGAACACACCGCGTACGCGCGATGCCTTCTCGCTTTCATCAACAGTCTGGAATCCGAAGTGTGTGGAGCTCATAACAAAGAATGCTAAGCAGGCAGTGCTTGCGCGTACAGCGACAACCCCGTATGGCTACAGGCTTTGAAGCACTATGGTTTTTTGAAAGAATTCGCCTTGAGCGCTTATTTCACGAGCGCTTAAAGCTATTGGAAATATAGCACCAGCCTCAATAACCCTGTGCCGTACGCATGGGCTATGTGGCGTGTACGGGACGTTGCTGCCGGCTTTTGAGCCGACATGCAAGCCCCTGACAGTCAAAGCTCAATGCACGCTGCAGCCATGACCGCCGGCGCCCTTCTCGGGCATGGGCGTATCGCGATCCATCCCGGCTTCTTCAAGGCGCTGCAGATATTGCTGCCACAGAGCATCCTGCTGGCTGCCCAGCTGGTAGAGGTATTCCCAGGTGTACAGGCCGCTTTCGTGCCCATCGCTGAAGAACGGCTTGATGGCGTAGTTGCCCACCGGCTCTATGGTGTTGATGCCCACATCGCGCTTGCCGGTCTGCAGCACTTCCTGGCCCGGGCCATGACCTTGCACCTCGGCCGAGGGCGAGTACACGCGCAGCAACTCGAACGGGATGCGGAAAGTCTTGCCGTCCGAATAAGAGACCTCCAGCACGCGCGATGCACCATGCACGGTCAGCGACTGGGGGGTGGGAGTGTTGGCTTGCAGTCCTGCCATGGCTTTCTCCTAATCAATGCATAAAAGGGCAGCCTCAAGCTGCCCTTTGAATCTCCCGACGGAGACGAAAAACATCACGCGGCCCAGAGGGTCAACGCCTTTTGCAGCACTTCATCCACCTGCGGCAGCTGGCGGGCAATCTCAGCTTCGCGCTCTTCATTGCGCTCGCGCTGGGCCGCAGCCCAGACCGAAGCGGGAAAGTGGCTGTCCCAGTCATAGCGCGCAATCACATGCCAGTGCAGATGCGCCACCATGTTACCGAGAGCCGCCAGGTTGATCTTGGTCGGGGCCAGCTGCTCGCGCAGCACGCGCTCCACCAGGGCCACGGCATCCATGCAGACAATGCGATCCGTCGCGCTCAGATCCGAGAACTCGGCCGCATGATCATTCCAGACCACGCGATAGAAGGCCGGAAAGCCCTGCTCGGCGGCCCGGATCACACGCAGCTTGTCGCCGCGCCAGACCAGCGCACCGCCGTCGGCAGTGCACAGAGGACAATTTTCAACCAACATCTGAAATCTCCATTGCAATGCGTCTTACCCACATCACTGCGATGTGACCCCTGCGCAGGCCACAGACACCGAGCAAGGGCCTATGCCGGCCCCGCCGCCCCGCGCCGAGGGTGTCGCCCTCCTTTGGGAGAAGGCGCGAAGCGACTCAGGGGGCATCACACCAGCACGCGCTCGATACCGCCCTGGTTGGCGCGATTGACATACTCGGCCATCCAGTTCTCGCCCAGAATGTCGCGCGCCATCTCGACCACGATGTAGTCGGCTTCGAGCAGCCCGTTGTTCAGGTCGTTGCCATAGCGGCTCAGGCCCTGCAGGCAGCTGGGGCAGCTGGTCAGGATCTTGACGTTGTCCTGAGCGCCCAGCTGACCGTTGTCGCGCAGCGCGGCCTCGCCCTTGCGGATTTCCTCGGTCTTGCGGAAGCGGATCTGCGTGGAGATGTCGGGACGCGTCACGCCCAGCGTGCCGGACTCGCCGCAGCAGCGCTCGCTCTTGAGCACGTTGTCACCCATCAAGGCCTTGACGGTCTTCATCGGGTCCTGCTGCTTCATGGGCGTATGGCAGGGGTCGTGGTACAGGTACGAGCCCTTGTTCTGCAGCGTGATGCCCTTTTCGAGCAGATATTCGTGGATGTCGATGATGCGGCAGCCGGGGAAGATCTTGTCGAACTGGTAGCCCTGCAGCTGGTCATAGCAGGTACCGCAGCTCACCACCACGGTCTTGATGTCCAGATAGTTGAGCGTGGTCGCCACACGGTGGAAGAGCACACGGTTGTCCGTGATCATCTTCTCGGCCTTGTCGAACTGGCCCGAGCCGCGCTGAGGATAGCCGCAGCACAGATAGCCGGGCGGCAGCACGGTCTGCACGCCGGCATGCCAGAGCATGGCCTGCGTGGCCAGACCCACCTGACTGAACAGGCGCTCGGAGCCGCAACCGGGGAAGTAGAACACCGCCTCGGTATCCGACTTGGTGGCCTGCGGGTCGCGGATGATGGGCACGTAATCCTTGTCTTCGATATCCAGCAAGGCGCGCGCCGTCTTGGTGGGCAGACCACCGGGCAGCTTCTTGTTGATGAAGTGGATCACCTGCTCCTTGATGGGAGCCGTACCCACCGATGCGGGCGGATGCGCGGTCTGCTTCTTGGCAACAGCCCCCAGCACGTCGGCCGCCAGGCGCTGGGCCTTGAAGCCCACGCCCACCATGGCCGTGCGCATGAACTTGATGGTGTCGGGGTTGGTGGCATTGAGCATGGCCATGGCCAGCTTGTTGCCGGGACGGAAGCTCTTCTTGTCCATCTTGCGCAGCAGATTGCGCATATTCATGGTCACGTCGCCGAAGTCGATCTTGACCGGGCAGGGGTTGAAGCACTTGTGGCAGACCGTGCAGTGGTCGGCCACATCTTCGAATTCCTGCCAGTGCTTGATGGACACGCCACGGCGTGTCTGCTCCTCGTAGAGGAAGGCCTCCACCAGCAGCGAGGTGGCCAGGATCTTGTTGCGCGGTGAGTACAGCAGATTGGCGCGCGGCACATGGGTGGCACACACGGGCTTGCACTTGCCGCAGCGCAGGCAGTCCTTGACGGAGTTGGCGATGGCGCCGATGTCCGACTGCTGCATGATGATGGACTCATAACCCATCAGGCCGAAGCTGGGCGTGTAGGCGTTGGTCAGGTCGGCGAACATCAGCGACTCGCGCGGCGAACGGCCGTCGTGACTCTGGTGCGCCAGGGCATCCCACTCTTCGTTGCGGATCAGCTTGCCCTTGTTGAAGCGACCTTCGGGGTCCACACGCTTCTTGTAATCGGCAAACGGTGCCAGCTCGGCATCCGAGAGGAATTCCAGCTTGGTGATGCCGATGCCGTGCTCACCCGAGATCACGCCGTCAAGACTGCGCGCCAGCTCCATGATGCGGGCCACGGCTTCGTGCGCGGTCTGCAGCATTTCATAGTCGTCGGAGTTGACAGGAATGTTGGTGTGCACATTGCCGTCACCGGCGTGCATGTGCAGCGCCACCCAGACACGGCCCTTGAGCACCTTCTGGTGAATCTCGTTGACGGACTCGCGCAGCGGCTGGAAGGCAGCGCCCGCGAAAATCTTGGACAGCGGCTCCTTGAGCTGGGTCTTCCAGCTCGCACGAAGGCGGTGATCCTGCAGCTCGGGGAACAGCGTGGCCACGCCGTCCAGCCAGCCCTGCCAGAGCTCGCGCACCTCGGCCACCAGCGCCAGGGCCTGCTGCACGCGGTCTTCCAGCAACTCGGCGCTGGGGATGTCGCCGGCATCGTCGCTCTTGCCCAGAGGCAGGTCGGAGTGCCTGAAGAAACCGCTCAGCTCGTCGCAGAGCTTGAGCTTGTTGCGCAGCGACAGCTCGATATTGATGCGCTCGATGCCATCGGTGTACTCGGCCATGCGCGGCAGAGGAATCACCACGTCTTCGTTGATCTTGAAGGCGTTGGTATGGCGCGAGATCGCGGCCGTGCGCTTGCGGTCCAGCCAGAACTTCTTGCGCGCCTCGGCGCTGACGGCGGTAAAGCCTTCGCCGTTGCGCGAATTGGCAATGCGCACCACCTCGGCCGCCACGCGGGCCACTTCGTCGGCGTCGTCACCGGCGATATCGCCCAGCAACACCATCTTGGGCAGATGGCCGTTGCCCTTCTTGCTCTTGGTCGCGTAGCCCACAGCCTTGAGGTAGCGGTCGTCCAGGTGTTCGAGACCGGCCAGCAGCACGCCCGAGCGCTTTTGCTCGGCGAACATGTAGTCCTTGATCTCGACGATGGAGGGCACGGCATCCTTGGCATTGCCGAAGAATTCCATGCACACGGTACGCGTATGCGCCGGCATGCGGTGCACCACCCAGCGCGCACTGGTGATCAGGCCGTCCGTGCCTTCCTTCTGGATGCCGGGCAGACCCGAGAGGAATTTGTCGGTCACGTCCTTGCCCAGGCCTTCCTTGCGGAAGGTGTGGCCGGGAATGTCCAGGCGCTCGGTGCGCACATGGGTCTTGCCGTCCGCCTCGAAGTACTGCAGCTCGAAGCAGGCCATCTCGGCATCGTGAATCTTGCCGAGGTTGTGATCCAGACGCGTGACTTCCAGCCACTGCGCATCGGGCGTGACCATGCGCCAGGACACCAGATTGTCCAGGGCCGTGCCCCAGAGCACGGCCTTTTTGCCGCCCGCGTTCATGGCGATGTTGCCGCCGATGCAGGAGGCCTCGATGGAGGTCGGATCCACGGCAAACACAAAGCCGCCGCGCTCGGCCGCATCGGCCACGCGCTGTGTCACCACACCGGCTTCGGAGTAGATGGTGGGCACTTCGTGATCCACGCCGGGAATCATGCGCATCTCGACTTCGCTCAGCGCTTCCAGCTTCTCGGTGTTGATGACCACCGAGCGCCAGGTCAAAGGAATGGCGCCACCCGTATAGCCGGTACCGCCTCCGCGCGGAATGATGGTCAGACCGAGTTCGATACAGCCCTTGACCAGACCGGCCATCTCGGCTTCGGTATCGGGCGTCAGCACGACAAACGGGTACTCGACGCGCCAGTCGGTCGCATCGGTCACATGGGCCACGCGCGACAGACCGTCGAACTTGATGTTGTCCTTGGCGGTGTATCGACGCAGCGTCTTCTGCGCACGGCGGCGCAGCTGCTCTGCCTCGACAAAAGTGGCGTTGAATTCATGCACGGCGCGGTGGGCCGCTTCCACCAGCTGGCCCACCAGCTGATCGCGCAGCGCATCCTCATTTGGCTCGCGACGCTTGTCGATCTCGGCCAGGCGATGCTCCAGCGCCTCGACCAGCGACTTGCGGCGGTCGGGGTTGTGGATCAGATCGTCCTGAAGATAGGGATTGCGCTGCACAACCCAGATATCCCCCAGCACTTCGTAGAGCATGCGGGCAGATCGGCCGGTTCGGCGTTCCTGACGCAGCTGATTGAGCACATCCCACATGGATGAGCCCAGCAGACGAATCACAATCTCACGGTCAGAGAACGATGTGTAGTTATAGGGAATCTCGCGCAGTCGTGCGGGTTCGGCAGCCTGGGCCTGGAGGGCGGCAGCCAACGCAATCGGTACATTCATGGGGGTAGACCGTGTCGGGCGCCCTCTGTGTGGCACCCCTAAGCCAGTGGGATGACGATTTTAAGCGACGGCGGCTCAGCCATGCTTTGCTATGGGTTCTGAGTGGCCAGCCCTGCTATCGCCAAAGCAGCAAGCCCCTCCGGCATTCCCCAGGCGATTCGCCGCATGACAGTGCACAAAGGCGCTGCGAACCCGTTCACCGCTGCATGCAGCCCAATGGTAGATGAATCTTCCATAGGCTATTTAGACAAAAATCATACATTTCCGAATCAAAAACAACTCAATACGAAAGACTACCAACAACAAACGAAATGCCGTTGACCTAGAATGGCGCAGCTTCGCGCACCATCAGATGTCACCGGATCGTCATACAAAGGCTTGTGACTGCGGGTTCTGCCCATGGTGCGGCGCGTTGCCCATGCAAACAATGACATCCATATGTCATACGGATGACTTAGTGTGCATCACCGCATATTTCGTCAACGATCGTTAGAGGAGCCTTCATGCAATTCAAGCAACTGGCCATGGCCGCCGCCGTCGCCGCTACTACTTTCTCGGCACAAGCCGTCACCGAAATCCAATGGTGGCACTCGATGACTGCCGTGAATAACGAGTGGGTCAATGACCTGGCCAAGCAGTTCAACGAAAGCCAGAAGGATTACAAGGTCGTGCCCACGTTCAAGGGCGTGTACGACGAATCCATGACAGCCGCGATTGCAGCCTTCCGCTCGGGCAACGCCCCTCACATCCTGCAGGTGTTTGAAGTGGGTACCGCCACCATGATGGCCTCCAAGGGCGCGACCGTGCCCGTGGGCAAGGTGATGCAGGACGCCGGCGTCGCTTTCGACCCCAAGGCCTATATCCCCGCCGTGGCCGGTTACTACACGGCCCCCAACGGCCAGATGCTGAGCTTCCCCTTCAACAGCTCGACAACCATCTTCTACTACAACAAGGACGCCTTCAAGAAGGCCGGCCTGAACCCCGACGTCGCCCCCAAGACCTGGCCCGAAGTCTTTGCTGCCGCCAAGAAGCTCAAGGAAAGCGGCCACAGCTGCCCCATGACCCTGGCATGGCAAGGCTGGACCCAGCTGGAGTCCTTCTCCACCTGGCACAACGTGGAATTCGCCACCGAGCACAACGGTCTGAGCGCCAACGGCTACAAGGCGCGCATGAAGATCAACTCGCCTTTGCACGTCAAGCACATCGACAACCTGGCCGCAGCGGCCAAGGCTGGCGAGTTTGTCTACAAGGGTCGCGCCTCCACTTCCCAGGCTTCGTTCACCGCGGGTGAATGCGCCATGATCCAGACTTCGTCCGGCTTCTACGGCGATGTGGCCAAGAACGCCAAGTTCAACTACGCCCTGGCTCCCCTGCCCTACTATCCCGATGTCAAGGGCGCTCCCCAGAACACCGTGATCGGCGGCGCTTCGCTGTGGGTCATGGCCGGCAAGAAGGCCGAAGAGTACAAGGGCGTGGCCAAGTTCTTCGAATTCCTGTCGCAGACCAAGGTGCAGGCCGCTTCGCACCAGCGCACCGGCTACCTGCCCGTGACCATGGCGGCCTATGACCTGACCGAAAAGTCCGGTTTCTACGCCAAGCATCCCGGCACCGACACCGCCGTGACGCAGATGATCCGCAAGGTGACCGACAACTCGCGCGGCATCCGTCTGGGCAACTACGTGCAGATCCGTACCATCGAGGATGAAGAACTCGAACAGGTGTGGGCTGGCAAGAAGACCGGCAAGCAGGCGCTGGACTCCATCGTGAGCCGTGGCAACGAACTGCTGGCTCGCTTCGAGCGCTCCTACAAACAGTAAACCCTCCAGGCACCCGCAAGGGTGCCGCCAAGGCCTGCGGGGCCTTCAAACAAGGCTCTGCACCCCCAAATACCCCGTTGACTGCACCCAGGCTCCGGCGGTTTTTTTATTTGTAACTCCTCATGGAAAAACGCGTTCTTTTCCGATCCAAGTGGCTTCCCTGGGTGCTGATCGCCCCCCAGCTACTGATCATCGGCATCTTCTTCTTCTGGCCCGCCGGTCAGGCTGTGCTCCAGTCATTCCAGATGGAAGACGCGTTCGGCATGAGTACCGAATGGGTTGGCCTGGACAACTTCCGCCAGTTGTTCGCCGACCCCACCTATCTGAATTCCTTCAAACGCACGGCACTGTTCTCCGTGCTGGTGGCCGGCGTCGGCATTGCCGTTTCGCTGGCTCTGGCCATCTTTGCGGATCGCATCATCCGCTTTGCCATGGTCTACAAGACCTTGCTGATCATCCCCTACGCAGTGGCTCCCGTGATTGCGGGCGTGCTGTGGGTCTTCATGTTCTCGCCCTCCATCGGTGTGGTGACCCATTACATGGGCAAGCTGGGCTATGAATGGAACCATCTGATGAACGAAAACCAGGCCATGGCCCTGATCGTCATCACCTCGGTGTGGAAACAGATTTCCTACAACTTCCTGTTCTTCCTCGCCGGGCTGCAGTCCATTCCCAAGGCACTGATCGAAGCCGCGTCCATCGACGGTGCCGGCCCATGGCGCCGCTTCTGGAACATCCAACTGCCGCTGCTCTCGCCCACCACCTTCTTCCTGCTGGTGATCAACGTCGTCTACGCCTTCTTCGACACCTTCGGCATCATTGATGCAGCCACGCAGGGCGGCCCCGGCCAGTCGACATCGATTCTGGTCTACAAGGTCTACCAGGACGGTTTCAAGGCGCTGGACCTGGGCGGCTCCGCAGCCCAGTCCGTGATCCTGATGCTGATTGTTGTCGTGCTGACTGTGATCCAGTTCCGCTATGTTGAAAAGAAAGTGCAGTACTGATCATGGTCGATCGTAATCCCTGGCTTGCCTTCATCTCCCACGCCGTGCTGCTGCTGGGTGTGGCCATCGTGGCCTTCCCGCTGTATCTGGCGCTGGTCGCATCCACCCATACGGCGGACGCCATCGTGCAGTCCCCCATGCCGCTGCTGCCCGGCTCGCACATGTGGGAAAACTACCGCGAAGCCCTGCTCGGCTCGGGCAAGCTCGGCTCCAACACCAATGTCGTACAGATGATGTGGGTGAGCTTTGTCGTGGCCATGGTCATCACCGTGGGCAAGATCGCCATCTCGCTGCTGTCGGCCTTTGCCATCGTCTACTTCCGCTTCCCGTTCAAGATGGTCTGCTTCTGGGCGATTTTCCTGACCCTGATGCTGCCCGTGGAAGTGCGTATCCTGCCCACCTACAAGGTCGTGGCCGAGCTGGGCATGCTCAACAGCTACGCCGGCCTGACCCTGCCGCTGATTGCTTCGGCAACCGCCACCTTCCTGTTCCGTCAGTTCTTCCTGACCGTGCCGGACGAGCTGGTGGAAGCTGCCCGCATCGACGGCGCCGGCGCCATGCGTTTTTTCAAGGACATTCTGGTGCCCTTGTCCAAGACCTCGATTGCCGCGCTGTTCGTGATCCAGTTCATCTACGGCTGGAACCAGTACCTGTGGCCGCTGCTGATGACCACCTCGGAGGACATGTACCCCGTGGTGATCGGCATCAAGCGCATGCTGGCCGGCGGCGAAGCCGCTGTGGACTGGAACATTGTGATGGCGACCGCCATTCTGGCCATGCTGCCCCCGACAGCCGTGGTGATGCTGATGCAAAAGTGGTTCGTCAAAGGCCTGGTGGATACCGAGAAATAAAGCTCGCCCCCACTGCCTCCACCACCTTCTTTTGACCCATTGAACGAATACCTGGAATACCTCTCATGGCATCCATCTCCCTGAAGAACATCGTCAAGCGCTACGGCACCGGCAAGTCCGCCGTACCCGTCATCCACGGCATCAACGTCGAGATCAACGACGGCGAATTCATCGTGCTGGTCGGCCCCTCGGGCTGCGGCAAGTCCACCCTGCTGCGCATGATCGCGGGCCTGGAAGAAATCACCGACGGCGACCTGCTGATCGGCAGCAACAAGGTCAACGACCTGGAACCTGCCAAGCGCAATATCGCCATGGTGTTCCAGAACTACGCGCTCTACCCCCACATGAGCAACTACGAGAACATGGCCTACGGCCTGAAGCTCGCCAAGGTGCCCGAGGACGAGATCAAGCGCCGCGTGGACAAGGCCGCCAAGATTCTGGAGCTGAGCCACCTGCTGGACCGCAAGCCCCGCCAACTCTCTGGCGGCCAGCGCCAGCGCGTGGCCATGGGCCGCGCCATCGTGCGTCAGCCCCAGGTGTTCCTGTTCGACGAACCCCTGTCCAATCTGGACGCCAAGCTGCGCGGCCAGACCCGCCTGGAAATCCAGAAGCTGCACGCCGAGCTGGGCATCACCAGCCTGTTCGTGACCCATGACCAGGTCGAGGCCATGACCCTGGCCCAGCGCATGGTGGTGATGAACGGCGGCAATGTGGAGCAGTTCGGCACGCCCGAAGAGGTCTATCACACACCCGCCTCCACCTTTGTGGCGGGCTTCATCGGTTCGCCTCCCATGAACCTGCTCAAGCACTCGCCCAACGGCAAGCCCGGCATGATTCTTGGCATCCGTCCCGAGCATATCGACCTGGTGGAAGCCGGCGGCGTGGAGTTCAAGGTCCAGACCGTGGAACTGCTGGGCGCCGAACGCCTGCTCTACGGCAAGGTGGGCGACGAAGACGTCACCGTCCGTGTGGAAGAAGGCAAGCCCTATCCCAAGCCCGGTGACACAGCCCGCATCTCGGCGCGCGAAGACCGCCTGCACTGGTTCAATGCCGAAACCGGCAAACGCGCCTAAATCGAAACTCCCCCTGAGCGGCTGCGCCGCTTCCCCCTCTCTCGCTACGCGGGAGGGGGACGACACCTTCGCCGCAAGGCGGCTCTTGCTCGGTGTCTCTGAGATGGGTTGCGCCAGTTCTCATCGACGCGCCCAAAGCTACCCTGAAGTATGAAGCCGCAAACTTTGTTGGACTCACTATGACGAATGCTTTGAAACCCTGGCCCTATCCCCGTTGGGTGGCCCACCGCGGCGCCGGCAAGCTGGCACCGGAGAACACCATGAGCGCCTTCCGTCTGGGCGCGCAACATGGCTACCGCTTCTTTGAATGCGATGCCAAGCTCAGCCAGGACGGCGTGCTGTTTCTGATGCATGACGCCACGCTGGAGCGCACCACCAACGGCCACGGCATTGGCGGCGAACTCAGCATGGGCGAGATCGCCCAGCTCGACGCCGGCAGCTGGCACTCACGCGCCTATGCAGGCGAAGCCCTGCCCACGCTGGAAGCCCTGGCGCGCTGGTGCCTGGCCAACCATCTGCACCTGAATGTGGAAATCAAGCCGACCCCGGGCCAGGAGCTGGAAACTGGCCGCGCCTGCGGTGAGCTGATGCAGCGTATCTGGCCGCAAGCCGAGGTGCAGCCGCTGTTCACCTCGTTCAAGTCCGAATCGCTCAAGGGCGCCCGCGAGACCGCACCGCATATCCCGCGCGGCCTGCTGGTGGACAAGCTGGCCGACGCCAGCGGCGACGCCGACCTGAAGCTGGCCCTGGAGCTGGACTGCAGCGCCATGGTGCTCAACCATGCGCTGTGGACGCCCGAGCTGGTGGCCAAGGTACATGGCGCAGGCCTCTACTGCAGCAGCTACACCGTCAACGACCCATGGGCGGCACAGCGCCTGATCGACCTGGGCACGGACGGCATCATCACCGACCGCGTGGACCTTTTCAGCCCCGCGCAGACAGGCGAGCAGCTGTAAAACAGTAGCTGCTTACGCATATCCACTAAAAAATTCAGCATCAATCAATGCTGAATTCCTTTCAAATAAAGCGCAAGAAGCTTCTATATTCATAGCAAAACAAAAGCCCGGCCACCCAAAGTGGCCGGGCTTTTTTGCGTTCACCACCTCCAATACTGGCGCTGGCAAATCAGGGCAGCCGCGCAAGGGCCTAGGCACAGCGCCTCAGGGGGTGTCAATCCAGCTTCGTGCCGGAGGCCTTGACGGCGGCCGCCCAGCGCGGAGTCTCGCTGGCCAGGAACTTGCCGAAGGCCTCGGAGCCCAGGAAGGCCGGATCGGCGCCCTGCTCCACCATGCGGCTCTTCACATCGGGCAGGTTCATGACCTGCTGGAAGGCGTTGCTGAGCTTGGCCGTCACATCCTTTGGCAGGCCTGCAGGGGCGAGAAAGCCATAGAAGCCCACCACCTCGAAGCCCTTGAGGCCGGACTCTATGGCGGTCGGCACCTCCGGCAGTGCGGGGTTGCGCTCCTTGCTGGTCACGGCCAGAGCGCGCACCTTGCCCTGCTTGTGATAGGCCGCAGCCTGGGGAATGCTCTCGGCCATGAACTGCACCTGGCCACCGATCAGATCGGTGAACGCAGGCGCGCTGCCCTTGTAGGGGATGTGCACCAGATCCACGCCTGCGGCGCTCTTGAACATCTCGGGCACCAGATGGCTGATGCCGCCATTGCCGGCCGAGCCGAAGTTGATCTTGCCGGGGTTGGCCTTGGCATAGGTCATGAACTCGGTCAGCGTCTTGGCCGGCACCTTGTTGTTGACCAGCAGCGCCAGCGGCTGCATGGCGGTGCGGGCAATCGGCGTGAAGTCCTTGAGCGTGTTGTAGGGCAGCTTGCTGTAGAGCGCAGGGTTGATGACCATCACGCCGGTATTGGCCAGCATCAGCGTGTAGCCGTCGGCGGGCGAGCGCATCACGTCCTGCGCCCCCACGGAGCCGCCCGCTCCTGGCTTGTAATCCACCACCAGCGGCTGACCGAGCACGCCCTGCAGCTTGTCGGTCAGCAAACGGGCATGCTGGTCCAGCGGGCCGCCGGCGGGAAAGCCCAGCACGATGCGAATCGGCTTGGTCGGAAAGGCATCCTGAGCCTGTGCGCCTGCGGACAAAAGCAGGCCTGCGCCGGCCATCAGGCCGGCCAGTATGTTCATTGAAGTCTTGTTCATTGTTGTCTCCTTGGTTTTAGAAATCACCGGCCGCACAAAGCGCTGTCCGGGCAGTCTGATCGGTAGCCAGCCTGCGCTCGATAGCGGCATTCGAGCCATGATTTGAACCATGGCGGGAGCCGGCCGGCATAAAAAAGCGCTTCTCGAGGGAAGCGCTTGGGTGCCTGAGTGCAAAGCGGCAATCAGCGCTTGGGTTGCCAGGCCAGCGCCTTGTTCTGCTGCTCGGCCACCTGGGCAATGCTGAGCTTGTTGGCCGCTTCATCGCGGCGCTTGGCGGCATCACCACCCAGCTCCATGGCCGCCAGGTTGTACCAGAAGTAGGCCCTGGCATTGTCACGCGCCACGCCCTGGCCCTGTGCATAGACCATGCCCAGGTTGTACTGGGCAGCGGCATCGCCCTGCTCGGCCGCACGCTGATACCACTGCACGGCCTTGCCGTAATCGCGCGCAGCGCCCTGGCCTTCGGCGTACATCACGCCCAGGCGGTTCTGCGCACCGGAATGGCCTTGCTCGGCTGCCGCGGCATACCACTTCATCGCCTGAGCAGGGCTGGCTGCACTGCCCTGGCCGTCGGCATACAGACGCGCCAGGTTGAACTGAGCCGAGGCATCGCCCTTGTCGGCCGCGCGGCGGAACCACTGCATGGCCGTCGCATAGTTCTGCGCAACGCCACGGCCTTCGGCGTACAAGGTGCCCACGTTGTTGATGGCCGCTGCATGGCCTTGCTCGGCCGCCTTCTGATACCACTGCAGGGCCGTGCCGTAGTTCTGGGGTGTGCCCAGACCTTCGGCATAGATGGTGCCCAGGTTGTACTGGGCATCGGCGTGATTCTGGTCGGCCGCGCGCTGGAACCATTGCGCCGCATAGGCAGGGCTTTGCTCCACACCCAGACCGTAGAGATACAGACGGCCCAGATGGTTCTGACCGTCGGCATTCCACTGCTCGGCGCTCTTCTGGAACCAGGAAGCCGCCAGCTTGTAGTCACGCGGTACACCCACGCCATCCATGTACATGCGGCCCAGGCTGTTCTGGGCCCTGGCATCGCCCTGCTCGGCAGCGCGCTGCAGCCACTGGGCGGCCTGAACGGGATCCAGCTTCACGCCCACGCCGTCGGACAGCATGGAGCCCAGCTGGTTCTGCGCTTCCGCATGACCTTGATCGGCGGCTTTCTTGAACCAGTCTGCAGCCGTCATGTAGTTCACGGCCACGCCATTGCCCTTGATGTAGCGCTGGCCCAGCTCGAACTGGGCCGTCACATGACCTTGTGCGGCGGACTTCTCCAGCCACTGGGCAGCGGTGCTGAAGCTCTGGGGAACGCCCAGGCCTTCCTGATAGAGGTGGGACAGGTTGTACTGCGCCACGGCATTGTTCTGCTGCGCCGCGCGGCCGTACCACTGGGCAGCCTCGCGGTAGTTCTGCGGCAGACCCTGGCCGTTGGCGTACAACGCACCCAGGCTGTTCTGGGCGCCCGCATGTCCCTGGGCCGCGGCCTTGCGGAACCACTGGGCAGCGGTGGCTGCATTCTGGGGCACACCCTGGCCGTGCACATACATCTCGCCCAGCTGGTTCTGCGCCTTGGCATCGCCGCGCTCGGCAGCCTGCAGCGGACCGGCCGTGGAGGCCACACGCGCGCCTGCAATCGGCAGCGGGCCGTATTGCAGACGGCTGAATTCAAACTGGGGGCCCGATGTGGCGGCTCTGGAATCGCGCAAAAAATTCATGCGACCTTCCGCACCGGTTTGCGCGGATGCGCTCTGGGCAAAGGCCGCCAGACTCGACATGACCAGCGCTGCGATGGGAGTGAACTTCATTCCGGTACGATTCCTAGACGCTTGTTGTTACATCAGACATACGATGACACCAACCTGCGAGCGTAACTGATTCTGATAGCAGCTTCGATAAGGAATCCCTCAATCGCGGCATCCTAGCCACAGTTTTTTGACATTTGGCCGTGACATGAAAAAGCCCGGCAAAGCCGGGCCTGGAGCGATGGACAGGTTTCAGCCTCTGCTCATCTGCTGGCGCACATAGTCCGCCAGAACCTGCATGAGCTGGGCAAAATGCATGCGCAGCGGCTCGAAGCCCGCATTCGGCTCGCGCGTGTCCTCATCCATATAGACGGGGCGACGGATCTCGATCTGCATCGAGTGGCGATTGAGCTGCGGCTGGCCTATGCGCCCGATCAGCTCCACGCCCTTGTAGGGCTCGTTATAGGCCACGCTGTAGCCGAAGCCCTTGAGCGTATCGCCCACCAGATGGATGAACTCGGGCGCACAGGTCGTGCCGTCGCGGTCGCCCAGCACGAAGTCGGCCAGCGGCGGTGCATCGCTGCGTCCCAGTCGCTGATACACATCATTGGGCATGGAGTGCAGATTCAGATGCCACACAGCCCCGAAGCGGGCCACGCTGTCGTCGATGGCCTGCGCCAGCGCCGCGTGATAGGGGCGCCAGTAGCGCTCGATACGGTGCTGCACCTCGGCCGCGGTGCGCTTGCGCTCATACAGGGGAGTGGCCACGCCGGCCTTGCTGATGCGCTGCCAGATCAGGCCCAGCCCCTGCTGGGTCTTGATGCTGGGCGACAGCGGCACCGGCCACTCGCCTTCGATCTGCGCGGGGTCCAGGTCGGACTCGTTGCGGTTCGGATCGACATAGGTACGCGGAAAAGTCGCTTCCAGCAAAGTGGCCCCGAACTCGGGCCAGCGCTCCCAGAGCGCGGCCACATGCGTGTCCTCGCCACGGCGCAGCAGACTCATGGGCACGACGGCACCGAAATCCTCGGGATAGGCCGTGCCGCTGTGCGGCGAGTCGCAGACTATGGGCAGAACCTCGCCCCGGGCCGGATGCACCAGCACCGGCTCGGCCGGTCTGGCTTGCAGAAAATCAGGCAAAGACATTGATGCCTTCATCAGTCCAGCTTGATATTGGCGCGCTTGGCCACGGCCGTGTAGCGCTCGATCGCAGTCTTGATCTGCTTGGCAAACTGCTCGGGCGTGTTGCCCATGGACTCGCCGGAGATGGACTTCTGCTTTTCCAGGTAGTCGGGTGAAGCCATGACCTTGTGGGCCGCAGCATTGAGCTTGTCGATGATGGGCTTGGGTGTGCCCGCAGGCGCCACCAGGCCGAACCAGCCGCCGTCGCCCATCTGGGGGTAGCCCAGCTCGGTATAGGTGGGCACATCGGGCAGCACATCGCTGCGCTTGAGGGCCAGCACGGCCAGGGGACGCAGCTGGCCGGCCTTGATATGCGGCAGGGTCGAAGGCAGGTTGTCCGTCATGGCATTGACCTGTCCGCCCAGTGCATCGGTAATGGCCTGGCCCGCACCCTTGTAAGGAATGTGCAGCAGCTGGATGCCCGCGAGGTTCATGAAGTTCTCGATATTGGCATGACCGAGCGATCCCGTGCCCGGCGAGGCAAAGGTGTACTTGTCGGGGTTGGCCTTGGCCAGCGCGATGAACTCCTTCATGGTCTTGGCAGGCACGCTGGCGTTCACCACGAAGACGCTGGGCACGCTCATCACATTGGTGATGGGAGCAAAGTCCTTGATCGCGTCATAGGGCAGCTTGCGGAAGATGGCCGGGTTGGAGCCATGGGTGGACACCGTGGCCATGCCGATGGTGTAGCCGTCGGGAGCGGCCTTGGCGATTTCCGAAGCACCGATGGAGCCGCCGGCTCCGCCGCGGTTGTCCACCACCACGGCCTTGCCCAGTATCTGGCCCATCTTGTCGGCCAGCAGACGCGCCACCATATCGGTGGAGCCGCCCGCGCCAAAGGGCACGATCAGGCGGATGGGGCGATTGGGGTAGTCCGCTGCTGCATTGGCAGCGAACGCGGGGGACAGCGCGGCGGCCGCTGCGCAGGCGGCAATGGACGACAGAACGGTACGACGAATGGCCATGCGGCTTCTCCTTGGATCTCGTGAAAGACTGGTTATGGGTCGGCTCGGAGCGCTTCACCGAACGCTCCGACCTTTGTTTCATTCTGTGCCGCAGGCCGCGGCACGAAAAGCGACAAGACGGCACGCAAGTATTACCAACCGTCATAATTCAAGCCGTCATGCGCATGCACTCTCCGTCCCTGTCCGAACTTCACGCCTTTGCCGCGGCCGCCCGCCTGGGCAGTTACTCGCTCGCCGCGCAGGAGCTGTATGTGACGCAGGGCGGCATCAGCCGGGCCATTGCCAGGCTTGAGGAGCATCTGGGTTTTGCCCTGTTCGAGCGTCTGGGCAGACGCAACGCGCTCACTGCGGCAGGACAGGACTATCTGCAGGCGATAGAGCCTGCCGTGATGGCGATCGAGGCCGCATCAGCCGCCGCGCGCAGGCGCCGCCACGGGCCCCAGCTGCGTCTGTCGGTCATTCCCACGCTGTTCAGCCACTGGCTGATTCCGCGCCTGCCCGACTTCAACCGCCGTCATCCGCAAATCATGCTCTCCTTCGCGCCCTACCGGCGCGACGATCCGCTCAATGCGCCGGAGATCGATGCCTGGATTCGCGTCGGCAGCCAGCACTGGCCGGCAGGCGTGGAGGCCGAATATGTGATCGGCCGCGACCTGATACCCATCTGCCACCCGCGCGAGCTGCAGGGGCCGAACCCCATCCGCAGCGAGCAGGATTTGCTGAACCGCCCGCTGCTGTTCCACACCAACTACCCGGGCAACTGGGCCAGCTGGATGCAGGCCCGGGGCCTGAGCCAGCCCTGCCCCGCCCCGATCGCAGACTTTGAGACCGTGGCCCTGCTGGTGCAGGCCGTGGCAGCCGGCATGGGCACAGCCATGGTTCAGCGCTGCCTGGTGGAAGAAGATCTGGCATCGGGGCGCGTGGCTCTGGCGCTGGATGCCCCGGTGCATATCGAGCGCGGCTACTTTCTATGCCAGCAAGGCAGCCGCCCTCCGACGGAGGCCTTAAAGCAGTTTCGCCGCTGGATACTGGAGCAGGCCGGTCCCGGCGCCGTCAGCGACTGAGGCCCGGCCGGACACTGGCGCGAATACAACAGACACTCTTGAGTCAGATCAAGATTTCACGCAAAACTGCTTTCCAGCCAATGCGCCAATCAGCGCCAGGCTCTGGAAAGCACCCACTGGCAACAGGCACTTGTGCAGACCAGTGCGGCATAGCCGAGCATCTTGCCATCGCGTGAAAACAGACAGAGACTGGCCAGCAAAACCGCCGCACCCAATATGAAATTGATAGCTACCTGCACAATGAAGGATTGAGCCCCAGCCTTGTTTTGCTTGAATAATCGAGCGCAGACCGCCAGGCCCAGCGCGAGAAAAAAAGCCGGGGCGACGAAGTTGAGTAAATGATTCACGCTCGCAACAAAATCCATGGCAACAATCGATTCCAAGGCTTTGAGACCGGGGGGTGCCCAATCCGGTTCTAAATTTTATAATCCCCTGTTATGGCAGTCTGGGCTTTAGGTATCAATCACCACACGGCGCCGCTCGATATGCGGGGCCGTTTTGCGTTCGCGCTCGATCAGATCGCGCCGACGCTGCAAGGCCTGCGCGCATCCCTGTCCCACGCGGGCCGGGCTCACAGTGCCGTGGAAACCGCCATCCTCTCCACCTGCAACCGCACCGAGATCTACTGCGCTGCCGACGCCCCCGCCATGGATCACACCATGCACTGGCTGGCCAGCAGCGGCGGCGTAGCGCCTGAATTGCTGCGCCAGCACTCGTATCTGCTGCAGGACGGCTCGGTCGCCCGTCACGCCTTCCGCGTGGCCTCGGGCCTGGACTCCATGGTGCTGGGCGAGGCCCAGATCCTTGGCCAGATGAAGAACGCCGTGCGCGCTGCCGAGACCGCAGGTGCCCTGGGCACCACGCTCAACCAGCTGTTCCAACGCAGCTTTGCCGTGGCCAAGGAAGTGCGCAGCTCTACCGAGATCGGCGCGCACAGCATCTCCATGGCTGCCGCTGCCGTGCGTCTGGCCGGCCAGCTGTTCGAAGACCTGAGCAAGATCCGCGTGCTGTTCGTGGGCGCGGGCGAGATGATCGAGCTGGTCTCCACCCACTTTGCCGCCCGCAACCCCAGGCAGATCACCATCGCCAACCGCACCATGGAGCGTGGCGAAAAGCTGGCGGCCCAGTTCGGCGCCGGCACCATGCGCCTGGCCGACCTGCCCGAGCATCTGCACGAGTACGACGCCATCATCAGCTGCACGGCATCCACCCTGCCCATCATCGGCCTGGGTGCCGTGGAGTCCGCTCTCAAGAAGCGCAAGCGCCGCCCCATCTTCATGGTGGACCTGGCCGTGCCGCGCGATATCGAATCCGAGGTCAAGAACCTCAACGACGTCTATCTCTATACCGTGGACGATCTGGCAACCGTCGTGCGCACCGGTCAGGCCCAGCGCCAGGCCGCCGTGCAGCAGGCCGAGGTCATCATCGACACCGGCGTGCAGAGCTTTATGCAATGGATGGACCAGCGCAACCCCGTGGGCGGCGCGGTCTCGCTGATCCAGCAGGTCAATGCCCAGGCCGACGAATGGCGTGCGCTGGAAATTGCCCGTGCCAAAAAGCTGCTGGCCAAGGGCGAAGACATTGACACCGTGCTGGAAGCGCTCTCGCGCGGCCTCACACAGAAAATGCTGCACGGCACCATGGCCGAGCTGCACAAGGGCGACGCCGAAGAGCGCGCCCAGACAGCGGACACCGTCTCCCGTCTGTTCCTGCGCGCCAGCCGCAACCCCAGCAAGCTTTAGCGGCGCTCGCCCGCTTCGGCGCTGCCGTCCTCGCGCAGCGCATGGCCCGGCCGTGGCCTGCCCTCCCTCCTTCCTGACTCCACAAAGGTGAGCACCCTCACCTTTCCCATGCCCTAGGTACCCCCTATGCAAGACTTTTTGCGCAACCAGCTCGAACGCTACGCCCAACGCCTGCAGGAGCTGGATTTCCTGCTCTCGCGCGAAGACATCATGGGCGACATGAAGCAGTACCGCACCATCTCGCGCGAACATGCCGATGTGACGGCCATTGCCAGCCGCTACACGCGCTACCTGCAGACCGAAGCCGACATCGCCGCCGCGCGTGAAATGCTGGACGACCCCGACATGGCCGAAATGGCGCAGGAAGAGATCGACAGCGGCGAGGCCGAGCTGATCAAGCTCGAGGACGAGCTGCAGCGCCTGCTGCTGCCCAAGGATCCCGACGATGCCCGCCCCGCCTTTGTCGAAATCCGCGCCGGCACGGGTGGCGACGAGTCGGCCCTGTTTGCCGGCGACCTGACCCGCATGTACACCCGCTACGCCGCCAATGTGGGCTGGAAGGTGGAAGTGATGAGCGCCAGCGAAAACGAAATCGGCGGCTACAAGGAAGTCGTGCTGCGCATCGAGGGCGACAATGTGTACGGCGCGCTGCGCTTCGAGTCGGGCGGCCACCGGGTGCAGCGCGTGCCCGCCACCGAAACCCAGGGACGCATCCACACCAGCGCATGCACCGTGGCCGTGATGCCGGAGCCCGACGAGGCCGAGGCCATCACGCTCAATCCTGCCGATCTACGCATCGACACCTTTCGCGCCAGCGGTGCCGGTGGCCAGCACATCAACAAGACCGACTCCGCCGTGCGCGTGGTCCACCTGCCCACAGGCATCGTGGCCGAATGCCAGGACGGCCGCAGCCAGCACAGCAACAAGGCCAAGGCTCTGCAGGTGCTGCAGGCCCGCATCCAGGAAAAGGAACGCAGCGAGCGGGCCGCAAAGGAAGCGGCCATGCGCAAGGGCCTGATCGGCTCGGGCGACCGCAGCGACCGCATCCGCACCTACAACTTCCCCCAGGGCCGCCTCACCGACCACCGCATCAACCTCACGCTGTACAAGCTGCTGGCCGTGATGGAAGGCGATCTGGGCGATGTGATCCAGGCCCTGCAACATGCACGCGAGGCCGAGCTGCTGGCAGAGCTGGCCGCATCCTGAGGCCACAGGCATTGCCCTGCAACAGGGGGCAGCCAGGCTGCAGCCGGCTCGAACCCGGCCCACTCGAACGACTCGCCAGAAATGGGGACACTTACAAGATGACACAGCGCTTTTTGCCGGTTCTGGTTTCTGCTCTGCTATCGGGCCTGTTGTTCGCATCGACCGCCGCCCAGGCTCAGGCCTTGCGCAAGCCATCGGCCTATGACTCGGGTGCGGGCAGCCCGGTCGACGCCAGCGGCAGCCGCAACGCTCCTGCCAGCCTTCCGGCGCTGGCCAGCCGCGCCGATTTCGACCGCGTGGCCCGCATCTTCGACCCAGCCAGCGCCATGCCCCATGTGCTGTTTGTGATCGACCGCCAAAGCAAAAGCACGCCGCTGCATTTCATCAACACGCCGCGCTATGCGTTTCACGAAGATTTTCTGCGCGCCAAAGGCCTGCTGCAGGGCGGCAAGCCTGCGCTCAACCGCAATTACCGCGAACCGGGCCGCCGCTTCATTCTCGGCACTCTGAGCTGGCAGCCCGCGCTCAAGGACTACAGCTACGAGTTCTGGGAGGGCGACCAGCTCACGCCCGAGCTGCTGCAGACCACGGCGGCTGCACTGAAAACCGGCTTCTTCGCCCCTGTGCGCTTCAAGGCCAACTCCACTCAGCAGGAAGCCGTGGCCCAGCAGGCCGGTGTTGCAGCAGTCACCCAGGCCCAGTTGCTGGGTGCCCAGACCTATCTGCCGCTGAATCAGGGCCAGGCCGTGGGCCGGTTGCGCATCCTGAACCAGGCCGAAGAGGTGAATGATCTTGAGCCCAGGGACATCGTGCTGCTGCGCGAAGTGCCCATCAGCCTGCCGCCCGTGGCCGGCGTGGTGACGGAAAGGCCGTCAACCGTGCTGTCTCATGTGAATTTGCTGGCGCGCGGCTGGGGCGTACCCAATGCCTATGTGCAAAAAGCTGCCGAGCAATACGCTGCCTTCAACGGCCGCTGGGTGCATATCGACGTACAGCCCGCCGGCTTTGCGCTGCGCGCCGCCACGGCCGCCGAACAGCAGAGCGCCGAAAAGCAGGCCCTGCACCAGCCCGCCAAGGGACGCAAGGTCTTGCTTCAGCCCGATCTGCGCCGCAGCGAGCTGGTTCCTCTGGCCGCCCTGCGCAGCGCGGATCGCCGCCGCTGCGGTGCCAAGGCCGCCAATCTGGGCGAGATCCAGTCCGCTCGCCTGACGGACGTCAGCGTGCCCGATGGCTTTTGCATTCCGTTTGCTGCCTACGCCGACTTCATGCGCGCCAACGGCCTGGCCGAGCGCATTGCCCGCATGCGCCAGCAGCCCGGTTTTGCGACGGATGCAGGCCTTAGAAAGCAAGCTCTTTCCGCGCTGCAGGCCGAAATCGAGCAATGGCCCGTCAGCCCGGCCGTGGCCGATGCCTGGACCCAGCGCTGGTCCGGCCAGTTGGGCAGCCAGGGCGTGTTCGTACGCAGCTCTTCCAGCTCCGAGGACCTGCCCAACTTCAGCGGAGCAGGCCTCTACACCACCGTGCCCAATGTGCGCAGCGGCACGGATCTGGCCGCCGCGGTGCGCAAGGTCTGGGCCTCGGTCTACAACTTCGAGGCCTGGGAAGCCAGACAGGCAGCGGGCATCGACGACGCGCAGGTGATGATGTCGGTGTTTGTGCAAAAAGCCGTGGACTCCTCCGCATCGGGCGTGATGATCACCCGCGACCCCTTCGATGCCTCGCACCGCTACATGAGCTATATCGCCGCCAAGCGCGGCATAGGCATCCGCGTGGTCGAGGGCCGGCGGGTTGCAGAGCAGATCCTCTACTCCAGCCGTAGCAAGGCCGTGCAGGTGCTCAACCGCTCCCAGGACGATGTGGCGCTGCAGCTGGATGCCAGGGGCGGCGTGCGTGAAGTGGCGGTTGCGCCAGGCCGCGCCGTGCTCAGCGACGCGCTGGTGCAGCGACTGGCCCGCGCCGGAGCCGGTATCAAGCAGTGCTTTGGCGGCAAGGACCAGGACATCGAGTGGGCCGTGCAGGGCGATCAGCTCATCATCCTGCAGGCGCGCCCCTTCATCTCGGCGCCCGGACGTTAAGAGTTCGCCATGCTGAAATTCGACTCACCTATCGTGGTTGAGCTGCTGCAAGCCCAGGGCTGGACCCCGCAGCGAGAGGTCGCCATACCCGCGCTTGTCCGAAGTGCTCTGAACCAACAGCCCACTCTGGCCTGCCACCCCGCCGTGGTTGCACTGCAGAACCTGGCGGGCCTGCACATAGGCCAGGTGGGCAAGGGCCGGGAATGCGCCAGCAGCGATATAGAGTTTGACTGGCTCGAAGCGCATTTCAGCGGCGAAGATGCGGACGACACCCTGCTCTCTTGGGAACAGCGCCTGAACACCCGGCTGATACCACTTGCCGAAGTTCACCATGCGCACGGCCAGCTGCTGATGGCGGGCGATGGACGCTGCTTTTCCTGGTCCTTTGTAGGCATGAGCTTCGAGGGCGAGAATCTTCAGCAGGCGCTGGAGCATCTGTTGCTGGGCATACGTTCGCGCCCCATGCTGGAGCCCGGCCAGCCATCGACCCAGTTGTACGGCACGCTCTACAAGGCGGACGCCCCCGAGATATACCCTTACTGAATTTCCGAAGAAGATGGCCGCCGGCCAAGCCATGACCGAATTCTCGCCCCCCTCTTTCTCCGTCGCTCAAGCCCTGCAGCAAGCTGCCAGCCAGGGTCTGGCGCGTGTCGATGCACAGATGCTGCTGCTGCACTTGATGCAGCAGCCAGCGCATGCCCGCGCCTGGCTCATCACCCATGACGGCGATCTACTGAACGCAGAGCAACAGGCCCGCTGGAGCCAGCTGTGCGCCCTGCGCCAGCAAGGCACGCCAGTCGCCTATCTGACGGGAAGCAAGGAGTTCTACGGCCTGGATCTGGCCGTGGACAGCAGGGTGCTGGACCCGCGCCCCGACACCGAAACCCTGGTGGACTGGGCACTGGAGCTCATGCCCCAAGGGCAGCCCGCTCGCGTCGTAGATCTGGGCACGGGCAGCGGCGCCATCGCCCTGGCCCTGCAAAGCCAGCGCCCCGCAGCCCGGGTCATCGCCGTGGATGCCAGCGCCGATGCCCTGGCCGTGGCCCGCAGCAACGCCGCCCGGCTCCAACTGCCCGTGCAGTTCGCCCATGGCAGCTGGCTGGAGCCCTTGAACGGGCATGAACCTGTCGATCTGATCGTCAGCAATCCGCCCTATATCCGCGCCGACGACCCACACCTGGCGGCGCTGACCCACGAACCGCTGTCGGCCCTAGCCAGCGGCGCCGACGGGCTGGAGGACATACGCAGCATCATCGACCAGGCCCCGGCACACCTGAAGGTCGGCGGCTGGCTGCTCTTCGAGCATGGCTGGGATCAGGCCGAAGACGTGGCGCGGCTGATGCAGGCGGCCGGCTTCGAGCAGGTGCAGCACCGCCAAGACCTGGCCGGCATTGCGCGCTGCACAGGCGGCTGCCGCCCTGGCAAGGCTTGATTTCCAGACCTTAGCCCCCAAATATCCAGGCAGCAAGATTTCCTCACAGCATCGCATTGCTTGCGGTCGGTGAAATAATTGCAGACATCGCGGCTGGTACCGCCATTTCCAAAATCCGGAGCCCACTATGAGCAACACTCAACAACGCATCGACGACCTGGTCAAGAACAACGACATCCTGCTGTTCATGAAGGGCAACGCCAGCTTCCCTCAGTGCGGCTTCTCCGGCCGTGCCATCCAGATACTCAAGGCCTGCGGCGTGGATGCCAAGTCCATCGCCACCGTGAACGTGCTGGAAGACCAGGAAATCCGCCAGGGCATCAAGGACTACAGCCAGTGGCCCACCATCCCCCAGCTCTACATCAAGGGCGAATTCATCGGTGGCTCGGACATCATGATGGAGATGTACGAATCGGGCGAGCTGCAGCAAGTGCTGGCCGCCAAGTAAGCCCAAGCTGTCTGCAAGCCACCGGCCCCCGGTGGCTTTTTTCATGCCGCCCCCCAAACCCGCGCCTGCCCATCACTGCTGCATCCATATCGATGGCAGCGCCCTGCCCAACCCCGGCCCCATGAGCCTGGGCGTGTTGCTGCAGCTGCCCGACGGCAGCCGCCATACGCTGTCGCAGGATCTGCACCGCAGCGGCTGCAACAACGAAGCCGAGTTGCGGGCCCTGATGGCGGCCCTGACGCTGGCACGCGATCTCGGCGCGCGCAGCCTGACCGTGCGCACCGACTCCCTGGTGCTGCTGGAGCAGCTCGGCCCGCCGATGGCCAAGCCGGCGCGGCCGATTGTGCGGCTCAGCCAGCTGTTCGAAGCCGCCCGTGCACAGATGCTGGGCTTTGACGAGCTGGTGCTGCAATGGGTGCCCAGACACCGCAATACCGAGGCCGATGCGCTGGCACGCATGGCCCATTCAGCAGCCGCGCTTCATCCCTGAAGCCAGTACAGCTGCCTGCCACAGGCTTTATGTGGTCGAATAGAGACTCCTTGATAACCGGCCGCAGGCACGTCGACGTGCCGCAGCAGCCCTGCCTATGAGTGTGTCCCAAAGCCTTGCGGTGATTGTTCTGCTGATTGTGCTCAGCGCCTTTTTCTCTGTGGCGGAGATTTCTCTTGCCGCCTCGCGCCGCCTGCGCCTGCGCCAGATGGCCGACGACGGCAACGAGGGAGCCGAGCATGCCCTGCGCGTACAGGAGCAGCCGGGCGAATATTTCACCGTGGTGCAAGTGGGACAGAATGCCGTCGCCATACTCGGCGGCATCGTCGGCGAGGGTGCGTTCAGCCCCGCGCTGACCGAGTTCTTTTCGATATGGTTCTCGCCCAGCCTCTCGACGACCCTCGGCTTCCTGCTCTCGTTTTTCATAGTCACCTCGGCCTTCATCCTGCTGGCCGACCTGTTGCCGCGCCGCATCAGCATGAACGAGCCCGAGCGCTATGTGGTGCGCGTGCTCGCGCCCATGCGCTGGTTTGTGGTGATCTTCAAGCCCGTCATCTGGTTCTACAACCTGGCGACCGACACCCTGTTTCGCCTGCTGGGCCTGCCTGCCACGCGCGACGAGCGCATCACCAGCGACGACATCCTGGCCATGACCGAAGCGGGCACCAAGGCCGGCGTGCTGGCCGCCCGCGAGCAGCAGGTGATCGCCAATGTGTTCGAGCTGGACTCGCGCACCGTGGCCTCGGCCATGACCCAGCGCGACAGCGTGGCCTTTTTCTACCGCGACGACAGCGACGCCATCATCCGCGCCCGCATTGCCGAGGAGCCCTTCTCCACCTATCCGGTCTGCGACGGCGATATCGACCATGTGATCGGCTATGTGGATGCCAAGGACCTGTTCCAGCGCGCGCTCAACAACCAGCCGCTATCGCTCACCGACGACAGCCTGATCCGCAAGGTGCTCATCGTGCCCGACCGCCTGACGCTGGCCGAGGTGCTGGAGCAGTTCCGCATGGTGCACGAGGACTTTGCCGTCATCGTCAACGAATACAGCCTGGTCGTGGGCGTGGTGACGCTCAACGACGTGATGAGCACGGTGATGGGCGATCTGGTCGGCCCGACCGACGAGGAGCAGATCATCCGCCGCGACGAGCATTCCTGGTTGATCGACGGCATCACGCCCATCGAGGACGTGATGCGCGTGCTGCATCTGGACGACATGCCGCATGACGACGAGTACGAAACGCTGGCCGGCTTTCTCATGGTCATGCTGCGCCGCGTGCCGCGCCGCACCGATACCGTTACCTGGGGCGGCTTCAAGTTCGAGGTGCTGGACGTGGACAGCTACCGCATCGACCAGGTCATGGTGACCCAGCTGCCCGAGCCCGCGGCCGAATCTGCCGCACCTTCGGCGGCCGCTGCGGCCAAGGTACAGGGCAGTGCTGCCCAGGCCCAGGCTGGCAAAAGTAGCCACTCCTGAATCAGGAGCTTCTTGCGCTTACCCCAAAAGGACTTCAGGTTCTTTTCTTGCTGAAACCAATAAAAAGAGAGCGCTAGGCGCTCTCTTTTTTTCTGTATATCGCCACGGTATCAGGCCGACTGGGGCTCTTCCACCAGCCAACGCCGCTGGGCGCCGAACACGGCATTCGGATACTGGGGCTGGCCCCGGCTGCCGTTGTAGCGGCCCAGTGCCATATAGGCATCGCCCTTTTCGCGATCCATGTAGTGGCGCAGGATCACGCAGCCGAAGCGCAGATTGGTCTGCATGTGGAACAGCTTGCCGATATCGCCGTCACCGATCAGCCGCATCCAGAACGGCATGATCTGCATATAGCCTCGCGCACCCACACTGGAGATGGCGTATTTGCGATAGCCGCTCTCCACCTGAATCAGGCCCATGACCATGGACACATCGAGGCCCGCGCGCTTGGACTCATACCAGACGGTCTGCAAGAACTCGCGCCGGGCCTGAGGATCAGGCTTGCGCTTGGCCAGCTTGTCGCTGCAAGCCACCAGCCAGCGCAGATAGCTCATGCGCGCCTCGGTGGAGGTGAATTCCAGCTCGGGCGGAGCCCCTGAGCCAGCCACCGCTGCACTCAGAGCCGTACGTACCGAATCCGCCAGCGGCTCCTCGAGCTGCCCGCCGGCCCATGCCGTTTGCGGCAGCAGCCAGCTTGCCGACGGAACGGCAAACGAGGCTGCGGCAGTCAGGCAGGAGCGACGGTTGAGAAGGGCTGCTGGCATTGATACGGCAGCTTACAGGCCCAGGCGGCTCTTGAGGTGGCTCAGCACCTCATTCGTCGCCAGCTTTGTGGCTTCCGTGTCGCGGCGCTGCTGGTACTCGACCACGCCTTCCTTCAGGCCACGGTCGCCCAGCACCACGCGGTGGGGCACGCCGATCAGCTCCCAGTCGGCCAGCATGGCACCTGGGCGCTCGTCGCGGTCGTCGAGGATCACGTCCACGCCCAGTGCCAGCAGCTCGCCATAGAGCTTCTCGGCCTCGGTCTTCACGGCCTCGCTGCGCCCCATGCCGATGGGGCAGATCACCACGGTGAACGGCGCAATCGCATCGGGCCAGATCATGCCGCGCTCGTCGTGGTTCTGCTCCACGGCAGCAGCGGGCAGGCGGGTCACGCCAATGCCGTAGCAACCCATCTCGAAGTGCTGGGGCTTGCCGTTGTCGCCCAGGAAAGTGGCGTCCATGGCCTTGGAGTACTTGGTGCCCAGGTAGAACACATGGCCGATTTCAATGCCGCGCTCGATCGCCAGCTCGCCCGCGCCGTCGGGCGAGCGGTCGCCAGCCACCACATTGCGCAGATCCGCCACCACGGCGGGCTCGGGCAGGTCGCGGCCGAAGTTCACGCCGGTGATGTGGAAGTCTTCCTCGTTGGCACCGCAGACCCAGTCGGCCATCACGGCCACATCGCGGTCCACCACGATGTTCACGGGCTTCTTCAGACCGATGGGGCCCAGATAGCCGGGCTTGGTGCCGAAATGCTCCTCGATCTCGCCCACGGTCGCGAAACGGAAGCCCGCCAGGCCTTCGACCTTGCCGACCTTGATCTCGTTCATCTCGTGGTCGCCGCGCAGCAGCAGCAGCCACACCTGTGTCTTGACGATCAGACCCTTGTCGTCCAGCTCGTCCGTGGCCAGCACCAGCGACTTCACGGTCTGCGTCAGGGGCAGACCCAGCTGCTCGGCCACGGCTTCGCAGGTGCTGTTGCCGGGTGTGGCGACCTTTTGCAGGGCCTGGGCGGCGGCAGGACGGACCTGGGCGGGCGCCAGGCTCTCGGCCTTCTCGATATTGGCTGCGTAGTCGCTGTTCGGGCAGTAGACGATGGCGTCCTCGCCCGTGGAAGCGATGACCTGGAACTCTTCGCTCAGATCGCCGCCGATGGCGCCCGAATCGGCACGCACGGCGCGGTACTGCAAGCCGAAGCGGTCGAAGATGCGCTTATAGGCTTCGCGCATGGTCTGGTAGCTGATCTGGGCAGCATCGCGATCCTTGTCGAAGGAATAGGCGTCCTTCATGATGAACTCGCGACCGCGCATCAGGCCGAAGCGCGGACGACGCTCATCGCGGAACTTGGTCTGGATCTGGTAGAGGTTCTTGGGCAGCTGCTTGTAGCTCTTGAACTCCTGGCGCGCAATATCGGTGACCACCTCCTCGGAAGTGGGCTGGATCACGAAATCACGGCCATGGCGATCCTGGATGCGCAGCAGCTCGGGGCCCATCTTCTCGAAACGGCCGGTTTCCTGCCACAGCTCGGCAGGCTGCACCACGGGCATGGTGGTTTCGATGGCGCCGGCGCGGTTCATTTCCTCGCGCACGATGGCCTCGACCTTGCGGATCACGCGCAGGCCCATGGGCATGTAGTTGTAAATGCCAGCACCCAGCTTTTTGATCATGCCAGCCCGCATCATGAGCTTGTGGCTGACCACTTCGGCGTCGGCCGGAGCTTCTTTCAGGGTGGAGATGAGAAATTGGGAGGCTTTCATGGAACTGGCAATTCAGTGGAAATAGGCATGGCCCGCTTGTCGATCACAAGGGGCCATGCATAATGAACACAATTCAAAAATTTGGGGTTTGATTATGCTTGACCGGGACGGATTTCGCCCGAACGTCGGCATCATCCTGCTCAACCAAAGAAACCAGGTGTTCTGGGGAAAACGCATTCGCACCCACAGCTGGCAGTTTCCGCAAGGTGGCATTGATCGGGGTGAGACACCCGAGCAAGCCATGTTCCGCGAGCTGCACGAGGAAGTGGGGCTGAAGCCCAATCACGTTCGCGTGGTTGCCCGCACCAGGGACTGGTTGCGCTACGAGGTGCCAGACAGGTACATCCGCCGCGACGCGCGCGGGCATTACAAAGGCCAGAAGCAGATATGGTTTTTGCTTCAACTGGTCGGGCATGACTGGGACTTGAACCTGCGTGCCACCGACCACCCTGAGTTTGATGCCTGGCGCTGGAATGACTACTGGGTTCCTCTGGATGTGGTGGTCGAATTCAAACGCGGCGTCTATGAAATGGCGTTGACCGAGCTGGCGCGCTTTCTGCCGCGCGGCGAGCAGCAGCGCAACCGCTATCTGCGCAGCGGCATGCGGCCGCGCGAGCAGGAGGCAGGACAGAGCACCGGCGGCACTGCCCATCCGGGGCAGCACCATCAGGTCATGTACCCTGCCCGTACAGGGAGCTTTCGCATCAACCCCGGCATAGAGCTGCCGCCTGGTGCCAGTTTTGACCCGGACCCGCAGACCGGCATAGACAATCCACCCGATCACAAGCCTCTGCAATGAACAAAGCCGTAATGCCTCGCAGCATTACGGCTTTTTTGTCGGCGGCCTAGGCTCAGTGTCCGGCCACCACCATATTGTCGCGGTGCATCATTTCGGGACCGGCCGAGTAGCCCAGCAGCGCTTCGATCTCCGAGGAGCTCTTGCGGCACAGCAGCCGCGCCTCGGCGCTGGCATAGCTGGCCAGACCACGGGCGATCTCGGCGCCGTTCTCATCACGCACTGCAATCACTTCACCACGCGAGAAATCGCCTTCCACGGTGATCATGCCTATGGGCAGCAGGCTCTTGCCTTCATCACGCAGCTTGGAGACGGCACCTGCATCCACGGTCACCGAACCACGCAGTTGCAGATGGTCGGCAATCCACTGCTTGCGCGCCTGCATCTTGTGCGTGTTGGCAACCAGCAGCGTGCCAATGGACTCGCCACGCATCAAGCGCAGCAGCACGTCTTTCTCAC
The DNA here is from genome assembly GCF_003350425.1 of Comamonas sp. AG1104. Lineage (NCBI taxonomy): Bacteria > Pseudomonadati > Pseudomonadota > Betaproteobacteria > Burkholderiales > Comamonadaceae > Comamonas > Comamonas sp. AG1104. The sequence goes on along the minus strand of NZ_QQAS01000002.1, from coordinate 328,717 downwards.
GCCCCCAGGCAATCACGGTGGAAGCACCGGAGCCCGCCGCACGCTTGGCCGCCAGGATCTTGGTGATCATGCCGCCGGTGCCGATGGACAGACCCGCTCCGCCGGCCATGGCTTCCAGCTCGGGGTTGCCGGCTTCGGCCACGTCGATGAACCTGGCATCGGGGTTCTTGCGCGGATCGGCGCTGTACAGGCCTCGCTGATCGGTCAGGATGACCAGTGCATCGGCCTCGACCAGATTGGCCACCAGCGCGCCCAGGGTGTCGTTGTCGCCAAAGCGGATCTCGTCGATCACCACCGTGTCGTTTTCGTTGATGACGGGCACCACGCCCAGCTGCAGCAGCGTCAGCAGCGTGGTGCGGGCGTTCAGATAGCGCTCGCGATCGGCCAGATCCGCATGGGTCAGCAGCACCTGGGCACTGGGCACGCCTTCGCCGCGCAGCTTGGTCTCGTACATCTGGGCCAGCCCCATCTGACCGACGGCAGCAGCGGCCTGCAACTCATGCACCTCGGTCGGACGCGTGGCCCAGCCCAGTCGCTTCATGCCTTCGGCAATGGCGCCGCTGGAGACCATAATGACTTCGCGCTTGACGCCGTCTTCACCATTCACCAAGGCCGCCAGCTGGCGACTCCACTCTTCAATGGCGGCCTCATCCAGACCACGACCTTCATTCGTAACCAGGCTGGAGCCGACTTTGACGACGATGCGACGGGCATCACGCAGCACATTGGAAGACATGAGAATTTACAGTGTTTTAAGCCTCTAATGCTTATGGGCAAAGCGCAAGAAGCTATTAAATTCAAAGCAAAACAGCGCACCAAGTGCGCTGCTGGGTTATACCCTCTAGCTTATTCCGGATCGTAAGAGGCGAAACGCGGATCGGTCATATCCAGACCAGAATCCTCACCTCCCGCAAAACGAGGATCGATCTCCTTGGGAGCCTGCTCGGCCAGCTGCTGGTTGTGCACATGCTCGTAGATCTTGCGGATCAGCGGTTCGCAGCCTTCGCGGGTCAGCGCCGAGATCTCGTAGACCGGGCCCTTCCACTTGAAGCGCTTGACGAAGTCCTTGACCTTGGCGGCACGCTCTTCCACGGGAACCATGTCCAGCTTGTTGAGCACCAGCCAGCGCGGCTTGTCGTAGAGCTCGGCGTCGTACTTCTTGAGCTCGGCCACGATGGCCCTGGCCTGCTCGACCGGGTCCACGCCCTCGTCGAACGGTGCAATGTCCACGATATGCAGCAACAGTCGGGTGCGCTGCAGATGGCGCAGGAACTGGTGACCCAGGCCCGCACCTTCGGAGGCGCCCTCGATCAGACCCGGGATGTCGGCCACCACAAAGCTCTGCTCGGCAGCCACGCGCACCACGCCCAGATTGGGATGCAAGGTGGTGAAGGGATAGTCGGCAATCTTGGGACGGGCGTTGGAGACAGCCGTGATGAAGGTGGACTTGCCCGCATTCGGCATGCCCAGCAGGCCCACATCGGCCAGCACCTTGAGCTCCAGCTTCAGGTTGCGGCGCTCGCCGGGATAGCCGGGAGTCTTCTGGCGCGGCGCACGGTTGATGGCGCTCTTGAAACGCAGATTGCCGAAACCGCCGTCACCGCCTTTGGCAATGGTGATGACCTGGCCGGGCTCGAGCAGCTCGAACAGCACCTCACCGGTATCCGCATCGCTGATGATGGTGCCCACAGGCATGTTCAGTGTGATGTCGTCGCCGGCTGCGCCGAACATGTCGGAGCCCATGCCGTGCTGGCCGCGCTTGGCCTCGTGGCGACGCGAATAGCGGTAATCCACCAGCGTGTTCAGGTTCACATCGGCCACAGCGTACACATGGCCGCCACGGCCGCCGTCACCACCGTCGGGGCCGCCAAATTCCTTGTATTTCTCGTGCCGGAAAGACACGCAACCATTACCGCCATCACCGGCCGCAATGTCGATAAAAGCTTCGTCAACGAACTTCATGAGGCATCCAGTCTACAAAATCGGTGCGCCCCAGAAGCCCCGGGCCACACTTGAGTGCTCTATTACCATGCCCCATCTGCCAGAAATCTGCTGCCTGGAGCCTTTTCAAACAACAAAGCCCCGACAAGTCGGGGCTTTGTTGGAGTCACAGACGACTTATGCAGCCGTGATGTTGACTGTTTGCTTGGACAGAGCGCCCTTCACACCGAACGACACGTGGCCGTCAACCAGTGCAAACAGGGTGTGATCCTTGCCCACGCCAACGTTCTCACCGGGGTGGAACTTGGTGCCGCGCTGACGCACGATGATGGAACCAGCTGTCACCAGCTCGCCACCAAAGGCCTTCACGCCCAGCATTTTTGGCTTGGAATCACGTCCGTTACGCGTAGAGCCGCCGCCTTTTTTCTGTGCCATGACTTAGCTCCTAAAATTAAGCAGCGATTGCCACGATTTGCAGTTCGGTGAACTGCTGACGATGGCCTTGGCGCTTTTGATAGTGCTTACGACGGCGCATCTTGAAGATGTGCACCTTGTCGTGCTTGCCGTGAGCAACCACAGTTGCCTTTACAGATGCACCGGACACCAGGGGGGCACCAACCTTGATTTCAGCGCCGTTGCCGACGGCCAAAACTTGGTCGATCACGATTTCCTGGCCTACGTCCGCAGCAATCTGTTCTACCTTGATCTTTTCGCCAGCTGCAACGCGATACTGCTTGCCGCCGGTTTTTATGACTGCGTACATTGAAAACCTCTAAAGTCTGAGAGTTCCATGAAATGATTTCCACGGAGCCGGCAATTCTAGCACGCATGCATTTTCTCTGCTGCCATACCCCCAGGAAGCGCTTCAGGATCTCCGCAAGCGCGACCGTGGCAGCGCACAACGGGATGCCAGGCGCAAGCACGCGGCAAGGCCTGCTCCTTGCCAGCGACTGCAATGCCACAGACCGCCCGCAAAGCCTCTGTTCACTTGAACGGGCTCTGAGGACACCACGCAAAACCCTGTTGCATCTTCCTATAATCGTGAGTCCACTTGGCGGTTCATCACCTTGACTACAGAAATTTCCACATCCAATCCGCTTGCCTTGATCACAGATGACATGCGCGAAGTGGATATCGTCATTGCTCAGCGACTGACAACCAGCGTCCCCCTGATCGCACAGATCTCCCAATACATCATTGCCGCCGGCGGCAAGCGCCTGCGTCCGGCGCTGCTGCTGCTGATCGCCGGTGCCCTGGGCCACCAGGCCAAGAGCAAATACATCCTGGCCGCCGTGGTGGAGCTGATTCACACCGCGACCTTGCTGCACGACGATGTGGTGGACGAATCCACGCTGCGTCGTGGCAGGGCCACGGCCAACGAGACCTTCGGCAACCCTGCCAGCGTTCTGGTCGGAGACTTTCTGCACACCCGCTCCTTCCAGATGATGGTGGAAGTGGGCAGCATGCGTGTGCTGCAGATTCTGTCCGACGCCACCAACGTGATCGCAGAAGGCGAAGTCCAGCAGCTCATCAACACTCATGATGCTTCGCTGAATGAAGCCGGCTATCTGCACGTCATCCGCTCCAAGACCGCCCAGCTATTCGAGGCCAGCGCACAACTGGCAGCCGTGCTGGCCGATGCCACGCCTGAAGTGGAGCAAGCCTGTGCAGCCTATGGCCAGGCACTTGGAACGGCATTCCAGATCATTGACGATGTGCTCGACTACACCGGCAACGCTCAGGAAATGGGCAAGAACCTGGGCGATGACCTGCGCGAAGGCAAATGCACCCTGCCCCTGATCGCTGCCATGCAACGCGGCAACGCCGAGCAGGCCGCTATCGTGCGCAACGCCATCGAACAAGGCTCTACGGATCAGCTGGATGCCGTGGTGGAAATCGTGCGCAGCACCGGCGCCCTGGACGTTGCCCGAGCCGCCGCGCACGCGGAAGCCCAGCGCGCCATTGATGCCTTGGCCGCGCTACCAAGCAATGCATACACCGCAAGTTTGCTACAATTGGCTTCTCAGCTTTTGGAGCGCCGCACCTGAATCGCCAGGTGCACCACGGTGCTCGGCAAATAAAGCCTGCGGGGTGTAGCTTAGCCTGGTAGAGCGCTACGTTCGGGACGTAGAGGCCGGAGGTTCGAATCCTCTCACCCCGACCAATTTCATTTTTTTCACAGTTTCTTGCGCCATGTTCAATGACGCGGCATTGGCGCATGCCTGCGCCTCTGGCGAGCTGCCGTTTGTCACAACAAGAATGGTAGGATAGGTCCTCTCCCACCTCTCCCAGACTTGGATACATGGCCGCTGCCGACAATCTGCAAAAGAACGCCCCTGCGCCCATCGCCATCCCAGGTTTAGGCAGAGCCCTGATTTCTGCAGGAAAGGTTTCGCAGCAAGCCGCCGAGAACGCCGCCAAGAAAGCCGCCACAGGCAAGACCCCGTTCATTACCGAGCTCAGCCAGTCTGGCGAAATCAGCGCACTGGAAATTGCCGAAACCATTTCCATGATGTTCAGCACTCCGCTGCTGGACCTCAACGCCATCGACGTCCAGCAACTTCCGCGCGAACTGCTGGACCCGAAGATCAGCAACGCCTATCGCGTGCTGGCACTCAGCAAGCGCGGCAATCGGCTCACCATCGCCACGGCAGACCCCACTCAGCAGGAAGCTGCCGAACAGATCAAATTCACGACCCAGTTGCTGGTGGACTGGGTGGTTGTCGAGGCCGACAAGCTGCAAAAGCTCGTCGAGCAGACCAGCAAGGGCGTCAGCGAATCCCTGGACTCCTATTCCAGCTCCGGGGACTTTGACTTTGACGACGTCAAGATCGAGGATGCCCCCGAGGAAAAAGACAATGCCGTCGGCGCCGAGGTCGAGGATGCGCCGGTCGTCAAGTTTCTGCACAAGATGCTGCTGGACGCCTTCAATATGCGCGCGTCCGACTTGCACTTCGAGCCCTACGAACACAATTACCGCGTGCGCTTTCGCATCGACGGCGAGCTGCGCGAGATTGCCTCTCCCCCAATTGCGATCAAGGACAAGCTGGCTTCGCGCATCAAGGTGATCTCGCGCCTGGACATCTCGGAGAAACGCGTTCCGCAGGACGGCCGCATGAAGCTCAAGGTCGGCCCCGACCGCGTCATCGACTTTCGTGTCAGCACCTTGCCTACGCTTTTTGGCGAGAAGATCGTGATCCGTATCCTGGATCCGAGCTCGGCCAAGATGGGCATCGACGCCCTGGGATACGAGCCCGAGGAAAAAGAGCGCCTGCTCAAGGCCATCAACCGCCCCTACGGCATGATTCTGGTCACCGGCCCCACGGGCTCGGGCAAGACCGTGTCGCTCTACACCTGCCTGAACCTGCTCAACCAGCCGGGCGTGAACATTGCCACCGCCGAAGACCCCTCCGAAATCAACATGCCTGGCGTCAACCAGGTCAATGTGAACGAGAAGGCAGGCCTGACCTTTGCCGCTGCGCTCAAATCCTTTCTGCGCCAGGACCCGGACATCATCATGGTCGGCGAAATCCGCGACCTGGAAACCGCCGACATCTCGATCAAGGCTGCCCAGACCGGGCACCTGGTGCTGTCCACGCTGCACACCAATGACGCTCCGACCACGCTGACGCGCATGCGCAACATGGGCATCGCCCCTTTCAATATTGCCTCCAGCGTGATTTTGATCACCGCCCAGCGCCTGGCGCGACGCCTGTGCGCGCAGTGCAAGGAGCCTGCCGACATACCGCATGACGCCCTGATCGAGGCGGGCTACGATGAAGCCGAACTCGACGGCAGCTGGGTCAGCTACAAGCCTGTCGGCTGCCCGGCCTGCAACAACGGTTACAAGGGACGTGTCGGTATCTATCAGGTGATGCCCATCAGCGAAGAAATTCAACGCATCATCTTGCGTGACGGCAGCGCCCTGGAGATTGCCGAACAGGCCAAGGCCGAAGGAGTACGCTCTTTGCGCGGCTCGGGCCTGCATAAAGTCAAGCTGGGTCTGACCTCACTCGAAGAAGTGCTGGCGGTCACCAACGAATAAAACCAGTATCAGTGAGGGAACGCCATGGCAAGCGCAGCGTCCAAGGGAATCAAGGAATTTCTCTTCGAGTGGGAAGGCAAGGACCGCAACGGCAAGATCGTTCGCGGCGAGACTCGTGCCGGTGGAGAAAACCAGATCCAGGCCATGCTGCGCCGCCAGGGCGTGACTCCGTCCAAGATCAAGAAGCGCAGGACCCGCGGCGGCAAGAAGATCAAGCCCAAGGACATTGCGCTGTTCACGCGCCAGCTGGCCACCATGATGAAGGCCGGCGTGCCGCTGCTGCAGTCTTTCGACATCGTGGGCCGGGGCAACACCAACCCCAATGTCACCAAGCTGCTCAACGACATCCGCTCAGACGTGGAAACCGGCACCTCGCTGAGCGCGGCCTTTCGCAAGTTTCCGCTCTATTTCAACAGCCTCTACTGCAACCTGGTGGAGGCCGGCGAGGCCGCAGGTATTCTGGAATCGCTGCTGGACCGTCTTGCCACCTATATGGAAAAGACGGAGGCCATCAAGTCCAAGATCAAGTCGGCGCTGATGTACCCCACGTCGGTCATGATCGTGGCCTTTATCGTGGTGACCGTGATCATGATCTTCGTGATCCCGGCCTTCAAGGAGGTCTTCACCTCCTTTGGCGCCGACCTGCCCGCGCCCACGCTGCTGGTGATGGGCATCAGCGATTACTTTGTCCAGTACTGGTGGCTGATCTTCGGCGTGCTGGGTGGCGGCATCTATTTCTTCATGCAGGCCTGGAAGCGCAACGAGCGCGTGCAGCAGTTCATGGACCGCACCATACTCAAGCTGCCCGTATTCGGCGTGCTGATTGAAAAGTCCTGCGTGGCCCGCTGGACACGTACGCTGTCCACCATGTTTGCCGCCGGCGTGCCGCTGGTCGAGGCGCTGGACTCCGTGGGAGGCGCCTCGGGCAACTACCTCTACAAAAACGCCACCGACAGGATTCAGTCGGAAGTCTCCACGGGCACCAGCCTCACGGTTGCCATGGCCAATGCCAATATCTTCCCTTCCATGGTGCTGCAGATGTGTGCCATCGGCGAGGAGTCGGGTGCCATCGACCACATGCTGGGCAAGGCCGCCGATTTCTATGAGAGCGAAGTCGACGAAATGGTGGCGGGTCTGTCCAGCCTGATGGAGCCCATCATCATCGTCTTCCTTGGCACCTTGATCGGCGGCATCGTGGTGTCCATGTATCTGCCTATCTTCAAGTTGGGTCAAGTGGTCTGATGATTTCCGAACTGGTGTTGAATGCCGCTGCCGGCGGCGTCCTGGGCTTGCTGATCGGCAGCTTTCTGAATGTGGTGATCCACCGCCTGCCGCTGATGATGGAGCAGGAATGGCATGCCGAAGGCGCGCAATGGGCCGAGGAACAAAAGGACAAGGGCGCCAGGATCGAGCTGCCGCCGGCCAAGCCTGCTGTCACGCTGAGCCAGCCTCGTTCGCGCTGCCCGCATTGCGGCCATCAGATTGCCTGGTACGAGAACATTCCCGTGCTGAGCTATCTGTTCCTGCGCGGGCGCTGTGCCGAGTGCAAAAAGCCCATCAGCCTGCGCTACCCTGCGGTTGAACTGGTCTGCGCCGCGCTGTTTGCCTTCTGTCTGGGCCGCGACGGCCTGAGCCCCACCGGCTTTGCCTGGTGCGGCTTCAGCGCGGCGCTGCTGGCACTTGCACTGATTGACTGGGACACCACGTTCTTGCCGGACTCCATCACTCTGCCCCTGCTCTGGGCCGGCCTGATCGCCTCCGCACTGCAATGGACCAGCGTGCCTCTGCAGCAATCGCTGTGGGGCGCCGTCGCAGGTTATATGTCGCTATGGCTTATCTTCTGGGCCTTCAAGCTGGCAACGGGCAAGGAAGGCATGGGCTACGGCGACTTCAAGCTGTTTGCCGCACTCGGTGCCTGGTTTGGTTGGCAGGCACTGGTACCCATCATTCTCATGGCATCGGTCGTGGGCGCCGTCATCGGCATTGCGCTCAAGATCAACAGCAAGCTGCGCGAAGGTGGCTATGTGCCCTTCGGCCCCTTCCTCGCCGGCGGCGGTTTCGTCAGCCTGATTTGGGGCCCGCAAGCGGTGCTCAGCTTTGCAGGCCTGTAAGCCATGAAAGCCGCACCTGAGCGCTCACCATTCAGACTGGGGCTGACGGGCGGCATCGGCAGCGGCAAAAGCACGGTAGCAGCCAGGCTGCAGGCATGCGGCGCAACGCTGATTGATGCCGACCATATCTCGCGCAGCCTGACGGCAAGCGGCGGCATCGCCCTGCCCCTTATCGCCCAGGCTTTTGGTGCCGATCTGATCGGCGCGCAGGGCGCCCTCAACCGCGCCCGCATGCGCGAGCTGGTCTTCGCCGATCCGTCCGCGCGGCAACGTCTGGAAGCCATACTCCACCCCCTGATCGCCGATCAGACCCGGCAGCAGCATGAAGCGGCCGTTGCGGCCGGCGGCAAGCTCGTCGTGCACGACATTCCGCTGCTGGTCGAGTCCGGCCACTGGCGAACACGCCTGGATGGCGTGCTGGTCGTGGACTGCCGCGAGAGCACGCAGACAGAGCGCGTCATGGCGCGCAGCGCTCTCACACACGAGTCCGTGCAGGCCATCATCGACGCCCAGGCCACGCGCGCGCAGCGTCTGGCAGCGGCCGACTGGGTCATCTATAACGATGACGGGGTCACAATCGAAACTCTCCACGCATATACCGATCAAATCGCTGCATGGTTCGGGCTATGATGCAGGCCATGGCTTGGCCTGTGCGTGTGATCGCCGCATGTGCACGTTGACCGCTGATTCCTGTGCACCCCGAGGAGCCCAGCAAACGTGATCCTGTACGAATATCCTTTTAACGAGCGTCTGAGAACTTATCTGCGCCTTGAGCAGCTGTATCGCCGTCTGCGCGAGCTGCTGACCCGCGCGCATTCGGTCGATCATCATTTCGCCCTGATCACCATCTTCGAGATCATGGACGTGGCCTCGCGCAGCGATCTGCGAGCCGACATCATCAAGGATCTGGAGCGCCAGAAGCACCTGCTGGACGTGTTGCGCGACAACCCCGATATTTCCCAGCACATGCTGCATCAGGTGGCGCGCCAGGTGGAAGGCTGCTTTGCCACCATCAATGCACAGACCGGCAAGACCGGCCAGGCGCTGACCGAGAACGAATGGCTGATGTCCATACGCAGCCGTGTGGGCATACCCGGCGGCACCTGCAGCTTTGACCTGCCGGCCTATCACGCCTGGCAGAACCTCGATCCGCGCTATCGCCAGCGCGACCTCGAAGACTGGGCCGGCGAACTGACCCCGCTGGGTCAGGCGCTTGAGCTGATCCTTCAGTTGCTGCGCGAAACCGGCAATCCCCAGCGCGTGGTGGCCGAACAAGGCGTGTTCCAGCAAGCCATGCCGGCCGGCCGCAGCTTCCAGCTGCTGCGCCTGCGCATAGACCCGCATCTGAATCTGGTGCCGGAGATCAGCGGCAACCGCCTGCTGGTATCGGTGCGCCTGCTCAAGCTGGCCCATGGCAGCAAGCCCCAGCCCAGCAATGACGCCGCCACTTTTGAGCTTACGCTCTGCGCATAAGCAAGTCCCCGACAGTCTTCTCGCCCCCGATTGAGCCGCACATTGCGGCTCAATGGCTTTCAGGGTCGGCCACCCGTGTTTTCCAGCTGTGATACATCTACGCCATGAGCACTGACAAGCAATCCCCCACCATGGTGAAATGCCCGACCTGCGGCGGCCCCAGCGTTTTTTTGCCCAGCAACAAATTCCGCCCCTTCTGCAGCGAGCGCTGCCGCAATATCGATCTGGGCGCCTGGGGCAATGAAGAGTTCCGCGTTCCGGCTCAGACGCCTCCCGAAGATGCGCCGTTTGGTGATCCACGCACCGAAAACCAATAGTCTCTAACAGAAAAACAAGAGCGCCTTCCACCCGTCACTTCTTGATTTCAGCTTGTTTATCCAAGCAAATCGAGACTCAACAGGCGCAAGGCGCTCTCCATTCAGGAGCGTAACGCTTCAATTCTCAGGCTGCTGCGCCTCGTAATGGCTTTGATCAAAGACCAGGCCGCGCTCCTCGCTCAGCCATTGCAGCACGGGATAGGCGCCCGGCAGGACGGGGTACACATCAAGCGGCAACTGCTGCCAGGCCATCTGCTGGCCCTCGCGCATCTCGAACTCGCCCGTCCACTGCGTCACCTTGCACCAGTGCAGACGCACCAGCGCATGCGGGTAGTCATGCTCCGTCACCTTCCAGGCATGGGCCTGGCCAATGGTCACGCCCAGCTCTTCGATCAGCTCGCGGCGCAAAGCCTGCTCCACGCTCTCGCCGGCCTCCAGCTTGCCACCAGGAAACTCCCAGTAGCCCGCATAAGGCTTGCCTGCAGGGCGGCTTGAAATCAGCAGCGCCCCATCGGATTCGCGCAACAGCACGCCCACGGCCACTTCCGTGTGCTTGCGCTGCGCCTGTGTTTCAGCAGTCACTTCCACAAGGCTCTTTCTTCATTCCAGATCTGCTTCTTCAGCCAGACCGTCCACATCTTCAATGCGCTTCTTGACCGTCACGGGACGCTCGTTGCGGCCCGCATAGTCGCGCGCGAACTGGTGGGCCACACGGCCGCTGCGCGAGCCGCGTTCCAGCGCCCAGACCAGGGCTTCGGGCCTGGCCGCCTCGATGGTGGCCTGGTCCATGCCCAGCGCGGACAGCCACTGCGCCACCACGCGCAGGTATTCGTCCTGGCTGAAGGGGTAGAAGCTCACCCAGAGACCGAAGCGCTCGGACAGGGAGATTTTCTCCTCCACCACCTCGCCGGGGTGGATCTCGCCGTTCTCGCTTTTTTGCTGCGCAAGGTTGTCCGTCATGTACTCGGGCAGCAGATGGCGGCGGTTGCTGGTGGCATAGACCAGCACATTGGGCGTGGCCGCGGAAACCGAGCCGTCCAGCATGGATTTCATGGCCTTGTAGCCGGGCTCGCCCTCTTCAAAGCTCAGATCGTCGCAATAGATGATGAATTTCTCGCTCCGGCCGGCGACCACGTCGACGATGTCGGGCAGATCGGTCAGATCGGCCTTGTCCACCTCGATCAGACGCAGACCCTGGGGCGCATAGCTGTGCAGGCAGGCACGGATCAGCGAGGACTTGCCCGTGCCGCGCGCGCCCGTCAGCAGCACGTTGTTGGCCGTGCGACCGCTGACGAACTGCTCGGTATTGCGCGCAATCTTTTCCTTTTGCACGTCAATGTTCTGCAGATCGGACAGCTGCATGGCGCCCACATGGCGCACCGGCTCCAGCACGCCGCAGCCGTTCGCGCGCTTGCGGTAGCGCCAGGCAATCGCCGCATCCCAGTCGGCAGGTGCCTGCAGGGGCTGGGGCAGCACGGACTCGATGCGCTGCATCAATTGCTCGGCCCGCTCGACCAGGCGCTCCAAAGGGTTCATCACATCTTGCACGACCAAATCTCCATCTGTTTTTATAGCTGCTAGCGCTTGATGGATATTGATTTCAGATTAAAAGCAATCAAAACTCAATATAGACAAGCGAAAACAGCTCCTGAAATTGAAGCACCCAAATAGGGGCGCTCACCAGCAAGGGACAGCGAGCAAGAGCCGCCGCGCAGCGAGGCTGTCGTCCCCCTCCCATAGCGCGCAGCGCGTAGAGAGAGGGGGAAGCGGCGGGGCCACCCAGGCGCCGCCGCTCAGGGGGTGCTCAATTACGACCGGTAATCCGCATTGATGGTCACATATTCGTGACTCAGATCGCAGGTCCACACCGTCTGCGCGGCATCGCCACGGCCCAGCAGCACGCGCACCACGATCTCCTGCTGCTTCATCACGCGCTGACCGTCTTCTTCCTTGTAGGAAGGATTGCGGCCGCCGTCGACCACCACATGCACATCGTCCAGATACAGATCGATCTTGGTCTGATCCAGATCGGCAATGCCGGCATAGCCCACAGCGGCCAGGATACGACCCAGGTTGGGGTCGGAAGCAAAAAAGGCCGTCTTGACCAAGGGTGAGTGGGCAATGGAGTAAGCGACCAGGCGACACTCATCCTCATTCTTGCCACCCTCGACCTTGACGCTAATGAACTTGGTGGCGCCCTCGCCATCGCGAACAATGGCCTGCGCGAGCTTTTGCGCCACTTCCAGCAATGCTGCCTTGAGCTGCTCGCCCTCGGCGCTGGAGAGCGCCGTGATCTGGGCGTTGCCTGCCTTGTGGGTGGCGATCAGCACGAACGAGTCATTGGTGGAGGTGTCGCCATCAATGGTCACGCGGTTGAAGGAGCCGTCTGCCAGCTCCTTGACCAGGGGCTGCAGCAGCTCGGGTGCGATCGCCGCATCGGTAGCCAGAAAGCCCAGCATGGTCGCCATATTGGGACGGATCATGCCCGCCCCCTTGCTGATGCCGGTGATGGAGACCGTCTTGCCGCCAATGCTGACGCTGCGGCTGAAAGCCTTGGGCAAGGTGTCGGTGGTCATGATGCCCTCGGCAGCCGTGGCCCAGTTATCAGCCTTGGCGGCAGCAATGGCCTTGGGCATGCCCGCCACGATGCGGTCCACGGGCAGCTCTTCCATGATCACGCCGGTGGAAAAAGGCAGGATCTGGCCCGCGCTCAGGTCCAGCTCCTTGGCCAGAGCCGCGCAGGTGGCACGGGCATTGGCCAGACCGGCTGCGCCGGTGCCGGCATTGGCATTGCCGGTGTTGATGACCATGGCGCGGATGCCGGTGCCGGCCGCCAGATGCTCGCGGCAGATCTGCACGGGAGCAGCGCAGAAACGGTTCTGGGTGAACACGCCGGCCACCGAGGCGCCTTCGTCGAGCAGGAACACCGTCAGGTCCTTGCGATTGGCCTTGCGCACGCCGGCTTCGGTAACACCAATGCGAACGCCATTGATCGCCAGCAGATCAGCGGCGACGGGAGCGGAAAGATTCACGGACATTTCTGTATGTTCCTAGAAAAGTAGAAGACACCCCCTGAGCCGCTGCGCGGCTTCCCCCTCTCTCGCCTGGCGGGAGGGGGACGACATCCTCGCTGCGGGGCGGCCCTTGCTCGATGTCTCTCGCCTGGAGCACGCCACTGATTCACAGTCCGCGGGGCAAGTTCGGACTGCAAGCAAAACGTTGCCCATTATCGGAACAAACAGAGGCCTGATCGGGCTTGCCGGATTTTGTTGCGCAAAAAGCTGCACCCCAATGCAAACACGGGCCGCAGCCCGTGTTGTTCGATAACGCATGCTCCAAGCCAGAGACGGCCAGCAAGAGACGCCCCACAGCAATGAGCCCCCTTCAAGGGGAAGGCGCCCAGCGCCTCAGGGAGTCAGGACAGCTTGCCGTGGCAAAGCTTGAACTTCTTGCCGCTGCCGCAGGGGCAAGGGTCGTTGCGGCCCACATGCACGCCTTCGGGCATGGCCAGAGGCTCGGCCAGCATCACGTCGTCTTCGATGCTCATGCCTTCGGTTTCCGAGGGCGAGGCATAGCTCATGTGCTCCAGGCTCTGCGCGCCGCGCTCGTTCATGGCAACGGCGGCTTCGTCCATCTCTTCGCGAGAGCGGACCTGCACCGTCATCAGCACGCGGGTGACTTCGGTCTTGACCTGATCGATCAGCTGGCGGAACAGCTCGAAAGCCTCGCGCTTGTATTCCTGCTTGGGCTGCTTCTGGGCATAGCCGCGCAGGTGAATGCCCTGGCGCAGATAGTCCAGCGCAGCCAGGTGGTCGCGCCAGTTCGTGTCAAAGCTCTGCAGCAGCACGGCACGCTGGAATTGCGTGAAGTTCTCCTGACCGATCAAGGCCACCTTGGCGTCGAACAGATCGTGGGCTGCCTTGACGACCTTTTCCAGAATGTCTTCGTCGGTGATGGATTCCGAACCCGCCACGTCCTGCTGCAAGGAAAGATCGATCTGCCACTCGCTGGCCAGAGCCTTCTCCAGGCCGGGCACATCCCACTGCTCTTCCATGGAATCGGCCGGCACGTACTGGCGCACCAGGTCGGTGATCACGTCCTCACGCATGGCGGCCAGCATGCCGCCCAGATCGGTCGAATCCAGAATGTCGTTGCGCTGCTGGTAGATCACCTTGCGCTGGTCGTTGGCCACGTCGTCGTATTCGAGCAACTGCTTGCGCATGTCGAAGTTGCGTGCTTCGACCTTGCGCTGCGCCGACTCGATGGAGCGGGTCACGATGCCTGCCTCGATGGCTTCGCCTTCGGGCATCTTCAGGCGGTCCATGATGGCCTTGACTCGGTCGCCCGCGAAGATGCGCATCAGCTGGTCGTCCAGGCTCAGATAGAAGCGCGAGGAACCGGGATCGCCCTGGCGGCCCGAGCGGCCACGCAGCTGGTTGTCGATACGGCGCGACTCATGACGCTCGGTAGCGATGATGCGCAGACCGCCCAGCGCCACGATCTTGTCGTGGGCCACTTGCCAGTCGGCACGCAGCTGCTCGATCTGCTGCTGGCGCTCGGTCTCGCTGAGTGCCTCGTTGCTCTCGATGGCCTTGAGCTGCTTGTCGATATTGCCGCCCAGCACGATGTCGGTACCACGACCGGCCATATTGGTGGCGATGGTGATCATGCCTTCGCTGCCCGCCTGGGCAATGATGTCGGCCTCGCGCTCATGCTGCTTGGCGTTGAGCACCTGATGAGGCAGCTTTTCGCGGGTCAGCAACTGGTCGATGATTTCAGAGTTCTCGATCGAGGTCGTGCCGACCAGCACGGGCTGGCCGCGCTCGTAGCACTCGCGGATGTCCTTGATTGCCGCGTCGTACTTTTCCTTGGTGGTCTTGTAGACGCGATCGAGCTGGTCCTGGCGCTTGCTGGGCTTGTTGGGCGGCACCACCACGGTTTCCAGGCCATAGATTTCCTGGAATTCGTAGGCTTCTGTGTCGGCCGTACCGGTCATGCCCGACAGCTTCTTGTACAGACGGAAGTAGTTCTGGAAGGTGATCGAGGCCATGGTCTGGTTCTCGGCCTGAATGGCCACACCTTCCTTGGCTTCCACGGCCTGGTGCAGGCCATCGCTCCAGCGGCGGCCTGCCATCAGACGGCCGGTGAACTCGTCCACGATCACGATTTCGTCGTTCTGCACCACATAGTGCTGATCGCGGAAATACAGCTGGTTGGCACGCAGCGCGGCGTACAGATGGTGCACCAGAGAGATATTGGAGGGGTCGTACAGGGACGAGCCTTCGGCGATCAGGCCGGCATGGGCCAGCAGGCGCTCGGCCGCTTCATAGCCTTGATCGGTCAGGTAAACCTGATGGGATTTCTCATCGACCGTGAAGTCGCCGGGCTTGGTCACGCCTTCACCCGTGCGGGGATCGGCTTCGCCCTCCTGGCGCACCAGATTCGGCACGATCTGGTTCATGGCCACGTACATGGCCGTGTGATCCTCGGCCGGGCCGGAGATGATCAGCGGAGTACGCGCCTCGTCGATCAGGATGGAGTCCACCTCGTCGACGATGGCGTAGTTCAGCACGCGCTGCACGCGGTCGCCGGGCTCGTACACCATGTTGTCACGCAGGTAGTCGAAGCCGTATTCGTTGTTCGTGCCGTAGGTGATGTCGGAGTTGTAAGCCTGCTGCTTTTGCTCGCGCGACAGATTGGGCAGATTGATGCCCACCGACAGACCGAGGAAGTTGTACAGGCGAGCCATGGTCATGGCATCGCGATTGGCCAGGTAATCGTTGACGGTCACGACATGCACGCCCTCGCCCGACAGGGCATTGAGGTACACGGGCAGCGTCGCGGTCAGCGTCTTGCCTTCACCGGTGCGCATTTCGGCAATCTTGCCATCATGCAGCGCCATGGCGCCCAGCATCTGTACATCGAAGTGACGCATCTTCATGACGCGCTTGGAGCCTTCACGCACTACGGCAAAGGCTTCGGGCAACAACTCGTCCAGCGCCTCGCCCTTGGCAACGCGGTCCTTGAACTCCTGCGTCTTGGCGCGCAATGCCTCATCGCTGAGCTTTTCGTACTCAGGCTCCATCGCATTGATGCGAGCGACTGTTTTACGGTATTGCTTGAGCAGCCGGTCATTGCGGCTGCCGAACAGTTTGGTGAGGAAATTGGTGGCCATGCGTGCGAAGGCACATTGCTTTTTTGCATGTTGCGCAAAGCAATGTGTCCAGAATCCCTTGATTGTTGGTCTTCAGATGGGGCCGTCCCTGCGGCAGTCAAGAGCCACACCCGAAATGGGTGAAAAAACCTCCTGACGCACCCCAAACAGGGACAGGACCAAAAAATGATTCTAACCGCGCAAGCCGGCCTTGGCTTTTCGCTACTCCAGAGCACGTATGGGATTGCACTGCACGCGCAAATAGCCAGCACTTCGGCGTTCATTCCCGGCTGAGCTAAGCTCGGGCTTGCCCTTGCCCAACTGTTTGCCGCTCGCATGACCATTGTTCGCCGCCATCACGCCGTAACTGCCATCAATGCCATGGAGTCTTCTCCCACATTGGCGCGCCTGGCAGCACTGACTCAGGACTCCAGCAACCGGCTCAAAGCCGTTTTGCCCCTGGTTCCGCCCATGCTGCGCGCCAGCTTGCAGGCTGGCCCCATCGATGAAGACGGCTGGTGCCTGATCGTGAAAAACAACGCAGCGGCAGCCAAAGTGCGCCAACTGCTGCCAGCCATGGCGGCTCATCTGCGCACCAAGGGATGGGCTGTCACCAGCATCCGCATCAAAGTTCAGGCCCGATAAGGCTTTTTAGGCACTAAAAAACAAAAAAGGCCTCCGAAGAGACCTATTTGTTTGGTGCCGGTTGTCGGATTCGAACTGACGACCTACCGCTTACAAGGCGGGTGCTCTACCAACTGAGCTAAACCGGCGAAGACTGAATTCTAACGTAGAAATTCAGCCCCAAAAGAAGAATCCTGAAATTTCCCGATCTACCGGCAAAAACACTGGCCGGACTACTTCACACGCTTGAGCGCCGGACGGCCGCCTGCGGGTGGCGGCGTACGAGGCGCATCATCTTCGTCGGAAGCTTCTGCTTCCGCCTTGACAGGAACCAGTTGCACCACGCGCTCGGCCGAGGACTCCTCTTCCGACTCCATATCGGGCTCGACATCCTCCATCGATGGCGCATCGCCATCCTCGGGGACTTCGTTCTCCTCGGGCGGGAAGGCCATGCCCTGGCCGGTCTCGCGGGCATAGATGGCCATGACGTTCGCCACAGGCACCATGATTTCCCGGGGCTGGCCGCCAAAGCGCGCCTTGAATTCAACATATTCATTGCCGATCAGCAGGCCGCTGGTCGCGTCATAGCTGATGTTGAGCACGATCTGACCATCACGCACAAACTCCATGGGCACCTGGGTGCTGCGATCCACACGCACGGCGATATGCGGCGTCAAACCATTATCGGTACACCATTCAAACAGAGCCCGCAGCAGATACGGACGGGTTGAAGTCGTTTCAGGGGCTGTCATCTCGTTTCCTGACGAATCAAATCCAGAAGATTGCAAAGACAAAAAAGCGGGCAGATGAAGGAAATCCCTTCAGCATGCCCGCTCTGCGCTCATGTGCAATTACTTGCGCATGACCTTTTCCGAAGGCGTCAGCGCTTCAATGTAAGCGGGACGCGAGAAGATGCGCTCGGCATACTTGAGCAAAGGAGCGGCATTCTTGGACAGCTCGATGCCGTAGTAGTCCAGGCGCCACAGCAGCGGAGCAATGGCCACATCCAGCATGGAGAAGTTCTCGCCCATGATGTACTTGTTCTTCAG
Source organism: Comamonas sp. AG1104 (assembly GCF_003350425.1). Classification (NCBI taxonomy): domain Bacteria; kingdom Pseudomonadati; phylum Pseudomonadota; class Betaproteobacteria; order Burkholderiales; family Comamonadaceae; genus Comamonas; species Comamonas sp. AG1104. The sequence goes on along the minus strand of NZ_QQAS01000002.1, from coordinate 311,003 downwards.
GAAGATGGGGGCCATCTGGGTCAGGCGGTCACGGATATGGGCACGAGCCTTTTCCAGAGCCTTTTCATTGCCCTTGACGTTGCGCTCTTCCAGAGCGCTCACGTGCACGAACAGTTCCTTTTCGAAGTTCAGCAGGAACAGGCGCACACGGGCACGGTCCACAGGGTCGCCAGGCATCAGCTGAGGATGGGGAAAGCGCTCGTCGATGTACTCGTTGATGATGTTGGACTCGTACAGAATCAGGTCGCGCTCGACCAGGATTGGCACTTGACCATAGGGGTTCATCACGGCGATTTCTTCGGGCTTGCTGAACAAGTCCACATCGCGGATCTCGAAATCCATGCCTTTTTCAAACAGCACAAAGCGGCAGCGGTGTGAGAAGGGGCAAGTCGTTCCCGAATAAAGCACCATCATGGTGGAGACTCCTAAAAATCAAAAAGAGTGGGTTGCCCACGGCACCCCACTCTGCACTAACACGGTTTGGCTGCAGACAACTTCTGCACGGCGGCAAAGCTTATTTCACGTCTTTCCAGAACGCGGCATTCAGGCGCCAAGCGATAAAGATGAAGAAGGCCAGGAAAATCAACACGCCCACCCCGATACGGGTTCGGGTGTTCTGAGCCGGCTCCCCCATCCATTGCAGGTAATTCACCAGATCGCCAACTGCCTGATCGTACTGCACTGCGCTCATCTTGCCAGGAGACACCTGCTCCCAACCCTTGAAGACCTGGGTCTTAGTTCCATGGTCGTCATGTTCTTCGAAGATGGCGCGACGCTCGCCCTGCAGCTCCCACAGCGCATGCGGCATGCCTACGCTGGGAAAGGCGAGATTATTCCAGCCTGTGGCCTTGGTGTCATCCCTGTAGAAAGTACGCAAGAAGGTATACAGGTAATCAGCTCCCGAGCCGCCCGAGCCGGCGCGCGAGCGCGCGATCACGGTCAAATCGGGAGGGTTGGCACCGAACCACTCCTTGGCTTCCTTGGGATTGATGGCTGCCTTCATGGTCTCGCCCACCTTGTCGGTGGAGAACAACAGGTTGTCCTTGATGTCCTGATCGGTCAGACCGATGTCCTTCAGGCGGTTGAAACGCATGAAGGCAGCGGAGTGGCAGCTCAGGCAGTAGTTGACAAAGATCTTGGCACCGTTTTGCAGGGATGCCGTGTCGCTGGTGTTGACCGGCGCCTTATCCCAGTGGATGCCGCCTTCGGAGGCTTGCGCGGCACCGGCAATACCCAGGGCCGCAACCAGGGTCAGAATCAGTTTCTTCATTCTTGTTCTCTCCTGCTTCAGTGAGGCTTGAAGGTCACACGCTCGGGCACGGGCTTGGTCTCGCCCAAGCGACTCCACCAGGGCATGAGCAGGAAGAAGCCGAAGTAGAACAGCGTGCCGACCTGAGACACCTTCTCGCCAATCGGCGATGGAGGCTGCACACCCAGATAGGCCAGGACGACGAAATTCACCACAAACACTGCATACACATATTTGTGCCAGCTGGGACGATAGCGGATCGACTTGACCGGGCTGCAATCGAGCCAGGGCAGGGCAAACAGGATGATGACCGCACCACCCATGACGACCACGCCCCAGAACTTGGCGTCGATGGACAGCATCATGGCGATGGCACCCAGCGCCACGATGGCCACAGCCCCCTTGGCAAAACCGGGCAGGCGCGACTTCAGAATGCCGTAGCCGGCACCCAGCACCACGCAGGCGATCAGCACATACATCATCTCGCCGGTGATGGCACGCAGCATCGAATAGAAGGGCGTGAAGTACCAGACAGGGGCAATGTGATTGGGCGTCTTGAGCGGGTCGGCAGGGATGAAGTTGTTGTACTCCAGGAAGTAGCCGCCGAACTCGGGCGCAAAGAACACCACGGCCGAGAACAGGAACAGGAACACCGTCACGCCAAAGATGTCATGCACCGTGTAGTAAGGGTGGAAGGGAACACCATCCAGAGGGCGACCCTTTTCATCCTTGGGCGCATTCGGACCCTTGATCTCGATACCATCGGGATTGTTGGAGCCCACATCGTGCAGCGCCAGCAAATGCGCCACGACCAGACCCAGCAGCACCAGGGGCACGGCGATCACGTGGAAGCTGAAGAAGCGGTTCAGCGTCGCATCGCCCACCACATAGTCGCCGCGAATCAGCAAGGCCAGATCGGGACCGACAAAGGGAATGGCGGAGAACAGGTTCACGATCACCTGGGCGCCCCAGTACGACATCTGGCCCCAGGGCAGCAGATAGCCCATGAAGGCTTCGGCCATCAGCACCAGGAAGATGGCGCAGCCGAAGATCCAGACCAACTCACGCGGTTTGCGGTAAGAGCCGTACAGAAGACCGCGGAACATATGCAGATAGACCACCACAAAGAACGCCGAGGCGCCCGTGGAGTGCATGTAGCGGATCAGCCAGCCCCAGGGCACATCACGCATGATGTATTCCACGGAAGCAAACGCCTTTTCGGCGTCGGGCTTGTAGTGCATCACCAGGAAGATGCCGGTGACGATCTGGATCACCAGCACCAGCAGCGCCAGCGAGCCGAAGATGTACCAGAAGTTGAAGTTCTTGGGAGCGTAGTACTCCGACATATGGACGCGGTACGCATCGAATGCCGTCGGAAACCGGTTCTCCAGCCAGTTCATGGCCTTCGCTCCGGTCGTGGAGTTCGGGTCGATTTGCTTGAATTCGTGGGCCATTGTTCTTGTCTCCCTCAGGCTGCCTTGGTGTCTTCACCAATCAGCAGCTTGGTGTCGGACAGATACATATGTGGCGGCACCTGCAGGTTGTCCGGCGCTGGCTTGTTCTTGAACACCCGGCCGGCCATGTCAAAGGTGGAGCCATGGCATGGGCACAGGAAACCGCCCTTCCAGTCTGCGGGCAGCGAAGGCTGAGGCCCGGCAATGAACTTGTCGGTGGGCGAGCAGCCAAGGTGGGTGCAGATGCCCACGACTACCAGGATTTCAGGCTTGATGGAGCGCGCTTCATTTTGCGCATAGGGAGGCGTGAACTCTTCGGGATGACGCACCGATTTCGGGTCCGCCAGTTCGCCATCGAGGCCAGGCAAGTCCTTGAGCTGCTCGGGTGTGCGCTTGATGATCCACACCGGCTTGCCACGCCACTCGACGGTGAGCTTCTCACCATCCTTGAGATTGGAGATATCCACCTCTACCGCAGCACCTGCTGCTTTGGCTTTTTCAGAAGGCTGGAAGGAGCTCACAAAAGGGACGGCCGTTGCCATACCGCCCACGGCACCAGCACATGCTGACGTGATGATCCACGTGCGCTTGCTGGAGTCGACTGGAGAGTCACTCATGGATTTCCTCGAAGTACATCGCTTGATTTGGGGTCAACTGCAAATTCTAGCGGTGGGGTTATGGTTATTCCAGCCCCAGTCCGACGTTGACAACCGCCAAAGTCACGCAATACTGCGCTATCTCAAACTCTTAGTGACTGGAACTGCTTATGGGCATGATGCAAGAATTCCGTGAGTTCGCAATCAAGGGAAACGTCATGGATCTGGCCGTGGGCGTGATCATCGGCGGCGCGTTCGGGAAAATCGTTGATTCCGTGGTCAACGACCTCATCATGCCTCTGGTGGGCCTGTTCTTTGGCAAGCTGGATTTCTCCAACCTGTTCGTCGTTCTGGGCACCATGCCCGAGGGAGTTCCTCGTACTCTTGATGCACTGAAAAAAGCCGGCATTCCTGTGTTTGCCTACGGCAACTTCATCACGGTTGCAGTGAATTTCGTGATTCTGGCCTTCATCATTTTCATGATGGTCAAGCAGATCAACCGCCTCAAGCGCGAGGCACCTGCGGCACCGGAGCAAGCACCCGCTACCCCTGAAGACATTCAGCTGCTGCGCGAGATCCGTGACAGCCTCAATCGCAAGGCCTGAGATCCTTCAGGTCCAATGACTGCAAGCCTGCCGGCCCGGCAGGCTTTTTTCATGGAAGCGCATGCCGTGCATGCATCCGGACGGCCAACGCACTGAGCCGCCACTGAGCAAGCGTCAGCTCGCCAGACTGCGGGCCATGTGCACGGCTTCGAGCAGGCTGGCCTCGTCGGCCACGCCCAGGCCGGCAATGTCAAAGGCCGTGCCATGGTCGGGACTGGTGCGCACCAGCGGCAAACCCAGGGTCACGTTGACGCCTTTTTCCACACCCAAATATTTGACTGGGATCAACCCTTGGTCGTGGTACATCGCCAACACCGCATCGAATTCACCCGGGTGATCTGGCGTATTTCGCGCCCGCATGAAGACCGTGTCCGGCGCAAACGGCCCCTGCACATCCATGCCTTCGGCCTGCGCTGCCGCGATCGCTGGGGCAATGATCTCGATTTCCTCACGACCGAAGATGCCGCCCTCGCCCGCATGCGGATTGAGCCCTGCCACGGCAATGCGTGGCACGCGCCCCAGACTCCTGCTCAGCGCCTGATGCGTGATGCGCAAGGTCTGCTGGATCTGCGGCCCGGTCACAGCCTCGATGGCCTCGCGCAGCGAGACATGGATGCTGACCAGCACGGTGCGCAGCTCGTCGTTCGCCAGCATCATGCGCACCGGCATCTGCTCGAGCGAAACGCCCGCATGGGCAGCCGCCTCGGCCTGCAGGAGTTCCGTGTGCCCGGGGAAAGTCACGCCTGCCAGATGCAGCGCCTCCTTATGCAAGGGCGCCGTGACCAGGGCGGCAATCTCGCCACGCAAAGCTGCTTGCGCGGCCCAGACCACGCATTGCGCAGCGGCCTGCCCGGCCGCTGCGCAAATCTGGCCATAGGGCTGAGGCCCCGCCAGCCCCGGCAGGTTCAGCAGCGCGATAGCACCTTCCGGAACAGACCAGGCTTCGCCCGGCTCATCGATCACCACCACGGGCTGGGCGATGGCCTGATCGCCGTCGGCGGCCCGGGCTGCCAGCGCTGTCGCCCGGCGCAGAGTCTGCAACTCGCCCACTACAAAGCAGCCGCGCATGGCCTGTGGTGCAGCCCGAAAAGCCTTGGCGATGATTTCAGGCCCTATGCCTGCGCAGTCGCCCTGGGTGATGGCGATGGTTTGGGTTGAAGCAATGACGGACATAGGCATCCAAATCGCCGCAAGCTCCTCGGTTCCCAAGTGCTTGCAGCCATCAAAAGTGAGAGACGAAGGTCCGGGAACTGATCAGGCCGGGTTGTCGATATCGATGAAGCAGTGCTCCAGCCCGCACTCCCGGGCCACATGGGCCGCCACGGCAGGCGCGCCGTAGCGCTCAGTGGCGTGATGGCCGGCAGCGATAAAGCTCACGCCCATCTCTCGCGCCAGATGCATCTGGGGCTCGGAGATCTCGCCAGTGATATAGGCATCGGCGCCGGCGGCAATCGCGGACTCGAAAAAGCCTTGAGCACCTCCGGTACACCAGGCCAGCTTGCGAATCGGCCTGCGCTCTTGCGCACCGGCCAGCGTCACCTTGCGCCCCAGCACGCCTTGCACATGTTCGGCCAGAGCAGCGGCATCGGCAAAGTCCACATCGGCCAGCCAGCCCAGATTCTGATCGCCGAATGCGGCCTGTCCCTGCACGCCGAGCCTGGCACCCAGTTGCGCGTTATTGCCCAGTTCGGCATGGGCATCCAGCGGCAGATGATAGGCAAACAGATTGATGTCATGCGCCAGCAGCAGGCGGATGCGCTCCTTGAGCCAGCCCGTGATGCGCCCATCCATGCCACGCCAGAACAGGCCGTGATGCACGAAGATGGCATCGGCCCCGGCCTCGATCGCAGCTTCGATCAGGGCGCGACTGGCCGTCACACCACTGACGATGCGACGAATCTCGCTCTTGCCTTCGACCTGCAGGCCGTTGGGTCCGTAGTCCTTGAAGCGTTCGGGCTGCAGCAGCCCATTGAAAACGGATAACAGGGTGTTTCGCTCAATGCTCATGCTGCGATTGTGCCCAAGCCCGCACACAGACCCAGCAAGCAAGGCTTTGGCAGACGTAAAAAAGGGCAGCCCAGAGCTGCCCTTCTTATCAGAACAAGTGGCTTCAAGCCTTCTTAGCTTGCCAGCCCTTGCAGGCCAGCGGCCAGAAGCCCATGGCCATGCCCAGCACGCCCATGGCCGCCACATAGTGGGCAGGAGCCATCACATCCACCTGCTGCCACACGGACACCAGCATCGGGGTCAGGCCGCCAAACACGGCATAGGCCATGTTGTAGGAGAAGGACAGACCGGTGAAGCGCACTTCAGGCGGGAAGGCCCGCACGCCCACCACAGGCAGCAGCGAGATGGAGCCCACGAAGAAGCCCACGGTCGCATAGTTGCAGATCAGCGATGCCTCGTTGCCGGGCAGGTTCAGATAGAACAGATAGGCAGTGGCCGTCATGCCGCCCCAGCCGATGAGCATGGTCAGCTTGGTGCCGATCTTGTCGGACAGCCAGCCCCAGAACACGCAGCCGATGGTCAGCGTCACGGTCGCCACGGCATTGGCCTTCAGGGCCATGGCAGGCTCGATGTGGAACACCTTTTGCAGATAGGCCGGCGTGAACAGGATCACCACCACGATCGCCGTGGACAGCACCCAGGTCATCAGCGCCACGACAACACAGGCTTCGCGGTGGTCGCGCAAGATGGTCTTGATCGGCAGTTCGCGATCAGCGGCCTTGCGGGCCTGCAACTCCTGGAAGATGGGGGTCTCGTGCAGGAACTTGCGCAGATACACCGACACCAGACCGAAGACACCGCCCAGAATGAAGGGCAGACGCCAGGCCCAGTCGTGGATCTCGCCCTGGCTGTAGGTGCTGTTGAGCCAGACCCCGATGATGGAGCCCAGGAAAATGCCGCCGGTAATGCCGGAGGTCAGTGCGCCGATCGCAAAGCCGTAACGCTTCTGAGGAGCATGCTCGGCCACGAACACCCAGGCACCGGGCATTTCACCGCCGATAGCAGCACCTTGCATCACGCGCATCAGCAGCAGCAGGATGGGAGCGGCCAGGCCGATGGTTTCATAAGTCGGCAGCAGGCCGATGACCAGGGTGGGCACGGCCATCAGGAACACCGACAGCGTGAACATCTTCTTGCGGCCCAGGATGTCGCCGAAGTGGGCAATCAAGATGCCGCCGATGGGGCGCGCCAGATAGCCGGCCGCAAAAATGCCCAGAGTCTGCAGCTGGCGCATCCACTCCGGCAGCGAAGCAGGAAAGAACAGACTGCCAATCACATTGGCAAAAAAGACGAACACCACGAAGTCATAAAACTCCAGCGTTCCGCCCAGGGCCGATAAGCCCAGGGTCTTATAGTCCTCCCGGTTCAGGAGACGATTCGTCGCTGCAGCCGGCGCGTCAGCCGATGCAGCGTGGTCAAGCGTAGTCATGGTGTTTCCTAGATCGAACAGCAGGACAGCGCGGATAAGGCCGCTGATCACGGGTCAACGTGCAGTGGCAGACCGATTGCGGCGGGCTTCAGATACAAAGCCACACCAGACCGAATATGAGCACCTTGTGGGCAGTCACTTCAGTAACGGCGGCGTAAGCGCAGTCGAAAAAACATTCTAGGGTTTTCACTCATGGCTCCTGGCCGCGCAAAACTACAGATGCCTGCAGTCCTATAGCCATCGCTCCTGCAATCTGCAAAGCTTTGCGTTAAGCAATTGCGTGCAAGCAAATGTTCGCTTCGACGCCCGGTGCAGCCATGCTTCACAATGTGGGCTTGTTCCCCTCACTACCTATACGCATTACATGAAACGCACCTGGTTGCTGTTTTCGCAGGTCGTCACCGTACTGGTGGCTATCTATTTTGTAGTGGCTACCCTACAGCCCACATGGCTTCAGCGCGGAAACATCCGTAGCAGTGCCGGTGTTTCGCTGCTGCAGGCTCCATCCACTCCGGCTGGTGAAGTCGCTCCCGGCAGCTTTGCGCCTGCCGCGCGCAAGGCTTCGCCCGCCGTGGTCAGCATCAACACCAGCAAGGCGGTTCGCCACCCGCGCGCCAACGATCCCTGGTTCCAGTTCTTCTTTGGCGATCAGGGTCCGCAAGAGCAATCTGGTTTGGGTAGCGGCGTCATCATCAGTCAAGATGGCTACATCCTCACCAACAACCATGTGGTGGAAGGCGCCGACGATATCGAGGTCACGCTGACCGATAGTCGTCAGGCCAAGGCCAAGATCATAGGCACAGACCCAGAGACCGATCTGGCCATTCTCAAGATCGAGCTCGACAAGTTGCCCGTCATCGTGCTGGGCAACTCCGATCAGGTCGCCGTGGGCGACCGCGTGCTGGCCATCGGCAACCCCTTCGGCGTGGGCCAGACCGTGACCAGCGGCATCATCAGCGCTCTGGGCCGCAGCCAGCTGGGCATCAACACCTTCGAGAACTTCATCCAGACCGACGCTGCCATCAACCCGGGCAACTCCGGCGGGGCGCTGGTGGATGCCAACGGCAATCTGCTGGGCATCAACACGGCCATCTACTCGCGCTCGGGCGGCAGCATGGGCATCGGTTTCGCGATTCCCGTCTCCACAGCCAAGATGGTGCTGGACGGCATCGTCAAGGACGGCAAGGTCACGCGCGGCTGGATCGGCGTGGAACCCAACGAGCTCTCGCCCGAGCTGGCCGAGACCTTTGGCGTCAAGGCCGATGCCGGCGTCATCATCACCGGCGTGCTGCAGGCCGGCCCCGCCGCCCAGGCCGGCATGCGCCCTGGCGACGTGATCGTCAAGGTGGGCGAGACTGCGACCCGCAATGTCTCCGAACTGCTGACGGCCGTGGCCTCGCTCAAGCCCGGCGAAGCCGCCAAGTTCGATGTGCGCCGCGGCGACAGCGAAGTGGTGCTGAACATCACTCCGGGTGCCCGCCCTGCAGCCAGCACCCTGCAGCAGCAGAGCCGCCCACGACGCTGATTGCAGCGTCATTGAGCCCACAAGCCAGCGCTAGTCGCTGGCTTTTTTCATGCTCCGGCCGGGCCAGACACCACTTCTCCAACAGGACTCGTCAAGAAAAATGGCTAAAGCGCCGATGGAAAAAGCACCGGCAGCCATCAAAACAAAAGCCCTTGAATTGGTTCAAGGGCTTTGCAGGAGGTCGGGGCGAAGATCAGTGGCCGTCCGTGGATTTCTCCACTTCCGTGCCTGTGCCTTCCTCGGCATCGGGCGCACGCGATACCCGGCTGAACCAGCCGGCTCCCAGAATGCCGATCTCGTAGAGCAGGCACATGGGCAAGGCCAGGGCCAGCTGGGAAATCACATCGGGCGGCGTGATGACAGCAGCAATCACAAAGGCCAGCACCACGAAATAGCCGCGGAAGGCCTTGAGCTTCTCGATCTCCACCAGACCAAAGCGCACCAGCAGCATCACCACGATGGGCACCTGAAAGGCCGCCGCAAAAGCGATGTAGAGCGACAGAATCGCTTCCACATACGAGGCGATGTCGGGCGTGGCCGCCACGCTGGCCGGCGTGAAGTGCTGGATGAACTTGAACATATTGCCCAGCACAAAGAACTGCACGAAGGCAATGCCGGCATAGGCCAGCAGGCTGCCGAACATGATCAGCGGCAGGGCGAACTTCTTCTCGTGGCTGTACAGGCCCGGCGCCACAAAGGCCCAGATCTGGTACATGATCCAGGGCAGCGCCAGCAGCACAGCCACCATCATCAACACCTTGAGCGGCACGAAGAAGGGCGAGAAAACGCCCACCGCAATCAGCTTGGCGCCGGGCGGCATATGCTCCTTGATGGGCAGGGCGATGAAGTCGATCAGGCCATCAGGGCCCGGCCAGAACATCAGCAGCCCGACGCCGATCAAAACGCCATACAGGCTGTAGAGCAGGCGATCACGCAGCTCCATCAGGTGCTGGACAAACGGCTGCTCCGTGCCGGCGAGTTCGTCTTCTTTAGAGGGTTCGGACATGGTGCAAAACCGCGTCGGAGCCCGATCGGCTCCACACGCTTGAGAAACAACAACGCCCGCGGATCACGGGCAAAGAGCGACATGCGGGCAACCAAACCGCCCCCCTGGGGCCGGCCATGGCCGACCTTGCGGCCGGCAGGCTGCTGAGCTGCATGTTCAATGGAACTTCTTGGGGCGAAAGCGCGCCACGCGTGCCGCGCCCGACTGGACCTTGCTGCGTACCCCCGCACGGGCCTTGTACCACTGGGGCACGGCACCGCGCTTGACGCGCCAGTTCTTGCGCGGATGGCGATAGCTGGGCACCACGCTGCTGTGCGTATCCAGACCGGTGTAGCCACCTTCCGCGTCATAGGAGCCGAAGGACGAAGCCGAAGTCATGTTCGAGTCGTCGCGCAGGTCCTTGGTCGCATCGCTCCAGTCCTTTTCAAGATCGGAGGCCTGATTGCGCATGCTGGACTCCACGTCCCGCGCGGCGGTCTCGACCGTGTCCTTCATCTTGCGCAGCTCATCGAGCTCCATGGAGCGGTTGACCTCGGCCTTGACGTCGGACACATAGCGCTGTGCCCTGCCAAGCAAGGTGCCCACCATGCGGGCCACGCGCGGCAGCTTCTCGGGACCGATGACCACCAGGGCCACGGCACCGATCAGCGCCATTTTGGACAGGCCAATATCAAACATCTAAATGTCAGTCCTGCCGCGATCAGCTCTTTTGCTTGGCTTCCACGTCGATAGTGGCCTTTTCGGCGGCCTGCTGGTTGGCCACTTGGCCGGTTGCAGCGTTGGCGTCGGCGTCAGTCGCGCCGTCCTTCATGCCGTCCTTGAAGCCCTTGACGGCACCGCCCAGGTCGGAGCCGATGTTCTTGAGCTTCTTGGTGCCGAACACCAGAACCACGATGAGCAGCACGATCGCCCAGTGCCAGATAGAAAACGAGCCCATGAGAATCTCCTAGAAATTGCAAACCATTTTAGACGGGGCTTGTGACAGATACGAATCAATCACCCAAAAAGCCTGCAACGCACGGCTCTATCGCCGTGTGCAGCCCTCGCCTGCGCCTGATCAGCCCTTGAGCCAGGGGCGCGGGCCGCCCATGACGTGCAGGTGCAGATGGTGCACTTCCTGGCCGCCTTCGCTGCCGGTATTGACCACGATGCGGAAACCGCCATCGGGATAAGGGTTGCAGCCCTGCTCCATCGCCAGTTTTGGCGCCAGCGCCATCATGCGGCCCAGCAGGGGCGCATCCTCGGCGCCAACCTGGGCCATGGAGCGGATGTGCTTCTTGGGAATCACCAGGAAGTGCACGGGCGCACCCGGGTGAATGTCATGAAAGGCGAACAGCTCCTCGTCCTCATAGACCTTGCGCGAAGGAATCTCCCCCTTGGCGATGCGGCAGAAAATGCAATTGGCGTCGTGATCGTGGTCGTGGTCGTGGTCGTGCATGGTCTCTTGTATCTCTACGGTTCGGTACTCCGGGCGCCCTGCCCTGCCCATGACCCGGGAAGCCAGAAAGCAGGCAATGGCGTCGCCCCCTGCGGAGGCTACGCCCTATTCTCGTTGAATCGCAGCGTCTGCTTGACGCCAAGGTGCTCGCGGTTGAGCTGCAGCCATTGCTGGCCGCGCTCGCGCCCCAGCTCGAACAGCTTGCGCACCATGCCCATGTCTGCGCGCACCTTGCTCGAGGCGCCAAAGGGCTTGAGCACCGAGCCGCCATCGATGCGGTGCATCAGCACATGCTTGTAGCGCTCAGGATCCAGGCGCTTTTGCTCCAGCAGCTTGACCACGAACTCGATGGCCCGCAGCTCGGCCAGCAAGCTGGCGTTGAAGGTGATTTCGTTCATGCGGTCCATGATCTCGCGTGCCGTATCGGGCGAGACATCGGACTCCTTGGGATTGATCTGCACCAGCAGGATGTCCCGGCTCCTGGTCTCGTAGATCAGCGGATACAGGGCTGGATTGCCCGAAAACCCGCCGTCCCAGTAGCACTCTCCGTCAATCTCCACCGCCTTGAACAGCTGCGGCAGGCAGGCCGAAGCCATGATGGCGTCTGCCGTCACCTGCTCGCCCTTGAAGATCTTGCCGGCGCCCGTGCGCACATTGGTGGCGCAGATGAAAAGTTTGGGCACCACGCTGGGGTGCTCGGGATGCGCCAGCATCTCGAAGTCCACCACCCGGGTGAGCAACTGGCGCAGCGGGTTGATATTGAGTGGATTGGTCTGATAGGGCGACAGAAACTGGTTGAGCACGCCCATGAACTGCTTGCTGCCCGGCAACGGCGCGGCCCAGAACATCTTGCCCACGCTGCCCATGGTGCCCACGCCCTCCCACAGCTCGCGCAGAGACTGGCGCGCCAGCTGCCGCCCCAGGTAACGGGCATCGTCCACCTTTTTTTCCTGCGCGGCCGCCTGCGCGAAGCCATGGGCCAGCGCCACGGCATTCATGGCACCGGCGCTGGTGCCGCTGATGCCTTCGAAGATCAGGCCGTCATCGTCGAGCAATGCATCCAGCACGCCCCAGGTCAGCGCACCATGCGATCCCCCACCTTGCAGGGCCAGGTTGAGGGTATGGGAAGTCTCTGCAGCCATGGCACGATCCTGTGAAGGTTGAGGAACCAGGTAAGGGGCTTGGAACTGTCGCTATGAACGCACAGCGGACATATCCAGCGAATCTGCGCAATTTCCGCAGCTTATCCAGCACCGCGAGCATTGCACAGGCCCGGGCCCCGTGTCAGCCTGCCGACGCGAATCTGTTGCAGTGCAGCAAAACCGCTTGCAAAAACAAAAAAGCCCCGGCAGTAAAGCTGGGGCTTGGGTGTCTGGCAAGTTCTGCTCAGGGCTGGATCGCACGATTCTTGTTCATGGCGATCATGCCGCTGACGATGCGGTAGAGGAACCAGATGGAGATCAGCACCCAGGCGGGGTTGAAGATCAAGAGACCCAGCAGGAAGAACGGGAAGGTCACGGCATAGAGCACGATGGCCCAGAGCACGCTGCGCAGGCGCCAGGAGAAATGGCTCTCCTGCCAGGTGCCGCGCGCATCGTCGCGCTTGACCAGATCGATGACGACTGCAATCAGCAACAGCAGCACACTGACCTGCGCGCCCGGCAGCACTGCGGCCACGGCCACGATCAGGTGCAGCAGATAGCTGACCCAGCCCCAGGCCTTCAGGCCCTCGACCTCGGCAGAGCTGCTGCTGTTTACATCGATGATGTCGCGATCGTCATTCATGCGCTTCCTCCTTATTGCTTGGCCGCCCCTTCCTGAGCAGCGCGTTCCTGGGCCTTGCGCAGGGCTTTTTCCTCCAGACCACTGGTGCCCTCGCGGCGCTCCAGCTCGGCAACCACCTCTGCGGGTGTCAATCCGTAGTGCGACAACGCAATCATGGAGTGAAACCACAGATCCGCCACTTCATAGAGGATCTTGCCCTTGTCCGCGCCATGATCGACATCCTTGGCGGCCATGACCACTTCGGTTGCCTCTTCGCCGATCTTCTTCAGAAAGGCGTCGGGCCCCTTGTGCAGCAGGCGCGCGACATAGCTTTTTTCGGGATCGCCACCGTTGGCGACCTTGCGGCTTTCGATCACGGCAGCCAGACGGGCCAGTGCGCCCTCGACCGACGCGGTGTTTTGTTCAGACATGACTTTATTTATAGATGGAAGCAGGATCTTTCAAGACCGGATCGACAGCAAGCCACTGTCCGTCCTTGAAAACGCTGTAGAAGCAGGAGTGGCGACCGGTATGGCAGGCAATACCGGGATCATGCCCCTCTTGCGTGATCTTGAGCAAAACCACGTCGTTGTCGCAGTCGATGCGCATCTCATGCACGGTCTGCACATGGCCGGACTCCTCGCCCTTGAACCACAGCTTGTTGCGCGAGCGGCTGAAGTAGACGGCACGCCCCAGCTCAGCGGTCTTCTCCAGTGCCTCACGGTTCATCCAGGCGAACATGACCACGTCGCCGCTGCTTTGCTCCTGTGCAATCACGGGCACCAGCCCCTGCGCATCCCATTTGACTTGATCGAGCCAGCTCATTGCAGACCTTTGTTTTGTATAGCTGCCAGCGCAGGCTGACAAACAATTTCAACCACAAAACATACGGAAAGCCGCTTGTAGCCTGCGCAAGCTGCTCTCAAAATAATCTTATAAACGCACGGGAATGCCACGTGCGCGCATGCATTCCTTGGCCTGCTGCACGGTGTATTCACCGTAGTGGAAGATGCTGGCGGCCAGCACGGCATCGGCGCCGCCAATGGTCACGCCATCGGCCAGATCTTCCAGATTGCCGACACCGCCCGATGCGATCACGGGCACGGCCACGGCATCGGCCACGGCACGCGTGAGCTTCAGATCGAAGCCGCTCTTGGTGCCGTCCTTGTCCATGCTGGTCAGCAGGATCTCGCCGGCACCACGCCTGGCCATCTCCTCGGCCCAGCGCACCACGTCCAGCCCCACGTTCTTGCGCCCGCCATGGCTGTACACATCCCAGCCCGGCCCCATGGGTGTGCCGCCAGGGCCGATGCGCTGCTCGTCCTCTGGCGTGCGGCGTTTGGCGTCGATGGCCACCACGATGCATTGCGCGCCGTACTTGTCGCTGCAGGCATTGATGGTGTCCGGGTTGGCAATGGCGGCGGAGTTGAAGCTGGTCTTGTCGGCTCCGGCATTGAGCAGGCGACGCACATCTTCGACGCTGCGCACGCCACCGCCCACGGTCAGCGGAATGAAGACCTGAGAAGCCACGGCCTCGATGATGGGCAGGATCAGGTCACGGCCATCGCTGGTGGCCGTGATGTCCAGAAAAGTCAGCTCATCCGCACCCTGGGCGTTGTAGCGTGCGGCAATTTCCACCGGGTCGCCCGCATCGCGCAGCTCCAGAAAATTGACGCCCTTGACCACGCGGCCGCCGGTCACGTCAAGGCAGGGAATGATGCGTTTGGCAAGCATGGACCAGTCTCGGAATATCTACGAACAAGGAGGCCAAAGATACCACGGCATCGCCGCTGCCCAGGGCATCTGCCGACGGCGCCCCCTTGCCGCTGCCATGGCATTGCCACCCGGCTTCAGCGGCACGCAGCCCGGCCAAAGCCATCGCATCGCGAGTCAAACCTGCTCGATTTGAAACGTTTCAACTGAGCAGCAGCCCCTATACATAAAGCGGCACAAAATCCCTGCGCTCCCAATTGAATAACAGCAAACACAGAGCCGGCCTCAGGATTTATTGTTTTCAGCCGCAATTCCTTCCTTGATCAATATTCCGGCTGCGATTAATGGGCGCACATAGGACCATCGCCCACTCCTGAGCAGGCATGCCACTGGCGATCCCAAAGTAAAGGCACTGATATTCTCAATGCGCGGCCTCCACACCTGCGAGAAGCTGCACTGCCGAGAGCGGCACACGTCTGAATGACAAGCAAAGCTATTGCAGACTGGGCTTCGGCAAGCTGCCTGATGTCAGGGTTGACAGCAATGCAAAGCAGTCTCGCCCGGGAAGCGAAATACCTTAAATATTGTGTATAAAACCCCAATTCAGCATCCAGATATTCATAGCGTAAAAAGATGTTTCTTTTTACGCTGCTTTCTTGTTCGGATTGTTTTTGCTAGTGAAACTATGAAAAAAATAAATCAATAGTTTTTAATACTGTGACAGTGTTGCATCCCTAAATAACTGACCGAACCCGGAAACCCATCCCGTTCGATGACTGTATTGAGGCACAGGTGATCATCATGGATATGAGACGCCAATATTTCGGTACCGACGGAATCCGTGGGCGGGCTGGGTATTTCCCCATCACGCCGGACTTCGCTCTGCATCTCGCCCATGTCGTCGGACGAATGCTTCATCGCAACGAAGAGCGCCCGACGGTGCTGATCGGCAAGGACACGCGCATCTCGGGGCATATGCTCGAAAGCGCCCTGGTGTCGGGCTTCAATTCCTCTGGCGCGGATGTGGTGCTGCTTGGGACGCTGCCTACACCGGGGGTGGCCTATCTCACGCGGGCCTTGCGGGCCAGCCTGGGAGTGGTCATCAGCGCCAGCCACAACACCTTCGAGGACAACGGCATCAAATTCTTCAGTGCCAAAGGCACCAAGCTGCCCTACGTCTGGGAGGTAGCAGTCGAGCAAATGCTGCTCGATGAGCCGCATTGGGTCCCTGCGATCGCACTCGGAAAGACCCAGCTCCTGGATGACGCCGCCGGTCGCTATATCGAGTTTTGCAAGAGCACTTGCGACCATGCATTCACCTTGCGAGGACTGAAGATCGTGGTCGATGCCGGCCATGGTGCGGCCTATCAGATAGCGCCCATGGTCTTGCATGAACTCGGGGCCGAAGTGGTGGCCATAGGCTGCGCTCCCGATGGCATGAATATCAACCAGGGGGCCGGAGCCGCACATCCGGAGCTCCTGGCCACGACAGTTTCCGGTTGCGGTGCGGATTTCGGCATTGCCCTGGATGGCGATGCGGATCGCCTGCTGGTCGTCGATGCCGCCGGGCGGCTCTATAACGGGGACGAGTTGCTGTACCTGATCGTCGCCGACCGCCTGGAGCATGACGAGAGCATTGCGGGCGCCGTGGGCACGCTGATGACGAATATGGCGGTGGAGCGGGCATTCGGGGTGCTGGATGTGGACTTCATGCGCACCAAGGTCGGCGACCGCTACGTGCTTGAGGAACTCAGCCGCAGGGGCTGGACCTTCGGCGGCGAGGGGTCAGGCCATCTGCTGATACTGGATCGGCACAGCACGGGCGACGGTCTGGTGAATGCCCTGCAGATATTGCAGGCCTGTGTGCGCACCGGCCGCACGCTGTCGCAATGGCTGCTGCCGGTGCAGCTCTACCCCCAGGCCTTGCTCAATGTGCACTGGTCGCCAGACCGGGATTGGCGCAGCAATGCCTTGCTGGCACGAGTGCAGGCACAGGTCGAGGCCGAGCTGGGTTCCACCGGGCGTGTGCTGGTTCGTCACAGCGGCACGGAGCCGCTGCTGCATGTGATGGTGGAAGCGCAGGATGGCGATCAGGCCAGTCGCTGTGCCGAGCGACTGGTCACGGCTGCCAGAGACGGTTAGCCCGTTGATGCGGTCGCGCCGCTCATGCAACAGACAAAGCCGGCACCGATGGCGACCAGCATGAGGAGCTGGCTGACATACCCGAAGCAGCGCGTGAAAGATGATTTTGAGCAGGTACGAATGAAGAACGTCTGATACCAATTGACTCAAAGGGAGAACGCAATGAATCAGGACTCCGAGGCTCTTCACGCCAAGCCAGACATCGTGCAGTTGCTCATCGTGTCCGGGACCAGGCCCGAAATCATCAAGCTGGCCCCTGTCTATCACGCACTGAAACAGACGCACTGGGCCCGCCCCATCTGGCTGCACACCGGCCAGCATGGCGACATGGCCGCGCAAATGCTGGATTGCTTTCATATCCAGCCCGATCACGTACTGCAAAGGCAAGGAAGCTCACTGCTGGAATTCGCTACAGGCTGCCGGACTCAGCTGGAGTCCGTGCTCACGGATACGGGCTGTGAGGCAGTGATCGTGCAGGGCGACACAGAAAGCGCGTTTCAGGGTGCATTGGCCGGCTTCTACCTCAAGGTGCCCGTCGTCCATGTCGAGGCCGGCCTGCGCACCTACAACCTGCACCGACCTTTTCCGGAAGAAGGCCTGCGGCAGATGATAGGGCGCATCGCCAGCCTGCATCTGGCCCCCACCCTCAGAGCCCAGCAGGCACTGGAGCGCGAGAACGTGGGCAAGGAAAAGATCGAGCTCACCGGCAACACCGTCGTCGACGCCCAGCTCTGGGCCAGCCAGCATCACCACATCCATCGCCGCATGCAGGGCCGAGGCCATATCCTGGTGACCATGCACAGGCGAGAGAACTGGGGCCCCGATGTGGACCATGTGTGCGAAGCCATTGCCGATATCGCGCGCGAGTTTCCCCAGATGCCGGTGCTGTTTCCGGTCCACCTCAATCCGGTGGTCAAGGAGCCCGTATACCGGCTGCTGGGCGGACTGCCCAATGTCAAGCTGACAGAACCGCTGGATTACCTGGCCATGCAGCAGGCCCTGGCCGATGCCTGGCTGGTGCTGACCGATTCCGGCGGACTGCAGGAGGAGGCCCCGACCTTCAAGGTACCGGTGCTGGTCTTGCGCGACGAGACCGAGCGTCCCGAGGTTCTGGAAGCCGGTTGCGCCGCCTTGGTTGGGGCTGACAGAAGCAGGATCGTTCAGTCCGTGCGCCACCTGATGCATGACGATGCTGCCTACCGGAGCATGCAGGCCAGCAGCAACCCGTTTGGTGACGGGACTGCAGCACAGCGCACCGTAAAAAGACTGCACCAGATGCTGAGGCCTGATCAAGCTGACCTGGCACAGAAAGCCGCAGAAAGGACGCCTCATGTCCTGGCTTGACCTGTTCACCGGATACCTCTATGTCCTCAAGAGCATCGCCATCGTCATCGCGGTAGTGATCTTCATCAGCGGACTGGACGATCTGTTCATCGACCTCTTTTACTGGGGACGGCGCACCTGGCGTGCACTGACGGTGTACTCGCGCCATGAGCAGATGAATCACAAGGCCTTGCTCGGGGTGGACGAGAAGCCGCTGGCCATCATGGTGCCCGCCTGGCAGGAGCATGGCGTGATCGGCAAGATGGCGCAGCTGGCGGCAACCACGCTGGACTATGAGAACTACCACATCTTCATCGGCACCTACCCCAACGACCCCCAGACCCACGCCGATGTGGAGCAGGTTAGAGCCCATTTCCCGAATGTGCACAGTGTGGTCTGCGCACGCCCCGGGCCGACCAGCAAGGCCGACTGCCTCAACAACGTGCTCGATGCCATCTTCCAGTTCGAGCAGCGCTCGGGCATCGAGTTTGCAGGCTTCATCCTTCACGACTCGGAAGACGTGCTGTCCAGGTTGGAGCTGAGACTGTTCAACTTTCTCGTGGATCGCAAGGATCTGATCCAGCTGCCGGTCTACCCCCTGGAGCGGCCGCTGCGCGAATTCACCGGCGGGCATTATCTGGACGAGTTTGCCGAGCTACATGCCAAGGACATCGTGGTGCGCGAGGCCCTGGTGGGTCAGGTGCCCAGCGCCGGGGTTGGCACCTGCTTCAGCCGCCGCGCCATCACGGCGCTGCTGGAGATGGGCGACGGCGTGGCCTTCGACACCCAGAGCCTGACCGAGGACTACGACATCGGTTTCCGGCTCAAGCAGCTGGGTATGCGCGAGATCTTCGTGCGCTTTCCCGTGCACGATGCGGACCAGCCGGCCGACCCCGACCAGCCACGCCGACCCGGGCGCAGCGCGCGCGAAGCCAGCGTCATCTGCGTGCGGGAGTTCTTCCCCGATACGCTGAATGCGGCGGTGCGACAGAAGTCCCGCTGGATCACGGGCATCGTGATCCAGGGCTTCAAGACCCTGCGCTGGACCAAGAGCGGCGTGCTGAACTATTTTCTCTGGCGCGACCGCAAGGGTGCGCTCACCAATTTCGCCAGCTTCCTGGCCATGCTGCTGGCGATGCAGCTGATTGCCATCTGGCTCTACCAGCGCCTGGTACCGGACAGCTACCGGTTTCTCTCCATCTTCCAGGGTGACTGGTGGCTGTATGCGCTGCTGGCCGCGAACTTCGTGCTGATGCTCAACCGCATTGCCCAGCGCATGTTCTTCGTCACCAGCTACTACGGCGTCGTCCAGGGATTGATGTCGCTTCCGCGCCTGCTATGGGGCAATTTAGTGAACTTTCTGGCCAACTGGCGGGCCATCGCCCAGGCGCTGCAGGCCAAGGATATCCGGCGCATGGCCTGGGCCAAGACCGACCATGACTTCCCCATGCTGGGAGAGGGACCCCGACTGCGCCAGCCCCTCGGGCAGATACTGATCGCGCAAGGCGCCTTGACCGAGAGCCAGTTGCAGGAAGCGCTGCTGCGCCCCACTCCGGGCCTGCGCCTGGGCAGTGCGCTGGTGCACAGGGACCTGATCAGCACCGCACAGCTGGCCGCTGCAGTGGCCCAGCAAGCTGGCGTTTCCTGGGAGTTTCTGGGAGAGCGTCTGATCCCCGACGAGATCGCGGCGCTGCTGCCGCCACATCTGGCACTGCATTACAGCGTGGTGCCGCTGCGCGAGGAGGGAAAGACGCTGGTCCTGGCCAGCGAGTCGGTCATAGACCCGGTCTCGCACGCGGCCCTGGAGCGCAAGCTGGAGAGGCCTGTGCGCTACCTCATTGCCCCCAAGGGAGAGGTCACGGTCGAGCTGCGGCGTCTGTATGCAAGACAGCATGGGGAGCCGGCTCGCGAACTGCTGGCCTGGGCCGTGGAGCGCAAACGCGTATCCGCCGAACAGGCGAAAGAGCTGTGGAAATTCTATGTGTCGCGGCAGCTGATGCTGGGCGAAGTGCTTCAGGCCCTGGGCCGCATCGACACGGCCGTGCTGAATGCCTTGCTGCTCAGACATGAGCAAAGCGATGACAGCCTGGGCCTGTTCCTGGTGAACCAGGGGGCGTTGACACAGGCAACGCTGGATGAAGCACTGCGACTGCAGCAACAGCTGCAGGTCACCATGGCGCAACTTTTGCGCCGCCTTGATGCCGCCCCGATCGTGTCTGTTGCTGCTTAGGTGCCAATATATGAAGCTTTCTCGTCCTATTCTGGTTCTTTCCCTGGCATGCGCCACCCCATACGATGGTCTGGCGCAGACGGTGGATCTAGGTCCGGATATCACTCCCAGACAGCGCTTTCAGGTCTACCCCCGGATCGACAAGGCGTATGAGGCCATGGCGCGCGGCGATGGCCAGCGCGCCATCTCCGAGCTGCAGCAGGCTCAGCGTCTGGCACCGGACAACACCGAGATCGCCTTGCAGCTGGCGGCAGCCCATCGCCGCTTTGGCCAACCCGCACAGGCCGAAGCCGTATTGAAAGCCCAGCTTCAGCGCCACCCTGGCGATGCGCGTCTGGCCCAGGCTCTGCGCGACATGCATCAGGGAGCCGTTCCAGCCAGACAGCCCGAGTCTCAAGCTCTGCCCGCTCCTGCGGCCAAGGAACCGCCGAAGACGCCAGGCACGGCCACGCCTTCAGCAGCGACAACACAGGAGCCGGCAAAGGCGGCAGCATCGACAGCGGACACCACACCGCGCCCGCGCAAGAGCCCGGCTGCACAGGCAATGCCTGCTGGTTACGCCAAGGCCAGCCAGGCCTATGCCGCCACCGAGCGGCGCGACTTCGCCACGGCCTTGCCTCTGGCAAGGCAGGCCGTAGCTGCGGCCCCCGGGCGTCTGGACTACCAGCGCCTGCTGGTCTATCTGCTGGTGGAGAACGGGCGCTTCGACGAGGCTGAGGCCCGTGCAGCAAGACTGGACAACGTGAAACAGCTGCAGTCAGACGCCGATTGGCAGATGCTGCGTACCTCCATACGCCAGCGCCAGGCCCTGCGCCCTTTCGAGCAAGCCTTGCAGGCCCGCGAGCAAGGCGACATGGCCAAGGCCCTGCGCCATGCCGAGTCCAGCGTGCGTCTGGCACCACAGGCGCTGGCGCCGCGCCTGCAATGGCTGGGCCTGCTGCTTCAGGATGGGCAGGCGGCCCAGGCACAGCGTGTGGCAGAGCAAGGGCTGGCGCTGCAGCATGATCCTGCACTGCAGGTACTGCAGGGCGTGGCCCTGCATCTCCAAGGTCGCGGCATGGCCTCCGAACAGGCTTTCGACGCAGCGCTTGCCGCCCCCCATCTGTCGCGGTCGGAGCGGCAGAACTACGGCGTGATAGCCCTGGATGCAGCGCTGGCCGCCGGCCAGACAGAACGAGCCCAACGGCTGGTGCAGGCGCTGGAGGCGGACAGCAATGCCGACGTCAACAGGCGCCGGGAACAGCTCAAGACGCTGCGCTCCTCAACCATGTCACGCAACTACGAGCTGCCGCTGCCCCTGGTCAACTGTTTCAGCGCCGGCGATGTGCCCGGCTGCGAAATCTGGCCCGGTCAGCAAGCGCCGGACCCGGCATACAAAGTCGCACATGAAGCCTATCAAGCCTACAGCGATGGGCAATATGCCTTGGCGGCAGACAAGGCCGCTGCTGCCATACAACTCAACCCCGGACAACTGCCCTATCGCCAGTTGCGCCTGCAGGCATTGCTGGCTGCAGGCCAGAAGGCACAGGCACTTGAGGAGGCCGATCAAACACTGCAGCTTCAGCCCGATGCAGTCGAAGTGCTGGCCTTGCGCAGTCGTCTGCGTCGCGAGCAGGGTATGACCGAGGCTGCCAACGCCGACGCACAGACGGCCTTGCAGATGGGCGGCCTGTCCCTGTCCAGCGAGGTGGATCTGCTGCTTCAGCTAGGGCGGCGAGACGAGGCGGCAGCACGCTTTGCCCAGGCCACCGGGGAGCCCGAGATGCAGCAAAGCGCCGACCCCAATCTGGCCTATCTGGCCGTCCGCGTGGGGGACGATCGCAGTGCCTTGTCCATCTTCAACCGCGCACGTGACCAGAGCCGCCTGCCTGACACGGCACTGCGCGATGGAGCCTACGCGGCCAGCAGGCTGGCCGAGAACGATCAGTCCATCGACTACTTCAAGCAGGCCATCGCCGCAGCACATGACGGCAGACTCGCCATGACGCCGCAGCAGCTGTATGAGACGCGGCGTGAAGTTGCCGACCGGGACCGCTCCTGGGGCATCAACACATTGCTCGGCTATCGGGGCATTTCCCTGGGGGCTGCGGGCGCCCAGCCCGGCCTCTATGGCGACGTGGCCCAGCTCGTCAGCGAGGTGTACTGGCGCCCGCAGAAGTTCGGCGACGGCCGCTTCTGGGAGGTGTACGGAGGCGCTGCACAAACGGTCTACAGCCGCCACGATGTGCCCACGGGCGGAGAGACCACCCAGGGTGCCATCGGTATTCGAGCCAAGCCGCTGAGCGATCACAACCTCATACTCGCGGCCGAACGGCGCGTGCGCATCGGCTCGCTGTCCAGCAACGACTGGTTGCTGCGTATGGGATATTCGGGCGGCATGGGCACCGACCTGCGCGTGGATGTGCCCAGCTGGAACACGTTCAATATGTACGCCGAAGTGGGCCGTTTCATTCATCGCAAGCAGAACTACGCGACGTTCGAAGCCCAAGCAGGGCGCAGTTTCCGAATGGGGGGGGGCGACTCAAGACTGGTGCTGTTTCCGCATGCAGTCCTGGGCGCTGATTACAACTCTGAACGCACAGCCTCGGGCAAGCAAAGCTCGGTTGGCGCTGGCGTTGGTGTGAGCATGCGTTTCTGGTTCCGCGAGGACCGTGACCATGCGCCCCGCTCCTACCTCGACCTCTCCCTGCAGTATCGCGCCCGGCTTGCCGGGGACGACAGAGGGAAAGGCGTGTTTCTACGTGCCGCCTTGGTGTTTTGAGATGGCACGCCTTTAAGGCCCGAACCCATCGCCATTTTTAGAGTTTATGGAGATGGTGTTGTTCGACACTTTTTCTTTCTGCACTCCAGAAAGGAGACTCTCATGCACTCCCATGATCAAAGGCAGGCCACGCGCGCGCTGCTCGCGCTGGCGCTGCTGACCTGGGCCAGCTGGACCCTGGCCTCCAACGTCATGCCGCCGCCATTGCCACCTGGGGCCTCCCAGATCCGCATGGATGTCGGTGCGTCCCCCGTAGAGCGCAAGCGCAACGAACGCGCGCACCACCACAAAGGACATTTCAAGAAGGATTTCACACGGGATGACACGCTGGACGAGCCGCCTGTCAAACCTGGCAACCCCTCCCCCGGCAATCCGCCGAAAGGCAAGCCCAATCCGGGCAGTCCATTCCGTGACCAGTAGCAATAAGCCTCACCGTGTAATGATCTCAGGAGAGTCTCATGAAAACCCTAGGACGCCTTCTTGGGGCATGGCTGCTGGCCATGCTCTTTGCGAGCCCTGGCGCCTTTGCGCAAACAGGTCCCCGCACACTGATCCTTTATGACGCGCCGCCCAATACGGCCTACACCAAGCTCGGCATGGGCTATGCCATCATGCTGCGCAATCTGCTGGGACATTTCGACAGCAAGGTCGATATGGTCGCGGTGCAGAACTACACGGCAGGGCAGCTCAGCGGCTACGACGCCACGTTCTATCTGGGCGCGTATTACGACAACCCGGTTCCTGCCGCCTTCATGACCGATGCTGCCAACTCGAGCAAGACCATCGTCTGGTTCAAGTACAACCTCTGGCAGTTTGCCTGGGATCCGGCCTACGGCTTCCAGTCCCGCTATGGCTTCAACCTGACGGCACTGCGCGGACTCAATGCCGCTCCGACATCAAGCAACACCACACCGGGGTTCTTCGACACCATCAGCTACAAAAACCTGCCCTTTGTCAAATACTACGCATACGACAGCAGCACTGGCGCCGTGAATGCGGATCCCGATGTGGGGCTGACGGCCATCACCGATACCACCAAGGCACAGAACCTGGTCTCCATGTCCAATCCAAAGACCGGCGAGCAGGCGCCCTATGTGGTGAGGTCGGGCAACTTCTGGTATGTGGCGGATCTGCCCTTCAGCTATATCGGACCACGCGATCGCTATCTGGTGCTCGCCGACATCCTGCATGACATGCTGGGGGTGAACCATGCCGAAAGCCACAAGGCCATGGTCCGTCTTGAAGATGTGAGCGCCTTGGTCAGTGTGACGGCAATGAGATCACTGACGGACTACCTCTACCAGCAACGGATACCGTTTTCGATTGCGACCATTCCGTACTACAAGGATCCTCTTGGCGTCTACAACTCGGGAGTGCCGATGCAGGTGCCCATGTCACTGGCGACCAATCTGAAGAGAGCTCTCAACTACGCACTGGTGCGCGGCGGCGAAATCGTGATGCATGGCTACACACACCAGTACAGCAATGTGCGCAATCGCTATACGGCCGTGAGTGGCGATGACTACGAGTTCTGGGACATTGTCAACAACAAGCCCTTGCCGGAAGACTCGACATCCTGGGCGTTGGGACGTTATCGAGCCGGCCTGCTGGAGCTGTCTCTCAATGGATATCGCGCGACAGCCTGGGAAACCCCGCACTACCAGGGCTCGGCGCTGGCATCCAAGGCCAGTACGCAGGTCTTCCCCAAGACTTATCAACGCGTGGTGTACTACACCGCAGACAAGCCCAATTTCACTGCATCGGTGGAGAAGGATTTTGCTGTGGGCCAGATCTTCCCCTACCCCATCCAGACCGACTACTACGGGCAGAAAGTGTTGCCGGAAAGCCTGGGTAACATCGAATACGACATTCATCAGATCGACCCGACTTCCTCCTTCAACTACACATGGCAGGACATTCTCACCAATGCCCAGTATGTGAAGACGGTACGTGACGGCTATGCCTCGTTCTTCTTCCACCCGTTCTGGCTGGAGCCGCAGGTTGGAACCCCTGGCCTGGCGGACTTCAAGAGCCTTGTCAGCGGCATCTCCAATCTGGGCTTCACCTGGACGGTTCCGAGTCAGCTGCCATGAAAGAAAAGCGCTTTCTCCGAAAGGAGAGAGCGGCTCGATCCATAGATATGACGATGGAACAATGCACCAGACGCGAGGCACTGGGCCTGGCCTGGGCGCTGACCTGCAGCCTGCCCGAGGCACAGGCCAAACCCGGCCTGCGTCTGCCTGGCATGGTCTGGCAGCCCAGTGCCGGCACGCTACGCCCTCAAGGCACATGGCAGCGCCTGGGCATCCGCCGCCTGCTGGTGCAATGGACGGCCGTGGACAATCTGAGCCTGGTGCCCGGCACTTACCTGCCCTCCATGAGCCGCAATCTCCCGGACTGGGAGCGCATCGCGGCCGAGCCCTGGGCGCAGGAGCTGATTCTCGGCCTGGCCGGCATGCATGACGAGGCCAAGGCCCGCGCCAGTCTCGCGGATCTGGCAATGCAGTCCTATGCCTTGAAGGCAGCGATCACAGCGCTGCCACTGCGGGTTGCCGGCTGGTACTTCCCGGTCGAAGTCGATCCGACCTGGGCTGCGCCCAGTCTTCTCACCGAGGTTCTCAACAAGCTGCCGCGTCCGCTGTGGATCAGCGCCTATGACAATGCCAACATGGGTCCCCAGGCGCTGGTTGACTGGATCATGCGCTGGATACCTGAAGATGTGGGCGTGTTTTTCCAGGATGGAGTCGGCGTGCACGCGCGCACTCCCAGCGTGGCACGCGAATACCTGCAGATGCTGACCGCCCATCTGGGCCTGGCGCGGGTGCGGGTGATTGCCGAAGCCTTCCGGCCTGCGCCGGGCGGCGGCTTTCGCAGCGCCATGGCAGAGGAGTTTCTGCCGCAGCTGACGGCCTATCAGGGCTGGACGGTCTTCGCCTTCGACGGCCCGCATTATCTGAACCCGCCTCTGGTCGATGCCTTGGCGGATGCCCTGGGCAGCAAACCCCGCTGAGCCGCCTTCCGCCCTGCTACTGCGGCTTGGGCCCATGGAGCCAGCGACAGGATTGAACAGGCTGGCGGCCTGCAGGTCTGCGCACGTGTACCGATCCAGGCTCGGGGCGGCATCGCCCCTGCCCGTTCAGTGCTTCAAAAGCATTCGAAGGTCTGCGCCGCCTGCCAACGCTGGTCGGCTGCAAGAACCACAGGCGCATCAATGGCCGCAGCCTCCACGCACAGCATCTGCTGCCAGCTGTCGGCCTCCATGTCCTTGAGCGTGGCGCACAGAGCAGGGCCTGGATTCCAGACCACGGTTTCGCTCCAGGGCATATCCTGGGCAAGCTGCAGCCAGGGCTGGCCCGAGCTTTGCAACTGCAGGGCTGCCGCCGCACGGGGATAGACGCGATCGGTCTCCGCGCCGAAGCTGACGCTGCCCGTCTGCGTGACATTGGTGTCCGGCAAGGCCGCAGCCGCGTCCCAGTAGCTCAGCCCTTCAAGACCGTGCAGGCTGGCCTGCTCGACCTGAGCCACGCGCAGATAGCCGTGCAAGGCGGCGGTAAAGGACAGGTCCTGCCGGCCACGGTTATGCACGGCCAGCTCGACACCCAACGCGCCGGGCCTGAGCTGAATTGTGAGCACTGCTTCAAAGGCGTGCGGCCAGACGGCGCGCGATGCTTCGCTGTCCGTCAGGCACAAGGAGATCTGCACACCATCCTCGCCCAATGGGCGCGCAGCATCGGCCAGCCAGTGGCTGATGCGCGCAAAGCCATGCTTGACCAGGGGGCCACGCTGATTGAACTGGGGAAAACAGACCGGAATGCCGCCGCGAATGGCGCTCTGGCCGTCATGGGCTGCCCTGGGACTGAGGAACAGGCGCTCCTGCCCCAGGCCGATCCAGGACAGCACCTGGGCGCCCTGCTGGCAGATCAGCACCGAATCCCCCTGGCCCAGCTTCAAAGCAATGGCAGGGAGTCCTTTCCAGTCAACGGCCTGGGCCTGAAACGTCAAATCACTCACCCGTGAGTTCGTCCGCACGCTCCTGGCCGGCGGCGAAGTCCAGATCGCCGGTATAGATGGCGCGACCACAGATCACGCCTTCCACGCCCTCGTCCTGCACCTTGCACAGCGCTTCGATGTCGGCCATGCCGGCCAGACCGCCCGAGGCGATGACCGGAATCTTCAGCGACTGGGCCAGCTTGACGGTGGCGTCGATGTTGATGCCGCTGAGCATGCCGTCACGACCGATGTCGGTATAGATGATGGATTCCACACCCCAGTCCTCGAAGCGCTTGGCGGTTTCGATCACGTCCTGGCCGGTGAGCTTGCTCCAGCCGTCGATCGCCACCTTGCCGTCCTTGGCGTCCAGGCCCACGATGATGTGGCCGGGAAAGGCGCTGCAGGCATCCTGCAGGAAACCGGGATTCTTCACGGCGGCGGTGCCGATGATCAGGTACTCGATGCCCAGATCGATGTAGCGCTCGATGGTGTCCAGATCACGGATGCCGCCGCCCAGCTGCACGGGAATCTCGCCATCGACTTCCTTGAGGATGCTCTTGATGGCCGACAGGTTCTTGGGCTGGCCCGCAAAGGCGCCGTTCAGGTCTACCAGGTGCAGGCGACGGGCGCCCGCATCCAGCCATTTGGCGGCCATGGCTGCGGGGTCTTCACCGAAAGTGGTGGACTGGTCCATATCACCCTGAATCAGGCGAACGCAGTGGCCGTCCTTGAGGTCGATAGCGGGGATGAGCAACATGATGGTGATCTGCTAGCAAGTTTGGCCGTCAGAAATGGCCGGTTAAAAAAACTCGGGTTAACAGTGAATAAGTCCTGCGATGCAGCGGGCACTGGATTGGGATGGGCTGCGAGGCGCAAACCACAGCCGGGCTGATCGCCCGGCGAGGATTTGCAACGCTGCAGACCGCCCAAGCCAGGGATGCGATGCGCGCAAAGACTTGTTCAATGTTGACCTTTAGGGCTTCCAGCTCAGGAAGTTGCGGAACAGCGCCAGTCCCTGGTCCGAGCTTTTCTCGGGGTGGAACTGGGTTGCGAAAATATTATCGCGTGCGACGGCACATGCAAAGAGGCCGCCGTAATCGGTCTCGGCCGCGCAATGCGCGCTTTGTTGCACCTGCGCATAAAAGCTGTGCACAAAGTAGTAGAAGCTGCCGTCTGGAATGCCGGCCCACAGCGCATGGGGCTTGCCGCCCTGCTGCGTCTGCTGCACCTGGTTCCAGCCCATCTGCGGCACCTTGAAGCGGCTGCCGTCAGCCTGCGTCCTGCCTTCCAGGTCGAACTTGCGCACGTTGCCGGGAATCAGCCCCAGGCCCGGTACATCGCCTTCGTCGCTGTGGTCGAGCAGCATCTGCATGCCCACGCAGACGCCGAACAGCGGCTTGTTGGCAGCCGCATCGAGCACGGCCTGCTGCAGGCCCGATTCGCGCAGCTCGCGCATGCAGTCGGGCATGGCGCCCTGACCGGGCAGGACCACGCGGTTGGCCGCATGGACCACATCGGGATCGGCCGTGACGACCACGTCCCAGCCAGCATCGGCCGCAGCCGTGCGCACCGCCTGCGAGACCGAGCGCAGATTGCCCATGCCGTAATCGACCACGGCCACGGTGTTGTTCTTCAAACTCATAGCAGCTACCGCTTGTAGAGATTGGCTTTTATACTCAAAAAGCTTTGAAATACTGTGTAATCAGCCGCATGCAGCTCCTGATTACAGAGCACCCTTGGTCGAGGGAATCACACCCGCCATGCGCTCATCATGCTCCAGCGCAAAGCGCATGGCACGCGCAAAGGCCTTGAAGATGGTTTCGCACTGGTGGTGGGCGTTGAAGCCCTTGAGGTTGTCGATGTGCAGCGTCACGCCGGCGTGGTTGACAAAGCCCTGGAAG
This sequence comes from Comamonas sp. AG1104, assembly GCF_003350425.1. Lineage (NCBI taxonomy): Bacteria > Pseudomonadati > Pseudomonadota > Betaproteobacteria > Burkholderiales > Comamonadaceae > Comamonas > Comamonas sp. AG1104. Next base: position 281,870 of record NZ_QQAS01000002.1, on the reverse strand, counting down.
AACTCGAAGACCAGCTGCGTATCGAGCTGACCGATGCTGCCGGCGGTGAACTTCACATCCATGTGCAGACCGGGGCGGCCCGAGAAGTCGATGACGACGCGGCTCAGGGCTTCGTCCAGCGGCACATAGGCATGACCGTAGCGGCGAATGCCTTTCTTGTCGCCGATGGCCTTGGCAAAGGCCTGGCCCAGGGTGATGCCGATGTCCTCCACCGTGTGGTGGCCATCGATGTGCAGATCGCCCGCGCATTCGATGTCCATGTCGATCAGACCGTGGCGCGCGATCTGGTCCAGCATGTGGTCGAGAAAACCGATGCCGGAGTTCAGGCTGGCCTTGCCCGTGCCGTCGAGGTTGACGCGCACGGCGACGCGGGTCTCGGCCGTGTTGCGCTGCACTTCGGCAATGCGCGGCAGGTTCTGGGCGATGGAGGGGACGATATTGCTCATAGGCTTTCTTTCAGTGCCGCCAGCATCTGGGCGTTTTCTTCGCGGGTGCCCACGGTCAGGCGCAGGCAGTTGTGCAGCAAGGGGTGCATGGCCGATACGTTCTTGACCAGCACGCCGCGCTGCTTCATCTCGATCTGGGCCTTGCCGGCATCGCGCACGCGCAGCAACACCATATTGGCTTCGGAAGGCCAGACTTTTTGCACGCCGTCCAGCAGGGTCAGGGCATCGATCAGCGGCTGGCGTTCGGCGCGGATGGCTGCCGCCTGCTCGGCATACAGGGACTCGTGCTGCAGCGCAAAAATCGCCGTCTCGCAGTTGAGCACGCTGATGTTGTAGGGCGGGCGCACCTTGTCGATCTCGTTGACGATGGCCGATGGGCCGATCAGATAGCCCAGGCGCGCACCGGCCAGACCGAACTTGGACAGCGTGCGCATCAGCAGCACATGGGCATTGCGCGCGGGGTCGGCCTTCATGCGGGTGATCCAGCTGCGGCTGGCAAACGGTTGGTAGGCCTCGTCCATCACGACCAGACCACCGATCTTGGCCACGGCATCGATCACGGCCTGCACCTTGTCCTCGGCCCACAGCGTGGCGGTGGGATTGTTGGGATAGGCGATATAGGTGATGGCAGGCTGGTGCTCGGCGATGGAGGCCTGCATGGCCGGCACATCCAGGTCGAAGTCGCTCGTCAGATTCACGCCCACGAAATCCAGGCCCTGCAGCTTGGCAGACAGCGGATACATCACAAAGCCCGGCATGGGCGCCAGCATCTTGGCGCGGGCATTGTTGCAAGGCTGGGCCGTGGCCAGCGCCAGCAGGGTAATGATTTCGTCCGAGCCATTGCCCAGCAGCACCGATGTGCCGGCGGGAGAGCCAGCGTAGTCGGCCAGCATCTGCTTGAGCACTTCCTGACGCTCGCCGGGGTAGCGGTTGATTTCCAGGCCACCCAGATGCTCGCCCAGCTTCTGCTGCAGCTCGGGCGGCAGGCGGTAGGGGTTCTCCATCGTGTCCATCTTGAGCAAGCCTTGCGCGGGCTGCACATGGTAGCCCTGCATGGCGCGCACATCGGCGCGGATGCGTTGCAGGGCTTTGGTCTGGATGTCTTGAGCAGTCATGGGTTCACTCCTTCACACGAGGCTTGCGTTGGCCAATGCAGTCGATACCGGTCGCTGCGATTCTGGCGCTCAAGCCTCAAGATTCTGCGTGGCGGCTTGCTCCAGCGGGTGCACCACGGTTACGCCGCCAAACTCCGCCCCGTGGGGCAGATGCAGGCTCAGCATGTGGTTGCAGCCGCTGTGCTGGGCGCAGGCCACGGCCAGGCAGTCGCCAAAATCCAGCGCGTGGCGGGCCTGTACGGCCCAGGCCGTCTCCAGCGTGGCGGCGTCGGTCTTCCAGGGCGTCCAGGTCTGGTAGCGGCGGATGGCGGCGCGGGCATCGCCCTGAGGCAGAGGCAAGGCGGCCGTGGTCGCCTGGTCATAGAACTCCACCAGCGCCTGGTTGCTGGTGCGGCCGCTGCGGCTGCGCCACAGCAGATCCAGCCATTGCAGCGTGGCCGCATACAGCGCACCGCCGGCCGCATCTTCTGCGGCGATCAGCACCGAGGTGTCGACAAACACGGGGTTCACTTGGCCACCTCGGTCTCGGCATTTCTTTGAACTGCGCCACGCTTGCTGCTGGCACTGCGCGCCAGGGATTTTGCCGACTGACCGGCAGCTTGCCAGGTGCGCTCATCCGTGCGCCAGGCCAGGTAGGCTCGCTCGTAGGCATCCTCGCGCTGCATCAGCTCGGCCATGAAGTCACCCAGCATGCGCGAGACGCTGCTGCCGCGCCTGGCCGCTTCAATGCGCGCCCAGTCAAGCACGCTGTCTTCGACGGTGATGGTGACGTTCTTCATGAGCCGAATAGTACACGAAATTCGTGTTACACGAAATTCGTGGAGATCAACATCACATCGCACTCAGCATGGAACAGGCAACTTCCCCCACCTGCCGCAAAGCCTGCAGATGCTGCGGCGTCCAGTCGCCGCCCAGACCTACACGGACTCCCTGCCTGAAGCGGCCTGCGGCGCCAAACAGCGCACCAGGAGCGATCAGGATCTGCCGGGACAGACAGGCTTCATGCAAGGCCACGGCATCCAGTGGCGCCGGCAACTCCAGCCACAGCAGCAGCCCCCCCGGCGGATCGCTGACCCGCGTGCCTGGAGGAAAGCTCTGTGCGATCACTTGCCTGGCCTGCTCGACCCGAGCGGCAATGGCAGCACGCAACTGGCGCATGGCGGCATGGTGACCTGCCTGCGAGATCAGGTCCGCCAGCGCCAGCTCCAGCACCGCCGATTGACCACCAGCCTGCATCTCCTTGATGTGGCGTACCTTGCCCGTCCAGCGGCCGGCCTCCAGCCAACCCAGGCGCAGGCCCGGCGCCAGCGTTTTGGAAAAGGAATGGCACAGCATCACCTGGCCCGAGCCGTCATAGGACTTGAGGCTGCGCCGGGCAGCATCGCCTTCGGCCAGATCGGCATAGATGGCGTCCTCGATCACCGGCAGTTCATGCTGAACAGCGAGCTGCACCAGCTTTTTGCGCTCGGCCTGGGGCATGCAGCTGCCCAGTGGGTTGCTGAGCGTGGGCACCAGGAGCAAGGCTTTGACAGGCTGGGTTTCCAGTGCCAGTTGCAGCGCATCCAGCGACAGGCCATGGCGTGGGTGACAGGGAATCTCCAGAGCCTTCAGCTGCAAGGCCTGCAGCACCTCCAGAAACGAAAAGTGCGTGGGCGACTCCAGTGCCACTACATCGCCAGGCTGGGTCACGGCACGCAGACACAGGGCAACGCTGTCCATGCAGCCGCCGGTGACGAGAATGCGCTCCGGGTCCAGACTGCAGCCCAGCCCCACTGCATAGCGCGCCAGCGCACGGCGTGCCTCTTCATGACCGTCCGAGCCTGGATAGGTGCACAGCAGATGGCGGTGCTTTTGCACGGCACGGGTCAGCGCGCGGCGCACGCGGTCGGGGTTGAGCAGGTCGATGCCCGGCGTACCGCTGCTGAACGACACCATGCCTTCGGGCTGTTCCCGTCCCAGAACGCGCTGCCCCAGCCAGTCCAGCGATACGGTGCGAGGGCGGCGCATGGGCCGGGAAATCTTGGGTTCGGGCAATTGCACGGCACGTGGCGCCACAAAAAAACCCGAACGCGGGCGTGCCGTGATCTGCCGTGCATCCTCCAGCCAGTGATAGGCCTGCACCACCGTGGTCTGCGCCACACCGTACTGCCGAGCCAGCATGCGCACCGAGGGTAGTTTTTGCCCATGGGCCAGCGCTCCCTGACGTATGGCCTGACTCAGTTGCCCAGCGATCTGCAGATATAGCGGTGTCGACGCATCAAAATCCATGACGGGATTCTGTACTGGCGCAGGCGAGCACATACAGCACAGATGAGTGGCAGAACGGGCAGTACAGATGCAAGGCTGTAGTCATCTGTACTCATCCAGATCGGCTGCCGCTGTGACTGGCAGTACAGATCTGCGTTTTGCACAGTCGGAGCATGAACTCAGTTCTCACTTATCCCTTGTGGAAAACCATGACCCTGCAGGCCGCTGCATCGGTGCAGACCATGCACCTGAGCGCCGGTCAAAGCCTCTGGCTGCAGACACAGAGCGGCATTGTCTGGCTGACCTGCGAGGGGCAGCCCAGGGACTACTTTGTGCGAGCCGGTGAATCGCTGCACTTCGACGGACCGGCCCGGCTGCATCTTGGTACGCAAGGCTCACAGCCGGCGACCCTGCGCTGGAGCAACGCCTGCGAGCGCCCCTCAGCAGCCCCGGCTTCACCAGCAATGCCAGCAACCGCTACGGCCTGAAGCAGTGCATAAAAAAAGGCCCTGCAGAGCCGGGCCTTTGACAGGAAAGAAACGGTCTCAGCGCCGATACTGCGGCGGCGGCGCATACTGCCGGCCATCCGCCGGGAAGGCACTGGGGTCACGAGGATCGCCCGATTCAACCGCAGGCGCAGGGCGGCGAGGCAGATCCGGGTCACGCTCGTCCAGGCGCACGTCAAACAGCGCCGTACCGATCACCCCCACATTGCGCGCATCGCCTGCGGGCGTATTGTTGGCATAGGCCCTGCCCTTGTCAGAAAAGCGAAATGCCGCAACCTCGCGGTCGTTTTTGCGAAAGCCGTCAATCACCAGCCGCTCGCCCGGGCGCAGCAGATAACCACTACTCTTGACGCTGCCCGGCTGACCGCTGAGCACATCCAGTCCATCGACAGTCGCCACCACTTCATAGAAGCGATTGCTGCGGTTGGTGTAGACCAGTTCATAGCGTTCGCCATGGCGGCCCGCGACATGGAAGTCCCTGGCTCCGCGTGTGGAGAAAATGCGCAGCACCGACCCGCTTCCGTTGAGCACCTGCAACTCCACATCTCCATCGGCCAGCAGCGCATTGGTCTGCCGCTCGGCGGAGTTGCCAAGCGCACGCAGAATGCTGTGTTCGTCCGAATAGCGCAGCTGGCCCACATCGCGTGGACGCTCCGGCGTCAGGCGAGAGGCTCGCACCACCTTGGTGGCGGACTCGCGCCCCTCACCCCATTGCGTGCCCAGTGTGGACTCGACCCTGGGCGTGCGCGGCGCTGCCGATGCACTCTCTGCGACCTGCGCCGAAGGCGGTGCACCGCAGGCGGCCAGCCCCGCGACCAGCAGCAATCCGCCCAGCAGCCGCCAGCCGCCTCGGTGCCAGAAACTCACGACTTGACTCATCTTCACGCTCCCTTGTTGTGATTGGCTATTGAATGCTTTGCTGACACGCAGCCCGCCGAGTGTCACAGCAAATCCGCTCTTTCCCGCGCCAGGAAACATCTGGAGATGATTTGCCCCGGTATCGGGGGGCATGCGCGAAAATGAAAAAGCCGTGGACGGGCCACGGCTGATAGGGACAGGCAAGCGCCGGCGGGATTTACTTCAGGCGCATTTCGGCAGCCCTGGCGTGGCCCTGCAGGCCTTCGCCATAGGCCAGCACGGCAGCGGTCTTGCCCAGGATCTGGGCGCCGGCCTCGCTGACCTCGATGATGGAGCTGCGCTTCTGGAAGTCGTACACCCCCAGCGGCGAGGAAAAGCGCGCCGTGCCGCTGGTGGGCAGCACGTGATTCGGGCCGGCGCAGTAGTCGCCCAGGCTCTCCGACGTATATGCGCCCAGGAAGATGGCGCCGGCGTGCCTGAGCAGAGGCTCCCAGCGGTGCGGGTCGCGGCTGGAGACTTCCAGGTGCTCGGGCGCAATGCGGTTGCTGATCGCGCAAGCCTCTTCCATGTCCTTGGTCAAAATCAGCGCGCCGCGGTCGCTCAGGCTCTTGGCAATGATGGCCTTGCGCGGCATCTCGGGCAGCAGGCGGTCGATCGCAGCCTGGACGGCATCGAGATAGGCCGCATCGGGGCACAGCAGGATGGACTGTGCCAGCTCGTCGTGCTCGGCCTGGCTGAACAGATCCATGGCCACCCAGTCGGGTGGAGTCGTGCCGTCGGCCAGCACCAGAATTTCAGAAGGACCGGCAATCATGTCGATGCCCACGATGCCGAACACGCGCTTCTTGGCGCTGGCTACATAGGCATTGCCGGGGCCTGTGATCTTGTCCACCTTGGGCACGGTGGCCGTGCCGTAGGCCAGCGCCGCCACGGCCTGGGCGCCGCCGACGGTGAAGGCGCGATGCACGCCCGCCACATAGGCAGCGGCCAGCACCAGCGGGTTCTTCTGACCCTGGGGCGTGGGCACGACCATGATGATGTCCTGCACACCGGCCACATGGGCGGGAATGGCGTTCATCAGCACGCTGGACGGATAGGCCGCCTTGCCGCCGGGCACGTAGATGCCCACACGGTCCAGCGGCGTGACCTTCTGGCCCAGCAGCGTGCCGTCTTCGTCGCGGTAGCTCCAGCTTTCGCCATTGGCCTTCTTCTGCGCCTCGTGATAGCTGCGCACACGGCGCGCCGCCGACTCCAGCGCTTCGCGCTCGGCTGCCGGCAGGCTGTCGAAGGCGGCTTTCAGCTCCTGCTTGGTCAGCTCCAGAGCCGCCATGGAATCGGCCTGCAGGCCGTCAAAGCGTGCCGTGTACTCGAGCACGGCGGCATCGCCACGCTGCTGCACATCGGCCAGGATGTCGGCCACGCGCTGCTCGATGGCCGCATCCGTGTCGGCCGACCAATGCAGGCGTTGCGCAAAATCGTGTTCGAAGTTGGCGTCCGCAGTCGACAGGCGGGCAGGGGCAGCTACATATTCCATTGTGGTTTCCTTGGGGTCTAGCAGGCCGTCTCGCAGCCGTGCTTCAGTATCAAGAACAGGCGCGCGCCGTAGTAGCCGTCGCGCAGGGGCCAGTCCTGGTCGCGCAGCAGGGCTTCAGCTATAGGCCACTTCTCATTATCCTTGAGCGCTTCAATGGTGAAATCACCATTCCTCTGCCCGACAAAGAAGCGGAACCAGTGCAGGTCCTTGTCCAGCGCCTCGGCCTCAATCAAGGCCCGCAGGCGCTCTGTGATGCCTTCGGTCAGCGGGGCATCGTTGCGAAGATGCCAGGGGCCCGGATAGGCCTGCCAGTGCCTGCCCTGGACCTGCCAAGCCTCGGCTGGCACCGCATCCTCATCGCGCGCCGTCCACAGGGCGGAGAGCATCACATGCAGATCGCTGACAGCGAAGTTGCCGAATGCGTCGTGCATTCCCTGCAGGCCTTCGCCCAGGCCCGTGAAATTCTCGATGATCTCGCGCCGGTCCGGCAGGCGGACCACCACGGCCAGGGAACCGACCAGGGGATGGTTGAGGTAGGCACCACGCCAATCGGCAAGCACGCCCGGTGCCTGGCCGCCAGGCAGCAGCCAGCCGTTGTATTCCTCGCAGGGCAGGCCATGCGCGGCGAAACACAGCGCAAGCGCCTCCTTCGCCGGATCGCCGGACTCAGCCCCTGGGGCCATTTACCGCCTCGGCGAAGGCATCGATGATGTGGCGCAGCGGAGCCTGCTTGAGCTTGAGCGACGCCTGGTTGACGACCAGACGCGAGCTGATGTCCATGATGGGCTCGACCTCGACCAGATCGTTGGCCTTGAGCGTGTTGCCGGTGGACACCAGATCGACGATGGCATCGGCCATGCCGGTCAGCGGCGCCAGCTCCATGGAGCCGTAGAGCTTGACCATGTCCACGTGCACGCCCTTCTTGGCAAAGAAGTTGCGGGCAATCTCGGGGTATTTGGTGGCAATGCGCAGACGTGCGCCCTGCTTGACGGCCAGTTGATAGTCAAAGCCGTTGCGCACGGCCACGCTGACGCGGCACTTGGCAATCTGCAGATCCAGCGGCTGGTACAGACCCTGGCCGCCATGCTCGATCAGCGAGTCCAGGCCCGATACGCCCAGATCCGCGCCGCCGTATTGCACATAGACGGGCACGTCCGAAGCGCGCACCAGCACCACGCGCACATCGGGACGGTTGGTGTCGAAAATCAGCTTGCGCGACTTTTCCACATCCTCTGTCACCTCGATGCCGGCGGCGGCCAACAGGGGCACGGTTTCTTCAAAAATGCGGCCCTTGGACAGGGCGATGGTCACAGGCGTTGCGGTGCTCATGCGGAAATTCTCTCGATATCGGCGCCCAGGGCGCGCAGCTTGTCTTCCATGCGGTCGTAGCCACGATCCAGGTGGTAGATGCGATCGACGATGGTCTCGCCCTCGGCCACCAGACCGGCAATCACCAGGCTGGCCGAAGCGCGCAGATCGGTCGCCATCACGGTGGCACCGGACAGGCGCTTGCCGCCTTCGATGGTCGCCACGCGGCCGTCGGTGGTGATGCGCGCACCCAGGCGCACCATCTCGTTGACATGCATGAAGCGGTTCTCGAAGATGGTCTCGGTCACCATGCTGGTGCCTTCGGCCACCAGGTTCAGCGCCATGAACTGGGCCTGCATATCGGTGGGAAAGCCCGGATATTCGGTGGTGCGAAAGCCCTGCGCCTTGAGCTTGCCGGAGGAGGCCACCTTCAGGCCGCCATCCACGCACTCCACGCTCACGCCCGCATCCTTGAGCTTGTCGATCACGGCGCCCAGATGGTCGGCACGCGCGTGGTGCAGCAAAGCTTCACCGCTGGTGGCCGCCACAGCGCAGAGGAAGGTGCCGGCCTCGATACGGTCGGCCACCACCTGATGCTCGCAGCCATGCAGCTTGTCCACGCCCTGAATCACGATATGGCTGGTGCCGTGACCGGTGATCCTGGCCCCCATCTTGATCAGCATCTCGGCCAGATCGGTGATTTCGGGTTCCATGGCGGCGTTTTCCAGCACCGTCTCGCCTTCGGCCAGCGCAGCGGCCATCAGGAAGTTCTCGGTGCCGGTCACGGTCACCATGTCGGTGGTGATGCGTGCGCCCTTCAGGCGCTTCCAGCCTTCGGGCAGGCTGGCATGCATATAGCCGTTTTCCACGGTGATGATGGCACCCATGGCCTGCAGGCCCTTGATGTGCTGATCCACGGGGCGCGAGCCGATCGCGCAGCCGCCGGGCAGCGACACCTTGGCGCGGCCGAAACGGGCCAGCAGCGGGCCCAGGGCCAGCACCGAGGCGCGCATGGTCTTGACCAGTTCGTAAGGCGCTTCGGGCACCAGGCTGTCGGGCGCCACAAAGCTCATGCCGCCGCGTTCGCCATGGGTTTCGGTCTGCACACCCATATTGGCCAGCAGCTTGCGCATGGTGGCCACATCGTGCAGACGCGGCACATTGTGCAGGTGCACGGGCTCGGCCGTGAGCAGTGCGGCACACATTTCAGGCAGAGCGGCGTTTTTGGCGCCGGAAATGATTACTTCGCCCTTGAGGGGACGACCACCGTGGATCTTGAGTTTGTCCATGGCTTCAAGCCTTGAATGTTATGTATAAAAAATGTGCTCAGCGCTTATTTATCAAGCGCTGACAGCTATCAATCTTGCGTCTCGACTCGCATCAGGCCTGGGCAGCCGTCCATTCTGCCGGGGTGTAGGTCTTCATGGACAGGGCATGGACTTCATCGGTGGCCATGCGATTGCCCAGCGTGGCATAGACCAGGCGCTGGCGGCCCAGCAGACGCTGGCCTTCAAACTGTGCAGAAACAATGGTGGCAAACCAATGTCGGCCGTCGCCTTCCAGCGCAATATGCTCGCAGGGCAGGCCGGCGGCGATCAGGTCTTTGAGTTGGTCTGCAGTCATGGGGAACCTTTAAGCGCAAAGCTGGCGAAACCGGTCATTGTCTCGCAAGCAGCCCCGCGTCAATTCTAAAAATCAGTTACGAATCTTGTAGCCGATACGCAGCAGGTGCACGGCCAGCGCGCTCACAGCCAGCCAGGCAGCGCCCACGATGGCAAAGCTGAGCCAGGGCGAGACATCGCTCTGGCCGAAGAAGCCATAGCGGAAGCCGTCGATCATGTAGAAGAACGGGTTGACATGGCTGACCGCCTGCCAGAAGCCGGGCAGCGAGTGCACGGAATAGAACACGCCGGACAGAAAGGTCAGGGGCATGATCAGAAAGTTCTGGAAAGCCGCCATCTGGTCGAACTTCTCGGCCCAGAGACCGGCGATCAGACCCAGCGTGCCCATCAGGGCGCAGCCCAGAAAGCCGAACACCAGAATCCACAGCGGCGCGGCAAAGTCGGGCACGGCAAAGTACAGCGTGACCACAAACACGCCCAGACCGACCAGCAGGCCGCGCAAAATGGCCGCTCCCACATAGGCGCTGAACCAGGCCCAGTGCGACAGCGGCGTGAGCAGCACGAACACCAGCGAGCCCATGATCTTGCTCTGCACCAGGCTGGATGAGCTGTTGGCAAATGCGTTTTGCAACATGCTCATCATCACCAGACCGGGAATCAGGAACGCGGTATAGGGGATGCGGTCGTAGACCATGACCCGGCCTTCGAGCACATGACCGAAAACCAGCAGATACAGCACGGCCGTGAGCACCGGTGCGGCCACGGTCTGAAAGCTCACCTTCCAGAAGCGCAGCACTTCCTTTTTGAGCAGGGTCTGCCAGCCGTTCATTGGACACCTCCTGCAGGAGCCTGTGTCCTGGAGCCTTCATTCATGATGTGGATGAACACATCCTCCAAATCCGCGCGGCGGATTTCCACATCCTCGGGGGTCACGCCCGCTTCGCGCAAAGCGGCCAGCAGCTGCTCCACATCGACGGCATGGGCGGCGGGAATCTGCACGATTCGACCGGTTACACGCGCTCTGTCGGCCACGGCCTTGGGCAGGGCGCTATCGGTCTTGAACTGCAACACATTGCTGGAAGCCGACTTGAGCAGCTCGCTCATGGGCGAGAGCTTGATGATCTCGCCGCGCTTGAGCATGGCCACGCGGCTGCACAGCGCCTCGGCCTCTTCCAGATAGTGAGTGGTCAGCAGAACCGTGTGGCCCTGTTTGTTGAGCTTGGCAATGAAATGCCACAGCGTCTGGCGCAGCTCCACGTCGACACCGGCCGTGGGTTCGTCCAGCACGATGATCGGCGGCTTGTGCACCAGAGCCTGGGCCACCAGCACGCGGCGCTTCATGCCGCCCGAGAGCTGGCGCATATTGTTGTGTGCCTTGTCCGTCAGGCCCAGGCTGTCGAGCAGCTCGTCAATCCAGTCGTCGTTGTTCTTGACGCCGAAATACCCGGACTGGAACTTCAAGGCCTCGCGCACATTGAAGAAGGGGTCGAACACCAGCTCCTGCGGCACGATGCCCAGCTTGCGGCGTGCATCGGCGTAGTTCGCCTGCACATCGCTGCCCTGCACCAGCACGCGCCCGCCCGTGGCTTGCGCCAGTCCGGCAAGGATGCTGATCATCGTGGTCTTGCCGGCGCCGTTGGGGCCTAGCAGACCGAAGAACTCGCCTTCCTCGATATCCAGGCTCACCGATTTGAGGGCCTGAAAATCCCCCTTGGGGGTGCGGTAGGTCTTGGAGACGGATTGGAATGAGACTGCGGACATGGAGCCCATGATTCTAGGGCTTGCCCACAGCCTCTGCCTTGGCGGGGCTTAGCCGGACACAGTGATTCGTCAGCCTAGCCCTGCTGAGCGGTGGCGGCCGCATCGGGCACAGGAGCTGGCATCAGCAAGCCGTCCACGCCATACAGCGCGGCCATGGACTGCAGCCCCTTGGGCAGACCTTCGACGATGAGCTGCTTGCCCACCTCCTGCGCCGCGCGCCGGCAGGCCAGCAGCACGGCCAGGGCCGCCGAGTCGAACACCTTGACAGCACTGGCATCCACCACCACCTGGGCATCCGCATGGCCTGTGACCAGCGGACGCAGACGCAGCAGACAGTCGCGCCCCTGACGATAAGTCAGTTCCTTGGGCAGTTGCAGAGGGTTGCTAGCTGAGCGGGCCATGACGTCTGAAGCGCTTTGCTTACTTGGTGGCCGTGGCCGGCATGGAGCTGCGCGAGGCCAGGGTCTTGATCAGACCATCGATGCCGTTGGCATTGATTTCCTGCGCAAACTGATTGCGATAGGTTTCAACCAGCCACACACCGAGCACGTTGAAGTTGTAGAGCTTCCAGCCCGTGGCCTGCTTTTCCAGACGGAAATCCAGCTGCACGGGGTCGCCACGGCCGTTGACCTGGGTACGTACCAGCACGTCGGTGTCGCCGGCGGCCATGCGCACAGGCTTGACGGTAATGGTCTGATCGCCGACCTGGGACAGGGCCCCCGCATAGGTGCGAATCAGCAGGGCCTTGAACTCATCCTGCAGCTTCTGGCGCTGCTCGGGCGTGGCCTGACGCCAGGCCGGACCGACCGCGGCCGATGTCATGCGGCGAAAGTCCACATAGGGCATGACCTTCTCGTTGACCAGCGCATTGATCTTGCTGGAATCGCCGTTGCGCAGCGATGCATCCTTCTTGATGGTCTCCAGCACATCGGCAGAGACGCGCTTGACCAGTGCATCGGGCGCTTCCTCAGCAGCCTGGGCTGCGGGCAGGCCCAGATTCAGAGCGAGCACGGCACCTGCTGCCATGCCCCACATGCGACGAGTAATCTTCATTGCGTTCTTTCTCCTAGGCCCGCAAGTGTCACCGCACTCACGCAGCCTGTGCATCATGTTTGTAACCAAGCTCTACCGGCTCACTGGCCTTCTGGGGGCAGCTTGCCGGCGTTGTCGTCATCATAGTTTTCGAGACGACCATCGCCGCCGGACGCCGCGCCGCCAATGCGTGAGCGCAGATAGACATCGCGCACCAGGCTGTATTTGTCGAGCGCAACGGAGTCCAGCACATCGCCGGCCTTGAGCAGATTGGCACGGTTGTTGACCATGCGCAGGCCGAACAGGCTGTTGCGCCAGCGCACATCATCCATGGTGTTGGCAGGATAGCCGAAGGCATCGACCACCAGGCCGGCCGAATCCCGCACCGTGGACGGCCCCCAGAAGGGCAGCACCACATACGGCCCCGTGGGCATGCCCCAGCGACCCAGAGTCTGGCCAAAGTCCTGCTTGCGGCGTTCGATGCCAGCCTCGCTGGCGATGTCGAACAGACCGCCGATGCCCAGCACCGTGTTCACGCTGAAGCGCACCATGGAGTTGTAGGCACCCTGGCCCTGACCCTGCAGCACATTGTTGACGAAGGACCAGGCATCGCCGAGGTTGTCGAAGAAGTTGGTCACACCCTGACGCGCCACGCGCGGCGTCACGGTCTGGTAGGCCGTGGCCACGGGCTTGAAGATCGCCTCGTCCACGCCTTCGTTGAAGGAGTAGATGCTGCGGTTCATGGACTCCAGCGGGTCGGCAGGGTTGGCAGGGCCCGCGGTGGTGGTGGCGCAGCCGGACAGCAGTGCGGCTACGCAAACACTGGAAGCCAGCGCAACGCGCCTGAGCGCCTGGTTCTTATCTGACGTCAATTTCGTCTGTGGGCTTGTTGTAGTCATCATTCTTTCGCTCCCCCGTTGGCTCCGTTGGCTGCGCCAGCACCGGAATCACCACCCTGCTCCGCCTTGCTGTAGAGAAACTGACCTATCAGATTCTCCAGCACCACGGCAGACTGGGTGGCCGTCACGCGGTCGCCGGCCTTGAGGTTCTCTTCGCTGGCGCCCGCCTCAATACCAATGTACTGATCGCCCAGCAGACCGCTTGTCAGAATTTTCAGCGAACTATCCTTGGGAAAGGCGTAACGGGTTTCCATGCTCATGGCCACGTCGGCCTGGAAGGTCTGGTCGTTGAAGGTGATGGACTCGATGCGGCCCACAACCACGCCGGCGCTCTTGACCGCGGCCTTGGGCTTGAGCCCGCCGATATTGTCGAAGCGGGCGCTAATCGTATAGGTCTTCTGGAAGTTCAGGCTCAGCAGATTGGCCGACTGCAAGGCCAGGAACACCAGGGCCAGAGCACCGATCAGCACAAACAGGCCAACCCAGAGATCACTTTTCTTTTGCTGCATGATTTTCTACCTTTATCTGCTGTGCAGCCTCAAATGCTGAACATGGTTGCGGTGAGCAGGAAGTCCAGACCCAGCACCGCCAGCGAAGCCACGACCACGGTACGTGTGGTGGCCCGGGAAACCCCTTCGGGCGTAGGCTTGGCGGCATAGCCCTCAAGCAGGGCCACAAAGGTCACGGCCAGGCCGAAGACAAAGCTCTTGAGCACGCCATTGCCCAGATCGCTCCACCAGTCCACCCCCTGCTGCATCTGCCCCCAGAAAGCACCGCTGTCGACGCCGATCATCACCACACCCACCAGCCAGCCGCCCAGCACGCCGACGGCACTGAAGACCGCAGCCAGCAAGGGCATGGTGATCAGACCGGCCCAGAAGCGCGGCGCCAGGATGCGTTTGACGGGGTCAACCGCCATCATCTCCATGGCCGACAGCTGCTCGCCGGCCTTCATCAGGCCGATTTCGGCAGTCAGGGCCGTGCCGGCACGACCCGCGAACAGCAAGGCCGTGACCACAGGTCCCAGCTCGCGCAGCAGGCTCAGGGCCACCATCATGCCCAGCGCTTCGGCCGAGCCATAGCGCTGCAGGATGTAATAGCCCTGCAGACCCAGCACAAAGCCCACGAACAGTCCGGAGACGCCGATGATGGCCAGCGAATAATTGCCCAGAAAGTGAATCTGGTCGCCGATCAGGCGCGGACGCCTGAGCGCCGGCCCCATCAAGCCCAGCAGGCGCCACAGCAGGCGCGCGCCAATCCCCATGTTGACCAGCTGACAGCGCACTGCCAGGCCAATGCGTGCGAGAAAGTTCATGCACGCCTCCTGCTGCCGAAGTCCTCGTCGGCGCTGACCCCGGGATAGTGGAATGGCACAGGCCCCGTGGGTCTGGCATGGATGAACTGCTGCACCAGCGGGTCGGTGCTGGCGCGCACCTCATCGGGTGTGCCCTGAGCGGCAACGCCTCCGGCCCCCAGAATCACCACATGGTCGGCCACGCGGAAGGTTTCTTCCAGGTCGTGGGAAACCAGAATCGAAGTCAGGCCCATGGCATCGTTGAGCTGACGGATCAGCTGCGCCGAGGTACCCAGTGAAATAGGGTCCAGGCCCGCGAAAGGCTCGTCATACATGATGAGTTCGGGATCCAGCGCAATCGCGCGGGCCAGTGCCACGCGGCGGGCCATGCCGCCCGAGACCTGGGAAGGCATCAGATCGCGCGCACCGCGCAGGCCCACGGCGTGCAGCTTCATGAGCACGATGTCGCGGATCAGCTCTTCGGGCAGATCGGTGTGCTCGCGCAGCGGAAAGGCCACGTTGTCGAACACGCTCATGTCGGTGAACAGCGCACCGAACTGGAACAGCATTCCCATGCGGCGACGCGCGGCGTAGAGCTGCTGCGCATCCATGGTGGTCACATCCTGGCCGTCAAACAGCACCTGCCCCTGCTGGGCGTGGTTCTGCCCGCCGATCAGACGCAGCACCGTGGTCTTGCCTCCGCCCGATGCGCCCATCAGCGCCGTGACCTTGCCGCGCGGCACATGCAGGGACAGATCGCGCAGGATGACGCGGTCACCATAGCCAAAGGTGACATTGCGCAGTTCCACAAAGGGGGCGTTGGGTGACATGCGTGAATAGCCGCTCAAGAGAAAGCAAACTGGTATTGTGCCGACAAGCTCAGCAAAAAGCTCGGGTTAGCCCCAAGTAAACATACATTCGTGAATGTTTCTTCAAGCCTTGGCCTGGGTCATGGAGTCTTCACTCCTGTTTCAGGAGCTGCCAGCGCTTGTTGTGCATGCGCAAACTGCCTTTTTTGCGATATGAAATCTCATCGGCAGCTGCGACTTATTTACAACATATTCTGCAGAAATGCCTTGGTGCGCTCGTGCTGAGGCGCCACAAAGAATGCTTCGGACGGGCCTTGCTCGACGATGTAGCCACCGTCCATGAAGATGACGCGGTTGGCCACCTCTCGCGCAAAACCCATCTCGTGGGTCACGACCAGCATGGTCATGTGCTCCTCGGCCAGCTCGCGCATGGTGCGCAGCACCTCGCCGGTCAGCTCGGGGTCCAGTGCCGAGGTGGGCTCGTCGAACAGCAGAATGTCCGGCTCCATGGCCAGCGCACGGGCAATCGCCACGCGCTGCTTCTGGCCGCCTGAGAGATGGTTGGGATAGGCATCGCGCTTGGCCGCCAGCCCCACCTTGGCAAGCAGAGCCTCGGCCTTGGGAATGATGTCTTCACGCTTCATGCCCTTGACGATGACGGGCGCCTCGATGATGTTTTCCAGCACCGTGAGATGGGGAAACAGATTGAAGGACTGAAACACCATGCCCATCTTGCGGCCGATCTTGCGGATCTCGGCATCGCTCACATACTGAGCCCTGGCCTCACCCTCGGAGCGGGCCAGCACCTCGCCTTCGATGCTGATGGTGCCGCGGTCAATCGTCTCCAGGTGGTTGAGGCAGCGCAAAAAGGTGCTCTTGCCCGAGCCGGACGGGCCGATCACGGCGACCACCTCGCCGCGCAGCAGCTCCAGAGAGACACCGCGCAGCACTTCGTTGCTGCCAAAGGCCTTGTGGATGCCCTGGGCGGAAATCATCACGTCAGGCGTCGTACTTGGCATATTTTTTCTCAAGATATTGGAAGCCCCAGGTCAGCACCAGGGTCATGATGAGATAGAAGGCCGCAGCCACGATGAAGGGCGTGAAGCTGAAGTCGCGCTGCACCACGCCGCGCGCCACGCGCAGCAGATCGTTGAGTGCCAGCACATAGATCAGCGAGGTGTCCTTGACCAGGGTAATGGTCTCGTTGCTGACGGGCGGCAGGATGCGGGCCCACATCTGGGGCAGCACGATGCGGCGCATGGTCTGTGCATAGGTCATGCCCAGCACCTTGGCGCCCTCGTACTGGCCGCGGTCCACGGACTTGATGCCGGCGCGGAAGATCTCCGCAAAGTAGGCCGCGTAGTTCAGCGCAAAGGCCACCACGGCGGCAGGAAAGTCGGGCAGGCGCACACCGATGTAGGGCACAAAGGGCAGCGCGAAGTACACGAACAGCAGCTGCAGCATCAGCGGCGTGCCGCGCATCAGCCAGATATAGGCGCCCACGGCGCTGCTCAGCGGCTTGATGCTGGAGATGCGCATCAGCGCCAGCGCCAGGCCCATGGGAATGGACAGCGCCAGCGTGATGAAGAACAGCTTGAGTGTGACAAGGGCACCAGCCGACATGGGCCCCAGGAGCGAGATTACATAGTCCATCAAATGGCCTTCAGGTGGCGCTGCAGCTATCGAAAGCCCGCCACAGGCACGGGCGTGCGCAGGAGGAAGTGTTTGCACGCATTGTCGTCGCAAAAAAAACCGGCAATGCCAGGCATTGCCGGTGCAGTACGTCAAAAGGGGATCAGTGCTTGATGACGTCGGCGCCGAACCACTTCTGGGCGATTTCAGCGGCCTTGCCGTCCTTCTTCATTTCGGTCAGCACGTCGTTGACCTTGTTGCGAGTGGCTTCGTCGTCCTTGCGGAAGCCCACGCCGTAGTCTTCGGTACCGAAGTCCTCGGCCAGCACCACGTAGTTGTCGGGCTTCTTGTTGACGTAGTAGCGACCCACCACTTCATCCACCACCACCACGTCCAGACGGCCGGCTTCCAGGTCCATCATGGCAGCGATGTTGTCGCCGAAGAGCTTGGTTTCCTTGAACTTGTCCGACAGTTCCTTGTCCTTGGTCAGGGCCGTCACGGCGCTGGAGCCTTCCTGGGCGCCCACGATCTTGCCGACCATGTCAGCCTTGCCCTTGATGGGCGAGCCGGCCTTCACGATGATGATCTGCTTGTTCACCATGTAGGGATCGGAGAACAGGATCTTTTCCTTGCGCTCTTCCAGAATCGTCAGGCCGTTCCACAGAGCATCCACGCGCTTGCCCAGCAGCTCGGCTTCCTTGGCGTTCCAGTCGATGGGCTTGAACTGCACTTCGATATTGGCGCGCTTGGCCACTTCACGGGCCATGTCGATGTCGAAACCGACCAGCTCGTTCTTTTCGTCACGGAAACCCATGGGCGGGAAGTTGTCGTCCAGGCCCACCACCAGCTTGGCGGCAACCGCCGCAGGAGCGGGCGCAGGAGCTGCAGCGGTGTTGCTTGCGGGCTCGTTCTTGCCGCAGGCAGCCAAAATTGCAGTCAGGGCCACCGAGGCCAGCAGGGTACGTTTTTTCATGGCGTCAAAATTTGAAGTGGAAAAAGCGGAGACAGCAGGCTTTGTCTCCCGTCCGGGGCCACCGCAGCCGCTCCGAAGCCGGGCTGCCGCCAGCGCCGAATCCGCTATTGTCGCGCAGACGGGACAGAACGTCACTCGCCGGTCGCAAAACCATCACGACTTAGGCAAAACAGGTTCAGGCAAGACGGCTGCCTCAGGAGGCTGACCGTTGTTGCATTCTTGTTTGCACAAGTCCTCATCATGAGCAAGCTTGCAAAACTCTCCAGACCATGTCACCACCGTCACCAGACACCAGTCAGCTCCCGCCCGCCTTGCAGCATGCCTATCGCAACGCGCTCTACCAGGTCGACACCACCAAGAGCGCTGTCGCACAGACGCTACGTGTGGGCGAGCGCAATGACTGGCTCGGACGGCAACTGGGAGGGCAGCCCATCCAGGCCGCCTGCTATCTCACGGCCTGCAATCCCTGGGGACAGATCCTGGAGCCGACTGAAAACGCGCGCCGCATGCGCGCCCTGCGCCATGCGCTGGACAGCGAGGGCTGGCAGTATCTGGACGGCTTCGGCCAGGACCCCCTGGGCCAGTGGCCTGCGGAGGACAGCGTGCTGATCTGGGGCATGGACGCCGAAACGGCCCGGCAATGGGGCCGGCACTGGCAGCAGAACGCCGTGCTGTGGAGCGATGCCGACGCCCGCCCCCGGCTTCTGTGGCTGCGCTGATTTATTTTGATAGCAGCTTGCGCTTTACAGCAATCAAAAACCTATTGAAAGCTATCTGAATTCCATTCAAGGCAAGCGCTTGTAGCTATGAAAAACAAAAGGCATTCCGGAGAATGCCTTTTGTATGATGACCCGCTGCGAATGATCAGCGAGGCAGTTCGCTGGCGCCCATCAGGAACTCGTCCACGGCACGCGCGGCCTGGCGGCCTTCGCGAATCGCCCACACGACCAGCGACTGGCCACGGCGGATGTCGCCGGCAGCGAACACCTTGGGCACGCTGGTGGCATAGCCGCCGATGAAGTCGGTGCTGGCCTTGGCGTTGCCGCGTGCATCCTTGTCGACGCCAAAGGCTTCGAGCACGGTGGCAACCGGGTTCACAAAGCCCATGGCCAGCAGCACCAGATCGGCGGGCCAGACCTTTTCCGTGCCGGGCACTTCGCTCAGCTTGCCGTCCTTGAACTCGACCTGAACGGTGGTCAGGCTCTTGACCTTGCCCTTTTCGCCACCGAATTCCTTGGTGGAGATGGCGAACTCGCGCACCACGCCTTCGTCATGGCTGGACGAGGTACGCAGCTTGATCGGCCAGTAAGGCCAGACCAGGGGCTTGTTCTCCTGCTCGGGCGGCATGGGCATGACCTCGAACTGGGTCACGCTCTTGGCGCCATGGCGGTTGGAGGTGCCCACGCAGTCGGAGCCGGTGTCGCCACCGCCGATGACGATGACATGCTTGCCGTCGGCTCGGATCTGACCCTTGAGCTTGTCGCCCGCGTTGACCTTGTTCTGCTGGGGCAGGAACTCCATCGCGAAGTGCACGCCTTCCAGATCGCGGCCGGGCACGGGCAGATCACGCGACTGCTCGGAGCCGCCGGTCAGCAGCACGGCATCGAACTCGGCGTTGAGCTGCTCAGGGCTGATGGTTTCCTTGGCCCAGTTGGTGACCTTGGAATCCTTGCCCAGACCGTCCTTGCCGGCAATCAGCACGCCGGTGCGGATCTTCAGGCCTTCGGCCACCATCTGCTCGACACGGCGGTCGATCAGACCCTTGTCCAGCTTGAAGTCGGGAATGCCGTAGCGCAGCAGGCCGCCGACGCGGTCGTTCTTCTCGAACAGGGTCACGTCGTGGCCGGCGCGCACCAGTTGCTGGGCCGCTGCCATGCCTGCAGGGCCGGCACCGACCACGGCCACCTTCTTGCCGGTCTTGTGCTTGGGCAGCAGGGGCTTGACCCAGCCTTCGCTCCAGGCACGGTCGATGATGGAGTGCTCGATGGACTTGATGCCGATGGCGTCGCCATTGATATTGGCCACACAGGCAGCTTCGCAGGGCGCGGGGCAGATGCGGCCCGTGAACTCGGGGAAGTTGTTGGTGCTGTGCAGCGTGGTGATGGCGTTCTTCCAGTCACCCTGGTACACGAGGTCGTTGAAGTCCGGAATGATGTTGTTGACCGGGCAGCCGTTGTTGCAGAACGGCGTGCCGCAGTCCATGCAGCGTGCAGCCTGCACCTTGGCCTGATCGGTGGTCAGGCCGATGACGAATTCCTTGTAGTGCTTGAGACGTTCCGCAACGGGGGCATAGCCCTCTTCGATGCGCTCGTATTCCATGAAGCCGGTGGTCTTTCCCATGATCTTTAATCCTTGAAATCTGTGTTCGCTTGCAGTGCGGTGGCCGCCTGGCCGCCACCGCTTGGAGCCGTGCTTACTTGGCGGCTACTGCTTCTTTCTGAGGAGCTGCTGGCGCTTTCGCAGCTTGCTTTTCCTTCTGTTTGCGTTCAAAGATCTCGCCCAGGGCTCGCTGGTACTCGGTCGGGAACACCTTGACAAACTTGGCACGCGCTGCGGCCCAGTTGTCCAGCAGATCACGGGCACGCTTGGAACCCGTCCAGCGGCTGTGAGCCTCCACCATATTGCGCAGCTGCTGATCGTCGCTCTGGCCGCGGTGCCAGATGCCGGGATCGACACGCGAGACAAACTCGTCGTGCGGCAGCACCTTCTCCAGCTTCACCGAAGCGGTGTTGCAACGCTCAGCAAACTTGCCGTCCTCGTCGTAGACATAGGCCACGCCGCCGCTCATGCCGGCCGCGAAGTTGCGGCCGGTCTTGCCCAGCACGACCACGGTCCCGCCGGTCATGTATTCGCAGCCGTGGTCACCCACGCCTTCGACCACGGCCGTGGCGCCGGACAGACGCACGGCAAAGCGCTCGCCGGCCACGCCGCTGAAGAAGGCTTCACCGCTGGTGGCGCCGAACATCACGGTATTGCCCACGATGGTGTTGGTGGTGGTCGCGCCACGGAACTCATGGCTGGGATGCACCACCACACGGCCACCGGACAGGCCCTTGCCGGTGTAGTCGTTGGCTTCGCCGCTGAGGTTCAGCGTGATGCCGTTGCACAGGAAGGCACCGAAGGACTGGCCGCCCGTACCTTCAAAGTGGATACGGATGGTGTCGTCAGGCAGGCCTTCGGCGTGATGCTTGGTCACCGCGCCCGAAAGCATGGCACCGACGGAGCGGTTGACGTTGCGCGCCACTTCCATGATGCGCACCTTCTCGCCGTTTTCGATGGCGGGCTTGCAGCGCTCGATGAGCTTGACGTCCAGCGCCTTGTCCAGCAGGTGATCCTGGCTTTCCACGTGATAGCGGGCCACGTCGGCAGGCACTTCGGGCTGGGCGAACAGACGGCTGAAGTCCAGGCCCTGAGCCTTCCAGTGTTCGATGCCCTTGCGGGTGTCGAGCAGGTCGGAGCGGCCGATCAGGTCGTCGAACTTGGCGATACCCAGCTGGGCCATGATCTGGCGAACTTCTTCGGCGATGAAGAAGAAATAGTTCACCACATGCTCGGGCTTGCCGGTGAACTTGGCACGCAGCACGGGGTCTTGCGTGGCCACGCCCACGGGGCAGGTGTTGAGGTGGCACTTGCGCATCATGATGCAGCCTTCCACCACCAGCGGAGCCGTGGCGAAGCCGAACTCGTCGGCACCCAGCAGGGCGCCGATGATCACGTCGCGGCCGGTCTTCATCTGGCCGTCGGCCTGCACACGCACACGGCCGCGCAGACGGTTCAGCACCAAGGTCTGCTGGGTCTCGGCCAGGCCGATTTCCCAGGGACCGCCCGCATGCTTGATGGAGGACCAGGGCGAAGCGCCGGTGCCGCCGTCGTGCCCTGCGATCACCAGGTGGTCGCTCTTGCACTTGGTCACGCCTGCGGCGATCGTGCCCACACCGACTTCGGACACCAGCTTGGTGCTGATGCTGGCGTGCGGAGCGACGTTCTTCAGATCGTGGATCAGCTGTGCCAGGTCTTCGATCGAGTAGATGTCGTGGTGAGGAGGAGGCGAGATCAGGCCCACACCGGGCACCGAGTGACGCAGTGCACCGATGTAGTCGGAGACCTTGCCGCCGGGCAACTGACCGCCTTCACCGGGCTTGGCGCCCTGAGCCATCTTGATCTGGATCTGGTCCGAAGAAGCCAGATATTCGGCAGTCACACCGAAACGACCGGACGCGACCTGCTTGATCTTGGAGCGCAGCGAGTCGCCGGCCTGCAGTTCGATATCGGACTCGACCTTGTCCTTGCCGATGATGGAAGCCAGGGTTTCACCCTTGCTGATGGGGATGCCCTTGAGCTCGTTGCGATAGCGCTTGGGATCTTCGCCGCCTTCGCCGGTGTTGCTCTTGCCGCCGATGCGGTTCATGGCCACGGCCAGCGTGGCATGGGCTTCGGTGGAGATGGAGCCCAGCGACATGGCACCCGTGGCAAAGCGCTTGACGATTTCCTTGGCCGACTCGACCTGGTCCACGGGAATCGCCTTGGCGGGATCGAACTTGAACTCGAACAGGCCGCGCAGCGTCATGTGGCGCTTGGTCTGGTCGTTGATCAGCTGGGCGTATTCCTTGTAGGTGCTGAAGTTGTTGGCACGTGTGGAGTGCTGCAGCTTGGCGATCACGTCAGGCGTCCACATATGCTCTTCGCCACGGGCACGCCAGGCGTACTCGCCGCCGGCATCCAGCATGGTTTCCAGCACGGGGTCGTCGCTGAAAGCAGCCTCGTGGTTGCGGATGGTTTCCTCGGCAATCTCGAAGACGCCGATACCTTCCACACGGCTGGCCGTGCCCGTGAAGTACTTGTCCACGGTCTCGCTGTTCAGGCCCACGGCTTCGAACAGCTGGGCGCCGCAGTAGGACATATAGGTGGACACGCCCATCTTGGACATGATCTTGGACAGACCCTTGCCGATGGCCTTCACATAGTGATAGATGGCCTTGTCGGCAGTGATGGGCGCAGCTTCGCGGCTGAAGATGTCGACCAGGGTCTCCATCGCCAGATAGGGATGCACGGCTTCCGCGCCGTAGCCGGCCAGCACGGCGAAGTGATGCACTTCGCGGGCCGTGCCGGTCTCAACCACCAGACCGGCGGTGGTGCGCAGACCTTCACGCACCAGATGCTGGTGGATGGCGGACAGCGCCAGCAGCGCGGGGATGGCCACTTGCGTGGCGCTCATGTTGCGGTCGCTGATGATCAGGATGTTGGCACCGCCCTTGATCTCGTCCACGGCGTGGGCGCACAGCGAAGCCAGCTTGGCTTCCACACCCTGCTTGCCCCAGGACAGCGGGTAGGTGATGTCGATCGTCGAGCTCTTGAACTTGCCGTTGGTGCGCTTTTCGATATCCCGCAGCCTGGCCATGCCCTCGAAGTCGAGCACGGGCTGCTGCAGCTCCAGGCGCATGGGTGGGTTGACCTGGTTGATGTCCAGCAGGTTG
The DNA here is from genome assembly GCF_003350425.1 of Comamonas sp. AG1104. Lineage (NCBI taxonomy): Bacteria > Pseudomonadati > Pseudomonadota > Betaproteobacteria > Burkholderiales > Comamonadaceae > Comamonas > Comamonas sp. AG1104. The sequence continues at coordinate 258,360 of NZ_QQAS01000002.1, read as the reverse complement.
GGCTTGGGACCCACGAACGACACCAGCGACATCACGATCGCTTCGCGGATCGGGTCGATGGGGGGGTTCGTCACCTGGGCGAACATCTGACGGAAGTAGTTGTACAGCGGCTTGTTCTTGTCGGACAGCACGGCCAGCGGGCTGTCGTTGCCCATGGAGCCAATGCCTTCCTCGCCCTTTTCGGCCATGGGGGTCAGCAGGAACTTGATGTCTTCCTGCGTGAAGCCGAAGGCTTGCTGGCGGTCCAGCAGGGACAGCTCGGTCTTGGCTGCAGGCGCCTTGAAGTCGGCGGGGATTTCCACCTCATCGAGCTTGATGCGCAGGTTCTCGATCCACTGCTTGTAGGGCTTGGTGTTGACGACGTTGGCCTTGAGCTCTTCGTCTTCGATCATGCGACCTTGCTCCAGGTCGATCAGCAGCATCTTGCCGGGCTGCAGGCGCCACTTGCGCACGATCTTGCTATCGGGCACGGGCAGCACGCCGGCTTCGGAAGCCAGGATCACCATATCGTCATCGGTGATGCAGTAGCGCGAGGGACGCAGACCGTTGCGGTCCAGCGTGGCGCCGATCTGGCGGCCATCGGTGAACACGATGGAGGCGGGGCCGTCCCAGGGCTCGATCATCGCAGCGTGGTATTCATAGAAGGCGCGGCGGCGCTCATCCATGGCTTCGTGCTGCTCCCAGGGCTCGGGAATCATCATCATCACGGCCTGGCTGATGGGGTAGCCGGCCATGGTCAGCAGTTCCAGGCAGTTGTCGAAGGTGGCGGTGTCGGACTGGCCGGCAAAGCTGATCGGATAGAGCTTTTGCAGGTCTTCGCCCAGCACGGGAGAGGCCATCACGCCTTCGCGCGCCAGCATCCAGTTGTAGTTGCCGCGCACGGTGTTGATTTCACCGTTGTGGGCCACATAGCGGTAGGGGTGAGCCAGAGGCCACTCGGGGAAGGTGTTGGTGGAGAAACGCTGGTGCACCAGGCCGATGGCCGAGACGCAGCGCTCGTCGGCCAGATCGCGGTAGTACACGCCCACCTGATCGGCCAGCAGCAGGCCCTTGTAGACCACGGTGCGGCTGCTCATGCTGGGAACGTAGTATTCCTTGCTGTGCTTGAGGCCCAGGTTCTGGATGGCGGCCGAGGCCGTCTTGCGGATCACGTACAGCTTGCGCTCCAGCGCGTCCTGCACGATGACATCGGCGCCACGGCCGATGAAGACCTGGCGCAGGATGGGTTCCTTTTCCTGCACGGTGGGCGACATGGGCATGTCGCGGTTCACCGGCACATCGCGCCAGCCCAGCAGCACCTGACCTTCGGCCTTGATGGCGCGCTCCATCTCCTGCTGGCAAGCCAGACGAGAGGCATGCTCCTTGGGTAGGAAGATCATGCCCACGCCATATTCGCCGGCAGGGGGCAGTGCCACGCCCTGCTTGGCCATTTCTTCGCGGTAGAGCTGATCCGGGATCTGGATCAGGATACCGGCGCCGTCGCCCATCAGTGGGTCCGCGCCCACCGCACCGCGATGGTCGATGTTTTCGAGGATCTTCAGTGCCCCCAGCACGATGTCATGGCGCTTCTGACCCTTGATATGGGCCACAAAGCCCAGACCACAGGCATCGTGTTCGTTGCTCTTGGAGTACAGACCGTGGTCCTGGAGATACTTGATCTCGGCAGCAGTCGTCATGGGGGAATCCTCTTATATCAATCGCGGGGAACGCAAGATTACGACAGGACATGAAGTTATGCAATAAGTTTTAATTGGGGTCAGATTCCAATTAATTCCCAACTTTTTTTATTTGCATTTAATTAGGGACATATAAAAACAAAGCAAAACAACCCAATAAAAACAAGGGGTTGGAGGAACCCCCTAGTCCTCGTGCACCGAAGCTGTGCGTGCTGCAGGCCTTCCAGCCTTCTGCCGCTTCACGCGCCGCTCGGTTTTCTGTTGCAAATTTTCAATGAAATCGGGCTCGCCCAGAGCCCAGCCACGCAGTGCCGCATGGCTGATCTGCGCCTGGGTATCGGCATCCAGACCGGCCTCCACGGCCCTGACATAAGCGGCATCACGGGCAAACGGCGTGTTGCCCAGAGCCCAGAAAAGCGCGTGCGGGCTGATGAGCGCATCGCTTTGCAGGCCTGCGTTGTGCGCATAGCTGGACCAAGGCCAGTCCACCGCGCGCTGCACCAGCCCGTCGCGCACCGGATTGAGATCCATGGAGACCATGGTGGCCATCAGCCATTGCTCGGCCTGCAGCACGGTGCAGCGGTAGCGCCCCTCCCAGAGGGTGCCGGTACGGCCGTGCCGGTTGTTGAAGTAGCGCACATAGCTGCGCCCCACGGCCTGCATGAACTGGGGCACGCCCTGCTCCGTCCTGGGCGTCAGCAGCAGATGGAAGTGATTGGGCATGAGCACATAGGCATGCACATCGACCTCGAAGCGCCGCGCCATCTCGCGCATCAGATCCAGCATGACCAGGCGGTCCTGCGCATCCACAAAGATCTCGCCGCTGTTGTTGCCACGCTGGATGATGTGGTGCGGCATGTTTGCCAGCGTGAGACGGGGAAGACGGGCCATGGAGCGGACTTGTTCAGGGCGAGGGGGAAGGCGTTCGGTCATTATGAAGCGTCGCGCCAGGGCCGACGCCTCCTCAGGCGCCAGACATCACAGATGCATGCGGCCCGAAGCACTCAGCAACTGGCTGATGTGGCGCGTAGCGGCCAGCAGTTGAGGCAGCAGCCGCTCGCGCATCATCTGCTCGCTGGTGCGGTTGGCCTGGCCACTGATATTGAGCGCCGCCACGGTCTGGCCGCGCGCATTGCGTATGGGGGCGGCAATCGAGATCAGGCCCTCCTCCAGCTCCTGGTTGAGCAGGGCCCAGCCCTGCTCGCGCACGCGGGCAATCTCGGCATGCAGCTCGTCGTCGCCGGTCAGCGTGTGACGCGTGAAGGCGCGCTTCTCGCGCCGGGCCATCAGCGCCCGCAGTTCATCGGGGGGCAGTGCCGCCAGCAGCACCCGGCCCATGGATGTCCAGAAGGCGGGCAGTCGCGAGCCCACGCCCAGATTGGTGCTCATGATCTTGTGCGTGTGCACGCGAAGCACATAGACCACGTCCAGGCCTTCGAGTACGGCGGCCGAGCATGACTCCTTGACCTCGTCCACCAGCGCCTCCATGGCCGGCTCGGCCAGATTCCACAGCGGCGTGGAGCTCAGATAGGCAAAGCCCAGATCCAGGATGCGCGGCGTGAGTGCGTAGTACTTGCCGTCGCTGCGCACATAGCCCAGCGTCTGCAGCGTCAGCAGGATGCGCCTTGCACCGGCTCGCGTCAGACCCGTGGCGGCAGCCACCTCGCTGAGCGTCTGCTCCGGCGCCCTGGCGCTGAACGAGCGTATGACCTCCAGCCCCCGGGCAAAGGACTGCACATAGCTGTCGCCGGGCTTGAGCGGGGCCGCATCAGCCTCCCCAGGGGTTTTCCCTGATGTGGTTTTTACAGTCTCCATTTTCTTCATCCTTTCCTACAATTCTTTTAGCGAACAAATGTTCTATATGCGAACATTTTAGCGCCAATGGCGCAAGTCTTTGTATTGAAAATTGGAGACACCCATGATCAACAAGATCGCCGACTCGGTCGCTCAGGCCCTGTCAGGCATTCAAGATGGCTCCACCGTGCTCATCGGCGGCTTCGGCACCTCGGGCATCCCCGGCGAGCTGATCGACGGCCTGATCGCACAGGGTGCACGCGAGCTTACCGTGGTCAACAACAATGCAGGCAATGGCGACACCGGTCTGGCCGCCCTGCTCAAGACCGGCCAGGTACGCAAGATCATCTGCAGCTTCCCGCGCCAGGTGGACAGCTGGGTCTTCGACGAGCTGTACCGCAGCGGCAAGATCGAGCTCGAGCTGGTGGCCCAGGGCAATCTGGCCGAGCGCATGCGCGCCGCCGCCGCAGGCATAGGCGCTTTCTTCTGCCCCACGGCCTATGGCACCGAGCTCGCAAAGGGCAAGGAAACGCGCGAGATCAACGGCAAGCACTATGTGCTGGAGTACCCGATCCATGGCGATGTGGCGCTGATCAAGGCGGAAAAAGGCGACCGCTGGGGCAATCTGACCTACCGCATGTCGGCGCGCAACTTCGGACCCGTGATGGCTTCGGCCGCCAAGTTCACCGTGGCCACCGTGCATGACATCGTGGAGCTCGGCCAGCTTGACCCCGAATCCGTGGTCACCCCGGGCATCTATGTGAGCCAGGTAGTGAAGATCGAGCGCGTGGCCACCCAGGCCGGCGGCTTCAAGAAGGCGGCCTGAGCCAGCCAAGGTCCAGCAAGGAGATACAAGCGTGAGCTATCAAAAACGAAGCAAGGACGAACTGGCCCTGCGCGTGGCCCAGGACATTCATGACGGTGCCTATGTGAATCTGGGCATAGGCCAGCCCACCCTGGTGGCCAACCACATTCCCGCAGGACGCGAAATCGTGCTGCAAAGCGAGAACGGCATTCTGGGCATGGGCCCGGCACCGGCTGCCGGCTCCGAAGACTACGACCTGACCAATGCCGGCAAGCAGCCTGTGACCCTGCTGCCCGGCGGCAGCTATTTCCACCACGCCGACAGCTTCGCCATGATGCGCGGCGGCCACCTGGACATCTGCGTGCTCGGAGCCTTCCAGGTTTCAGCCACGGGCGACCTGGCCAACTGGAGCACGGGCGAGCCTGGCGCCATTCCCGCCGTGGGCGGAGCCATGGACCTGGCCATTGGCGCCAAGCAGACTTGGGTGATGATGGATCTGCTCACCAAAAAGGGCGAGAGCAAGGTCGTGGCGCAGTGCAGCTACCCGCTGACTGGCCTGGGCTGCGTCAAACGCATCTACACCGATCTGTGCACCCTGGCATGCACACCCGAGGGGCTGCGCCTGATCGACAAGGTCGAAGGCCTGGAGCACGCCGAACTCGAGCGCATCGTCGGCCTGCCCATTGCGGCCTGAGCGGCCCGAACGGCCCGCTGACGGCCTTCAGGTCAATCCGGTCTGCACCAGAAGTTCAATTTTCATAACGGAGACATGCCATGAGCAACCAGAACCAAGCCTTTATCTGCGACGCCATCCGCACCCCCTTCGGTCGCTACGGCGGAGCGCTGTCCAGCGTGCGCACCGATGATCTGGGCGCACTGCCCATCAAGGCGCTGATGCAGCGCAACCCCGACGTGGACTGGACCGCCGTGGCCGATGTGCTCTATGGCTGCGCCAACCAGGCTGGCGAGGACAACCGCAACGTGGCCCGCATGTCGGCGCTGCTGGCCGGCCTGCCCATCGACGTGCCCGGAGCCACCATCAACCGCCTGTGCGGCTCGGGCCTTGACGCTGTCGGCACCGCCGCGCGTGCCATCAAGTCCGGCGAAGCCCGCCTGATGATTGCCGGCGGCGTGGAAAGCATGAGCCGCGCCCCCTTCGTCATGCCCAAGGCCGAGTCCGCCTTCAGCCGCAGCAATGCTGTCTACGACACCACCATCGGCTGGCGCTTTGTCAACAAGCTGATGAAAGCCCAGTTCGGCGTGGACTCCATGCCCGAGACCGCCGAAAACGTGGCCGACGATTTCGGGATCGAACGCGAAGCCCAGGACCGCATGGCCCTGGCCAGCCAGGAAAAGGCAGCGGCCGCAATTGCCGCCGGCCATCTGGCGCGCGAGATCGTGCCCGTGTCCATCGCCCAGAAGAAGGGCGACCCCATTGTCGTGAGCCAGGACGAACACCCCCGAGCCACCACCATCGAGGCACTGGCCAAGCTCAAGGGCGTGGTACGCCCAGATGGCACGGTCACGGCCGGCAACGCCAGCGGCGTCAACGACGGTGCCTGCGCACTGCTGCTGGCCAACGAGGAGGCAGCCAAACAGTACGGCCTGGTGCCGCGCGCCCGTGTGGTCGGCATGGCCGTGGCCGGTGTCGCGCCGCGCATCATGGGCTTCGGCCCCGCTCCCGCCGTGCGCAAGGTGCTGGCCCAGACCGGCCTGACTCTTGAGCAAATGGATGTCATCGAGCTCAACGAAGCCTTTGCCGCACAAGGCCTGGCCGTGCTGCGCGACCTGGGCATTGCCGACGACGACCGCCGTGTCAACCAGTGGGGCGGCGCCATCGCCCTGGGTCACCCCCTGGGCGCATCGGGCGCCCGCCTGGCCACCACGGCCGTGAACCAGTTGCATGCCTTTGGCGGGCGCTATGCGCTGTGCACCATGTGCATCGGCGTGGGCCAGGGCATTGCCGTGGTGCTCGAACGCGTCTGATTCCGACTGCGGCAGGGCCGGATCAGTCCGGCCTGCTGCCGCCCCCTTGCCTCTTACACCAAAACAACGACCGCTGACGTGCACCTCCTCTCTGAGGTGTGCCACCGCGGCAGCCCGCGCCCCGGCCATTGGCCGGCGGTGTCTTGCCTTTTTCCGGAGACCTAGATGTTCAATTCCCTTTCCCTCTCGCGCCGCCGCAGCCTGCAGACCCTGGCAGCAACCGCCCTGTTCGCTCTTGGCGCTGCTCCCGCCATGGCCCAGGCGTCCTATCCCAGCAAGCCCATCACCATGGTCGTGCCCTTCTCGGCCGGCGGCACGACCGACATCCTGGCGCGCGTGGTGGGCCAGGCCCTGAGCACCGAACTGGGCCAGAGCATCATCATCGACAACCGCCCCGGCGCAGGCGGCAATATCGGCGGCCAGGCCGCAGCCCGTGCGGCCGGCGACGGCTACACCCTGTTCATGGGAACGGTGGGCACGCACGCCATCAACGAAGCCCTGTACAAGAAGATGCCCTTCGACCCGGTCAAGGACTTCGCTCCGCTGACTCGCGTCGCCAATGTGCCCAATCTACTGGTGGCCCACCCCAGCCAGCCATTCAAGACCGTCAAGGAAATGATGGCCTACGCCAAGGCCAATCCCGGCAAGCTGAATTTCGGCTCCTCGGGCTCGGGCAGCTCCATCCATCTATCGGGCGAACTGTTCAAGTCCATGACCCGCCTGGACATGGTGCATGTGCCCTACAAGGGCAGCGCGCCGGCCATCACCGACCTGCTGGGCAACCAGATCGCCATCATGTTCGACAACATGCCCTCGGCCATCCAGCATGTGCGCTCGGGCAAGCTGCGCCCCATCGCCGTGACCACGGCCAAGCGCTCGCCCGAGCTGCCCGATGTGCCCACCGTGGCCGAAGCCGGCGTGCCCGGCTATGAGGCCACCTCCTGGTTCGGTCTGTTCGTGCCTGTCAAGACACCGGCCGACATCCAGCAAAAACTGCATGCCGCCATTGCCAAGGTGCTCAAGGATCCCGCCGTGATCAAGAAGATCAACGACCAGGGCGGCGAAGTCGTGATCGACACCCAGGACGGCTTTGCCAAGTTCATCGATGCCGAAGCCAAGAAGTGGGGCAAGGTCGTCAAGGACTCCGGCGCCAGCGTTTGAGATCCAACACACCCCCTGAGCCGCTGCGCGGCTTCCCCCGTGGCACGGCGCCCTCTCCTTCGGGAGGGGGACACAGCCCGCGCTGCGGAGCGGCGCGGCCGACAAGGCCCTTGCTCGGTTGCCCCCTGACCCAGGCCGCACCACTGCGGCGCGCTTCTTTCCACGCCTTTTACGAGCCTGTATGACCACCTCCCTGCTCTCCACCGCCAGCGGCGATTTCCGCATTGATCTGCAAGGCCCTGCCGACGCCCCCGTGCTGGTGCTGTCCAACTCCCTGGGCACCACGCTGGAGATGTGGGATGCACAGGCAGCTGCCCTGCGCAGCGAATTTCGCGTGCTGCGCTACGACACGCGCGGCCATGGCGCCAGCGTCTGCAACGACGGCCCCTACAGCTTTGACCAGTTGGGCCGCGATGTGCTGGCCATCCTCGACGCGCTGCAGGTACAGCAGGCGCATTTCTGCGGCATCTCCATGGGCGGCCTGACCGGCCTGTGGCTGGGTGTCAATGCCGGCCAGCGCCTGCGCAGCCTCACCGTGGCCAACAGCGCCGCCAGAATCGGCGTGGAGTCGGCCTGGCTGGAGCGTGCCGCCCAGGTGCGCGCCAACGGCGCAGCCGGCATGCATGCCTTGGCCGAATCGTCGCCGGGCCGCTGGTTCACGCCCGGTTTTGCAGCTGCCCAGCCGGCCGTGGTGCAACGCGCCCAGGCCTGGATCGCCAGCATCGCCCCCGAAGGCTATGCCAGCTGCTGTGAAGCACTGGCCCGCGAGGACCTGCGCGCAGCGATTGCCGCCATCGCCACGCCCACGCTGCTGGTGGCCGGCGCGCATGACCCCGTGACCACGGTGGCCGATGCCCAGGCCATGCAGGCCGCCATCGCCGGCTCGCAGCTGATCGAGCTGCAGGCCTCGCACCTGTCCAATCTGGAGGCGCCCGAGGCCTTCGAACAAGCCCTGGCCGGCTTTGCACGCCAGCACTGACCGACGCCGCGACGACCGGCTGCCCTTCTGTGGCAGCGGCCGCCACGGCCTGTGACACGGAGACCGCCATGCCCACACTCTCCCGCCGCTGGAGACACCGCCCCGAAGGCTCGACCTGGGGCGATTTCGGTGAAGACGACCAGCTCGGCCGCCTGAACCTGCTGACCCCCGAAAAAGTCCGCCAAGGCGTGGCCGAAGTGCAGACCGGCCAGCGCTTTGCGCTGAGCCTGCCGCTGGACTACCCGGGCGGCAGCGCCCTCAATCCCAACCGCAAGCCCCCGGTGCTGCGTCCGCTGCAGCGCAAGGGCCGCGTCAATTTCAACTGCCTGCTGCAGGAGCTTGAGCCGGGCCGCACCGACGTGCTCTCGGACGATATGGTCATCCTGTCGCTGCAGTACTCCACGCAGTGGGACGGCCTGGCCCATGTGGGCGCCCTGTTCGATGCCAACGGCGACGGCCTGCCCGAGCCGCTGTACTACAACGGCTTTGCCGCGGGTACCGACATCGTGGGCCCGGCCGACGTGAGCGGCACCGGCATTCCTGCGCGCCTGGACGACAACGCCAGCACCAGCTGTGCCAAGGCCCTGGGCATTGAAGGCATGGCCCGCAACGGGGTGCAGGGCCGCGGGGTGATGGTGGACCTGCGCGCCCACTTCGGCGACGCCCGCACCGTGGTCGGCTACGAGCAGCTGATGCAGGCCATCGCCGCCGACGGCGTGCAGATCGAGCCCGGCGACATGCTGTGCCTGCACACAGGCTTTGCCCAGCGGGTGCTGGACATGCACAAAAACCCCGACCCCGAGGTGCTGGAACACGCCTGCGCCGTGCTCGACGGGCGCGATGCGCGCCTGCTGCAGTGGATCACCGACAGCCAGATCGCCGTCATCGCCACCGACAACTACGCGGTCGAGGCCTTCCCCGCGCGCCCCGGCGCTGCCTGCTGCGCGGCCCTGCCGCTGCACGAGCATTGCCTGTTCAAGCTGGGCGTGCACCTGGGCGAGTTGTGGCACCTGACGCCGCTGGCGCACTGGCTGCGCGAGCGCGGCCGCCACCGCTTCCTGCTCACGGCACCGCCGCTGAACCTGCCGGGTGCCATCGCCTCGCCGGTCACGCCCGTCGCCACGGTCTGAGCCCAACACCGGAGCCTTTATGCCCTTCATCATCGAAACTTTCGACAAGCCCGGTCACCAGGCCGTGCGCCAGGCCCATCGCCCCGCGCACCTGCGCTTTCTGGACACCCACAAGCACCTGCTGCTGGCCTGCGGCGCCAAGCTGGCCGACGACGGCAGCGACCTCGGCGGCGGCCTGTACGTGGTGGAACTGGACACGCGCGAAGCAGCCCAGTCCTTCATAGAGTCCGACCCCTTCTTCGCTGCCGGCCTGTTCGAGCGCGTGTCCATCACCCGCTGGCGCAAAGCCTATGTCGCCGGCGCCAGCCACCTGCCTGCGGCGGCCTAGCGCAAGTCCGACAGCCCAGCCCTTTCCCCGCACTCCGTCCGAAAGTATTGCCATGTCTTCCCAGAACGCTTCCCTTCCGCTCCGCCCCCGTGTGCTGATCACCGGCGGCGGAGCCGGCATCGGCGCCGCCGCTGCACAGCGCTGCCGCGCCGACGGCTACGAACCCATCATCATCGACCGTGTGGTCGACCATGTGCCCGGCGGCATCCAGGCCGACCTCAGCAATACCGAGGACACGGCGCGCGCCCTGCGTCAGGCCCTGGAAGGCGGCCCCATCACACGCCTGGTCAACAACGTGGGCGTGGTCGTGCCCAATGACGCCGCGTCCCAGACCCTGGCCGAGTTCGACCTGGCCGTCTCGCTGAACCTGCGCTGCGCCTTCCAGTGCATGCAGGCTCTGCTGCCCGGCATGAAGGAGGCGGGCTTCGGGCGCATCGTCAACATGTCCTCGCGCGCCGCGCTGGGCAAGGACTTGCGCACCGCCTACGCTGCCACCAAGGCCGGCCTGATCGGCATGACGCGCGTCTGGGCGCTGGAGCTGGGACAGTGGGGCATCACGGCCAACGCCATAGGCCCCGGCCCCATCCGCACCGAGCTGTTCGACAAGGCCAATCCGCCCGATGCACCGCGCACGCAGAAGATCATCCAGTCCGTCCCCGTCAAGCGGGTGGGCACTCCCGAGGATGTGGCCCATGCCGTGTCCTACATGCTCGACGAGCGCAGTGGCTTTGTGACCGGACAGGTTCTCTATGTCTGCGGCGGGATGACCGTCGGCGTGGCGTCCGTATGAACGCCTCCTGAGCCGCGCTGCGGCTTGCCTGCATGCACGGCAACCTCTCTCGCTGCGCAGGAGGGGACGACGCCCACGCTGCGGGACGGCCCAGGCTCGGCGTCTCTGACGCGAGCCCTGCCAGCCACTTGCGCAAAGCCACGTTCCAGCCCTGCGCCCCCCGGCGCAGGCGCCTTCTTCTCCCCATAAATCATTCCAACCCCGGAGACCGGCATCCATGTCGAAAATCACCGCCTTCTTCACCGAGCTGATGCGCAAGTATCTGCCCGACCCCTTCGTCTTCGCCATCTTGCTGACCCTGTTGACCATGGTCCTGGCCTTTGCCGTGGAAAGCCGGCCCGTCAACCTCGTGGTCGAGGACTGGGGCAAGGGCTTCTGGAGCCTGCTGGCCTTCACCACCCAGATGGCCGTGATCCTGGTCATGGGCTATGTGCTGGCGGCCGCGCCCCTGGTCAACCGTTTCCTGGACCGCATCGCCAGCCACGTGCACACACCACGCCAGGCCATCATCGTGGCCACCATCGTGGGCTGCGTGGGCAGCTACCTGAACTGGGGCTTCGGCCTGGTGATCGGCGGCATCATGGCGCGCAAGCTGGCGCTCAAGGTCAAGGGCGTTCACTATCCGCTGATCATCGCCTCGGCCTATACCGGCTTCACCATGTACAGCCTGGGCTTCTCGGCCACGATTCCGGTGCTGATCTCGACCAAGGGCCACACCTTCGAGAGCAGCATGGGCCTGATCCCTCTGACGCAGACCATCTTCTCCGCCCCCATGCTGCTGACCAGTCTGGCCGTGCTCATTGCCCTGCCGCTGCTCAATGCCGCCATGCACCCCAAGGCCGGCGAGAAGATCGTGGAGCTGGACCCCGCCGTGGCCGCCGACGAAGGCAAGAGCGCAGCGGGTCACGACCTGCTGGGCGACCAGAAGACCCTGGCCTACCGCCTGAACAACAGCCGCGTGCTCAATCTGCTGATCGGCCTGTGCGGCATGGCCTATGTGGTGCTGCATTTCGTCAAGGGCGGCAACCTCGACCTGAACATGATCAACTTCTTCATCCTGTTCCTGGGCGTGCTGCTCCTCAAGACGCCCATGCTCTATGTGGAAAAGGTCAATGAGGGCGTCAAGACCATCGGCGGCATCATCCTGCAGTTCCCCTTCTACGCGGGCATCATGGCCATCATGCATGGCTCTGGCCTGGTGGAGTCCATCGCCCACATCTTCGTGAGCATCGCCAGCGAGCACACGCTGCCGCTGTGGGGCCTGGTCAGCTCCTTCGTGATCAACTTCTTCGCGCCCTCGGGCGGCGGCCACTGGGTGCTGCAGGGCCCGTTCATGATTGACGCGGCCAAGACTCTGGGGGCCTCGCAGGCCCAGACCGCCATGTCGGTGATGCTGGGCAATGGCTGGAACGACCTGGTCCAGCCATTCTGGATCCTGCCGGCCCTGGCGCTGTCCAAGCTCAAGCTCAAGGACATCATGGGCTATACCGTGGTTTCCATGATGCTGGTCGGCGTCATCTACGCGACCACCATGCTGATCTGGCCTCATCTGTAACAGAGCGCCAGCGTACTTTTTCCGCTCACATCCTCACCTAGGAGAACCCCATGCTGTACATGGTCGAAATGATTGTCCAGATCCCCCACTCGCTGGACCCCGCCCTGGTCGCGCAGATCAAGCAGGACGAGAAGGAATACTCGCAAAAGCTGCAGCGCGAAGGCAAGTGGCGCCATATCTGGCGCGTGGTGGGCGAATACGCCAACGTCAGCATCTTCGACGTCCAGAGCAATGACGAACTGCACAGCCTGCTCAGCGGCCTGCCGCTGTTCCCCTATATGCAGATCAAGGTAACGCCCCTGGCCAACCACCCCTCCTCCATCGTGCAGGAGTAAGCACGACAACGGCGGGCAAGCGCCCGCCCGCAACAAAGCCCATGCAGGTTTTGCCCGCATGGGCTTTTTTGATAGCTGTTACCGTCTATTCACAAAGGATTTCAATATGTTTTGCATCTGAAATCTTTATCAATCAAGCGATAGAAGCTCCTATAAAAAGAGCAAAAAAAGAGCACTCGCACCTTCGCTGCTGCCCGCCCCAGGCCGCGTCTTTGCAGGCTTTCAGGTATAGCGCTTGGCGCGCAGATTGTTCTTCATCTGCTCCAGCGCCGGCTGCAGTGCTGGCCCGATGCGCAGGGCCACGCAGGTCGCCAGCACGTCGATGATGAGCAGGTGCAGCAGCCGCGAGACCATGGGACTGTAGCGGTCGTAGCCTTCGGGGTGATCGGCAGCCAGATGCACCTGGCAGGCCGAGGCCAGAGGCGAGCCGCTGGCCGTGATGGCTATTGTGGTGGCCCCGTTCTTGCGGGCAATATCTGCGGCGTCCATCAGATCCCGCGTGCGGCCGGAGTTCGAGATGATGACCACGCAGTCGCCCGGCCCCAGCAAGGTGGCGCTCATGACCTGCATATGGCCATCGCTGGTGGCCAGACTGGTCACACCGAGGCGGAAAAACTTGTGCTGGGCATCCAGCGCCACGATGCCCGAGTTCCCGGCGCCGTAAAACTCGATGCGCTTGCCCGTCTGCCAGGTCGCGGCAATCGCCTGCGCAGCCTGCTCTATGGCCGCTGTGCTGGCCGCATTGCGATACTGCAGAAAAGCGGCAACCGCGTTGTCCACCACCTTGACCATGACATCGCTGGTCTTGTCATCGCTGTCCACGCTGCGATGGATGAAGGGCACGCCTTCGCTGACGCTGCCCGCAAGCTTGAGCTTGAAGTCCGCCAGGCCGTCATAGCCCATGCTGCGGCAAAAGCGCACCACCGTGGGTTTGCTGACATGCGCCCGCACCGCCAGCTCTCGCACCGGCAGATGCGCGAAGGCCCGCGGATCGGCCAGTACCAGGCGTGCAACACGCTGCTCTGCAGGCGCCAGGGACGGAAGGGAGGCAGTAATCCGATCAAGCATATTGGCGCAGATGAGGTGGAGGCAATGAATGCGTGCAGAAAAAGGCGAGCATAAGACCGAAGCGCCTCACGCCTCGCAAAATGGCCGCAAAACTTGAATATTTCCGCAAATAAATAGGCGAGCGCGCATATTCAGCAGGGTTTGCCTTGATGCATCAACAAACGGAGTGTCTGCAGGCTCATTCTCAATAAGGGATTCCCGCTCTACACTTGCTGGTTAGTTTGAAACACAGCAAAGGATGGACATGAATCAGTTGGAGGCGCTCAAGCAATTCACGACCGTGGTCGCGGACACCGGTGATTTTCATCAACTGGCGCAGTTTCAACCGCAAGATGCCACCACCAATCCATCCCTGATTCTCAAAGCGGTTCAAAAGACCGAATATGCACCGCTGATGCGCGCCACCGTGGCGCAATTCAAAGACAGAGGACTGGACGAAATCATGGACCGAACGCTGGTGCGCTTCGGCTGTGAGATTCTGAACACCATACCCGGCCGCGTCTCTACCGAGGTCGATGCCCGCCTGTCTTTCGACACCGTGGCCACGGTCACGCGCGCCGAGCGACTGATCGAGCTGTATCAGGCCGCAGGCATCCACACCGGGCGCGTGCTCATCAAGATCGCCGCCACCTGGGAAGGGATTGAGGCGGCCCGCATTCTCGAGCAGCGCGGCATTCACACCAATCTGACGCTGCTGTTCTCCTTCTGTCAGGCCGTTGCCTGCGGCCAGGCCAAGGTCCAGCTGATCTCGCCCTTTGTGGGCCGCATCTACGACTGGTACAAAAAGCAGGCCGGCGCGCAATGGGATGAGGCCACCATGGCTGGCGCCAACGACCCCGGAGTGCGCTCGGTACAGAAAATTTACGACTACTACAAGCACTTCGATGTTTCCACCGAGGTCATGGGTGCAAGCTTTCGTAATACTGGCCAGATTCTGGCTCTGGCGGGCTGCGATCTGCTTACCATTGCACCTGAGCTGCTGGCCCAGCTCCGCGCACAGCAGGACGAGGCCACGCCTGTCACCCGCGCCCTTGACCCGGACAAGGCCAAAGCCCAGCCGCAGGAGCGCATTCTGTATGACCAGGCCTCGTTTCGCTTTGCGCTGAACGAAGATGCCATGGCCACCGAAAAGCTGGCCGAGGGCATTCGCGCTTTCACCGCAGACACACTGAAGCTGGAAGCATTGATGCAGCAAGCGGCTGCATGATTGACTGGAATTTCCTTTGACGCCTCTTTGTCACGAGCTGCCTGCCTGGCAGGCTTTGCAAACCCATTACCGGTCGCAGATCCAGCATCTGGATTTGCGCCAGGCCTTTGCACAAGACCCGCAACGTCTTGACGCCCTGAGCATGCAGGCGCCACATGTCTTCGCCGATCTATCGAAAAACCTCTTGACTAGCGAGACCGAGGCCTTGCTGAGGGAGCTTGCAGCCGAGAGCCAGCTCGCTCGCAAGCGCGATGCCATGCTGGCCGGCGCAGCCATCAATACCAGCGAGCAGCGCAGCGCGATGCACTGGCTGCTGCGCACTCCTGCAGACGGCGGGCAGCTCGCCCAGTCACCTGTGCTTCGGTCCTGGCCTCAGGACATGCACTCGGCGCTGCGTGAAGTTCACGACACGCTGGATCGAATGCTCGCCCTGGCCGATCAGATCAGGGGCAGCCAACAGATCACCGATATCGTCAATATCGGCATCGGCGGCTCGCACCTGGGTCCGGAAGTCGTGGTCAATGCCCTTGAGGACTGGATAGACCAGGACAAGAACTTTCACTTTGTCTCCAATGTGGACGGCCACGAGCTGGGACATGTGCTGCGCCGGGTCAAACCGGAAAGCACGCTGTTCCTGATTGCTTCCAAATCCTTCACCACGGCCGAGACCATGCTGAATGCACGCTCGGCCAGACAGTGGTTTCTCGATCATGGCGGCAGCGAAGATCCGCAGGCTCCATGCTCTATCGACCAGCACTTCGTGGCCCTGACCACCAATACACAGGCTGCGGCAGAATTCGGCATACAGCGCACACTGGGTTTCTGGGACTGGGTGGGCGGACGCTTTTCGCTGTGGTCCGCCATTGGGCTACCCATTGCCATCGCCATAGGCTCGGAGCAGTTCAGGGCGCTACTGGACGGCGCTCATGCGATGGACGCTCACTTTTTCACGGCGCCCATGGAGAGCAATCTCCCAGTGCGCCTGGGACTGCTGGACGTCTGGTATCGCAATTTCTGCCAGTTTTCCAGCCGCTGCATTGCCCCATACAGCCACGGCCTGCGCCGCCTGACGGCCTATCTGCAGCAGCTGGAGATGGAAAGCAATGGCAAAAGCATCAACAAGAATGGCGCTCGGCTCTCAGCTCCCACGGCACCGGTGATCTGGGGCGAGCCCGGCACCAATGGGCAGCATGCCTTTTTCCAGATGCTGCATCAGGGACCAGATGTCATACCGGTCGAGTTCATCGCCCTGCGCGACGGAGGCAAATATCTGGGCGAGCACCACCAAAGCCTGGTAGTCAACGCCATTGCCCAGGCCCAGGCGCTGATGGTGGGGCGCTGCGGAGAGGGTCCGGAAAAAGACTGTCCCGGCAATCGCCCCAGCAGTTTCCTGATGCTTGAAAGCCTGGATCCTGCCTCTCTGGGCGCCTTGATTGCGCTGTATGAACATCGCATCTTTGTCTCAGGCGCCATCTGGGACATCAACAGCTTCGACCAGTGGGGTGTGGAGCTGGGCAAGAAGCTGGCAAAGCAGTTGCATGCCCGCCAGAGCCACAATGACTGGGCAGGAGTGGACGCGTCGACGCAGGAGTTGATGAAGCGCCTGATGCAAAGTCGCTGAGCATCAAAAGCAGAGGCCCGACAGGGCCATGCTTTGAGGCTGCTCAGACCGCGCTGGTTTGCGGCAAATGGGGATAGCGCACACCGGCCAGACCGTCCAGTCCAAACTCGGCGAGCAGTTGGTGCAGGCGTTGCGCCGCACTGCGCTTCTTCTGCCCTGTGTAACGAGCCACAATCAGCTCGTTCTTCATGCTGTGCTCCCAGCCCACCAGCTCGGTGACCGTGACCTGGTAGCCGCAAGCCTCCAGATACAGACAGCGCAGCACATTGGTAATCTGACTGCCCATCTCGCGAGTGTGGATCGGGTGACGCCACAACTCGGCCAGCGGAGTGCGCGCCAGACTCATGGCCTTGGTCTGACGCAGGCATGCAGCCACCTCTGCCTGACAGCAAGGCACCAGCACCATGGCCTTGGCCTGTTTTTCCAGCCCGAAGGCTATCGCATCATCAGTCGCCGTATCGCAGGCGTGCAAGGCCGTGACCACATCGAACTGCGAAGGCATGAAGTCTGCTCGCGTGGACTCGGCCACCGACATATTGAGAAACTCCATGCGATCGAAGCCAAGTTCAGTCGCCAACTTCTGAGACGCCTCTACCAGCGGTGCACGCGTCTCGATACCGAAAATCCGGCCCTGAGCCAAGGCCTTGAAATACAGGTCGTAAAGAATGAACCCCAGATAGGACTTGCCCGCACCATGGTCAGCCAGTGTCACGGCATGCCCATCCTTGGACAGCTCGGTCAGCAAAGGCTCGATGAACTGATAGAGGTGATAGACCTGCTTGAGCTTGCGGCGCGAATCCTGATTGAGCTTGCCCTCGCGCGTGAGGATATGCAGAGCCTTGAGCAGCTCAAGGCTCTGACCGGGCTTGAGCCCCAGCTGCTCGGCGATATCAAGTGCCCCTGCTTTGGCGGGCTTTTGCGGGCTCTGCTTTTTATCGGTCTTGCCCATCACTTCTCTGCCTTCGTCTGACCATGTCCAGTCACAGGGCAGCGAGCCCCGACATCCAGGTCCAGCCAGCCCTCGATGCCGATCTTTTCCAGCGTTTCCATATTGCGCTCGTAAATCGTTTCGGCTTCCGGAAACACCTCCACCGCCTTGTCGATGCTGTCTTCGCGCAGCAAGTGCAATATGGGATAGGGAGCACGATTGGTGCAGTTGGTAACGTCGTCCACATCCGTGCCCTCAAACTGAAATTGAGGATGAAACGAGGCGACCTGCAAAATACCCCCCAGATCCAGCTCCTCGATCATGGCATCCGCCACTTCAAGAAAGTCATTGAAATCCAGAAAATCCTGAAGGGCATGGGGCAGTATCAGCAGTGTGGTGTCGCGCTTTTCTGCGTTGGCTTCGGCCAGGGCCTCAAGCTCGCGATGCAGAGCCTCGGCAACAGCCTCCGCATCGGTCGCATCGCTGACGGCATAGTGGATCTGAGCCTTGACATGCACGCCTTTGGCGAAAGGGCACAGGTTGAGACCTATCACGGCCTTTTCCAGCCAGCGCACGGTATCCGCAATCACAAGCTCTGGCGGGAAAGCCTGATCGGCGATGGTTGAAGTTTCGGTCATGACAGGGCCCTCCAAAATGCAAACGGGGGCCATCGCCCCCAAAGAATGCGCACTGGGCGGGAAATATTCCGGCTCTAGATACACAGAAGCATTATTTTAGCGATCCGGCCTGTGCAATGCTCGCCAATGCCCGCAAGACCGTTGGCGAGCGTCCCTCAGGCCTCGCCCAGCAGCCTAAGCCCAGTGATGCGCTCATGCTCGCGCGCTGCATAGCGATCTGTCATGCCCGCAATAAAGTCTGCCACCACTCGCGCACGTTCATGCAGGGTAGTGACGATATGGGCACGCTGAACAAAGCGCGGCTTCATGCGTTCAGGCTCCACCATATAAGCGGCAAACAGCTCTTTCACAACTTGCTGGGCACTGTTCATGGTCTGCATGACTTGAGGGTGCCGATAGAGCTGCCTGAACAAGAACTGCTTTAGCACCAGGGACTGCGCTTTCATCTCTTCGCTGAAACCGATCAGCGTCCGGCCGTGCTGACGAACCTCCTGCACCGAGCGCACAGCCGCCTGCTCAATACCGACCTGTGAGTGATGGATGACGTCATAGACCTGGTCACTGAGCATGCGGCGAATGCTCTCATAGAGCAGCTTGCGCTGGGCATCCGGCAGAGCCAGATCGGGCCACTGCGCCAAAGTGGCCGCATGGTAGCGAGCAAACAAAGGCACGGCATCGCGTAGTTGGGCCATGGTGATCAAACCCGACCGAACGCCATCGTCGACATCATGGGCGTTATAGGCAATCGCATCCGCCAGATTGCATAGCTGAGCCTCCAGAGAAGGCTGAGTGCCGTCCAGAAAACGCTGAGCCACGCCGCTGGGCTCCCGTGCATTCAGCAATTGCGCATTGCTGAGCGAGCAATGCTTGAGAATTCCCTCGCGCGTTTCAAAAGTCAGGTTCAGACCGTCAAAGGCAGGATAGCGCTCCTCCAACCTATCCACTACACGCAGACTTTGCAGATTGTGCTCAAAACCGCCATGGGGCTTCATGCACTCATTGAGCGCATCTTGCCCCGCATGTCCAAAAGGTGTGTGCCCCAGATCATGCGCCAGACAGATGGCTTCAACCAGGTCTTCATCCAGCCGCAAGGAACGCGCGATGGAGCGCCCCAGTTGCGCCACTTCCAGAGAATGCGTGAGCCGGGTTCGGAACAGATCGCCCTCATGGTTCACAAAAACCTGGGTCTTGTAGACCAGCCTTCTGAAGGCCGAGGAGTGAACAATGCGATCCCGATCGCGCTGAAAGTCGCTGCGCGTGGGAGCCGGGGGCTCAGCAAAGCGACGCCCGCGGCTTTGCTGGGGATGGCAGGCGTAGGAAGCCAGAGCGGTCATGCAAATTGCCTCAACAACTCAATGCAATGACTCTAACAGCTATGGGCTTGCGTCCCCCCAAGGGTCTGCTCACATAGCGCCATCCATCAAGCGCAGCAACTCTCTATCACTTCACGCACCAGCGCGTCGGGCGCCGACCTCATCACCGCCTTGCCGGGACCATCGATCAGCACAAAGCGGATTTCACCGGCTTCGGATTTCTTGTCGACCCGCATCAGCTCCAGATAGCGACCCGCATTGTCCTGGGCATCAATGACCGCCGCGCGCACCGGCAAGCCTGCTCGCTCAATCAGCTTGCGCAGACGCGAGACAAAGCTCGCCTCCACCAGGCCCAGACGCTGGGACAGCTCCGCTGCCATCACCATGCCTGCCGCCACACCCTCACCGTGCAGCCAGTTGCCGTAGCCCATGCCGGCCTCGATCGCATGACCGAAGGTATGACCAAAATTGAGAATCGCGCGAAGACCCGCTTCCTTCTCGTCCTGCCCCACGACCCAGGCCTTGATCTCCACACTTCGCTTGACGGCATGGGCGAGCAAGTCGCGATCGCGGCGCAGCAGGCCATCCATGTTCTGCTCAAGCCAGTCGAAGAACTGCATATCGGCAATAGGGCCGTATTTGATGATTTCCCCCAGACCTGCGCTCAACTCGCGCTCGGGCAGGGTATCGAGCGTAGCAAGATCGCAGAGCACCAGTTGCGGCTGATAGAAAGCCCCAATCATGTTCTTGCCCAGCGGGTGGTTGATGGCAGTCTTGCCCCCCACCGAGGAATCGACCTGGGACAGCAGCGTGGTCGGCACCTGCACAAAAGGCACGCCACGCATATAGCTGGCGGCAGCAAAGCCCGTCATGTCCCCCACCACACCGCCACCCAGTGCAAACAGCACCGTCTTGCGGTCGCAACCATGCTGCAGCAGGGCATCAAAAATCAGGTTCAGAGTCTGCCAGTCTTTATGCGCTTCACCATCGGGCAACACCACCTCGTGAACCTGGGCGTATTGGCCACTCAAGGCCTGCTTGAGCGCAGACAGATAAAGCGGGGCCACGACATCATTCGTCACGACCAGAGCCGCCGCCGCCTTGGGCAATGCCTGCCAAGTGGAGCTCTGGGCCAGCAAACCCTCTGCAATCACGATGGGATAGCTGCGCTCTCCCAGATCAATATGCACCGTTTCCACGTTCAACCTCTCTCAAAATACATAGCAGGAACCCCACGCAGTGTATTGACCAACAAGCTTTTATGCGCAATCAGGAATGCTGACCGAGTTCAATCTGCATGGCCACTCGCTGAGCCACCTGCGCGGCGGACAGGCCGCTGCCCGCCACCACAAAATCCGCCACTTCCTTGTAGAGCGGATCTCTGATGGCATGCAAATCCAGCAAGCGCTGCAAAGGATTGTCCACTTGCAGCAAGGGACGCTGAGTATCCCGCTGCAGGCGCTTGGCAATTTCATGCGGTGATGCACTCAGATAGACCACCTGTGCATGCCCGGCCAGCTCTTGCCTGTTTTCAGCCTTCAGCACGGCACCGCCACCTGTGGCAATCACCGTTTTCTCAGGTCGCGCCAGCAGCGCTGCCAGCACCTGCTGCTCTACATCCCTGAATCTGGCCTCGCCTTCCTTGGCAAAAAAATCGCGAATCGTGCAGCCGATATGCTCTTCGATGGCCACGTCCACATCCACAAAAGGCATAGACCAACGCTTGGCCAAATAGCGTCCGATGGTGGATTTGCCGGAGCCTGGCAAGCCCACAAGGGCAATATGAAATTTCTTTAGAACAGTCATCGCGTTACCGTCATCCGCCAATCTGGCCAGCCCATGATTCTCGCAGCCCGCAGATATTACAAATGAAAAGGCCCGCATCAACTCGTGCGGGCCCTATGCAAAAACTGATAACAGTTATTTGCTGGTGCTGCGCACCTGGCTCAGCATCTTGGGAGTGATGAAAACCAGCATTTCGCGCTTGCTCGAAGCCTTGGTGTTGCTGCGGAACAAATGCCCCAAAACAGGCAGATCTCCGAACAGCGGCACCTTGTTGAGCTGGTTGGTCTCCTCCAGCTCAAAGATACCGCCAATCACCACGGTGCCACCATTTTCGACCAGCACCTGGGTCTTGACATGCTTGGTATCAATGGCGACGCCCTGAGTCGTGGTCTCACCGCGGCTGTCCTTGTTCACATCCAGATCCAGAATGATGTCGCCTTCAGGGGTGATCTGCGGAGTCACCTCCAGCTTCAGCACTGCCTTCTTAAACGAGATCGTCGTGGCGCCATTCGGTGCCGTCACGGAGTATGGGTATTCCGTGCCTTGCTCGATCAATGCCTTGTTCTGGTCTGCTGTCACCAGACGGGGGTTGGAGATGATCTTGCCGTCACCTTCTGCTTCCAGAGCGGACAGCTCCAGCGACAGGAAACGCGTCATCGAGCTATTGAACACAGAGAATGCGACCTGACCCACAGTGTTGATTCCCGAAACACTGGCTGGCAAGTTGACGAAATTGCCGCTGGGGAACTTGGAGCTTGATCCCGATCCGCTATCAGGCAGGAACTGAGATGAGGTCATGGAGGCATTGCTGCCGACAGCCCCTCCGCCAAACTTCACACCCAGCGAACGGCCAAAGGTATCGCGTGCCTCCACAATGCGGGCCTCGATCATGACCTGGCGTACCGGCACATCCAGCGTTGCCAGCAAAGCCTTCATTTCTTCCAGCTTGGTCGGCGTATCCGTCACAAACAGCTGATTGGTTCGTGGCTCGGAAATGGCGGAGCCGCGCGACGACAGAAAGCGCGTGCTGGACCCTGTACTGCCTGCACCACCGCCGCCTGTCGAAGTCGTGATCTGCTGCAGAATGTCCGCCGCCTTCGCATAGTTGAGCTGGAAGCCTTGCGTGCGCAGAGGCTCCAGCTTCTGGATTTCCATGGCAGCTTCGTAATCACGCTTAGTACGTGCGTCAATCTCGTCCTTGGGAGCGATCCAGAGCACGGAGCCGGACTTGCGCATACCCAGCCCCTTGGCATCCATGATGATCTGAAGAGCCTGATCCCAAGGGACATCCTTCAGACGCAGAGTCAAGGCACCTGTCACCGTATCCGAAGTGACGATATTGAAGTTGGTGAAGTCCGCGATGACCTGCAGCAAAGAGCGCACTTCAATATTCTGGAAATTGAGCGACAGCTTTTCGCCGCTGTAGCCCGGGCCTTGCGTCAACTTGCTGGTGTCGACCTTTTTCTGGCGCACTTCCACCACGAACTGATTGTCGCTCTGGTATGCGCTGTGTTCCCAATCACCCACGGGGTCAATGCGCATCCGAACACGATCACCTTGCTGAGTGGTCGAGATCGTTTGCACAGGCGTACCGAAATCTCCCACATCGAGCTTCTTGCGCAAATTTTCGGGCAGGGCTGTACGCAGGAAGTCCACTGTCAGGCCCTTGCCCTCCTGCCGCAGATCCACCCCCACCTGGCTGCTGCCAAGGCTGACTACAACCCGGCCGGAGCCATCGCTACCACGGCGAAAGTCGATACCGCGAATCGGAGCTGCATCAGAGGCTGCCGTCTTGTTCTCAAACACCGGAGCCATGACAGGAGCCGCAGCTGCAGCGGTTGTCGCAGCACCTGCGGGATCAAGCAAGATCAGCAAAGATTTGTCCTGGCGCTGCAGCCGATAGGTGGTAGCCGTCTTCAGATTCAACACCAGACGTGAGCGACCCGATGCTTCCACCAGATTTGCCGAACGCAGATTGCCCTGATTGAATTCAAGCAACGACTTGCCTGAGCCATTGCTCACACCCGGAAAATCCAGAGCGATACGCGCCGGAGACTGAACCACGAATCCGGTCGGGTCGGCAGCCAGCGGTTCGGACAGCTCAACACGGACGACCTCGGCGCCTGACTGCAAAGCACCTGTAACAGCCTCAATGCGGGCTTGCGCCCAGGCTGCCGAAGAAAGCAAAAGGCCGCTCAGGGTCAGACCCCAACGGGCCTTCGCCATAGTGCTGCGATTAATACCCATCATTTGCCAACCTCCTGCAACTCCAAAGTGCTTGTTCTTTCAATCCAGTCACCACCGCCATCCTGGACAATTTCTCTTAGCTGGATGGAGTTTTCCGTAATCTTGGTGATCTTTCCGTAGTTCTGCCCCAGATAGTTGCCGACACGTACCTGGTAGAGCAGACCGCCGACGTTGACCAAGGCCGTGGGCACGTTCTTTTTATCGAGACTGCCCACCATGGTCATCGTGTCCAGCGGCTCGGCCTCCAGCGGCTCCTTGCGGCGACTCAGCTCAGGCGTGAGCAACGCCGTGCTGATGTTGGATTGCGCAGACTCCTTGCGCAGCACCTGGATCAGCTTGAGCGAATTGAAGGGCTCCATGCCATCAGCCCCTGTATAGGCCTGGGGTTTGAAAGGCTTGGGCTCCTCCAGAGGAGTCACGCGAGGCCTGGCATTGGCCCGCTCCTGGGCCATCCACTCACGCAGTTGATCCTCCTCGGAGGAGGTGCAGCCCGCCAGCAAAGCACTGCTCATCAGGACCAGCCAGACAGGGCTCAAGAATGCTCTGCTCATTTCTTCCCCTTGGCCGCGTCACGCTGCGCCCTGACTTCGTCCGCATCCAGATATCGGAATGTCCGTGCCGTGGCATCCATGGACAGCACATCCGTGTCCTTGCCGCCCGGGACGATGGACAGATTGTTCAAGGTCACGATACGGGACAGGAAAGCGATATCCGAGGCAAAAGCACCGATGTCGTGATAGCGCCCCGTCACCTTCAGGGTGATTGGCAGCTCGGCGTAGTACTCCTTGGTCACCATGGCGCCAGGGCGGAATACTTCAAACTGCAGACTGCGTCCCAAGCCTGCCTGGTTGATATCGGAGAGCAGAGCAGCCATCTCCGCCTTGCTGGGCAGTTGCTTTTCCAGCTGCATCACATACTGCTGCACCTGCTCGCGCTGCTTCTTCAAGCCCTCCAGACTCACCGCCTTGATCATTTTCCTGGAGTAGTCTTCGCGCAGAGTCACCTCGGTCGCACGCTCGGCGTCCAGCTCTGCCTCGTAATCTTTCAGGATGACGAACCACAGCAAGGCAGCGACAGCGACTGCAACAGCCACATACAGCAGTGCCTTGGGCAAGGCAGGCCAGACCGAAGGATCATTGGGATCCAGATTCCGGAATTGACGCTGAACTCTCTCTTGCAGTGCAGCGAAGTCTATGTCCAGAGATTTCTTCTTTTTTGCCATTACTGCGCCTTCACAGAGGAGCTTGCAGCAAGCAGGTTTTTCTCCGCATCGCTGGTCCTGGTCAGATTGAAGCGCAATGTGAATGCAGCTGCACGGCGCTTATCCTTGGCAGTCACATCAACCGTCTTGGCCACAATTTCCATCAGCTCCGGCTTGGAGAACCAGGGCGAGCCATCCGAAAGATTGCGCAGCATCTCGGAAATACGCTCATTCGACTGCGCAGTTCCCTGCATGGTCACCGACAGGCCTTCTTGCTTGATGCTGCTGATGTAGACACCGTCCGGCAGTTGCTTGACCAGCTCATTGAGCATGTACACCGGCAGATTGCGGTCGGACTGGAGATCCTCCACCGCCTTCTGTCGTGCACGCAGAGCGGTGATTTCAGCCTCAAGCCCCTCGATTTCCTTGATCTGTGTCTCCAGGACCTTGATTTCGGAGCGCAGCAGATTGTTCTTGTTCTGCTGGCCCTCGATCATCATCTGGAAGTACCAGTAAATCAGTGCTGCGATCAGCAGTCCACCCAGTGCGCCCAGCACCATATTGACCTGAAACGCTTCTTTACGGCGCTTCTTGGCAGCTTCTCGGTGCGGTAAAAGGTTAATCAGTATCACTCTTGAAACCTCCGCATGGCCAAACCGCAAGAGGTCAGATAGGACGGTGCTTCACGCGCCATCCTCTTCAGACGCACGCCGCTGCCAATTTCCATGCCTTCGAAAGGATTGGCAAGACTGCAGGCACACCCAGTCTGCTGGCTGACGGCATCCACCAGCCCCGGCAAGGACGACGACCCACCTGCCAGCAAAACATGATCGACGCGGTTATAGGGAGTACTCGTGAAGAAGAACTGCAGCGCTCGCGCCACTTCCTGGGTCAGGCTTTGCACGAAGGGCTTGAGCACACCAGCCGCATAGTCGTCCGGCAATTCGCCGCTGCGCTTCTTGGCTTCTGCCTCTTCCGGAGAAAAACCGTACTGGCGCGCAATCAGCTGGGTGAGCTGTGCACCGCCAAAGGCCTGATCCCGCTCATACAGCACCTCGTCATTGCGAAGCACCTGCATGCTGGTAGTCATTGCCCCCACCTCGAATAGCGCCACGACAGCGTCACGCCCGGCATTGGGCAAACGCGACACCAGGCGCGTTGCCGCCATTCGGGCCGCGTAGGGCTCGATGTCGATCACTATGGGCTTGAGACCGGCAGCCTCGGCCAGGCCCTGACGGTCCTGCACTTTTTCCTTGCGCGATGCAGCGATCAGCACATCCAAATCGCCAGGCGACGCCACCGACGGGCCTATGACACAGAAATCCAGGCTCACCTCATCGAGCGAGAACGGAATGTATTGATTGGCTTCGGACTCGACCTGAACTTCCATCTCCAGCTCGGTCAAGCCGGCTGGCAAGGTGATCTTCTTGGTAATCACAGCAGAGGCTGGCAGCGCCATGGCCACCTGCTTTGTACGCGTTCCGCTTTTCTTGACCAGACGGCGCACTGCCTCCGCTACCTCATCAAATTTCTCAATATTGCCGTCGGTGATCCAGCCTTTTTCAAGAGGCTCAATCGCACAACGCTCCAGTTGCCACTCGCCGGATTTGCTTTTGGCCAGCTCGACCAGCTTCACGCTGGAGGAGCTGACATCAATGCCAAGCAAAGGTGCAGGCTGACGGCTGAATAAAGAACTCAGAGCAATCAACATGCCCCCCCAAGTTTGTAAGAATGGAAACAAAAGCCAGCAATACCCCGGGATCCTAGCAGCAAGCTATAGCAGCACATGCTTTGCTGCAGCGCTTTGCACCGTATTTCGTGGTCAAAAAAACACAAACTTGTGTAACGTCAAACCGCAAGAACCTCAGCCCTTGCACATACTAGTGCTTACCCTGTGATTTAGGATCCAATCAAAGCGCGGCCTCTGTCCTGCCGCCACGATGCTTTTCCGGGCGGCATTTCTATAATGCCCCACCCCTTGCCAATACTGCGAAATGCCGCCATCAGAACATTCTGCTCACCAGGCACCTGCGCCTGGGTCTCAAACTCCCAAAAAACGCATGCACTGGCTGCCGCGTTCCATTTTCTGGCTGATCGGACTTGCCGTCGCCGCTGCCCTGGCCGTTTTGCTGGCCGTGGCCGTAGCGCTTGCCATGGCGTACCCCAATCTTCCAGACGTCTCCGAGCTTGCAGACTACCGTCCCAAGCTACCGCTGCGGGTGTACTCCAGCGAAGGCGCTCTGCTGGGCGAATTTGGGGAGGAACGTCGTACCCTCACGCCCATCAACGAGATCCCCAAGGTCATGACGGATGCGGTGCTGGCCATCGAAGACACCCGCTTCTTCGAGCATGGCGGCGTGGACTACAAGGGCATGCTGCGTGCTGCGCTGGCCAACCTGGGCAAGGTCAAGAGCCAGGGTGCCTCCACCATCACCATGCAGGTCGCGCGCAATGTCTACCTCTCCTCCGAGAAGACCTATACACGCAAGATCTACGAAATACTGCTGACCTTCAAGCTTGAGCACCTGCTCACCAAGGAGCAGATCCTCGAGATCTACATGAACCAAATTTTCCTTGGCAACCGTGCCTATGGCTTTGCAGCAGCCTGTGAAGCCTATTTCGGCCATCCGCTCAAGGACATCACGGTGGCCGAAGCCGCCATGCTGGCCGGCCTGCCCAAGGCTCCATCGGCCTACAACCCGATCAGCAACCCCAAGCGCGCTCGCATCCGTCAGCTCTACATCATCGAGCGCATGGAGGAAAACGGCTTCATCACCGCAGAGCAGGCCAAACAGGCCCGCGAAGAGCCGCTCAAGCTGCGTACTGCCGCCAATTCGACCCGCGTACATGCGGAGTACGTGGCTGAAATGGCCCGTCAACTGATCTTTGCCCAATACGGAAGCGACGCCTATACCCGCGGCCTGAACGTCTACACCACCCTCAATGCCGGTGAACAAGAGGCTGCCTACAAGGCATTGCGCGAAGGCATCATGAACTACGAACGCCGCCAGAAGTACCGCGGCCCCGAGAAGTTCATCACTTTGCCCAGCAACGCTCAGGAGCTGGAAGACGCCATCGACGATGCCCTGGCCAATCATCCCGACAACGGCGATGTGGTTGCGGCCGTGGTGCTGGAAGCATCGCCTCGCAAGATCGTCGCGGCCCGTGCGGACGGTACCCATTTCGAGATCACGGGCGACAACCTCAAGCCCGCCGAATCCGGCCTCAGCCCCAAGGCACCGCCCAATATCAAGATTCGCCCCGGTGCCGTGATCCGCGCCATCAAGAACGCCAAGGGTGCCTGGGAAATCACACAGCTGCCCGAAGTCGAAGGCGCTTTTGTGGCCATGTCCACGCAAACTGGTGCCATCCGCGCGCTGATCGGTGGTTTCGACTTCGAAAAGAACAAGTTCAACCACGTGACCCAGGCCTGGCGCCAGCCGGGCTCCAGCTTCAAGCCCTTCATCTACTCGGCGGCGCTGGAGCACGGTTTCTCGCCTTCCACCATGATCAACGATGCGCCGATCTTCTTCAGTGCAGCAACCACCGGTGGTCAGCCCTGGGAGCCCAAGAACTACGACGGCCGCTACGACGGCCCCATGACCATGCGCACGGGCTTGAACAAGTCCAAGAACATGATCTCCATCCGGTTGCTTCAGGCCATCGGTCCGAAGACCGGACAGGAATGGGCGACGCGCTTTGGCTTTGACGCCGCCAAACAGCCCGCCTACCTGACAATGGCCCTGGGCGCCGGCTCCGTCACGCCGCTGCAGATGGCGGGAGCCTATTCGGTGTTTGCCAACGGCGGCCACCGCATCAACCCCTGGCTGATTGCCCGCGTGACAGACCACAAGGGTCGCATCCTCTCCGAGTTCACTCCACCCGCGGTCAAGGAGCTGCCCCAGGCCATCCCCGAGCGCAATGCCTTCCTCACCGGCACCCTGCTCAATGATGTGGCGCGCGTGGGTACGGCTGCACGTGCCCAGGCCACACTCAAGCGCCCCGACCTTTATGGCAAGACCGGCACTACCAATGACTCGGTGGACGCCTGGTTTGCCGGCTACCAGCCCAGCATTGCCGCTGTCTCCTGGATTGGCTACGACACCCCGCGCAACCTTGGTTCGCGCGAAACCGGTGGCGGCCTGAGCCTGCCCATCTGGATCAATTTCATGCAGCACGCACTCAAGGGTGTGCCGGTGGCCGAAGTACAAACCCCGCCTGGCGTGGTCAATATGGGCGGCGACTGGTATTACGAAGAAAACGCCCGCAACGGCGGCGTCTCCAGCCTCGGCATGGAAGGCGCCTCCGACCCGAATGCAGGCGGCAGTGCCGGCCCGGGGGCCACCCAACCGCCGGCCGCAGAGGAGCGCAGCCGCATTCTGGACCTGTTCAGAAACTAAGCCCTCACAAAGCAAAAAGCCTGCCTCTCGTCGAGGCAGGCTTTTTTTATTCCAGCACCACGAATGCTCAGGCCAGAGCCTTGAACTCCAGAGCCATGCCCGACTGCTCGCTCGCATATTGCGTCAGATTGGCAAAGAACTCGCCAGCACCCTTGGTGTCCAGCCAGACCTTCTTGTCTTCGTCAAAGCGATAGTGAAAGCCGCCAGCCTTGGCCGCCAGCCAGATTTCATGCAGGGGCTTTTGCTGGTTGATGACAATCTGGCTGCGATTGGCAAACACCAATGTCACCATGCCGCCCACGCGCTGGGCATCAAGGTCGGCATCGGTTTCGTCATTGATGCGATCACAGCATTGCTCCACAGCCAGCAGAAGTTGGTCGGCGCGGTCCAGATATTCAAGGTCAGTCATTACAATTTGCCCATGTTGAAAGCCAACCAAATTTTAGTCAGGAGCATTGCCCTTGCGGCTTGTGCGGCGTCCCTGGCAGCACTTTCCGCCTGCGGGCAAAAAGGCCCGCTCTATCTGCCTACAGATCCTGCGGCGCAGGGTCGCGCCACGCTGCCTGAAACACTGGGCATTTCCACCAAGCCTTCCAGCGCGGCAACACCCGCAACGAAAGCCATGCCGACAGAGGCGGACGAGATACCCCAGACCGATGCCAAGCCCAAGCCCTGAGGCTTGATGCACGTCAACATGGAGCCCGGACTTACTCTCTAGAGTGATGGCATCTTGTCCTTTGACAAACTGCCATGTCCATTGAGCTCTATCGCGACAAAAACCACATCTGTCTGATGTTCACCGACCTCATCGAGGAGGACGGCCAGGCCATTCAGGCCAACCAGTTCCTGATTGTGGACCACGGCACGGGTGCCATCATTGATCCCGGTGGCAACCTGGCTTTCAATGAGCTGTTCATGGGCATGTCGCGGCATTTCCCTCCGCAGAAGCTCGCCTATCTGATTGCCTCGCATGCCGACCCGGACATCATCGCCTCGCTGGATCGCTGGATGAGCAGCACCCGCGCACAACTGGTCATCTCGCGCATCTGGGAACGCTTTGCACCGCACTTTACCAAAGTGGGCAAGACGGAAAACCGCGTCATTGGCGTACCTGACTCGGGTGGGCGCCTGCCCTTGGGCAATACCGAGCTGGTGCTGCTGCCGGCGCATTTCCTGCATGCAGAGGGCAACTTCCACTTCTACGACCCGATCAGCAAGATTCTGTTCACGGGCGACCTGGGCGTCTCCCTGACCACCGGCGCAGAAGCCCAGAAGCCCGTCACCGACCTCGGACCGCATATTGCACGCATGGAAGGCTTTCACCGCCGCTACATGGTCTCCAACAAGATTCTGCGGCTGTGGGTACGGATGGCGCGCCAGCTATCCATAGACATGATCGTGCCCCAGCATGGCGCCCCCATCATGGGCAAGCAGGCGATTGCCGACCTGTTCAACTGGCTCGAAGGCCTGCAATGCGGCATCGACCTCTTCGACCAGCACGCCTACCAGCTTCCTTCAGCAGAGATCGACCCGGTTTCGCGTCAGATACGTCCGCCGCTGCGCGCTGTGGCCGGTTGATTTCCTCTGAGTGCACGCAGCACTCGCCAGCCCAGCAAGGCTCCGAGAATGGCCGCATAGACGGCCACCTCGGCAAAATTGTTCTTGCCGGCGCGCATCCAGAAAAAATGCAGCAAGGCCAGTGGCGCCGCCACATAGACCGCGCGGTGCAGCCACTGCCAGCGCTTGCCGCCCAGGGCCCTGAGCATGAACTTTGGCGAGGTGACCGCCAGCACCAGCAGCAGCAGCCAGGTGCTGAAACCCACCAAGATGAACGGGCGCTTGGGGATATCGGCCACGATATCGCCCCAGTCCAGCCCCATGTCGAACCAGGCATAGCAAAGCAGGTGCAGACAGGCGTAGAAGAACACATACAGACCCAGCATGCGCCGGTAACGCACCAGCAGATTCCAGCCGCTGATCTGGCGCAGCGGCGTCACCGCCAGAACGATGCAGAGAAAACGCAGAGTCCAGTCGCCCGTGCTGCGCAGCAGGGCTTCAGCCGGATTGGCCCCCAGCGCATCGGTAAACGCCGCATAGAGCAGCCATGCGCAAGGCAGCAGACACAGCGTGAAGACCAGCGGCTTGGCCCAGGGCTTGAGCAACCAGGCCTGCATCAGTAGAACTTCTTCAGGTCCATGCCCGCATACAGCGACGCCACCTGATCGCCATAGCCGTTGAACAGCAGAGTCTTGCGGCGCTTGGCGAACAGCCCGCCCTCACCGATGCGCCGCTCGGTGGCCTGGCTCCAGCGCGGATGATCGACCTCGGGATTCACATTCGAATAAAAGCCGTACTCGTTGCGTGCCGCCTTGTTCCAGGCCGTGCCGGGCTCCTTGTCGGTCAGGCGGATTGCCACCAGCGACTTGGCGCTCTTGAAACCATATTTCCAGGGCACGACCAGGCGCAGCGGCGCACCATTCTGGTTGGGCAGGACCTCGCCGTACATGCCGAAGGCCAGCAGCGTCAACGGGTGCATGGCTTCATCCAGTCTCAGGCCTTCGGTATAGGGCCAGTCCAGCACGCCGCTTCTGAGTCCTGGCATCTGGGCCTTGTCGGCCAGGGTGACGAATTCCACATACTTGGCGCCGGACAGCGGCTGCACTTTCCTCAGCAGTTCGGACAGCGAATAGCCGACCCAGGGGATGACCATGGACCAGCCTTCCACGCAGCGCAGGCGGTAGATGCGCTCTTCCATGGGCGCGAGCTTGAGCAGGCTGTCGATGTCCAGGGTCTGGGGCTTCTGCACCAGGCCTTCGATACGCACCGTCCAGGGCCGGGTCTTGAGCGTGCCGGCATGACGCGCCGGGTCGTCCTTGTCCAGACCGAACTCGTAGAAATTGTTGTAGCCCGTGGCGTCCTTGTAGGCCGTGGCGGCCTCCACCGTCATCGCTCCGGCAAGCTTGCTGGGCTGGCCCTTGAGGGGCGGCAGGCCGCCGCGTTCGGTCGCCGCCCATGCATCGCGGCCGGCCCAGCCTGCCAAGGTGGCGCCCGCAGCGCCCATGGCCAGGGTCTGCAGAAAATCCCGGCGCTGCAGGTATTGGGTCTGAGGCGTGATCTCGCTGCCCAGTGGATGTTCAAAGCCTTGGTTGCGGTGACGTATCAGCATAGGAATGCTCCCAAACGACGATCAAGATTAGTGCGATTTGGAAGCCCTCTGCGTCAGCAAAGTTCCTCCGAATTTCTTAATAAAAAAGGAGCTGCTTGCGCTTGATGATCAAAGATTTCAGACTGTTTTCAATCTGAAATCCTTATTCAGTCAGCGCAAGCAGCTCCTGTTTTTTTGGAGTGCCTGATGCGAGGCCTACAGCTCGCCGTAGCTGTGCAGGCCCGACAGAAACATGTTCACGCCCAGGAAGGCAAAGGTGGTGACGGCCAGACCCGCCAGCGCCCACCAGGCAGACACCGTGCCGCGCAGGCCCTTCATCAGGCGCATATGCAGCCAGGCCGCATAGTTGAGCCAGACGATCAGCGCCCAGGTTTCCTTGGGGTCCCAGCTCCAGTAGCCGCCCCAGGCCTCGGCCGCCCACAGAGCACCGAGCACGGTGGCGATGGTGAAGAAGGCAAAGCCCACGGCGATGGCCTTGTACATCACGTCGTCCAGAATCTCGAACGAGGGCAGACGGGCCGCAATGCGCTTGCGCGAGAGCAGGATGCCGGCCACGATCAGGGCCGAGATGCCGAAATACACCATCCAGTAGCTGCCGCCGTTCTCGGTCGCGCCCTTGCGAAAGACGATGGGCTCGAAGCACAGCACCACGCCCAGCAGCCACAGCGGCGCAAGTTTGTACCACTTGGTCTCGGTGGCCTGCTGCTTGATCAGATAGGCAAACGCCACCATGGCCGACAGCGCAAACGTGCCGTAGCCGATGAAGTTGGCGGGCACATGCAGCTTCATCCACCAGCTCTTGAGGGCTGGCACCAAGGGCTGAATCTCATGGGCCTGGCGTACCAGCGTGTACCAGAGCAGAAAGCCCACGGCCGCGCTGACCACCAGCATCACAAAGCCACCCAGGGCACGCGTGTCGTAATGCTGCTCGTAGTACAGATAGAAGATGGCCGTCATCCAGCAGAACATGACGAACACTTCGTAGAGATTGCTGACGGGGATATGGCCGATGTCCGGGCCCAGCAGATAGCTTTCGTACCAGCGCACCATGGTGCCGATCAGCGCCATGGCGACGGCCAGCCAGGCCAGGCGCGAGCCCAGCAGCGACATGACCGAGCGCTCGCCCTTGGCGAACACGCCTATCCAGTAGAAAGCCGTGCTGATGAAGAACACCATGCTCATCCACAGGATGGCGGACTGGCTGGAGAGGAAGTACTTCAGCCCGAAGACGGTCTCCGACCGTGCCAGTTCGCCGCCATCTCCTCCCTGGTACAGGCCGATGGCCATCAGCGAGAAGCCGGCCACGGTCAGCATCAGCACTGCCAGCGGGCGCCAGAACCAGCCCATCCAGATCATGGCCGGGATGGTCGCCAGCAAAATGCCCTTCTCATACACATCCATGTAGGCGGCATAGCGCTGCAGCGCATAGCCCAGGCCCACGGCCACCACGACCGCGAACAACCAGTCAAACCAGTTGCGGCGGGCGAAATAGCCTTCGTTCAAAGTCAATGTCGTGGTTGCGGTGTTCATACAGAACCTCCGGGAGTCTTCTTTTGTAAGGGCTTGGCCCCGATCAGCTTGTCAGCCAGCATGGCGAACTCGCGGTCGCCATCCATGGTCTTGCGGTTGGTGGACAAGGCCATGTTCGCATGGCTGCCGCCATTCGCGGGGGTCAGCCAGATCCAGATGCGGCGGTCACGCACGTACAGCATGGCAAAAACGCCGATGATCAGGAAGAGGCAACCCAGGTAAACAATGTTTTTACCGGGAGCTCGCGCCACCTGGAACACGCTGGCCTGCACCTGCTTGAAGTCCTGCAGCATGAAGACAACGGGTGCCGGATAGAACTGCGCGTCGCTGAGCGAGAACACCGATTGCGTCATGAAGGCCTGGGTCTTCTCGTCGTTGTCGAAAGGCTTGAGTCCTGCCTGCTGGCGCACCTGCTGGGCCAGCTCGAACAGAACGCCGTTGAGAATCCGCACCAGCACCTCGCCAGCGCGCTCGCGCTCGGCCTCGGGCACATTGCTGTCCATGAAGTCCGATATCGCCTGCAGACCACCGAGCTGGCGGCCATCGGGACCCTTGAGCTTGCTGTCCTGACCGGCAAACAGCTCCAGCGCCTTGAGAGCGGACTGCGTCAGCGGCTCGGCCAGCTCGGGCTTGGAGACATCAACCGCCCGCTGCACATAGGCACGCGCCGCCTTCTCGGCCTGGGCCTTGTTCTGCATGGCCTGGCGCAGCTGCATGAAGGTGTTCATCGTGCCTTCAGGATCGGCAGGCACGCGCAGATAGCGCATCTGGTCAGCCTGGTTCTCACGCACTCCAAGCAGGAAGACGGGCTGGCCCTCGCCCGTGTCCACGGGCAGCATGTAGTTCTGGAACTCGCGCGCCTGACCCGAGGCATCGCGCAGCTTGTAGCCCACGCTGGGGCCGATATTGCGCAAATCCTTTTTGTCCGTGGTCTTGTGGGCCGCGCCCAGGCGCTCGTCGATGGCCTGCCTCAGATCGACCTTGCGCACATCGGTGCCTGCGCCCTTGTCCTGGCCGCCGAAGTTCTCCACATTGATGGTGCGCAGCGCCGTGTACTCCAGCGTCACCTTGTCCTGCTGCCCATCGGCCAGCTTGCGCACAAACTCGGTGGAGTTGCCGATCACGCCCTCCACGTCGAAGGGTTGGGAGACGCCATCCATGGGCACGGCATGGAGCTTGACGCTGGAGCCGCCGTCATCGAAGCTGCTCTGATAGATCTCGATGCCCTTGTAGCTGGCCGGATGGTTCACTTCCACGCGCTTTTCCAGCTTCTCACCCGTGGCGCGGTCGTGGATGACAATATCGCTGGCAAACAGCTTGGGCATGCCGGTGGAGTAGTACTCCACGATGAACTTCTTGAGTTCCACCGAAAATGGCAGATCTTGCAGCAAGATGCCATCCGATTGATTCAGGATGGCAGTGCCGGACTGCGTCCCCTCGGACACCATGAGGTTGCCTCGGAAGGTCGGATTCTTGATCGACAGACGATGCTCTGGTGCCACATCCGAGATCATGCCGCCGCCGGTATAAGGCGTTTTGCCGCCCAGCAGCATCTGGGCCCGCACGATGAGGTCGCCGTCAAACAGCCCGCCGATACAGATCAGTACGATCGCACAGTGCGCGGCGATATAGCCCAGCTTGTTGGCCGCACCGGCCTTGGCTGCCAGCATCCAACCGGTACCGGGCCCGG
Organism: Comamonas sp. AG1104; assembly: GCF_003350425.1. Lineage (NCBI taxonomy): Bacteria > Pseudomonadati > Pseudomonadota > Betaproteobacteria > Burkholderiales > Comamonadaceae > Comamonas > Comamonas sp. AG1104. The sequence goes on along the minus strand of NZ_QQAS01000002.1, from coordinate 223,027 downwards.
CCGCCGTGTCACGCTGCTGCATCTTGACCTTCCAGCCGCCAGAGGCAAGTTGCTGGCCGATGCGCTTGGCCGCCTCCTCGGTGCTGCCCGCCACATCGGCCTCGGCGCGATGGTGGAAAGCCTTGAGGCTTTGTTCGCGGAGGTTTTCCTTGTAGTTGCGGATGTCGGCCAGATATTTGGGGGCATGGCGGCTCACGCACAGCGAGGTGCTGATGACCAGGAAGGCCAGAATCAGCAAAAACCACCAGGCGCTGTAGACCGCATTGAGCTTCAGCGCCAGAAACAGCTGCGCCCAGAAGGGGCCGAACTGGTTGACATAGTTGACCAGCGGTTCATGTTGCTTGAGCACCGTGCCGATGACCGATGCGATGCAGATCACCGTGAGCAGTGAAATCGCAAAGCGCATGGAGGCCAGCAACTCCAGAGTCGCGCGCACTGCCTGTGAGCGAGAGGAGTCACGATCGCGAAGTGGAAGGTCTGACATGAGGATGAGATAGAGCCGAACGCAAAAAGGCGGGCCATCTGCTGAACTAGCCGATGGGCCCGCCTGACTTGGGGGGTGCCAGATGCCTGAAAGTTCCCGAAGTCACCCGCGCATCTGGTAAAAAGGATTTTTAACGCAAGCCAGCTATATAGTCTGCCACGGCCTTGATTTCGCGATCATTAAGCTTGGCAGCAACCTGGGCCATGGGAATGCTATTGCTGCGCTTGCCGTCGCGGAAGTCCGTCAACGACTTCACGGTGTAATCCGCATGCTGCCCCGACAGACGCGGGTACTGGGCCGGGATGCCGGAGCCGTTGGGGCTGTGGCAGCCCGCGCAGGCGGCAATCTGGCGCTCCTGGATGCCGCCGCGGTAAATGCGCTCGCCCAGGGCGATGGAGTCCTTGTCCTTGGAGAAGCCGCTCTTGGGTGCCTGGGTATGCAGCCAGGCCGCAATGTTCTGCATGTCACCATCGCTGAGCGTGGAGGCAAAGCCCTTCATCACCGGGTCGTTGCGCTTGCCATCCTTGAACTCGCGCAGCTGCTTGACCAGATACTCGGGGTGCTGGCCTGCCAGCTTGGGCTGCAGGGGAATGGTGGAATTGCCGTCTGCGGCATGACAGGCGGCGCAAACCGCCCCATAACTGGCTTGCCCTTTGGCAGCATCCGCCTTCACAGGTGTTTCTCCCGCCGAAAATGCGGGGAAGGCAGGTGCTGCGAAAATGGCAGCAGTCAGCAAAGAGGCAAGCAACTTCATATCAAGGGGCTGGGTCTATTGTTGAGAGCGCGAATCCGTCAAATTCTACAATGGGCCTCCCTGAAATAGTTACCGTCATGACCCATGCTTCCCCGGATACCACTGCCGGAAAAACACTTTCTTTGATCGACAGCAAGCTTGCGATGGGCTGGATGCACACCGCACGTTTTTTCACGACCGCGGCCCAGCTCAACCAGTTGCCCAAAGTCGACGTTCCCGAGATTGCCTTCGTCGGCCGCTCCAACGCCGGCAAATCCACCGCCATCAATACGCTGACCCAGCAAAAGCAGCTGGCTTTCGCCTCCAAGAAGCCCGGCCGCACCCAGCACATCAACCTGTTTGCACTGGGCAAGCAGGGCGTGACCGATGCTGTGCTGGCCGACTTGCCCGGCTATGGCTACGCGGCCGTCTCCCGCACCGACAAGGAGCGCTGGCAGCGCGTCATGCTCAACTATCTGATGAGCCGTGAAAGCCTGTCCGCCGTGGTGCTGCTGTGCGACCCGCGCCTTGGCCTGACCGAGCTTGACGAAGCCCTGCTGGACGCTATCCGTCCGCGCGTGGAGCAAGGTCTGAAGTTTCTCATCGTGCTGACCAAGGCCGACAAGCTGACCCGCGCCGAGCAGGCCAAGATCCTGTCCATCACCAAGCTCAATGCGGGCGGTGGTGAGGTGCGTCTGTTCTCCGCCCTCAAAAAGCAGGGGGTGGACGATGTGGCCCAACTGCTGTGGCACTGGTGCCACCCCGAGGGATTGCCCCAGGCAGGTTTGCCCCAGGCGGGAATGCCCCAGGCTGCTCCCGTCACCCAAGCGACGCCCGCGGACGAGACACCTGCACAAAATCAGCCATAGGCGCTTATCTTGCAAGCGCCAGGAGCTACAAAAAGGAGAGCTTCATGGTCACGACTTGCATGCATACCCTGTCCACAGGGGTTGAACTGGAATGCCGCACCAGCGGCCAGCCGGGTCAGCCCCTGTTGCTGTTTCTGCACGGCTTTCCCGAAGGAGCCTTCATCTGGGATGGGCTGCTTGAGCAGTTTGGCGGCCACTATCGCTGCGTGGCGCCCAACCTGCGCGGCTATGGCCGCTCCAGCCAGCCCACGGCCATCAGCGACTACCGTGCCAAATACCTGGTGGAGGATCTTGCCGCCCTGATTGCGCTGGAAAGCCCTGCCAAGCGTGCTGCCTGCGTGATTGCCCATGACTGGGGCGGCGCCGTGGCCTGGGGCCTGGCCAACCGCTACCCCCTGCAGCTTGAACGGCTGCTCATACTCAACTCCCCGCATCCCGGCAGCTTCTTGCGCGAACTTCAGTCCAACCCCGTGCAGCAGTCCGCCAGCCAGTACATGCATTTTCTGCGCCGGCCCGATGCGCCCGAGCTGCTGGCCGAAAACGGCTGGCAGCGCATGCTGGGATTCTTTCAGAACCCCGACGGCAGCACGCCCGCATGGCTGACGCCCGAGCGTCAGCAGCAATACCGCGAGCATTGGAATCTGGGCGTACACGGCGCCTGCATGTTCTACGCTGCCAGCCCGCTGGTGCCGCCCCGACCCGGCGGTAGCGCCGATGAGCTGCAGGACATTCGCGAGCTCAGCCTGCCCGATGAGATGCTGCACATCCCTGTGCCGGTGCGCATTCTCTGGGGGGACAGCGACCTGGCACTGCAACCCGCTTTGCTGCATGGGCTGGAGCATTGGGTGCCGCAGCTGGAGATAGAGCATCTCCAAGGCTGCAGCCACTGGGTGGTCCATGAGAGGCCCGAGGCCGTAAAGCGCGCCCTGACCGAGTTTCTTCTGACGCCAGGTCGCTCCTGAACAAGAAAGCAGCCGGCTTCTTTCCACCTGGGCTTTCAAGCCGCTTTGATGTTTAGTCTTTGGAATACAGCGATGGCTCGCCATCGGGACGCGTCTTGAAGCGCTTGTGCACCCAGTAATACTGCGGAACCATGGTCATGATGGCGGCCTGCAGCTCGCGATTCATGCGGGCGGTGTCGGCCACATGGTCGTCAGTCGGGAAGTTCTCCCAGGCCGGCGTCAGCTCGGCCACATAGCCCTCAGGCGTCATGCGGTTGTAGAGCGCCACCACCTTGGCCTTGCCCAGGCGCGCAAAGCGCGAAAGCGAGGGAATCGTCGCCGTGTTCTGCACTGCAAAAAAGGGCACAAACACCGAATCGTTCTTGCCATAGTCCATATCGGGCAGCAGATACAGCAGCCCGCCCTTGCGCAGGCACTGGATGATGGGTTTGACGCCATCGGCCCGGTTGAGCATCTTCACATTGCCGAAGCGCTGGCGGCCATTCATGAACCAGGCATCCAGGTCCGGATCGGGATTGGTGGCAAAGATGGAGGTGAACTCGCGCTCGGTATTGAGCGGCAGGGCCAGTCCACCGGCATCCATGCTGTAGAAATGCGGCGCGAAGACGATGGTCGGCGTATCGCCCTCCAGCTCATGCGTGGCCCCGACCAGCTTGACACGGCTGCGCACCAGGTCCTCGGAGCCGAACCACAGCCAGCTTCTGTCGAGAAAAGTCTGGCAAAAGACCTCAAAAGACTCTTTCGCCCAGGCTTTGCGCTGCGCCACAGGTACATCGGGAAAGCACAGCTCGAAATTGCGCAGCGCGATGCGTCGGCGCTGGCCCGCCACCACAAACAGCACACGCCCCACAAACTTGCCCAGGCCACGCAGCACGGGCAGCGGCAGCTTGGCCAGCACATGCATGCCGGCAATGGCAATTTTGCTGGCGCTCATGCCTTCTCCCCAGAGAGTTGCTTGTCTTCACGTGGCTGCTTGTAGCGGCCGTAGCCCCACAGATATTGCTGCGGAGACTGGCGAATGGTGGTTTCCATGGCGTGATTGATAAGCGCCACGGTGGCTTCCAGCGCTTGAGATTCGGGCACAGGCAATTCCTCTAGATACAGCGTGTAGCCCCGCCCCCAGGACTTGCGCTCGCACCGGGCCACGATCACCGTGGCCCCGGTCTGCAGCACCAGGCGTGCCGCCAATGTCATCGTATACGCATCGCGACCGAAAAAAGGCGACCAGATGCCCAGACCATTGGGCGGCACCTGATCGGGCAGCAACCCCACGGCCGCGCCCTGACGAAGCGCCTTGATCATCTGACGCACGCCCGCCAGGGTGGTGGGAACGGCCTGAACGCCAGGACGATTGCGCGCGGTTTCCAGAATTTCGGCCAGCCAGCCCTGGCGTGCGGGGCGGTAGAGCACGGTGATTGCGCCATGCCGATCCGACCAGCGCCGCGCTGCGGCCTGCACCGACATCTCGAAGCAACCCAGGTGGGGCGTAAGAAAGACGATACCCTTGCCCTTGGCATATGCCTGTTCGGCGCATTCGCCATTGACGATGTCGCAGTCCGGCAACTGGCCCAGCCAGATGCGCGGCATCTCGAACACCATGCGCCCCGCATGCCCCACCGCTGACCTGACCTGGGCAAATGCATAGCCGGCCTGCGCGGCATTGGCTGTAAATCGGCGCCGATAGGTGGGAGATAGCGCCCAGGTCATCCAACCCATGGCAGCGCCAAGGCCATGCAATAGCCATAAAGGCAGTGCAGCAAACAGTCGAAACAGGGAAGGCATTAGAATAGCGGGGTCGCTGAGTTAAAGAGCAACTTGCAGGGCGACGTAAAAACAAAACTGCTAAAGCGTTCGCCAGACTTCGAAGCTCGGGCAACGCAATTGCCCAAGCTACAAGGAGTTATATCAATGGCGAACAGCGATTTTCTGTTTACCTCGGAATCGGTTTCTGAAGGCCACCCCGACAAGGTTGCCGACCAGATCTCTGACGCGATTCTGGACGCTATTTTCACCCAAGACCCGCACAGCCGCGTGGCTGCCGAGACACTGACCAACACCGGTCTGGTGGTATTGGCTGGTGAAATCACCACCGGTGCGAATGTGGACTACATCCAGGTCGCACGCGACACCATCAAGCGTATCGGCTACGACAATACCGAATACGGCATCGACTACAAGGGTTGCTCGGTACTCGTCGCCTACGACAAGCAAAGCCAGGACATCGCCCAGGGCGTGGACAAGGCAAGCGATGACGAGCTGAATACCGGCGCTGGCGACCAGGGCCTGATGTTCGGCTACGCCTGCGACGAAACGCCCGAGCTGATGCCCGCGCCCATCTATTACGCACACCGCCTGATGGAACGCCAGGCCCAGTTGCGCAAGGATGGCCGTCTGCCTTTCCTGCGCCCAGACGCCAAGAGCCAGGTGACCCTGCGCTATGTGGACGGCAAGCCCCACAGCATCGACACCGTAGTGCTGTCCACCCAGCACAGCCCCGATCAGTCGGAAACGGCAACCAAGATGAAGGCATCGTTCACCGAAGCCATCATCGAAGAGATCATCAAGCCCGTGCTGCCCTCCGAGTGGCTGCAGGACACCAAGTACCTGATCAACCCCACGGGCCGCTTCGTCGTGGGCGGTCCTCAGGGCGACTGCGGCCTGACCGGCCGCAAGATCATTGTGGACACCTACGGCGGCGCCTGCCCCCATGGCGGCGGTGCGTTCTCCGGCAAGGATCCAACCAAGGTGGACCGCTCGGCCGCCTATGCTGCCCGCTATGTGGCCAAGAACGTGGTGGCAGCCGGTCTGGCGCGCCAGTGCCAGGTGCAGGTTGCTTACGCCATCGGCGTCGCCCGCCCCATGAACATCACCGTGTACACCGAAGGCACGGGCGTGATTCCCGATGCGGAAATCGCCAAGCTGGTGGCGGCGCATTTCGACCTGCGCCCCAAGGGCATCATCCAGATGCTGGATCTGCTGCGCCCCATCTACAGCAAGACTGCGGCTTACGGTCACTTCGGCCGCGAAGAGCCCGAGTTCACCTGGGAACGCACCGACAAGGCGGCTTTGCTGCGCGCCGCTGCCGGTCTGAAGTGATTTGCCCCCCCGCAAAAGCGGGTCTGAGGATATGAGGGCTTGAGCCCTCAAACCTCGTCAAGAAGCCACCGCTACACATTGCGGTGGCTTTTTTTGTTGTCGGATCAAGCCGACAAGGATTTCCCCCAAATGAGCACCATGGGTCCGCGCCTGGCGACTTAGTCTCTAGATATCGCTTAAGACAAAGGAGTTCCGATGCTCAAGTGGGCCATTATTTTTGCCATCATTTCCCTGGTGGCCGGTGTTTTCGGCTTCACCGGCGTAGCTGCAGGCGCAGCCGGCATAGCCAAGATCCTGTTCTTCATTTTCATTGCCGTTGCTGTGATCTTCGTGGTTCTTGCCCTGCTGGGCATTGGCGCAGTCAGCTAGTCGACGCAGCCCGGCCCGAAGCACCAGCCCGAATGCCTGCCTTGTGCAGGCATTTTTCATGCAGAGCGGCCTCAAAGCCCCCGGGCAGTCAGCGCCAGCGTCTGGCTGAAGCCGGGCTTGGCGCGGTAAAGCTGAGCGGGCCGGTGCGCCCCGCCACCCTGCATGGCCCCAGGCACGGGCTCCAGCCAGTCCATCTCGTCCATCTTGCGCCTGAAGCTGACCTTGTTCAGCGGCTCGCCCAGAATGTTTTCATAGACCTGCTGCAGCTGCGGCAGTGTGAAGGTTTCGCCGCACAGGTGAACGGGCAAGGAGGAATACAGGCTTTTGCTGCGAACGCGCTCCAGGGCAGCGTCCAGGATGGCACGGTGATCGAACGGCAGCTGCGGCACGGCCGAGAGCGGCACCACGCTGAGGTCGGCGCGATCGGGCGGCAGGTTCTGCACAGGCAGCAGCGCGCAATAGGCGATTGCCACCGACCAGCCGCGCGGATCGCGCGCCGGGCCGCTGAAAGTGGCCAACTGCTCAAGATACGCACCCTCTATGCCCACCTTGGTTCTGAGCACGCGCGCCGCACTGGCCTTGGCGTCCGCATCCTCATCGGTATGAATAAAGCCGCCGGGCAAGGCCCACACCCCGGCAAAAGGCGCAGCCTGACGACGCAGCAGCACAGCATGCAGCTGCTGCTCCACCAGGGTCAGCAACACCACATCCACACTGACCTGCACCGCTTCCCTGTGCTCATCGCTTTGCTTCATTTTTTTACCAACTTCGTTTTTCTTGCCTGATTATTTCACACAGTCCCAAAAATACTTAGTTGCAAAAATATTTTAAGTAATTTAGACTGCAGACATCGCATCTCGCAGGAAAGCTGAACACCATGAGTCATCCACAAACCCAGCTGCTCATCATTGACCCGCAAAACGACTTCTGCGATCTGCCTGCCGACTGGTGCCCCCGCTCGCCAGACACTCATCAGCTGATAGCACCCAGCCTTCCGGTGACGGGCGCTCATGCCGATATGCAGCGCCTGAGCACCTGGATGGCAGCCCAGGCAGACAAGCTGGACCAGATCACCATCACTCTGGACTCGCACCAGGCTTATGACATTGCCCATCCCGCCTTCTGGCAGCAGCGCGACGGCCGTGCCGTCCTGCCATTCACCCCGATCACGGCAGCGCAGGTCCGTGCCGGCGACTATGCGCCGCGCAACGCTGCCGAACGCGAACGCACGCTGCAATACCTGGATCAGCTGGAGGCCCAGGGCAGCTACAGCCTCATGGTCTGGCCGCTGCACTGCGAGATCGGCAGCTGGGGCCATGGCATGCATGCCAGCGTGCTCTCAGCCTGCCGCCAGTGGCAGGAGTTGCAGCACCGTGCCACCCGCCATGTCTTCAAGGGCATGAACCCCTGGACCGAGCACTACAGCGCCATTCGTGCCGAGGTTCCCGACCCGCAGGATGGCGAGACCGGCCTGAACACCGCCTTGCTGGCCCAGTTACGCCAGAGCAGCACCCTGGTGATCGCGGGCGAGGCCAGCAGCCACTGCGTGCGCGCCACCACCGAGCACATCGTGGAGCACTGGGGCGGCAACGACTACTCGCGCATCGTGCTGCTGACGGACTGCATGAGCCCGGTCGCCGGATTCGAGGCCGCGCACTGCGACTTCCTGCAACGCATGCGTGCAACCGGTGTACGCTGCGAAACCAGCGCCAGCTTTGGCTTATGAGACAAATCAGCCTCTAGCACTTATAGATAAAGCGCTAGCAGCTCATATTTTTGAAAAGAAGAACGGCATGAAGCCCATCATCACCAGCCTGCTGGACACCGACCTCTACAAGTTCACCATGTGGCAGGCCATGCTGCACCGCCACCCCCAGACCGAGGCTGAGTACGAATTTGTCTGCCGCACGCCCACGGCCTTCCCGCTGGCCGAGTTGCTGCCCGAGGTGGAACGCGAGCTGGACGCCCTGTGCAGTCTGCGCTTTGACCAGGGCGAGCTGGACTATCTGGCCAGTCTGCGCTTCATGAAGAGCGACTTCATCGATTTTCTGCGCATCTTCCAGTTCCAGCGTGCCTTCATCCGCGCCTGGGCCGAGGGCGACCGGCTCCATATCGTGGCCAAGGGCCCGCAAGTCCATGTGATGGGCTTCGAGATCTATGTGCTGGCCATCGTCAACGAGCTGTATTTCCGCCGCTTCGATGCCGAGGCGGCCCTGGTCGAGGGCCGCAAGCGCCTGCAGGTCAAGCTGGCCCAGCTCAAGCACCTGGCTGTCGAGGCCAAGCTGCACAACCCCTTCGAGCTGTTTGACTTCGGCGTGCGCCGCCGCTTCTCGGGAGCCTGGCAGCGCGAGGTGGTGCAGGCCTTTGCCCAGGAGACCGCGCAGTGGTTCAAGGGCACCTCCAATGTGCTGCTGGCGCGCGACCTGAACCTGGTGCCCATCGGCACCATGGCCCATGAGTATCTGCAGACCTATCAGGCCCTGGGCGTGCGTCTGCGCGACTTCCAGGTCGCCGCCCTCGAGGACTGGGTGCAGGAATACCGGGGCGACCTGGGTATTGCCCTGACCGATACCGTGGGCATGGACGCCTTTCTGGCCGACTTCGACATGTACTTCGCCAAGCTCTTCGACGGCCTGCGCCATGACTCCGGCGATCCATTCGAGTGGGGCGAGAAGGCCATAGCCCACTATGACAAGCTGCGCATTGCGCCGCAGAGCAAGCGTCTGGTGTTCTCGGACGGACTGGATCTGGACACGGCCCTGGCGCTCTACCACCGCTTTGCCGATCGCATCCAGTGCGGCTTCGGCATAGGCACGCGATTGACCAATGACATGGGGCTGACCACGATCAATATCGTGATGAAGCTCACCCATGCCAATGGCCAGCCCGTAGCCAAGATTTCGGACTCGCCCGGCAAGACGCTGTGCAACGACGAGACCTATCTGGCCTATCTGCGCCAGGTCTTCAACATCCCTGAGCCTGCTGCCAAGGCAGCCTGAATCTTCGGAGGCAACCATGCTGAAAGTCACCCTCGCCCAGCTCAACTACATGGTGGGCGACATCAGCGGCAATATCCGCCGCATGAGAGAGGCCGCAACCAGGGCCGCCGCCGAGCAGGCCGATCTGGTGGTGTTTTCGGAACTGTCGCTGTGCGGCTACTACCCTGGCGACCTGCTGGACGAGCCCAGCTTTCTGCAAAGACTGGATGCAGGTCTGCAGGAGCTGCTGCAGGCCACGCGCCAGTTTCCCGATCTGCACTGGGTCGTGGGCGCACCCACGCGCCACGATGGCCCCGGCAAACCGCTGCACAACAGCCTGCTGGTACTCAAGAACGGACAGATTCGCCTGCAGTACGACAAGCAACTGCTGCCCACCTACAACATCTTCGACGAGCGCCGCCACTTCGAGCCCGGAGCCGACACGGCCAAGGTGCTGCGCGTGGGCAACTGCCAGGTGGGCTTTCTGGTCTGCGAGGACGGCTGGAACGACCAGGGCGCCGACTACGCCACCAACCCCTTTGTACGCATGGGCGATGCGGCCCCCGATCTGGTCATCAGCATCAACGCCAGCCCCAGCCACCTGGGCAAGCGCGAGCAGCGCCACGAGGTCTTCACCCAGGCAGCGGCACGCCACAAGCTGGCCATCCTCTACATCAACCAGATCGGCGGCCAGGATCAGATCGTGTTCGACGGCGCCTCGTTTGCCGTGGAGCCCGAGGCGGGGCTGGTGTTTGAAGCCAGGCGCTTCGAGGAAGATGTCTGCACGCTGGAGCTGAATGCGCAGGGCCGGTTTCAGGCCTGCGACGGCCAGACCTTGCCTGCCGTGCCGGCGCAAGGCCTGGCCACCATGGAGTTCTACCGCCAGCAGATCGTGCTGGGCCTGCGCGACTATGCGCGCCGCTGCGGTTTCCAGCAGGTGGTAGTCGGCAGCTCGGGCGGCATCGATTCGGCATTGACGCTGGCCCTGGCCGTCGATGCGCTGGGGGCGGAGAATGTGGTCGGCATCACCATGCCGTCCAGCTATTCCTCGGCGGGCTCGGTCGACGACTCGGTGCTGCTGTGCCGCAATCTGGGCATCAGACTGTACGAGCACCCCATCAAGGAGCTGGTCACCACCTATGCACGCCAGTTCGAGGCCAGCTTTGGCGAACCGCTCAAGGGCCTGGCGCTGGAGAATCTGCAGGCCCGCGCACGCGGCACCACGCTGATGGAGTTCTCCAACGCCTTCGGCCATCTGCTGCTGACCACAGGTAACAAGTCCGAAGTCTCGGTGGGCTACTGCACCCTGTATGGCGACACCAACGGAGGTCTGGGCCTGCTCGGCGATCTGTACAAGACCGAGGTCTTCGAGCTGTCGCGCCATATCAACCAACATGCGGGCCGCGAGCTGATCCCCCAGGCCATCATCGACAAGCCGCCCTCGGCCGAGCTGGCTCCCGGCCAGAAGGACGAGGACAGCCTGCCGCCCTATGCCGTGCTCGACGAGATTCTCAAATGGCATATCGAGGGCCAGCATCTGTCCAGCAAGGAATATGCGCAGGCCGCCGCCTTTGTGACCAGGCTGCGCGCCGAAGCAGGCGGGCCCGAGACCATTGCCCGCGTACAGAAGCTGGTGTTCCGCAGCGAATACAAGCGCCGCCAGGCTCCGCCCATGCTCAGAGTACGCCCACGGGCCTTTGGCACGGGCCGGCAGATGCCGATTGCGGCACACTACGAGTAGCAATGTCCGGCACCTGCTCGATATCTGACGGCAAAGCCCGGCCGCTGCGCTGATGCCGCCAGGGCCTTTGCTGCGCCGACTTCGCTGTGCCAGGACGGATTAGCCATTCAAAAAAAGTGAGCTTATTGTGCTTACCTGGTAAGCGATCAGCTCAGTCTTTATCCAAATTTGCCCTTGCGGGCGCTGATTTCTGTACGGGTTTCGCTCTCATGCCTCAAGCCAGTCCCAACACCTCCAGCAAGCGTGTCATCGCCGCCGCACCCGAGACTCTGCCCACCTCCGTGCCCCTGCATACTGCCGTGCTGATCGGTCGCTTCCAGCCTCTGCACAACGGCCATATGGCCTTGCTGCATGCCGCACTGCAGCGGGCTCGCCAGGTCGTGGTGGTGCTGGGCAGCGCCTGGCAGGCACCCAATCCCAAAAACCCGTTCAGCTGGCCGGAGCGAGCGCAGATGCTGCGCAATGCGCTATCGAAAGAGGATGCTGAGCGCGTACGCTGCGTTCCCGTGCGCGACTATTACAACGAGCCACTGTGGGTGCATGCCGTGCGCGAAGCCGTGCAAGCGCATGTGCCCGAAGGCGCGAGCGTGGCCCTGGTCGGGCATTTCAAGGACTCAAGCAGCAGCTATCTGGCCCGCTTTCCTGGCTGGGAGCTGATCAGCCTGCCGCGCCTGGGTCAGTTCGACGCCACTCCGCTGCGCGAAATCTTCTTTGGCGAAGGCGGCGCCTCGCCTGAAGCCAGGGATGCCGCCCTGGCCAGGCTTTCCTCCCAGATGCCCGAGAGCACACTGGACTTTTTGCGCCGCTGGACGCAGACCCCGCTGTATCTGCGCCTGCAAAAGGAATGGCATATGCTGCAGGACTACAAGCGGGCCTGGGCCAAGGCGCCCTATGCCCCGGTGTTCGTCACAGTAGATGCGCTGCTGCGCTGCCGTGCCAAGGGCCAGGACCAGGTACTGCTGATCCAGCGCGGCCATGCGCCGGGTCAGGGCCTCTGGGCGCTACCCGGCGGCTTTCTCGAGCAGCGTGACAGCCTCTGGCAATCCTGCATGCGCGAGCTGCGTGAAGAGACCTGCTCCTCCATCAGCGAGGCCGATCTGCTGGCGGCCCTGCAGGCCGTGCAGGTCTTCGATCACCCGGACCGCAGCCTGCGTGGGCGTACCATCACCCATGTGCACTATCTGGATCTGGGCGTGCAGCCCAGCCTGCCTCCGGTACAGGGCGCGGACGACGCCGCCCTTGCCCGCTGGGTGCCGATTGCCGATCTGCCCCGCATGGAGGCCGAGTTCTTCGAGGATCATTTCCAAATCCTGTGCCAGTTCCTGCCCGTGACTCTGGCTCAGAGCGAGCCCGAGCTCCAGGTCGCCTGATACAACAAAACCATAGCTCCAGGCGCTTGACCATCAGGCGCTGGAGCTACTTTTTCCTGCAATTCCATGAGCCAGCTCCATATTCGCCCCGCCACCGAGCAAGACATCGACCTGATCCTGCACTTTGTGCGTGAACTCGCCATCTATGAAAAGGCCGAGCATGAGGTCAAGGCCACGCCCGACCATGTGCGTCGCACGCTGTTCTGTGCCAACCCCGCCGTTTTCGGCCTGATCTGCGAGATCGAGGGCAAGGCCGTGGGCTTTGCCGTGTACTTTTTCAACTATTCCACCTGGCAGGGCCAGCATGGCCTGTATCTGGAAGACCTGTACATCACGCCTGACGCACGCGGCCACGGCGCCGGCAAGACCCTGCTCCAGCATCTGGCCCGGATTGCACTGGAAAAGGACTGCGGCCGCTTTGAATGGAGCTGCCTGGACTGGAACACCCCCTCCATCAAGTTCTATGACAGCCTGGGAGCCCTGCCGCAGACCGAGTGGATCCGCTATCGCATGACCGGCACCGCCTTGCAGGCCATGGCCGCCGGCGACAAATAGGCCTGAGCTGCAGGCCGGATCATCCAGAGTGATGTGTGCAGCCCTTCGAAGTGATGTGCACCCCTTTGCAGATTGAGTGTACGCAACATCAACAATGCGGCGCATTCGCGCTTGCGCCAAAATGAATGGTTTTGCAAAACAATAACAAAGGCGGCAATCAGTGCTGACCTTTCACACTATCTCTGGAATCCAGAATGCCAAGCTATCAAGAACTCATCGCTCAGAAAAATGCGCTGGACAAGCGCATCGAAGAAGCGCGCAGCACCGAAGCCAAGGAAGCCCTGGCCACCGTCAAGCAACTGATCGCCACATTCGGCTTTACCTCTCAGCAGGTCTTCCCCTGGAGGCCTGAAGAAAAGAAAAAGGTCGAGGCCAGGTACTACGACCCCGAAAGCGGCGCGACCTGGACCGGCCGTGGCAAGCCTCCGAAGTGGATCGAGAGCAAGGACCGCAGCCAGTACGAGATCAAGACCACGCCCAGCGTGGACTTCAGCGCGCCGCGCGACGAAAAAAACCCCTTCCCGGTTCAATAAGCTACCGGGCCGCTCAGCCGCCAGCGCCCTGCTCCGCCGGCTGAGGTGTCTTGAGCATGCACACCAGGGCCGCCACGTTCAGGCACTGGATGAGCAGATCGCCGTCATTGGCCCGGATCAAGCGGTCCACCAGTTGATCCGCCGCACCCGCCATTGCAGGAGCCAGTCGCAACTGCCCGCTCTCGAATCGCACCACTCCTTCGAGATCGCTGACCAGCACGCCCAGCTTGAGCCCCTGGTGCTCCAGCACTATCACCTGGCTTTGCGCCGTCCTGGTCACGGGCTTGCCAAAAAGCAGCGCCCCCAGATCGAAGACCCAGACATAGCCGGCCACAGCCCCCTGGCTGCGCCGCGCCAACGTGCCCACGCAATGCGGCAAGCGTCCGGCCGAAACAGGAGCGATGGCCGAGGCACTCTGGGCCTCGAGCACGCAGGCCGCGTCCACGGCGAGCACGCTGCGCCCCACAAAAAAGGTCGCCATCTCCATGCCGGCTGCACTGTCCTGGCTGGCCGCCGCCAGGCTTTGCACCCTGGTGTTGCGGCGCGAGACTGCCGCCAGCGCATCGTCCTGCACGGCGCCAAACGCCTGCACGGACAAGGCCAGTACCTCTTCGCGATAGCCATCACTGCGCTTGAACTCCCTGTAACCGCTGCCCGCCGTGATCGCCACCACGCAATACTGGCCCTGATACACCATGGCGCGAGCCATGCTCTGGCCTGATGCCAGGGCCAGCATCTGTGGCGGCAGATCCAGCCGCATGCCCGGCTGCAGCTGCACATCCGAGGAAGACATGACCAGGCCCGAGCGGTTCAGGTAGGCCACCCGCCTGCCGCCTGCACCTGCTGCCTGAACGCCGGTCACGCCCTCGAGCATGGCCTTGAATTCACGCTGTGCATGGAACACCAGGCCGATCCCGCCCAGCACCACGCCATCGGCGTTGCGTATGGCCGCGTGATAGACATAGGTCGGGCCGTCACCCTCGTGCTGCACACAGGGCCGCCATGGCGACACGTGATAGGCCTGGGACCCTTCCAGTGCCAGGACCTCGTGCAGGCTGTCAGCCTCTATATGGCTGCCCTGCAGTTCCCGGCCCTCTGCCTGCCCTCTCTGGCTGACGGCCACGACTTTGCCGCGGGCGTCATAGACCATGATTTGCTGGTAGACCGTATAGAGGTCGTGAATGCTGGTGAGCAACTCACACGCCTCACTCACTCGATCCCCAGCCCTTTCCCCCAGGGCCAGGGCCTCCAGCAATTCAGACAGCTGCGGCGTCAGTGCCCACCAGCGGCAGTCATTGGCGCGTTCGTAGAGATTGCGATCGAGCAGATCCACCAGCAGACTGGTCAACAGGCTGTTGTCCCGCAGTGCGGTATTGAGCACCGTGCCATAGAGCGCATCAATGGATTGAGAGAACACCTCGTTGGTCCGCGCCCCCGTCTCGCCAATCTGCTCCAGCACGGCTTGCAGCCGCGTGTTGTCCATCTGCTTGCCTGCCGTCATCACCCGCCCGTTCCAGACCACACGGCGTATGGTGTCCGCCGCGCTGTGGATCGCGTGCAGGGGCGGGCAGAAACGGTGCGCGTGCGCCAGCAGGCCCTGGGTCACCGCAGCATCCAGCCCATCCAGGCCTGCCTGCGACTGGAGGCCAAAGGCCAGCTCCAGTGGCGTCATGATCTGCGCCCGCCAGCCTTGGGGGCCCATATAGCCCTGATAGCCTGCCGATGCCGCAGACTGCACCAGATAGGTGCGTCCTCCATGCACATACAGCGCGCTCGCACCATCACGGTGAGGCCGCACATTCGCACCCACACCAATCCAGTGCAGATCGCTGCTGGCCAGCACCTGACCCCGCTCATCAAGCAGCAGGGCGATGCTGGTCTGCGCCTCAGGTACGCCACTGCCGTCAGCCTGGTCTCGTCCGCTCCAGATGCCTTGCATCTCGCCATCAAAGTCAAAGCACAGGCACAGCACGCCCATGGCTTGCCGGTTGATAGGGTGCAGCATGCGATGCGCATAGATCAAGCCACTGTCGTGGCCCGGCAGCAGGTCGGTGGCACCGAAGCTCTGCACAAAGCCCTGGCTTTGCAGAGCGCGGGCAATCAACGCATCCCGGCATGGCTGATCTGCGGCCTGACTCCCCTCGCGAGCACTCGCTCGCACCTGGCCTTCGGCATCCAGCAGCAAAATGTCCGCGTAGACCGTGTACTTGCTGCGGTAGGCACGCAGACGCTGGGTGATGGCCGCCTCGTCGCCATCCGCTGCGGCCATGAACTGGCACAGCATGGCGTCGGTCGCCAGAAACCCCACGTCGGCCGTGCGCTCGTAGAGATTGCGCACCAGGGTATCGATCAGATGCTGTGCCTGACTGGCCAGCCCCACCGTCACTCCCGTCACGGCCTGCATCACCATGGACTGCACCAGGTCCTGCTCCAGCCGCTCGAAGCCGCCACGCGTGGCGGCCATCATGGGCAGCAAGGCCTGCGCTTCCTGAGGGCAATTCATCTTGGCGGAGGACTCTATGAGCCGCCACATCAGATTCAGCTCCCTGAGCGAACTCTCGCAGCGCCCGACCTGGCGCATATGAGGAATGAAGACTTCTGTCTGCAGCAGATCCTGGGCGCGCTGCGCCGGGGCAGTCATGGTTTCTAGAGGCATGTTCTGCCAGAGCAAAAGCCAGGCCTATTTGTAAAAACACGTTACACATGACTAAGAACAAACCCTGTTTCCTCACAGATTTGTCCTGCGAACGGCCGGGGAGAGGTCTTGAAAGCTCAGGAAATTGCCTTATTATTAGCACTCAATGGGGTTGAGTGCTAACAGCTTGACCCTAGATATTCCGAATGTCGGCCAGGATGGCTGGCAAGTCTTGTTTCAACTTTGTTGATGTATTTAGGAGTTGGTATGAACCTGCGTCCCCTGCACGATCGCGTGATCGTCAAGCGCCTCGAAAACGAAACCAAGACAGCCTCGGGCATCGTGCTCCCTGATGCTGCCACCGAGAAGCCTGACCAGGGCGAAGTGCTGGCTGTGGGTCCCGGCAAGCGCAATGACAAGGGCGAACTGATCGCCCTGAACGTGAAGGTCGGCGACCGCGTTCTGTTCGGCAAGTACTCTGGCCAGACCGTGAAGATCCACGGCGACGAGCTGCTGGTCATGAAGGAAGACGACCTGTTCGCAGTCGTCGAGAAGTAATCCTTCCCGAACACATCCCCCTCTTCATGGCTGTCGGCGACTGATTGACAAGCGCTGGCAGCCCAATTGAACCCCATTCTTTAGGAGCCAAAAATGGCAGCAAAAGACGTAGTTTTCGGTGGTGAAGCCCGTGCACGCATGGTTGAAGGCGTGAACATCCTGGCTAACGCAGTCAAGGTTACCCTGGGCCCCAAGGGTCGCAACGTGGTGCTGGAGCGCTCTTTCGGCGCCCCTACCGTGACCAAGGACGGTGTGTCCGTGGCCAAGGAAATCGAACTCAAGGACAAGCTGCAGAACATGGGCGCACAGCTCGTGAAGGAAGTGGCCTCCAAGACCAACGATATCGCTGGTGACGGCACGACCACCGCTACCGTGCTGGCCCAAGCCATTGTGCGCGAAGGCTCCAAGTACGTGGCCGCCGGCCTGAACCCCATGGACCTGAAGCGCGGCATCGACAAGGCTGTCGCCGCCCTGGTGGAAGAGCTGAAGAAGCAATCCAAGGCCACCACCACTTCCAAGGAAATCGCTCAAGTTGGCTCCATCTCCGCCAACTCCGACGAATCCATCGGCCAGATCATCGCTGACGCGATGGACAAGGTCGGCAAGGAAGGCGTGATCACGGTTGAAGAAGGCAAGTCGCTGGATAACGAACTCGACGTCGTCGAAGGCATGCAGTTCGACCGCGGTTACCTGTCGCCCTACTTCATCAACAATCCCGAAAAGCAAGCCGCTGTTCTGGACAACCCCTTCGTTCTGCTGTTCGACAAGAAGATCAGCAACATCCGCGACCTGCTGCCCACACTGGAAGCTGTGGCCAAGGCCGGCCGCCCCCTGCTGATCATTGCCGAAGACGTCGAAGGCGAAGCCCTGGCGACTCTGGTGGTCAACACCATCCGCGGCATCCTGAAGGTTGTGGCTGTGAAGGCACCTGGTTTCGGCGACCGCCGCAAGGCCATGCTGGAAGACATCGCCATCCTGACCGGCGGCAAGGTCATCGCTGAAGAAGTGGGCCTGTCGCTGGACAAGGTGACCCTGGAAGACCTGGGCCAGGCCCAACGCGTCGAAATCGGCAAGGAAAACACCACCATCATCGACGGTGCTGGCCAAGCTGCTGAGATCGAAGCCCGCGTCAAGCAAATCCGCGCCCAGATCGAAGAAGCCACTTCCGACTATGACCGTGAAAAGCTGCAAGAGCGCGTGGCCAAGCTGGCCGGCGGTGTTGCCGTGATCAAGGTTGGCGCTGCCACCGAAGTCGAAATGAAGGAAAAGAAGGCCCGCGTGGAAGACGCCCTGCACGCTACCCGCGCTGCAGTGGAAGAAGGCATCGTGGCCGGCGGTGGCGTGGCCCTGCTGCGCGCCAAGCAAGCCGTTGGCGCCCTGGCTACCGGCAATGCCGAACAAGACGCCGGCATCAAGCTGGTTCTGAAGGCCATCGAAGCCCCTCTGCGCGAAATCGTGGCCAACGCCGGTGGCGAGCCCTCGGTGGTCGTGAACGCCGTGCTGAACGGTTCCGGCAACTACGGCTTCAACGCTGCCAACGACACCTACGGCGACATGCTGGAAATGGGCATTCTGGACCCCACCAAGGTGACTCGCACTGCTCTGCAGAACGCCGCTTCCGTGGCTTCCCTGCTGCTGACCACCGAGTGCATGATCGCCGAAGCCCCCAAGGCTGACGCAGCTCCTGCCATGCCCGACATGGGCGGCATGGGCGGCATGGGTGGCATGGGCATGTAATTGCTCTGCTGCTGACCGGGTGGTTTGCTCCACCTGGTTTGCTCACAACAAAAAGGCCGCATCTGCGGCCTTTTTTTACATCCACTTGATATGCACGCGCGCTTCCGCCAATAAAAAGCCAGCCAATATATTTGGCTGGCTTTGCGTTCAGATGAGTTGATGACAATTAGAAGCGGTGGCGCAGACCAACAGTGATACCGGTACGTTTAGTAGCCTGATTGGTCCCATCCAGAACGACACCTGCTCCTCCCTTGGTTTTCGTGTAATCAACAGCAAAATAAGCATCGGTTCGCTTGGAGAATGCATAGTCCGCTACGGCAATGATGAAATCGGCCTTACCGTTATACATGCCGCCATTGGAGCCACTTTGCTTGGCATGATAGTAATGCACCCCTGCATTCAATTGAGGGGTGACTTGATAACCGAAGCCAACCTTGATCATTTCTCGCTTATTTGCCGCATTCAAAGGTGAAGTTCCCGCAACAAATCCACCATTGGAACTACCCGTCCAGAAGTTATTAAGCACAGCAATATCAGTTGCTTGGTATGCGATAGGCGCACCGCTATTGTCCTTGCGCTTATTCTGGGCATAGCCCGTCATCAGGTACAAGTTACCCATTCTGTAAGAGCCCCCTAAAGTCCATGCATCGACCTTGGTTCCGCCTGGCAACGTTGTGCTCAAATAACCGAGGCCAGCAGATATTCCGTTTTGTGAATAACGCAAATAGCCGCCCGCAGTCTTTAGGCCTGTACTAAGACCTGGTGCAAAGACACCTTTTTTAGCAAAGGTATCTCCCTCATCAAAAGAATATTGAATACTGCCACGAACAGGCCCGAACTCTGCCGTGTACTTCAGCATATTATTCGCACGCGCCCCCATTGCCATACCAATTTCGGGCTTGTATGCATCCATATATGGAGAATATGGAAATGACGCATATGTTGACGTCACCAAGTCAAACAACATGTTGTATTGACGACCCAAGGTCAACTGCCCAAAGCTACTGCTGCGCAGACCAACCCATGATTGAGCAAAATATGGTTGAGCCGTGCTTGAAGAACCGGAGTCCGTCCAAAAGCGATTTTCCAAATTGGCAATCGCAGTCAAACCTCCACCCAGATCCTCCCTGACATTGATACCCCAGCGGCTCTCCGACATGCCGCCACCAATCATTTTTGTCAGACCGCTTTTATTCGGCCCCTCATTAGTCGTATGACGAATCGCTGCATCCACAATGCCATACAGTTGCACGCTGCTTTGTGCATATGCCATGGACCCTAAGCCGCCCAGAATCGCTACAGCTATAGTTTTTTTCACAAACGAAGTTGTCATTGTGTTGCCTCTCTCTTAGTTCAATTCGCAAACAGTTGGTGGAAAATTCATTCTAGAAATGCTTTCCTCAACCGCGCGCGCATTGGCACAAGCGCAACACAGGCCTTTCCCTTTGGGGACAAACCTCTCAGCAAACACCCTTTCAGGTTTAACCCCAGAAATAAAAAAAGGCCTGTCTTTCGACAGGCCTTTTGGCTTTTAAGCAGTTACTGGCTTATGCCAGCAATTGATTAGAAAGCGTGGCGGATACCAACTTGCACGCCAGTCTGGTTGCGGGCAGCACCGCTGTCCTTCAGACCGATTTGGTTGCTAACGCCCTTGGCGTTCAGAGCCATGAAAGAGCCGTCCTTGTTCTTCAGGTAAGCCACGGTACCGTACAGAGCAGTGCGCTTGGACAGGTTGTGGACATAGCCCAGGGACAGTTGGTGAGCCTTGGTGTCATCAGCCTTTTGATCGTACATAGCGTACTGCAGCTTCACTTCGCCAACGCCACCCACAGGAGCGGACACGCCCAACAGGTAGTTGTTGAACTTAGCGCTGGAACCTTGCTCAGGCTTGTACTTGATCTGCTGAACGTTACCCACAACCTTGGCCACGCCAAAGTTGTAAGAAGCGCCGATGGACATTTCGTCACGATCACCAGCTTGACCGTAGCTCAAAGTACCGTAGGCAGCAGTCACGCTCAGAGGACCGTTGTCATAGCCAACGTTACCACCGACGTAACGGCCAACTTTTCCGCCCAGAGTGATCTGGTCAGGAGTACCTGCGTAGATGGTTGCACCCTTCTTTTCATCAAACGCATAGCTGATGTTGGCGGTGAAACCGCTGAAGTTAGGCGAAGAGTAGGACAGCATGTTGTCCTTACGGATCGTGTTGCCGTCAGCAATACCAGTGCCAGCCCAGTCAGCATAGCCCATGTTCTGACCGATACCGGTAGCACCGAACAGGTCATACTTCAGACCAGCGCGGAAAGTGGGAGTTGTTTCACGACCCAGGCGAACTTCACCGAAGTTGCCAGACAGACGCACGGTAGATTCACGACGGAAATTAAAACCACCCAGAGCAGCATTGCCGTCGTCAGTACCCAGTTCGCCTTCCAGCCAGAAGCCAGCCTTCAGACCGCCACCCAGGTCTTCAGTACCGCGCAGGCCCAGACGGCTTGTAGCGTTGCCGCTGCTGTGCACGCCGTACTTGGCGTTGTTGCCGACAGCGTTGTCGACGTAAGACACGCCAGTATCAACGATACCAAACAGGGTCACGGAAGATTGAGCCATTGCGGCGCCGGAAGCGGCCAGCACTGCCAGGGCGATCAGAGATTTTTTCATTACGAGTTACTCCAAGGTTTAGAAGGGCGCCGGTTCTATGGGAGAGAGACTTGAGCCTCGAGCTCCACCGGTTTCCCGCGCCAACCTCCTGGTGGGGAAGTTGGGTCTATTGCACCAGACCCCCGAGCCCAGCGCAAAGGAATTCACCCAAAACTGCTCGATTCGGCGCGTTTTCGTTGCACCACCGCAACAAACACCAAGCCGCACTAGCGGGCACACCCTTAAGGGTTTCGGCCTAGGATTGCCCCAGCGCAAGTTGCGGATGAGCCACTCTGGTGTACCTTATGTGCATTGACGCCAGACAGGCGCCGCACTGAGTTCTTTTTAGCCATGGACAAGTTTCTGACCGCTGCCGATGCAGCTCTTCGCACTCTGTTTGCCGACCCGGTGGCCGCAGAGCGCTCGCCTGCAGCAGGGATCGCCGAAGCCGATCTGAGCGATGAGCAGCGCAAGCTCTCTGCAGCCTTGATGCGCGTCAACCATGTGGGCGAGGTCTGCGCTCAGGCGCTGTACAACGCCCAGGCCATGGTGACCAAGGACATGAAGTTGCGCGAGCATCTGCTGCATGCCGCTCGCGAGGAAATGGACCACCTGGCCTGGACCCGCGAGCGCCTGCATGCTCTGGGTGACAGGCCCTCGTTGCTGAACCCGCTGTGGTTTGCTGGCGCTTTTGCCATCGGTACGATTGCCGCCAAATTCAGCGATGCCGCCAGCCTGGGTTTTGTGGTCGAGACAGAAAATCAGGTTTCTGCCCACCTGGCAAGCCATCTGGGTCGCCTGCCCGAGGAAGACGAGGCTTCGCGTGCCGTGGTCGAGCGCATGAAGGATGACGAAGAGCGTCATGCCGCAGCAGCGATCGACGAAGGTGCGATGCAGCTGCCCCCGATTGCCCAGGGGCTGATGCGTGTGGCGGCCAAAGTCATGACGTTTACGGCGCATCGCATCTGATTAGCGTCTGTTCAACAAAAACGGGCCGTTGAGGCCCGTTTTTCGATCAAACGTCCAGTTCAGGCTTCGACGATGTCGAAACCCGTAGTGATTTCGGCCGTCTTGCCCAGCATGATGGTCGCCGAGCAGTATTTGTCGTGACTCATGGCAATGGCGCGTTCGACGGCACCGGCCGGCAGGCTCTTGCCGCTGACCGTGAACTGCATGTGAATCTTGGTGAACACCTTGGGGTCGGTCTCGGCGCGCTCGGAAGTCAGCTGCACGCTGCAGCCCTTCACATCGTGGCGGCCACGCTTGAGGATGAGCACCACGTCGTAGGCCGTGCAGCCGCCGGCGCCGGCCAGCAGCATCTCCATGGGGCGCGGTGCCTGGTTGCGACCGCCGTTGGCCGGGTTCTTTTCGTCCGGCGCGCCATCCATATTGACCACATGGCCGCTGCCGGTCTCTGCCACAAAACCCATGCCCGAGCGCGTTCCGGTGGCCGCGCCTGTCCAACTAACCGTGCATTCCATTGTTTTCCCTCTCGAAACTGTTGCAATTTTGCATCAAATACATAAAAACCCGAATCTTTTGATGCACAGAAAACACAAGACCCATACAATACAACCCAAGCGTTACCTGTGAGGTCAAACCCGCAGGCAGACTGCAGATTACTGGTTAATCCTTATCTGTATCGCACCCTTTGTCTCCTCCACCTCCTCTAATGGTGGATTCAGCCCCTAGCTCCTGAGCTAGGGGCTTTTTTTCGTGCCTGCGCATCCTGCTTCTCAGAGCAGCAGCATGCACCTCTTGAGCGAGTACTGCAGCGCAGCAAGCAAGCGCCTATCATGGTCGGCTTCCATGCACCCGGCAGGCTGATTACCCTGACTCTGGTGCTCTGCTTTCGATTTGCACCATGACTCAAGCCCTGACCCCTGCCGATTATCTGACTCGCATCCTCAATGCACGCGTCTATGACGTGGCCGTGGAGTCGGATCTGGACATTGCCAAGAACCTCAGCCGACGCCTGCACAACAAAGTGCTTCTGAAGCGCGAGGACCAGCAGCCCGTGTTCAGCTTCAAGTTGCGCGGCGCCTATAACAAGATGGCCAATCTGACGGCCGAGCAGCTGCAAAAGGGCGTGATCTGCGCCAGCGCGGGCAACCATGCCCAGGGCACGGCGATGAGCGCCAAGAAGCTGGGCTGCCGCGCCGTGATCGTGATGCCCACCACCACACCCCAGGTGAAGATCGATGCCGTGATCGCCCTGGGCGGTGAGGCGGTGCTGGCCGGAGAAAGTTACTCGGACGCCTACAAGCATGCCGTCAAGCTGCAAAAGTCCGAGGGTCTGACCTTTGTCCACCCCTTTGACGACCCCGATGTGATTGCCGGCCAGGGCACCATCGCCATGGAGCTGCTGCGCCAGCTGCAAAAACTGGGCAGCCAGCGTCTGGATGCCATCTTCGTGCCCATCGGCGGCGGCGGCCTGATTGCCGGCATTGCCAACTACATCAAGGCCGTGCGCCCCGAGGTGAAGGTGATCGGCGTGCATACCAAGGACTCGAACGCCATGATGCAGTCCGTGCAGGCGGGCGAGCGCGTGGAACTGGCCGATGTGGGTCTGTTCGCCGACGGCACGGCCGTGAAGCTGGTGGGGGCGGAAACCTTCCGTGTCACCCAGGGCCTGGTGGATGACTATGTGACCGTGGACACCGATGCCGTCTGCGCCGCCATCAAGGACATCTTCACCGACACCCGCTCCATCGTCGAGCCATCGGGCGCCCTGGGCGTGGCGGCCATCAAGCAGTACGTGGCCAGGCACAAGACCAAGGGCGAAACCTACGCGGCCATACTGAGCGGCGCCAATATGAACTTCGATCGCCTGCGCTTTGTGGCCGAGCGCGCCGAAGTCGGCGAGGAGCGCGAAGCCCTGTTCGCCGTCACCATCCCCGAAGAGCGCGGCAGCTTCAAGCATTTTTGCGAGGTGGTGGGCAAGCTGCCCGGCGGCCCACGCAACGTGACCGAGTTCAACTACCGCATCAGCCACGACAGCAAGGCCCATGTGTTTGTGGGTCTGACCACGCCAACCAAGGGCGAGAGCGAGAAGATCTGCAAGAACTTCCAGAAGAACGGCTTCGAGGCGCTGGATCTGACCTTTGACGAGATGGCCAAGGAGCATCTGCGCCATATGGTGGGCGGCCACTCGCCGCTGGCACAGGACGAGCGTCTGCTGCGCTTTGTCTTCCCCGAGCGCCCCGGTGCGCTGTTCAAGTTCCTGAGCCTGATGGCGCCGACCTGGAATATCTCGCTGTTCCACTACCGCAACCAGGGCGCCGACTACGGCCGCATTCTGGTGGGCATGCAGGTGCCGGCCAAGGACCACAAGAAGTTCGACAGCTTCCTCAAGAACCTCGGCTATCCCTGGGTGGAGGAAACCGACAATCCTGCCTACCAACTGTTCTTGAAGTAATAAAAATAGGAGCTACCACCACGCTTCCTGTATCGATTTCAGATAGAAAAGACCCTGAAATAAATGAACACAAAGCGCAAGTAGCTCCTTTTTTATTCGCAACACCATGCAAGCCCTGCGCCACTATCTGCTGGCCGTCCAGTTCTTCAGCCGCATCCCCGTGGCCGGGCGTCTGGCGGCCTGGGTGGGCTGGAGCCCGGAGATGCAGCGCGCCAGCGCCGCGCATCTGCCGGGCGTGGGCTGGCTGGTGGGTCTATGGGCAGCGCTGCTGCTGGCAGCCCTGCTCTGGCTGCTGCCGGCAAGCCCCTGGTCGCCGCTGGCGGCGGCGCTCATCAGTACCGCCGGCACCTTGTGGCTGACCGGCGGTTTCCATGAAGACGGCCTGGCCGACGTTGCCGACGGGCTCGGCGGCCTGGTGCCAGCCGAGCGTGCGCTGGAGATCATGAAGGACTCGCGCATCGGCGCCTATGGCGTGATGGCCCTGCTCATGGCCCTGCTGACCAAGGTCGTGCTGATCGCCCTGCTGCTGTCCGTCATGCAGCCGTTCTGGGGACCGGTGCCGGTGCTCATACTCGTGTGCTGCATTCATGTACTGTCACGCTTTGCACCGCTGGTGTTGATGCACAGCCTGCCCCATGTCGGCCTCGCCGCGAGCAGCAAGACCCTGCATATCGCGGGCAGGCAACTGGGCTGGCAAGGCCTGCTGACTGGCGGCCTCTGGTGCCTGCCAGCACTGGGGCTGCTGGGCTGGCTCGGCGTCTGGAGCTTTGTTCCCAGCCTGCTGGCGGCCATGCTGGTTACCACCTGGCTGCTGCAGCGCTGGCTGCGTAAGCGTCTGGGCGGCATGACGGGCGACTGCCTGGGCGCCTGCCAGCAACTCAATGAACTGGCGCTGCTGCTGACCAGCTGCATCTATCTGCGCCAGTTGCTTCAGGCATGAAAACACTATGGCTGGTGCGCCACGCGCGCCCCTTGATCGACACCGAGCGCTGTTACGGCCGCCTCGATATCGCCGCCGATGCAGAGGCCACCCGGCAAGCCGCTCAGGCCTTGCAGCAATCTTTGCAGCCCCTGCATGGCCAGTTGCAGATCCGCCATTCGCCGCTAAAGAGATGCAGACAGCTGGCGTTGGATCTGCAGGCACTGGAGCCCGATTTCGTTTCCACCGCCGATGGCAGATTGCTGGAGATGGATTTCGGCCATTGGGAAGGCATGCGCTGGAATGACATCGGCGAAGCCGCCATCGGCGCCTGGGCGCAGGATCTGGCGCTGCATGCGCCCGGTGACGGCGAATCCCTGGCAGACATGCTGCAGCGCATTCACGAAGCGCTACAAGACGCAGCCGCCGGCGACAGCGCACATATGGTTTGGATCTGCCACGCAGGCGTGGCGCGCTGCGCGCAATGGCTGCTGCAGCATGGCCGCCAGCTGCCGCAAAGCCATGAATGGACCTTGCCGGCGCCCGCCTATGGGCAGTGGCTGCGGCTCGAGCTCAGTTGAATGACGCCATGGGCGGCCTGGGCAATTGCAGCACCGTGCTGGCCGGCCCGTTGGCGGGACCCAGTCGCGCTTCGCGCGCCGCCAGAGATTGCAGAATCACGCCCTCCTCCACGGCTTCACCCACGCGCACGGCCCTGCTGCCCTTGCCTTCCACGGCAATCACGGCGGCACCGCCACCGGTTTCGTGCCCGGCCAGAACCCCGAGCAGCGCATAGCGGCTGGCCACTGGTGCAGCCACGGCGGCGACAGGCGCGGCGACCGCCCCCAAAGCCTTGGCCATGGCCTGGGCATTGGCCTGCACCGGCTGCGCAGGCAGGACCGAGGGTAACTGCTCACTGGCGCTGCCAACGAACCGGAGTGTCCAGAACACCACCACCGCAGCGGCAATCGCCCACAGCAGCAGGGTAGTGAGCTTGACCTGCATCGGGATGCCTTGACCTGGATTGAAAGATTGCGTTCGCATTCGACGATTATGATGGTGCAATACTGCATTTTTCCTACAGTTCCCAATGAGCACCAACTGCCGCCATCCGCTGTCTGCTATTCGCCACGCCGCATCGCGCGGCTTTACCCTGATCGAATTGATGGTGGTGCTGGTCATCATCGGCGTGCTGGCTGCCCTCATCGTGCCCAATGTGCTGGACCGTGCCGACGATGCCCGCGTGACCGCGGCCAAGACCGATATCGCCAATATCAACCAGGCGCTCAAGCTCTACCGTCTGGACAATCAGCGCTATCCCACGGCCGAACAGGGTCTGCAGGCGCTCGTGGTCAAGCCCACCACCGGCCCTGCTCCGCAGAACTGGAAACCCTATCTGGAAAAGCTGCCCAACGATCCCTGGGGCAATCCCTATCAATACCTGAACCCCGGCGTGAAGGGCCCCATCGACATCATGTCCCTGGGCGCTGACGGCAAGGCCGGCGGCGAAGGCAAGGATGCAGATATCGGCTCCTGGCAATGAGCGTTAGAGCCCCCACGAGAGCATCGACCCCACGCTCCCTCACTGCGTGTGGCCGCTGCCCCCAAGGGGCCCTGACCGGCTAAAGCCGAGTTTCGCCTTGGGGCTGCCCGGCAGCGAAACGCCCTCCGTCTAACCCGCTTCACATCAGCAATTCGGCCGCTCACTCCTTCATGGCTCAACTCAAACACGCCGGATTTACCTTGCTGGAGTTGCTGGTGGTGATTTCCATCATGGCGCTGGCAACGGCCGGCGTGAGCCTGGCCATAAGAGACAGCGGCGAGCAGCAACTCGAACGCGAAGCCCAGCGCCTGGCCACGCTGCTGGAGTCGGCACGCGCCCAGGCCCGCACCAATGGCGCCCTGGTTATCTGGCGCCCGATGCCGCAGGGCTTCCGGTTTGAAGGCCTGCCGCCCAACGTCAAGATGCCCACGCAATGGCTGCAGACCCCAGTGCTGGTGCAGCCCAATACGCCACTGGTGCTGGGGCCTGAGCCGCTGATTCCAAGGCAGAGCATTACCTTGTCGCTGCCTGGCAGCAGTTCGGCGCCGCTGCGGCTGGCCACCGACGGGCTGCGCCCGTTCAGCATTCAAAGCCAGCAGGTGGTGCCATGAAACCCGCCCTGCAGCAGCGCGGCTTCACGCTGATCGAGGTGCTGGTCGCGGTCGGAATCGTCGGCGTCACCCTGCTGGCAGGACTTCAGGCCAGCAGCGCCCTGACGCGCAATGCCCAGCGCCAGTCCGACGTCATTCTGGCCCAGCTCTGCGCACAGAACGAGCTGGTGCGACTGCGCCTGTTCAATCAGATGCCTGCCGTCGGCGACACCACCATCCAGTGCCAGCAGGCCGGCAGACAGATGCAGGTACAGCTCAGCGTGCGCCCCACGCCCAACCCCAGCTTCAGACGCGTGGATGCCCAGGTGTTTTCCGAAGCGGCTGCGGTGCTACGCGTCTCCACCATCGTCGGCCGCTACTGAATCATGAGCAGCATGCACAACAGAAACAAAGGCTTCACGCTGATCGAGTTGCTGGTCGCTCTGGCCGCCATGGCCTTGCTGGCCATCATGAGCTGGCGCGGCATCGACGGCATGCTGCGCGCGCAGGAGGTGACGCGCGAGCAGGGCGAGCAGCACGCCGTCATGCAGACCGTTCTGGCTCAGTGGAATGCCGACCTCAACGCGCTGATGCCGCTGCAGGGCCGGCAGGTGCTGGACTGGGACGGTCAGGTGCTGCGCCTGACGCGCAAGACCAGTGCCGCCGTCGACAGCGGAGCGCTCATCGTGGCCTGGAGCCGTCGCAATGTGGACGGCCGCTCCCAATGGGTGCGTTGGCAATCGCTGCCCGCGCGCACGGTCAGCGAATGGAACGATGCCTGGAACCAGGCGGCCCAATGGGGCCGCAATCCCTCCAGCGACCAGATGCGCCGCGAAACCGTGCTGATACCTCTGGACCTCTGGCGTGTCTACTACTACCGCAGCAACGCCTGGACCAACCCGCAGTCCAGCGATCAGGGCGACGATGACGGCAGCAGCGTCGGCAGCGATGGCAATCCCGTGCTGCCCAACGTGCCCGACGGCATACGCATCGAACTGACACTGCCCCCTGGCCGTGCGCTCAACGGCGTGATGACGGTGGACTGGGTCAACCCGCTGCGCTCAAACTCCAGATCATGAAATCCCCCCTGAGTCGCTTCGCGCCTTCCCCCCAGGGGGACAACCCCATCGCTGCGGGGCGGCCCTGGCTCGGGGTTTCCGGCTTGGGGCGCACCAGTTTCAGAGGCACGCGCCAGCGCGGTGCGGCGCTGCTGGCGGCCATGCTGACGGTGGTGCTGGTTGCCACCCTGGCCTCGGCCGCGCTCTGGCAGCAATGGCGCGATGTGGAAATCGAGACCGCCGAACGCAATCGCGTGCAGGCCAACTGGCTGCTGCTGGGCGCGCTGGACTGGTCGCGCGTGGTGCTGCAGGAGGACTCGCGCGCCAACCGCAGCAACCCCGTCGATCATCTGGGCGAGCCCTGGGCGGTGCCACTGAAGGAGGCTCGCCTGTCAACATTCCTGGCCGCCAAGAACAATGTCAGCCAGGTCGATGACGGCCTTGCCGACATGCAGGACGCTTTTCTTTCGGGCGAGATCGTGGATCTGCAGTCGCGCCTGAATCTGCGCAATCTGCTCAGCGGAGCCGATTCGAGCGTGAAGGAGGAAAACCTCAAGCCTTTTCTGCGTCTGTTCGAGCGCCTGGGCCTGCCCGGCAGCTCCGTCATGCAGATCGCCACGGCCATGCAGCAAGCCATGCGCGGCAAGAGCCAGACTGCGTCGCTGATGCCTCGCACCGTCGGGCAACTGGGCTGGCTGGGCGTCGATCCTCGCCTCATCGCGCGCATCGAACCCTATGTCTCGCTGCTGCCCGAGCGCACCACGGTCAATCTCAACACGGCCAGCGCCGAGGTCATCTGGGCCAGTACCGAGGATCTGGACTGGGCCCGCGCCAACCAGCTGGTGCAGTTGCGCGATGCCTCGCCCTTCAAGTCCCTGAATGCAGCGGCTGCGGCCATAGGTCTGAGCGGCGTGTTCAACAGTGCCGCTCACTCCGTGACCACCAGCTATTTCGAAGCCCGCGGTCGCCTGCGCCTCGGGGACAACGTCTTGAGCCAGCGTTCACTGATTCAGCGCAAGAACATGAGCGTGACTACCCTGTGGCAGGAGCATGCCGACTGGGGTATGCCCGCGGTTGCCAGACCCTGACACCCTGATGTCACATTGCCCCCATAGAATGCTGCATCTTCCCTCATGAGCACATTGCTAATACAGCTGTCGGCGAAGCCCGCCAACTCCGCCACGGAATATCTCTACGTCCTCAGCGACGATGGCCAAAGCATTCAGCGCAGCGGCCAGGCTGCGGCGTCCCTGCTGCCGGCCACGGGCCGCACGGCCCAGGTCACCGCCGTCATCCCTGCCGCTCAGCTGTCCTGGCATACCGTCACCCTGCCTTTGGGACTGAATTTGCAAAGCCGGCGCCAACAGCGTCTGCGCGCCGTGCTTGAGGGTTTGCTGGAAGAAAAGCTGCTCGATGAGCCAGCCGCCATGCACCTGGCACTGGACGCTGGCTCGGCGGCAGGTCAGATCTGCTGGGTCGCCGCCTGCGACAAGGGCTGGCTGCGATCCCATCTGCAGGCCCTGGAACAGCATGGTCATGCCGCCAGCCGCCTGGTGCCCGAACAATGGCCCAGCAGCAAGGCCCAACTGCTTCTGTCGGGCGACAGCACCCAGCCCCAGCTGAGTGCCACCGGGCTGGATGCTCAGGCCTGCCTCATCGTCCTGCCCCAGCATTCCGATGCCGGTCTGCTGCAGTCACTGCTGGCTCGCCTGCCTGAGGATCTGCCGGTGCTGGCCGAACCCCACCTGGCACGCAGCGCGGAGACACTGCAGCGCCCGGTCAGCATCTTCACCGCCGCCCAGCGACTGCTGCAAAGCCATGGCTACGCAGGCGACCTGGCCCAGTTCGATCTGGACCTGGGCGGCAGCACCCGCGCCAAGCGCCGCCTGCTCGATGCCTGGCATGGTTTTGCCAAGGCTCCGCAATGGCGTGCTGCGCGCTGGGCGGCAGGCATTGCCGTCGTCGCCCAGCTGGCCGGACTCAACGCCTGGGCCTTCAGGGAAAACCGTGCCATCGAACTGCGCCAGCAGCAGGCCAAGCAGGTACTTCAGACCACCTTCCCGCACGTGCCCGTCATCATCGATGCTCCGGTACAGATGCAACGCGAACTGGATCTGCTGCGCAGCAACTCCGGCGCCCTGTCCGCCAGCGACCTTGAAGCCCTGCTGGCCGCCAGTGCCGGCATTCAGGGCGTGCAAAATGCCAAGAGCCTGCAATACCAGGACAAGCAGCTGCGCATCTCGGGCCTGGACCTGAGCCCCGAAGCACTGGGCGACGCACAGCAAAGCCTGCAGGCCAATGGCTATATGCTGCAACGCGAAGGAACAGAACTGGTGCTGAGTGCAAAGGCGAGGCCATGAAACAGAAAAACGCCTTGAAAACCGCGCTGGCTCCGCTGCGCCTGCGCTGGAGCACCCTGGCCCAGCGCGAACAGAATCTGTTGCTGATCGCCGCCAGCGTCGTCCTGCTGGCCCTGCTCTGGTGGGTGGCGCTGGCACCGGCCCTGCACAGCCTGCGTACGGCCCCCGCACGCCATGCGGCAGCGGAGCGCCAGCTGCAGACCATGCTGCAGATGCAGGCCCAGGCCGAGCTGCTGCTCCAGCAGCCGCAGGGCAATAGCGCCGATGCGAGCACTCAGCTGGAGCAGTCGCTCAAGACCGAACTCGGCAGCAGCGCACAGTTGCAGTGGCTGGGCAACCGTGCCCAGGTCAGCCTGAGCAATGCCGCCGCTCCCGCCCTGGCCCGCTGGCTGGCACAGGTGCGCGACAACAGCCATGCCTCGGTGGCCGAGATGAAGCTCAACCGCAATCCCGGAGAAAGCGTCGACGGCGCTGCCGTTACACGCTGGAGCGGCAATCTGCTGCTCGATTTGCCCGGCAACGCAGGTGCACAGAATTAGCCGCGACCATGAGCCTGAGCACTTCACGCCCCACCAGCAAAGCCTCGCGCAGACCGCGTGAGCCAGGCGAGCCGCGTTCGCCGCGCAGCTGGGCTGTTGGCGGAGCCTTGCTCGGCGGCCTGCTGGCGCTGCTCATCCATGCCCCGGCGGCCTGGCTGGCCACAGGCGTGCAATCGATCACAGCCGACCAGGTACAGCTGCAGGAGCCGCGCGGCACGCTCTGGCGCGGCTCGGCCAGACTGGTGCTGACCGGCGGCAAGGACAGCCAGGACCAGAGCAGCTTGCCCACGCGCCTGAACTGGACACTGCGACCCAGCCTGAGCGGCGCCAGCATCAGCCTGCAAAGCGATTGCTGCACCAGCACCCCGATGCTGGCGCAGCTGCAGCCGGGCTGGAACGCCATGACGGTGCGCTTCAAGGACAGCATGCTGCAACTGCCCGCCGACATGCTGGCCGGACTGGGCACGCCCTGGAACACCGTGGCCCTGCAAGGTCAGTTGCGCCTGTCCACGGTCGGGCTGACACTGCAGTATCGCGCCGGCCGGGCCACCAACCAGGGGCTGACACGGCTGGAAGCATTGGCCGTATCGTCCAGACTGTCGTCGCTCAGGCCCCTTGGCAGCTACCGCCTCGATATACAGGGCGGAGACAATGCCCAGCTGAATCTGACCACGCTGGGCGGCGACCTGCAGCTCAGCGGCCAGGGCCAATGGGTGGGCTCGCGCCTGCACTTCAGGGGCGAAGCCTCTGCCAGCCCCGAGCGCGAAGCCGCTCTGTCGAACTTGCTTAATATCTTGGGGCGCCGCCAGGGTGCGCGCTCCATCATCACCTTTGGTTGACCCATGACTCAGCATTCACGCACCGCCTGGCAAAACACACTGCATTCGATAGCTGTTGCCTCGCTTGCCGTCTGCATTTCAGCACCTATTCATGCTCAAACCCAGAGCGGACAAGCGAATGCCACTCCTAGTTTGCGACCAGGCGAGCCCGTCACGCTGAACTTCACCAATGCCGATATCGAGGCCGTGTCGCGCGCCATGGCCGCCATCACCAATCGCAACGTAGTGGTGGATCCGCGCGTCAAGGGCCAGATCACGCTGCTGACCGACAAGGCCGTCTCGCCTGCCACGGCCTATCAGCAGTACCTGGCGGCACTGCGCATGCAGGGCTTCACGGTGACGGAGTCGGCGGGCCTGTTCAAGGTGATTCCCGAAGCCGATGCCAAGCTGCAGTCCAGCGAGGTCTCCGTCGGCCAGGGCGGACGCGGCAGTCAGGCCGGCGGCGGACAGATCGTCACGCAGATCTTCAAGCTCAACTACGAGAACGCCAACAATCTGGTGCCCGTGCTGCGGCCGCTGATCAGCCCCAACAACACCATCAACGTCAACCCCGGCAACAACTCGCTGATCATCACCGACTACGCCGACAATCTGCAGCGCATCTCGCGCATCATCGCCAGCACCGATGTCTCCAACGCCACCGACGTGGAAGTCATCGCGCTGCGCCATGCCGTTGCCGCCGATATGGTGGCCCTGGTCAATCGCCTGATGGAAGGCGGCTCTGCCACCGCAGGCGGCGTGGTCCAGGCCGGAGCCGGTGCGGCAGCAGGCCAGGCAGACACCAGCTTCCGCACCTCGATACTGGCCGAGCCGCGCAGCAACTCGGTGCTGATCCGTGCGGCCAACCCGGCCAAGCTGTCGCAGATCCGCTCGCTGATCGCGCGTCTGGACCAGCCGGCCATGACTGGCAACGGTGACGACGGCAACATCCATGTGGTGTATCTCAAGAACGCCGACGCAGTGTCTCTGGCCGCCACGCTGCGTGCCGCCATCAACGCCCAGACCAGCGCCAGCACCGCCCTGGGTGGCCAGCCGGGCATGACGGCGGCCGCCGGCTCGACCACCAATGCAGCAAGCTCCCAGCCCGTGATCTCGCGCGGCACGGACGGCAGCGCCACCGTAGGCCTGGGCGGCGGCAACAGCGGCCCCAGCTCCCGCTTCGGCACTGCCCAGCAGCCCTCCACGGGCGGCATGATCCAGGCCGACCCCACGACCAACTCGCTGATCATCACGGCTCCTGGCCCTCTGTACCGCCAGTTGCGCACCGTCATCGACAAGCTCGACGGCCGCCGTGCCCAGGTGCTGATCGAAGCCCTGATTGTCGAAGTCTCCGCCGACAAGGCAGCCCAGCTGGGCGTGCAGTGGAGTTCGGTGATCCGCAACAACGGCCGCGTGCTGGGCGTGCTCGGCAACGGCACCTCCATCAGCGGCATCTCCAACATCTTCGGCCTGTCGGGGGCCGTTGGCAATCTGGTCAACGGCACGCCCCTGACCGACAGCCAGGCCTCGGCGATCGGCGGCATGAAGGGCATGAACCTGGGCTTCACCCAGAACGTCAACGGCAACACCAGCCTGGGTGCCCTGGTCAACCTGATGCAGGGCGACGGCGACACCAACATTCTCTCCACACCCAATCTGATGACGCTGGACAACGAGGAAGCCAGCATCATGGTCGGCGAGAACGTGCCCTTCCCCACAGGCTCCTATACCAACACCGCCGGCACCTCGGGCTCCGTCAATCCCTTCACCACCTATGAGCGCAAGGACGTGGGTACGCTGCTCAAGATTCGTCCGCAGATCAACGAAAACGGCACCATCAAGATGGCCGTCTATCAGGAGAACTCGGCAGTCAAGCAGGGCACAGCCAACGCCCAGTCCGGCGCAACCACCACCAAGCGCTCCATCGAGTCGAATGTGCTGGTCGAGGACGGTGCCATCGTGGTGCTGGGCGGCTTGATTGCCGACGAATACAGCCAGAGCCAGGAACGCGTGCCGCTGCTGGGCGATATTCCACTGCTGGGCAATCTGTTTCGCAACACCAGCCGCGAGCGCAAGAAAACCAATCTGATGGTGTTTCTGCGCCCCACCGTGCTGCGTGACGCCAGCTCCACCAGCCAGCTCTCGCAGGACCGCTATGAGTCCATTCGCGGCATGCAGCAAACCGTGCAGCCCGACCCCAATCTGCTGATGCGCAATGTCAATGCCGCGCCCTTGCTGCCCGCATCCAGCGGCGCTGCACCGGCAAGCGTGCCCAATGTGGCCATCGTTCCTGGAGCCAAGCCCGAGATCGTGGACTTCACGCGCCCAGGCCAGCCCACGGTGGACGGCCAGCCCGTGACCGTGACGCCTGTGACGCCCGCCACCCTGCCCCCGGGCACCCTGTAAGCGAAAGCCACGCATGCGCTACCCCCTGCCCTATGGCTTTGCCCGCAGCAGCCAGTTGCTGATCGAAGATGACGGCCAGGAGCCCGTGCTCTGGCATGGTCCGCATCCCGACTGGTCGGCCATCTCCGAAGTGCAGCGCAAGCATGCGGTGCAGCGTTGGCAGCTGCTGGACAGCGGCGCGCTGGCCCATCGCATCAGCGCGGCCTATGCGCAAAGCGACTCCAGCGCGGCCATGGTGGTCAGCGAGGTAGAGTCCGATGCCGATCTGACGCGCATGATGCAGGAGCTGCCAGCCGTGGAGGACTTGCTGGAGACCGCGGACGACGCCCCCATCATCCGCATGCTCAACGCCCTGCTCACGCAGGCGGCACGCGACGGTGCTTCGGATATCCATATCGAGCCCTACGAGCGCCATTCCAGCGTGCGCTTTCGCGTGGACGGCGATCTGCGCGAGGTGGTGCAACCCAACCGGGCCCTGCACGCCGCCCTGATCAGTCGCCTGAAGATCATGGCCGACCTGGACATTGCCGAGAAACGCCTGCCCCAGGACGGGCGCATCAGCCTGCGCCTGGGCACGCGAGCCATTGACGTGCGCGTCTCCACCCTGCCCAGTGCCCACGGCGAGCGCGCCGTGCTGCGTCTGCTGGACAAGAGCGAGAGCAAGCTCAGTCTGGAAGCCGTTGGCATGGGCGGCGAGACGCTCAGGCGCTTTACCCATCTCACGGCGCAGCCCCACGGCATCGTGCTGGTCACCGGCCCCACGGGCTCGGGCAAAACCACCACGCTCTACGCCGCGCTGCAGCGCATGGATGCCAGCCACAGCAACATCATGACGGTGGAAGACCCCATCGAATATGAGCTGGCCGGCGTGGGTCAGACCCAGGTCAACGCCAAGATCGAGCTGACCTTTGCCAAGGCCTTGCGCGCCCTGCTGCGCCAGGACCCGGACGTGATCATGATCGGCGAAATCCGCGACTTCGAAACCGCGCAGATCGCCATCCAGGCTTCGCTCACCGGCCACCTGGTGCTGGCCACGCTGCACACCAATGACGCGCCCAGCGCCGTCACCCGCCTGATCGACATGGGGGTCGAACCCTTTTTGCTGTCGTCCTCACTGCTGGGAGTGCTGGCACAGCGCCTGGTGCGCAAGGTCGACCAGAGCGAGCCCAGCGGCTACCGGGGCCGCACCGGCATCTTCGAGCTGCTGGCGGTGGACGACGCCATTCGCGCCCAGATCCATCGCGGCGCCAGCGAGGCAGAGATTCGCGAGACCGCCATGGCGGCAGGCATGCAGCTGATGCGCGAGGACGGCGAACGCCTGGTGCGCGAAGGCATCACCACCCAGGCCGAGGTCATGCGCGTCACGCGCGACTGAGAGGCCACGGGCTCACTCGCGCCAGCGCAGCATGGCCGGGCCCGTGAGCAGCACGCGCACGAAATCGGCCTGCCGCCCCACCCCCACCTTGACCGCCGCCGATTTGAACTGCGAACGCGCGGTATGGATGGACAGGCCTTGTCTCTCGGCGAACTCCTGCAGGGTCCAGCCATTGATCAGCGCCTGGGCCAGCTGAGCCTCTGCCAGCGTGAGCCGGTACAGATTGCGCAGCAACTCCTGCAACGAGGGAATGCTCAGCGCCGGATCGCTGATCAGCAGCATGGCGGCACTGCGCTCGCCATAGGGACTGCTATGTAGGGGCAAGGGCGACACCATGACCTGTAGCTGCTGTCCAGCCAGCCCTGTGAAGCGGCTGGCCCGGCCGTGGTGCTGCCCCTTGCCCAGCCCTGTGGCAACACAGTCCCGCATGGCTTTCTGCAGCCAGCGCTGGTCTGCGGCATTGGTGGCCTGCAGGCTCTCGTCAGCTGCGCGATATATCAGCTGGCTTTGCTCCATCAGGCGCAAGGCCCGGCTGCTGGCATGCATCACGGCAGCACGTTCGTCCAGAAGAACCACGCCCACCGGCAGATCCTCCAGCACGGACAGCGATGCGTTGAGCAATGCCTGGGTGCGGTACAGGCGTCGGTGCATCGCAAACGCGGTCTGCAGATGCGGCATGAGCTGCTGCACCAGGCCCAGCTCTTCGGCGCTGTAGGCGCCCACCGCATGCGGCCTGACAACCGTGATGTTGAACGAGCGGTCATGCTGGTTGTCGACCACGGCCGCGCAGGAATAGAACAGATCCTGGGGCTGCAGCCAGTCGCCATACCATTCGGTACCCGGCAGGCTCTGGTCGGGAAACAGGGTGGAGGAATTCACCACCGTGCCCGGTCTATGCAGGCTCTGGTCCTGCAGCCAGACATTGCACTGACAGTAGTGCGCGGCAAAGCTTTCGAGTTCGGCGGTGGCAAAGCCCTGGCTGGCGCCGAAAGTGCCGAAGCCCCCGTCCAGATCCACCGTCCGCTGCGCGAAGTCGTTGGCCCAGATCACGCTGGCCGGCGAACGCAGTGCCGAACCGAACAGGGCCAGAAAGCCCTGCCAGCGCACCGGCTCCAGCGCCGACTCGTAGATGGCCGCTATCAATGCAGGAACCCGTTCCTGCAACACCAAAGGCAGATGCGCTACCGCCATAGAGCCCCCTTCCAAGGCTCGCCACAGCAAGCGCCTGATGGCCCTTCGCCGGGGATTTATTTCATTTACTCACACTTTGAAATCGCTGCAAACCCTTCGCCCATTTTGGTGATGTTTTCGCGACAACAAGTACTTACAAACAAGGCAGCCACTCTCTCAACCAAAGGCCGCCATGTCACAAGCCCCCGCCACCACACCATTCATCCGCCGCTCAGTGTCCCTGGGCACCCTGATCCTGATTGCCTCCATTGCCGGCTGCGGCGGCGGCAGCGACAGCACGTCTCCCGCTCCGTCGCCCGCCCCGGCTCCGGCCACAAAATCGATCTCCACCACCGTGATCGACGGCGCCTTGCAGAACGTCAAAGTCTGCCTGGACAGAAATGACAACGGCAGCTGTGACAGTGAAGAGCCCAGTGCCGTCACCAATGCCTCCGGCCAGGCCAGCCTGGAAGTGCCCGAGGCCGATGTGGGCAAGTTCCCGATTCTGGCCCTGGTCACCAAGGACTCCGTCGATGCCGACACTGGAGCCGTTCCCGTGGCCTTCATGCTCCGAGCGCCCGCCGATCAGCCTGGCGTCGTCAGCCCGCTGAGCACCCTGGTGCAGGCGCACAGCCGGGCCACGGGCAGCAGCACCAGCGATGCGGCAGCAGCCATCCAGAGCCAGCTGGGCCTGGGCGCTTCGGCGCTGGCGGATTTCACCCAGGACGGCAGCAACGCCGGCAAGCTGGCCGCCACCATGGCGCGCCTGATCGTGGTGACCACCCAGACCCAGCTCACCAACACGGCGGGCGCCACAGGCGTCGACGGCGCACCGCTGACTTCGGTGCAGCTCAATGCCGCCGTCAACAGCGTGCTGCTGCAGCAGTTGCAAACCCTGGCCACGGCCGTGCTGGACAACCCCGCCCTCAGCGACACCAGCACCTCCATGAAGGACAAGCAATCCGCCATGGAGACCGCCGCCCAGCAGGTGGCCAGCGCCTCGGGCGTCACGGCCGGCAATGTGGGCCTGATCGCAGCCATGCAGTCGCAATCCAGCAGCCCCGAGGCCGGCGCCCCCGCGCCGAGCACGCAGCTGCGCTGGCTCAGCTTTAGCGACACCAGCAACTACTACATCCGGGCTTTCGAAGCCACGGCCGAGCAGAACACGCCCGATGCCAACGGCAAACGCTATTTCACGGAATTCCGCGAGCGCGTGGCTGGCGGCCTGGAGCAGCCCTGGACCCGGCCGCAGGTCTATTGGACCGGCAGCGAATGGTTTGCCTGTCCCACCGATTTCGTGCAGCAGGTCACCAGCCTTGCCAGCGGCGAGACCGAATCCCTGTACTGCAAGAGCCTGGCCAGCAGAGCCAAGCAAAGCGTGCGCAATATCACCGGCCTGAAGATGCGCGATATCGTCACCGAGATCCGCTCCGCACCGTGGCAGGACGCGGCCGACGGCAGCTTTGCCAGCTGGGGCCCCAGGCCCGATCAGGTTCCCGCCGAAACGACCTTCCCCAGCGGCTCCACGCTCAGCTATCGCACCGTCACCGATCTGGGCGGCAGCGACTACTACCTGAGCAACAACGCCAACCGCGCCACCATTGCCCGTGCCGACGCCCCGAACAACCCTGACACCAGCACCTGGCGCAGCGCCACGCTTGCGGAATTCATCGCGTGGAACGCCGGCGACTTCGCGCCCAATGTCTCGGCCGCCGAAGTGCACGGCAACAACTCGCGCGTGCTGGTCGGCCGCCGCGACTATCTCAAGCCCGATGGCAGTGCTGCCTACAAGCGCTATATGGTGGGTTTCGAGAACGGCGGCGAGCAGCGCGCACGCTTTTATGAATGTGAGGGCGATATGAGCACCTTGCCCAACAACCGGACCCTGTTCATCAACGGAGTGTCCACCTGCAAGACGATCCTGGTCAGCAACTACAGCATCGCCACCCAGGCAGATGCCAAGGTGCTGCGCTTCACGCAGGAGCCCACCCAGCTCAATGTCAGCAACTTCCAGAACTACCGCCTGTTCGTCGAACGGGGCGGCATCACCTATGTCGGCTATCGGGACAAGCAGATGGTCAGCAATCAGCAGCGGCTCAATGGCACTGCAGCCGATGCGCTGCTTGCCGCCCTCGGCCTGAACTGACTCCCCGCCTCGCTGCACAGCCCACCTCATGGTGGGCTTTTTTCATGCATGGCCTCAGTCAGCAGCGGTCATTGAGCCTTTGCCAGAATCGTTGCCATGCTTGAAAACCTTCGCACTTCCGTCCAGCCCTATGGCGGCGATCTGTTTCTGCTGCTGATCGCCCTGGCTGTCATCAGCCTCGCCGTGCTGTTCAACCTCAAGGCCCGCCTGCCCGTGGACCAGTTGCGCCGCGTGATCCGCATGGCGGCGCTGGTGGCCTTGCTGGGCTCGGTATTCGCCATGCAAGCCGGCAGCACCTACTACGCCATGGCCGCCGTGCTGCTGGCCTGGGGTGTGCTGGTCGGCATTGTTTTTGGACGTGAGATCGGCCGTAAACGCTGACCCCAAAAACGCTGCAAGCTATCAAAACCATATAGATCAATCGCCATGAAATCCCTGAACAACGTCAAGCTGTCCATGCTGGACCTGGTCGCCGTGCGCGAAGGCGCAACGGTGGCCGATGCTCTGCAGATTGCCGTGCGCACCGCGCAGCAGGCCGAGAAGCTGGGCTTCACCCGCTACTGGCTGGCCGAGCACCACAATATGCCGGGCATTGCGAGTTCGGCCACAGCCGTGCTGATCGGCCACATCGCAGGTGCCACGCAGAAGATTCGTGTAGGCTCGGGCGGCATCATGCTGCCCAACCATGCACCGCTGGTGGTGGCCGAGGCCTTCGGCACGCTGGCCGAGCTCTACCCGGGCCGCATCGACCTGGGTCTGGGCCGCGCGCCGGGCACTGACGCAGCGACCATGCGCGCCCTGCGCCGCGACCGCGTGGAGACCGAGGAGGACTTCCCACGCGACGTACAGGAGCTGCAGCGCCTGCTGGGCGATCACCAGGATGGAGCACGCATCATCGCCATGCCGGGCGCGGGCACGCATGTCCCGATCTGGCTGCTGGGCTCCAGCCTGTTCTCGGCCCAGCTGGCTGCACACATGGGCCTGCCCTATGCCTTTGCCTCGCACTTTGCGCCGCGCATGCTGCACCAGGCCCTGGCCCTGTACCGCCAGATGTTCAAGCCCAGTGCCACACTGGCCAAGCCTTACGCGATTGTCGGCGTGCCCGTGATTGCAGCCCCTAGCTATGAAGAGGCCCGGTTTCTGGCCAGCAGCACCTATCAGCGCGTGCTCGGCATCCTGACCGGCAACCGCACCCGTCTCATGCCCCCGATACCGGACTTCTGGGAGCAGTTGGACGGGCGCGCCCAGGCGGCGATTGCCGATTTTCTGGCCGTGGGCGTCATCGGCGGCCCGGATACCGTGCGCCAGGGCCTGCAAAAGCTGGCCGACGAGACCCAGGCCGATGAATTCATGATCGTCAGCGATGTCTATGACGCCGAGCTGCGCCTGCGCAGTCTGGAGATCACGGCTGGCGCCATGAACACCGCCGCCTGAGCGATCATGGCAGCGCCCTCCTCTCTCGCTGTGCGGCAGGAGGAAGCTCAGGGATAGCGACAGACCGGCGTCCCGGCATGAGAGCATGCCAAACTCCTGCGTCGTTCACCTCTCGAATTTCGCCCATGAGCCGTTCCGCCCGTCTGCTGCAATTGCTGGATACGCTGCGCCGCGCCCGTCAGCCGCAGACCGGGCCCGAGCTGGCCCAGGCGCTGGGCGTCAGCCTGCGCACGCTGTACCGCGACATCGCAACCTTGCGCACTCAGGGTGCCGACATTCTGGGCGACCCCGGCATAGGCTTCGAGATGCGGCCCGGCTTTTTGCTGCCGCCCCTGATGTTCAACGCCGACGAGCTGGAGGCGCTGCTGCTGGGCGCACGCTGGGCCAGCCTGCAGGCCGATCCGCAACTGGCCCAGGCTGCCACCGCCGCCATGGACCGCATCCGTTCGGCACTGCCACTGGAGCTGCGCATCGCCGTCGACACCAGCGGCCTGCTGGTTCCCAATATGCAGAACGACCCGCCGGCCGAGCCGTGGCAGGCGGCGCTGCGCCGCGCCATCCGTGCCGAACACAAGGTCGTGCTGCACTACCGTGACCAACATGGCGTGCCGAGCCAGCGCCGGATCTGGCCGTTTGCCATGGCCTACTTCGAGCGCAGCCGCGTGGTATCGGCATGGTGCGAATTGCGCCAGGCCTTTCGTCACTTTCGCGCCGACCGCGTGGATTCGCTGGAGGATCTGGGCGAACGCTATCCGCAAAGGCGCCAGGCACTGATACAGCGCTGGCTGGACGAAACCGGCTATACGCTGGATTGAACGGCGCTGCTGACAGAAACTGTCAGCCCCCGCTCCTACATTGGCTGCATGGCGTTTTTGCCATGTCACAACAGCCCGTCAAGGAGAGCCGCAATGTCCACATCTCACCAGCCCAAGCTGCGCTTTTTCAGCAACCCCAGATCACGCGCCCGCATGGTGCGCTGGATGCTGGAGGAATGCGGTGCCGACTATGAAACCGTTGAGCTGGAATTCGGACCTGAGATGAAGTCGCCCGAGTACCTGTCCATCAACCCCATGGGCAAGGTACCGGCGCTGCAGCATGGCGATGCCGTGATCACCGAGACCGGAGCCATCCTCGCCTATCTGGCCGAGCTTTTCCCCGAGAAACGACTGGCCCCGGTGATGGGCAGCCCGGAACGGGCCAGCTACTTTCGCTGGCTGTTCTTTGTCGCCGGGCCGGTGGAGGCCGTCACAACCGCCCGCAACGAAGGCTGGCTGCAATCGCAAACGCATCAGCAGGCCATGAGCGCAGGCTTTGGCCGCTTTGACGATGTGCTGAACACCTTGCTGCATGCGGTGGCCGGAAAACGCTATGTCTGCGGCGACCACTTCACGGCCGCCGATCTGTATCTGGCCAGCTACATCGGATGGAGCATGATGGACGGCAGCTTGCCCAAGCGGCCCGAATTCGAGGCCTATGCCACGCCGCTGCTGCAGCGTGCAGCCTCGGTGCGCGCCGACGAGATCGACGGCGATATGCAAGCCGCCGCCATGGCGCCGGTCGTTTAAAGGTTTTGGCCTGCAGCGATCGCCAGTCAGGCGCAGGGTCATCAAAACCTATAGCAAGCCGCTGCAGAGCACTCAGCGTGCCAGGTAGCCGCCGTCGACCGGGTAATAAGCGCCCGTCACAAACGACGCGCGGTCGCTGGCCAGCCAGGCCACCAGCTCGGCGATCTCCTCGGGCTGGCCCAGGCGTCCCATGGGGTGGGCCGCCACCAGCGCCGCATGCGTAGCCGGGTCCTGCTCCAGACCGCTGATCATAGGAGTGTGGATAAAGCCCGGCCCCACGGCATTGACGCGCACGCCCCTGGCCGAATATTCGAGCGCGGCGGCCTTGGTCAGGCCCAGCACGCCATGCTTGGCGGCCGTATAAGCTGCAGAGTTGGCAAAGCCCACGGCGCCGAGTATGGACGCCATGTTGATGATGGAGCCGCCACCGCCCTGCAGCATGGCGGCGATCTGGTATTTGCAGGCATAGAAGACGCCCGAGAGATTGACGCGCAGCACCTGCTCCCAGGCATCGAGTGGATAGTCGGCCGTGGGTGCACTGGCTCCGCCGATGCCGGCGTTGTTGCAGGCCACATCCAGGCGGCCGAAGTGGCGCATGGTCAAGGCCACCAGTGCTTCGTGATCCGCCGCGCTGCCGGCGTCGGCGCGCAGATACAGTGCCTCGGCGCCCAGCTCGCGCACCAGGGCTGCGCTCTCATGGCCCTGCTCCTCGTTGAGGTCGGCCAGCACCACGCGCGCGCCTTCCCTGGCCCATGTCAGCGCCACACAGCGGCCTATGCCGGACGCAGCTCCCGTCACCAATGCAACCTTGTCCTTGAGCATCGAAACCTCGCATTCTTGAATCGGCAGGCCATTGTGCCGACCCAGCCTGCGCCCGTCATGACCTGCCTCAAGTCTGCTGCGCGCTCTCCAATGCCGATGTGCTGACATCATTAGTCGCTACCATCCTGAGAACGTGTTTACGTTCTAACCCCTCACCTCTCAGATCGATTCGCGCATGCCCGCCTTTACCTTTGAAGCCCTGGATGCCCAGGGCCAGACCCGCAAGGGCACCCTGGAAGCCGACAACGCCCGTGCCGCGCGCAGCCAGCTGCGCAGCCAGGCCCTGGTGCCGCTGCAGGTCGAGCCCGTCGCCGCAGGCAAGGGCCAGGACCGCACCGGCGCTTCCGGATGGTTCACGCGCCCGGTCTTCAACTCCACCAGTCTGGCGGTATGGACGCGCCAGCTCTCGGGGCTGGTCAGCTCGGGCCTGCCCATAGAGCGCGCGCTGGCCGCGCTGGCCGAGGAAGCCGAGGACGAACGCCAGCATCAACTGGTTGCAGCGCTGAGGGCCGAAGTCAATGCCGGCTCCAGCTTTGCCAGGGCACTGGAGCAGCACCCACGCGAGTTTTCCGACATCTTCTGCGCCGTGATCGGTGCCGGCGAATCCAGCGGCAGCCTGGGCCCGGTGCTGGAAAACCTGGCCGACGACCTGGAGGCGCGCCAGGCCTTGCAGTCCAAGCTCATCGGCGCCTCGCTGTATCCGGCCATCGTGACTC
Source organism: Comamonas sp. AG1104 (assembly GCF_003350425.1). Taxonomy (NCBI): domain Bacteria; kingdom Pseudomonadati; phylum Pseudomonadota; class Betaproteobacteria; order Burkholderiales; family Comamonadaceae; genus Comamonas; species Comamonas sp. AG1104. The sequence goes on along the minus strand of NZ_QQAS01000002.1, from coordinate 178,891 downwards.
TGGTGGCCATCGTCATCGTGGTCTTTCTGGTCAGCTATGTGGTGCCGCAGGTGGCCGGCGTGTTTGCCGGCACCAAGCGTGCGCTGCCGTTTCTCACCGTGGTCATGCTCGGCATCAGCGACTTTGTGCGCCACTACGGCTGGTTCATGCTGGCCGTGGTGCTGCTGGCTGCCGTGGGCCTTCGGCTGGCGCTCAGGAACGAGGCCTTTCGCGAGCGCTTCGATGCCCAGTGGCTGCGTCTGCCGCTCATAGGCCGGCTCTCGCGCAGCTATAACGCGGCGCGCTTTGCCGGCACGCTGGCCATGCTGGCCGGAGCGGGCGTACCCATTCTCAAGGCCCTGCAGGCCGCCGCCGAGACGCTGAACAACCGCGCCCTGCGCGCCGATGCCATGGATGCGCTGGTGCTGGTGCGCGAAGGTGCGCCACTGGCCTCGGCCCTGGCTCAGAAGAAGCGCTTTCCGGGCCTGGTTGCCATGTTCGCGCGGCTGGGCGAGCAGACGGGCCAGCTGTCGCTGATGCTGCAGCGTGCCGCCACCCAGCTGTCCACCGAGGTCCAGCGCCGTGCCATGCACCTGGCCACGATTCTGGAGCCCCTGCTGATCGTCGTCATGGGGCTGGTGGTCATGCTCATCGTGCTGGCCGTGCTCATGCCCATCATCCAGCTCAACCAGTTCGTCAAATAGGCCGGCCGCGCCCGCAACGGTGCGGAAGCGCCCACTCCAGCTTGGCGCAATTCTTGCTTTCTTTTAGTGCATTGCGGATTTTTTCCGCAATTTCGCACCAATAAATAGCAAATTTCAGCTGGAGCGTTTTCATGCAAGCACTAAAACAGGGCGCGGATGCCCTGTTCATTCTGATGGGCGCCGTCATGGTCCTGGCCATGCACGCCGGTTTCGCCTTCCTGGAACTGGGCACCGTGCGCCGCAAGAACCAGGTCAATGCCCTGGTCAAGATCCTGGTCGACTTCTCGGTCTCCACCGTGGTCTATTTCGCTCTCGGCTATGGCGTGGCCTACGGCACGCACTTTTTCGTGGGCGCCGAGCAGCTGGCGGCACTCAACGGCTACGGCCTGGTCAAGTTCTTCTTTCTGCTGACCTTTGCCGCTGCCATTCCCGCCATCATCTCGGGCGGCATTGCCGAGCGCGCCAAGTTCTGGCCCCAGCTGATCGCAACCGCCATGATCGTGGGCCTGATCTACCCCTTCTTCGAGGGCATTGCCTGGAACCAGCATTTCGGCGTGCAGGCCTGGATCAAGGCGCTGACCGGCGCCGAATTCCATGACTTTGCCGGCAGCGTGGTCGTGCACGCCGTGGGCGGCTGGATCGCCCTGGGAGCCGTGCTGCTGCTGGGCCCGCGCCGCAACCGTTACCGCCAGGGCGGAGCGATTGCCGCCACACCGCCCTCCAGCATCCCCTTTCTGGCCCTGGGCGCCTGGATTCTGATCGTGGGCTGGTTCGGCTTCAATGTGATGAGTGCCCAGAGTCTGGACAAGATCTCGGGTCTGGTTGCCGTGAACTCGCTGATGGCCATGGTGGGCGGCACGCTGGCCGCCCTGGCCGTGGGCAAAAACGACCCGGGTTTTGTGCACAACGGCCCGCTGGCCGGCCTGGTCGCGGTCTGCGCGGGCTCGGATCTGATGCATCCTCTGGGGGCACTGGTCGTGGGGGCTGCCGCCGGCGCCATCTTTGTATTCATGTTCACGCTGACGCAGAACAAATGGAAGATCGACGATGTGCTGGGCGTGTGGCCGCTGCACGGTCTGTGCGGCGCCTGGGGCGGCATTGCGGCCGGCATCTTCGGCACGCAGGCACTGGGCGGGCTTGGCGGCGTGCATCCGCTGGCCCAGCTCATAGGCACGCTGATGGGCGTGGCCTGGGCCGCGCTGGGCGGCCTGCTGGTCTATGGCCTGCTCAAGAAAACCATGGGACTGCGTCTGAGCCAGGAGCAGGAATTCGACGGCGCCGATCTGTCCATCCACCACATCAGTGCCACGCCCGAGCGCGAAGCCAACTGGTGAGGGAGCTTCGGCCTGCGTATCATCGGACCTTGTCTGCACATCCGCTCAAAGCCGTACCGCCATGGCCATGACCCTGAACGACAAGCTCGTCGTTGCCATCTCCTCGCGAGCCCTGTTCGATTTCGAGGAGGAAAACCGCCTCTTCGAAGACAGCGACCCCGCGAGCTATCTGCGCCTGCAGCGCGAGCGGCTGGACGTGCCTGCCGCACCGGGCGTGGCCTTCTCGCTGGTCAAGAAGCTGCTGGCCTTCAACACCGAGGGACAGCAGCATGTGGAGGTGGTGCTGCTCTCGCGCAACGACCCCGTCAGCGGCATGCGCGTCTTCCGCTCGGCCAAGGCCCACGGCCTGCACTCCATACAGCGCGGCGTGTTCACCCAGGGGCGCGACCCCTTCGGCTATCTGCGCCCGCTGGGAGCCCAGCTGTTTCTGTCTGCGAATGCCGATGACGTGACCCAGGCACTGCAGCTGGGCTACCCGGCCGCCCACGTGTTCACCGACTCCATGCGTGCCAGCAGCAGCCATCCGCGCGAGGTGCGCATCGCTTTCGACGGAGATGCCGTGCTGTTCTCCGACGAGGCCGAACGCATCTTCCAGGCCCAGGGCCTGGAGGCATTCCAGCAGCATGAGCTCGAAAAAGCCGCCCAGCCGCTGCCCGAAGGCCCGTTCAAGCCCCTGCTGGCCGCCCTGCACCGGCTGCAGCAGGCCGATGTGGCCGGCATGCGCGTGCGCACGGCCTTGGTCACGGCGCGCAGCGCCCCGGCCCATGAGCGCGCGCTCAATACGCTGATGGACTGGAAGATCGATGTCGATGAGGCCATGTTCCTCGGCGGACTGGCCAAGGGCGGTTTTCTGCGCGAGTTCGAGCCCGACTTCTTCTTCGACGACCAGACCGGCCATGTGCGCAATGCGGCCGGACATGTTCCCTCGGGCCATGTGCGCAGCGGCATTGCCCATGACAAGGCGGCGCTGCCTACGTAAAGCTTGGCAAAGTCCGGCAAGCGAATGCAAAACTTTGAAAGTGCTGCGGGCCGGAGCTTGAGAATGCCGTCATGGCCCTCATCTATATCGCTATGTCAAAAGCCAAGAACCACCCCATCGTCGCGCGCAGCAGCTCGGTCATGAAGACCGCCATGGGCGTGCTGCTGACCAGCGCCGTACTGCTGCTGCCCACGGTGCGCGCCGAGGAAACCGCCGGCGACAAGATGGGGGAAAGACAGGGAACCCAGCTCTCCAAGGGCGAGATCAAGGCCCAGCAACAGTTCAAGATGCTGGACTTCAATCAGGATGGCAAGCTCAGTCGCAAGGAAGTGGCCATCATCCCCAAGCTGGCCGCCGCCTTTGACGAAACCGACACCAACAAGGACGGCTTCGTCACCTATGAGGAAGTGCGCGCCTTTGCCGTCAAATACCGGGCAGCGCGTGAAAAGGCCAAGGCCGCCGAAGCCGTGGCGGCTGCGCCGGCCAAGGACGACACTTACAAATCAGAAGCAGATAGCGCTGACCCTGAAAGCAAATAAGGTATAAAGATAGCTGAATCGCTTGAATATCAAGCGTAATCAGCTATCAAAATCAAAGCAATCGCCTTACTTGGCGTTGCCGCTGCGCTTGACCCTGGGCTCGGAATAAGTCAGCGGCTCATTGCGCGCCGTCTGCTTGTTCTGCAGCAGATCTTCCGACTTGCTGGTTTCCTGCGCCTGCTCCACCGCCTGGGCGCTGGCGCGCCACATGGACTGGATGAACTCAATCAGCTGCTTGGAGATGGGCTCCTTGGGCGGCTCCTCGACCTCTTCCTTTTGCTTGACCTCCTCGGCCAGCGTCCAGTCGCGGTTCTCGGTATCGGGAGCCGAGGGCTTCTCGGGTTCGCGCACCGTGCGGCCCTCGCCGATCTTGTCAACCGACTCTGGGGCATTCACCGCATTCACGGGACGCACCGGTGCGGCGCCAGAGGCGCCTGTGGAATACAAATCAGCCCCCTGGGTACGCCAGGGCGTCTGTGTCCGGTCTAGAGGTGGAATTTGCATGGCTTGGCCCTCGGCAGTAAAAAGGTGCAGGCGGAAAATCAGCTATCTCGCCCTGTTATCGGCCACGCTTGAGAAAACTGTAGGATTATTTTCAATCCTGTTTTGATAGCTATTAGCCTATATATATCAAGCGTCACCCTGCAATTTGATACAAAAAAAGGGCCTCGCAATTATGCGAGGCCCTTGAGATCGTTGCGCTGCGCGGCTTACAGAAAGCGCTCCAGCAGCTTGCGCGAATGCCGGTCCAGCTTGCTGCTGTCGGGAATCCGGTACTGCACGCCATCCTGGCCGGTGATCTGCAGTCGGGTGCGACCGGCCAGCTTGCGGATGTCTTCCTCGGCCTTGAGCACCATCTGCGTCAGGCCGCGGTCCGTCTGCAGCTCCCAGGTGCTGGGGGTGGAAAAGCTGGAGACCTTGAGGATGCGCTCGATGGTCGGCACAAACTCCCGCACTGCCAGGTCCTGCTCGATCAGCTGACGATGCTCGGGCTGCAGGTCTGCCATGCGGGCCACCCACAACGCTTCCTTGCCATCGGCGGCGATCAGCGACAGCCCTTCGGCAGGCGCCGCGATGGGAAATGCACGCACGGGAACGACCGCTTCGTAGACCAGGCCGTTGCCCAGCGTCAGCACCAGACGGCCATGGGCGTTGCGCACCAGCTGCATGCCGTTCAGATTGGATTGGGGAGCTTCGATCATTGGGGTTCCTTGGTCTGCAACTTCAGGCCGGCCGCTTGCGCATCCTCTTCGGCACGGCGCGCCTGCGCGTCGTACAGACGGAAGTAATGGCCCTTGAGGTCCATCAGCTCATCGTGCGGGCCCACTTCGACGATCTCGCCACGATCCATGACCACCAGACGGTCGGCCTTGCGCAAGGTGGACAGACGGTGGGCAATGGCGATCGTGGTGCGACCCTGGACCAGATTGTCCAGCGCCTTCTGGATTTCCTTTTCGGTCTCGGTATCCACGGCCGAGGTGGCTTCGTCGAGGATCAGGATGCGCGGATCGATCAGCAGCGCACGCGCGATGGAGATGCGCTGGCGCTCGCCACCCGACAGGCCCTGGCCGCGCTCGCCGACCAGGGAGTCATAGCCGTGAGGCAGGCGCAGGATGAACTCGTGGGCATGGGCGGCACGTGCAGCAGCCACGATTTCCTCGCGCGTGGCGTCGGGCTTGCCGTAGGCGATGTTCTCGGCGATCGTGCCGAAGAACAAAAAGGGCTCCTGCAGCACCAGGCCGATATTGCTGCGGTAGTCGGACACGGACATGCGGCGCACATCCACACCGTCGAGCTGGATGGAGCCCTCGGAGACGTCGTAGAAACGGCAGATCAGATTGACCAGGGTGCTCTTGCCCGAGCCGCTGTGACCGACCAGGCCGATCATCTCGCCGGGCTTGATCTGCAGGTTCAGATGCTTGATGACGGCACGGCTGCCGTAGCGAAAGCCCACATCCTCCATGGTGATGGCGCCCTTGGCCTTGCCGGGCAGCTTCACGGGGTTGCTGGGCTCGGGCACATTGCTCACATGGTCGAGGATGTCGAAGATGCGCTTGGCACCGGCAGCAGCCTTCTGCGTGACCGAGACAATGCGGCTCATCGAATCCAGGCGGGTATAGAAACGGCCGATATAGGCGATGAATGCGGTCAGCACACCGACCGTGATGGAGCCGCCGGCCACCAGATAGATGCCGAAGCCCCAGACCACCAGAATGCCGACCTCGGTCAGCAGCGTCACCGTGGGAGTGAACAGCGACCAGGTCTTGTTGACCTTGTCGTTGGCCTGCAGATTGATCAGGTTGGCGTCGGCAAAGCGGTCTGCTTCACGCTTTTCCTGGGCGAAGGCCTTGACCACGCGGATACCGGGAATGGTGTCGGCCAGCACATTGGTCACCTCGGACCAGACGCGGTCTATCTTCTCGAAGCCGGTGCGCAGGCGGTCGCGCACGGTATGGATCATCCAGGCGATGAAAGGCAGCGGCACCAGCGTGACCAGCGCCAGCCAGGGGTTGATGGAGAACAAGATGGCCGATGTCATCACGATCATCAGCACATCGGTTGCAAAATCAAGTGCGTTGAGCGACAGAAACAGATTGATGCGATCGGTTTCGGCACCGATACGCGCCATCAGATCTCCCGTGCGCTTGCTGCCGTAGTAATCCACCGACAGGTTCAGCAAATGGTTGTAGGTGGTGGTGCGCAGATTGGAGCCTATGCGCTCGGACACCTTGGCCAGCACGAAAGTACGTCCCCAGCCCAATGCCCAGGCCAGCAGCGCCGACAGCAGCAGCATGCCCAGATAGAAGAAGACGAGATCCCGGTCGATTTTTTCACCGTTCTGGAACGGGATCAGGATCTTGTCCATCAGCGGGATGGTCAGATAAGGTGCCACCAACTGGGCCGCCGTGGTGGCCAGGGTCAGCAGGAAACCCAGCAGCAGCTGGCCCTGATAGGGCTTGGCAAAACGCCACAGGCGCAGCAGCACCCAGGTGGAGGTCTGGGGCGCCTGCTGGCGTGCGCAGGCAGGGCATTCTTCGGTATCGGGCGGCAGCACCGAGTGGCAGACCGGGCAATGCGCCACATCCTCTTCGCTGACCGCGCTGTAGACCTCCTGACGGGCAATACGCTCGCGCTGGCGGTCGAACTGCTGCATCAGCTGCAGCATGGCAGTCTGGTGCTTCAGGGTGATGAGCCAGTGCGCCAGACGCTCGCGAGGGTCATGCAGCTCCAGATTGCCCACACCGCCATGGTCCTGCAGGCGCAGGCTTTGATCTACCGCCAGGGACCATTCACGCCACTGCTGGGTCTTGGGATCGCAGGCCAGCAGACGCTCCTGGGTCAGGGCCAGCAGGCCGCTGCCGAACTGCAAATCCGCACTCAGGTCAACCGGGACGACGGCTAATACGTTTTCATGTTCAGCGAGTCTTGCTCGCAGCTCGCCCCCCAGGGGGCCGGCGAAGACTGCCGAGGCGTCCACAGTATGGTGATGTTGCATGTTGAGTTATTTTTCTCCGCCGATGGCGGCTCCAAGAGTCATGCGGGCAACCGTATCGCATGGTGAATATGGCTGCGCCTGACGTCCGATACACCCTGGTTAACGCGCGAACCTGCATTTAGGCTGACAAGCTTCACAATGCAGATTCTGGGCGCACAATGCCAACCTATCAGGGGCAGGAGTTTAAGAAAACCTGCTCTCCTCATTCCTATCCGCTGATCAACATGGCGAAATTCAACGACATCCAACTCTTGCGCACAACTTTCCTGCGTGGCCCCAGTGTCTGGACCTACCGCCCGGTACTGGAGGTCTGGCTGGATCTGGGAGAGCTGGAGGACTATCCGTCCAACAAGATTCCCGGCCTCAACGAGCGCCTGACCAGCTGGCTACCCGACCTGATCGAGCACACCTGTGGCGTCGGCGAGCGCGGTGGCTTCATCCAGCGCCTGGAAGGCGGCACCTGGATGGGCCATGTGATGGAGCATGTCATCATCGAGCTGCTGAACCTGGCCGGCATGCCCGCCGAGTTCGGTCAGACCCGCGAAATTTCCAGGCGCGGCGTGTACCGCATGGTGTTCCGCTGCCCCGAAGAGGCCGTGGCCCGCGTGGCGCTGGAATACGGGCACAAGCTGCTGATGGCGGCCATCAATGACGAGCCGTTCGACCTCAAGCCCGCCGTGCATGCCATCAAGACGGCCATCAACGACCGTTACCTGGGCCCCTCGACCGGCTGCATCGTCGATGCCGCCAGCGAGCGCCGCATCCCCCATATCCGCCTGAACGACGGCAATCTGGTGCAGCTCGGTTATGGCGCGGCACAGCGCCGCATCTGGACGGCAGAGTCCGACCAGACCAGCGCCATCGCCGAAGGCATTGCCCAGGACAAGGACTTCACCAAGCGCCTGCTGGCCGCCTGCGGCGTGCCCGTGCCCGAAGGCCAGATCGTGGCATCGCCCGAAGAAGCCTGGGAAGTGGCGCAGGACATCGGCTTTCCCGTGACCGTCAAGCCCTCGGACGGCAACCATGCCCGTGGCGTGACCCTGGAGCTGTCCAAGGAAGCGGACATCAAGGCCGCGTTTGCACTGGCGCAGCCCGAAGGCTCGGACGTGATCGTCGAAAAATTCATCGACGGCGTGGAGCACCGCCTGCTGGTCGTGGGCGGCAAGGTGGTGGCAGCCACCAAGGGCGAGACGGTTTCCGTCTATGGCAACGGCAATGCCACGCTGCGCGAGCTGGTGGAAGTGCTGAACCAGGACCCGCGCCGCGGTCCCGAGCAGGAATACCCACTGGACTGGATCAATCTGGAAGCCGGCGCCGTCAAGCTGGAACTCAATCGCCAGCATGTGACGCCCGACAGCGTGATTCCCCAGGGCCAGAGCGTGCTGCTGCAGCGCAACGGCAATATGGCCATCGACTGCCTGGACGACGTGCACCCCGACGTGGCTTACTACGCCGTGCTGGCCGCCAAGATCGTCGGCCTGGACATTGCCGGCATGGACATGATCCTCAAGGATGTCTCCAAGCCCATGCAGGGCCAGGGCGCGATTCTGGAAGTCAACGCCGGCCCCGGCCTGCTGATGCATCTCAAGCCCACCAGCGGCGCGCCGCGCCCCGTGGGCATGGCCATTGCCGACCATCTCTTCCCCCGCGAAGACGGTGCCGGCGCCGGTCGCATCCCCGTGGTCGGCATTGTGGGCACACGCAACAACGCCTTCATCTCGCGCCTGGTCGGCTGGCTGCTGCAGCTGTCGGGCAAGCTGACCGGTGTGGCCAGCGGCGAAGGCATGTTTCTCGCCAATCGCCAGACACAAAAAACCAATACCGCCAACTGGGCCGGCGCCCATCGCCTGCTGACCAACCGCCTGGCCGAAGCCGCCGTCATCCAGACCACGGCCCGTTCCATTCTGGAAGAAGGCCTGGCCTATGACCGCTGCCTGGTCGGCGTGGTCACCGACATGGACGGCTACGAGCAACTGGCCGATCACGATGTGCTGGAGCCCGGCCAGATGCGCCGCGTGATGCGCACCCAGATCGACGTGGTGCTGGACGAAGGTGCGGGCGTGCTCAACGCCGACCTGCCCGAAGTGGCCGATCTGGCCGAGCTGTGCGACGGCGAAGTCATTCTCTACGCCACCGGCGCCGACAATGAATTTGTCGCCGCCCACCGCGCCAACACCGAAGCCCGTCACGAAGGCGGCCGCGCCGTCTTCATCAAGGGCAGCAACGTGGTGCTGGCCACCGGCACCCAGGAACGCGTGCTGGGCACGCTGCAAGCGCTGTCCCTGGCCGGCGGCAAGCGCCCCGACACCAGCGCGCTGCTGGCTGCGATCGCCACCGCCTGGGCCCTGGACATCACGCCCGAGCTGATCGGCGCCGGCATCAAGACCTTTGAATACCAGGCCTGATTGCCTCATAAACGCTTCAACAGATATAGCTGCTGACGCTTATCAGATAAGCGTCAAACCAAGAAATAGCTTGAAATCCAGCTGAAAGAAACACTATGCAGATCACTCGCACCCGAGCCTTGCGCGGCCCCAACCTCTGGACCCGCAGCACCGCCATCGAAGCCATCGTGCACTGCGAAGACAGCGAGCTGCTGTACACGGCCATGCCCGGCTTTGAAGAAAAGCTGCGTGCGCGTTTCCCCACCATCGGTACGCTGCAGCCGCATGGCGCAGACCAGCGCCTGTCGCTGGCCCATGTGCTGGAAGTTGCCGCCCTATCGCTGCAGGCCCAGGCGGGCTGCCCCGTCACCTTCAGCCGCACCCATGAAACCGTGGAGCAAGGCACCTTCCAGGTGGTGGTCGAGTACACCGAGGAATCCGTGGGCAAGCTGGCCATGGAGCGCGCCGAAGCCCTGATTCAGGCCGCACTGAACGACACGCCCTTCGACGCCGACGCAACGATTGCCGAGTTGCGCGAGCTGGACGAGGACGACCGTATCGGCCCCTCGACCGGCGCCATCGTCGATGCCGCCGTAGCGCGCGGCATTCCCTTCCGTCGCCTGACCACCGGCTCTCTGGTACAGCTGGGCTGGGGCTCTCGCGCCCGCCGTTTTCAGGCCGCCGAACTGGACTCCACCAGCGCCGTGGCCGAATCCATTGCGCAGGACAAGGACCTGACCAAGCGCCTGCTGCATGCAGCCGGCGTGCCCGTGCCCATGGGCCGCCCCGTCACCGACGTGGAAGACGCCTGGGCCGTGGCCCAGGAAGTGGGACTGCCCGTGGTGGTCAAACCCCAGGACGGCAACCAGGGCAAGGGCGTGGTGGTGAACATCACCACCCGCGAAGGTCTGGAAGCCGCTTACAAGACCGCCAGCGAGTTTGGCGACGAGATCCTCGTCGAGCGCTTTTTGCCCGGCCATGACTTCCGCATGCTGGTCGTCGGCGGCCAGCTGGTCGCTGCCGCCCGCCGCGAGCCTCCCCAGGTGCTGGGCGACGGCCAGCACACCATCCGCGAGCTGGTGAACATCGTCAACCAGGACCCGCGCCGCGGCTCCGGCCACGGCACGGCATTGACCAAAGTGCGTCTGGACGATATCGCCATCGCCCGCATTGCCAGCGAAGGCCTGACGCCTGACAGCGTGCCCGCCCAGGGACAGCGCGTGGTGCTGCGCAACAACGCCAATCTGTCCACCGGCGGCAGCGCCACCGATGTAACCGATGACGTGCATCCCGAAATCGCCGCCCGCGCCATCGAGGCCGCACAGACCATCGGCCTGCATATCTGCGGCGTGGACGTGGTCTGCGAAACCATGCTCAAGCCCCTGGAAGAGCAAAGCGGTGGCATTGTGGAAGTCAACGCCGCCCCTGGCCTGCGCATGCACCTGGCGCCCTCCTTCGGCCGCCCCCGCAATGTGGGCGTTCCCATGGTGGACGAGCTGTTCGCGCCCGGCGACGACGGTCGCATCCCCCTGGTTGCCGTCACCGGCACCAATGGCAAGACCACGACCACGCGCGTGATCGCCCATCTGTTCACCTCGCATGGCTGGCGCACCGCCATGACCAACACCGATGGCGTGTATGTCAACGGTCGCCAGATCGACAGCGGCGACTGCTCCGGCCCCAAGAGTGCGCGCAACGCCCTGGCCCATCCCGAAACCGATGCGGCCGTGCTGGAATGCGCACGCGGCGGCATCTTGCGCGAAGGCCTGGGCTTTGACCGCTGCCAGGTCGCCGTGGTCACCAACGTGGGCGAAGGCGACCACCTGGGCCTGAACTTCATCACCACCAAGGAAGATGTCGGCGTGCTCAAGCGCGTCATCGTGCAGAACGTGGCGCCTACGGGCTATGCCGTGCTCAACGCCGCCGACCCGCTGGTCGCGGCCATGGCCCATGTCTGCCCGGGCAAGGTCATCTTCTTCGCCGCCGACCGCCACCACCCCGTCATGGCTACGCACCGTGCCCAGGGCAGCCGCGTGGTCTATGTCGATGGCGACGCCATCGTGGCCGCTGAAGGATCCTGGCGCGAGAGCATCGCGCTGCGTGACATTCCGCTGACCCGCAACGGCACCATCACCTTCCAGGTGGAGAACGTCATGGCCTCTATCGGCGCCGCCTGGGCGGCCGGCCTGCCCTGGCAGACCATCCGCCGCGGTCTGGCCGGCTTCCTCAACGACAGCGACAACGCCCCTGCCCGCTTCAATGTGATGGATTACAAGGGCGCCACCATCATTGCCGACTACGGCCACAACCCGGACGCCATTCGCGCGCTGTCCCAGGCCGTGGAAGCCATGCCTGCCAAGCGCCGCAGCGTGGTGATCTCGGGCGCCGGTGACCGCCGCGACCAGGACATCACCGAACAGACCCAGATTCTGGGCAAGGTGTTCGACGAAGTGGTGCTCTATCAGGACGCCTGCCAGCGTGGCCGCGTGGATGGCGAAGTGCTGGCCCTGCTGAAAAAGGGCCTGGAAGGCGCGCCGCGCACCAGCTACAGCACCGAGATCCATGGCGAGTTTCTCGCCATCGACCACGCACTGGAGCGCCTGCAGCCCGGCGACCTGTGCCTGGTGCTGGTGGACCAGGTGGAAGAAGCTCTGGAGCACCTGCGCAAACACGTTGCAGGGCAGTAACCCCATAACAGCCCCCCTGAGGCGCTGACGCGCCTTCCCCCTCACGAGGGGGACGACAACCTCGCTGGGGCAGCCCTTGCTGGGGCAGCCCTCGCTGGGGCAGCCCTCGCTGCGCGGCGGCGGGGCCGCCCAGGCGCTTGCTTGCTATCTCTCACATAGGGCGTGACAGTTTTTCGGACCCGGCCTTGCGCCGGGTTTTGTCTTTGAAGTCACAGCACTTTGCACCTGCAGCAGGGCTTGTGCGGCGGTTTTCACGCATGGTCTGAGACGGCAGACGACGTATGATGCGCACGCATATCAGCACCGTCCGCCCCATGACCTTGCAACCGCTTCACCGCATAGCCACCTGCCTGCTGGGCCGGTGCGTGATGGCATGGCTGGCACTGTCCATGGGGGTCGCGGCTGCCGCGCCGCTGATTCAGTCTCAGGGGTTTGAGCTGATCTGCACCAGCACCGGCGCGGTCAAGCTGATCGTCAAGGGCGAAGACGGCGGCAGCGTTCTGGGCGCGGGTCACCTCGACTGCCCCATGTGCCTGCCCCATGCCGCCCCCCCTCCGACCGCGCTGCAGCTGCCGCCCCCTACCGAGTCACCGCTGTGGCATGCGCTGCAGCCCGTGGAGCGGGCGCGCATCGCCGCCATCACCGCCGCACCTCTGCCTGCGCGCGGGCCGCCTCCCGCTTACCTCTGAAGCATTTCGGGCTCTAGCGCAGTTCTGATCTGCGCTGGCCGCTATCAGATTCATAGGGACAACCACGTCCCAAGGTAAGCATTCATGAAACAGATTTTTCTGCCACTGGTGGTCAGTGGTATCGCATGGCCGTGCCTGGCCCAGACTTCAACCGACTCCACGGACCTGCCTGAGCGCTCCAAGACCCTGGGCGTGGTCACCGTCAACGGCGGCCAGCCCAGCTCGCTGCCCACGCAGATTCCAACCACCATCGAAGGCATCACGCGCGAGGAGATCGAGACCCGCATCAATGCCACCGACAGCGAGGACGCGCTCAAATATCTGCCCAGCCTGCTGGTGCGCAAGCGCTATATAGGCGACTACAACCACGCCATCCTCTCCACGCGGGCTTCGGGCACGGGCAATAGCGCGCGCTCGGCGGTCTATGCCGACGGCATTTTGCTGTCCAACTATCTGGGCAATGGCATTGCCAACGGCAGCAACTATGCGCCGCGCTGGGGCCTGGTGACGCCCGAGGAGATCGAGCGTGTCGATGTCATGTACGGTCCGTTCTCTGCCGCCTACCCGGGCAACTCCGCCGGTGCCGTGGTGGACTATGTGACGCGCATGCCCGACAAGCTCGAAGCCCATGTGGCGGCCGGCTATGCCCGCCAGAGCGCCGACGTGCTGGGCAGCAGCGGCCATTACCGCAGCTGGAACACCAGCGCTTCCATAGGCAGCAGAAGCGGGGACTGGTCGTACTGGATCAACCTGAGCCGCAGCGACAGCCAGGGCCAGCCCATGACATTCCCCACCGTGCTGCAGTCCGCCGGCGTGGCAGGCGGTGCCGGCACGCCCGTGACCGGTGCGATTGCCGGACTCAACACCACCAATCAGCCCTGGTACATCCTGGGCGCGGGCACGCAGTACCGCACCAGGCAGGATCACGCCAAGATCAAGCTGGCCTATGACATCACGCCCACGCTGCGCGCCAGCTACACGCTGGGCTGGTGGCAGAACAGCGCCAGAGGCAGCTCCGAGACCTATCTGCGCGGGCCGGACGGCCAGCCGGTCTACAGCGGCAACATCAATATCAACGGCAAGACCTACAAGCTGGCCGACACCGCATTTGGACTGAGCCAGGACCGACAGACCCACACCATGCATGGCGTCTCGCTCAAAAGCCATACGCAGGGCGAGTTTGACTGGGAGCTCAGCGCCAGCCTGTATGACTACGGCAAGGATCAGCAGCGCGTGCCCACCGTAGCCCAGCCGGCTGCCAATCTGGGCGGCAAGGGCACGCTGCAGGATCAGGACGGCACGGGCTGGAACACGCTGGCCGCCAAGGGCACATGGCGACAGAACGACATACTGGGCCTGCAGGGCGCCCATATCGTGGACTTCGGCTTGGGCCGCGATGCCTACAAGCTCAACATCAGCAAATACAACGTGGTTGGCGACTGGCAGTCCGGCAGGGCCAACGAGCAGTCGGTCGTCAGCCAGGTCGGCGGCAGGGCCGAGACCCGCTATGCCTGGGCACAGGACAGCTGGCAGCTGGCCAAGGACTGGAAGGCCGTGCTGGGCCTGCGCTGGGAGGACTGGACGGCCAGCCAGGGCCATACCGCCACGACCAGCAGCCAGCTGAGTTACGCCCAGCGCAGCGAATCGCATTTCTCGCCCAAGGCCGCGCTGGCTTATCAGTTGGCCCGCAGCACCACGCTCAAGGCCTCGCTGGGCCGCTCCGTGCGCTTTCCCACAGTGGGCGAGCTGTATGGCGCGACCTCTGGCGGGGCGCTGTCGTTCATCAACGACCCGAATCTGAAACCCGAAAAGTCCTGGACGGGCGAGCTGACGGCCGAGCAGGATCTGGGCAATGGCCTGCTACGCGCCACCTGGTTCCATGAACGCACGCGCGATGCGCTCTACAGCCAGCTGATTGCCGGCACCACCATCTCTGCGGTGCAGAACGTGGATCAGGTCAGGACCTCGGGGCTGGAGCTGGCTTACTCGGCGCAGTCGGTGTGGATTCGCGGACTGGACCTGGGCGGCAGCCTGACCTGGGCCAACTCGCGCATCACGGCCAATGCCGCCAACCCGGCCAGCGTGGGCAAATGGCAGCCGCGCGTACCACGCTGGCGTGCCACGGCCTGGGCCACCTACAAGCCCGATGAACGCTGGGCCTTGACCGTGGCGGCGCGCTACAGCGGGCGCCAGTACTCGAATCTGGACAACAGCGATGTCCATGCCGACACCTATATGGGTGCCAGCCAGTACTTCAGCGTCGATCTGCGGGCCCGTTATCAGATCGACAGACAGCTGTCGGCCGCCTTTGGCATAGACAACGCCAACAATGCCAGGTACTGGAACTTCCACCCCTATCCGCAGAGAACCTTTAGCGCCTCCCTGCGCTGGGATCTTTAGACACGGGCGGCTTTAGGCCAGCCCGGCCACCAGGCCATGGGTCTTGCGCATCCTGAAAGTGCCCAGGCAGGCCAGCAACGCCAGGGCCAGGCCCAACACGCAGGCACCTTGCCAGCCGTCGATGCCCCAGGCGAGAGTTCCCAGGGCCGAGCCCGCCGCCGCGCCCGTGAAATAGCCCGTCATATAGACCGCATTCATGCGGCCGCGCGCTGCGGGCAGCAACTGGGCCACCGTGGCCTGGTTCGTGATGTTCAGGCATTGCAGTCCCAGATCGATCACCACCATGCCCAGCACAAACCAGCCCAGATGCGCTCCGCCAACCCACAGCAGGGGCCAGGACAGCAGCAGGGCCAGTGCCCCGATGGCACAGCTCACGCGGCCAAGGCCCTTGTCCACCAGTCGCCCCGCCTGAGTGGCCACCAGGGCTCCCGCCGCGCCGGCCAGACCGATCAAGCCGATCTGCCCGTCATCCAGGCCCAGAGGGCCGCTGGACAACTGCA
This sequence comes from Comamonas sp. AG1104, assembly GCF_003350425.1. NCBI lineage: Bacteria > Pseudomonadati > Pseudomonadota > Betaproteobacteria > Burkholderiales > Comamonadaceae > Comamonas > Comamonas sp. AG1104. The sequence continues at coordinate 163,200 of NZ_QQAS01000002.1, read as the reverse complement.
GCGCCATGGTCGAGAACAGCACGCTGACCGAGGCGAACGCCAGCGCGCTGACCAGGGTGCGCTGGCGCAGACCCGGCTGGCTGCGCAGCAGATGCCACATGCTTCTGAGCACCTGTGGATAACTGACAGGACTGGGGTTGCGCGATGCCGGCAGCGCCTTCCACAGCCACAGCGCCACCACGGCCATCACCAGCGCAGCGCCCTGGTAGACGGCTTGCCAGCCCCATGCCTCCGAGACCATGCCGGCCACGCTGCGCGCCAGCAGGATGCCCAGCAGCAGACCGCTCATCACCCAGCCCACGGCCCGCCCGCTTTGCCCCGGCTGGGCCAGGGCCGCAGCCATGGGCACCAGCACCTGGGCCGCAACCGAGAACAGACCTGCCATCAGCGTGCCCAGCAGAAACAGATCGAACTGGCCCGCCAGGCCGCACAGCGCCTGCCCCAGGGCTGCCAGCAGCATCAGGCTCACGGCCAGGCCGCGGCGCTGCAGCTTGTCGCCCAGCGGCGCCAGCAGCAAAAGACCTGCCGCATAGGCCACCTGGGCCAGCGTCACGCTGGTTGCGGCCGCTGATTCGCTGACCGAGAAATGAGAGGCAATCGAGTGCAGCAGCGGCTGGTTGAAATAATTGCCGCCCGCACACAGTCCACAGGCCAGTGCCATCAACAACAGGGAGGAAGCGCTCAGACCGGGCGCGGAAACGTTCACCGACATAGATAACGGCCACATCCGGCGGATGCGGCACTTGCATGGAGCCACCGCCCGAGGGCCGTCGCAGATCAAAGAGGGAGTTAGGAAGTCCGGCATGCGCTGTGTCATGCCTGTGGCAGCATCTCAGCTGCCGGCGCCCGCCAGCAGGCCGGGGCAAACCGTGATGCAATACAGAAAGCTCTGCAGCAGCCGGTATTGTCCTAAGGCCGGCTGCCAATCCCTTGCCCGGGGCACAATGCCCTGTCAAAAGACAAGGGTTAACCCGTAACTCACTGTATGCGCACCACCATGAAATTGCTCTCCGCCGCTCTGGCCGTTGCGGCCGCCACCGTAGGAACCATGGCCTTTGTCGGCATGAGCCATGCCGAGCAGATCGGTGCCGTGGACACCGTCTTCAAGTGGATTGGCCCAGATCACAAGATCGTGGTCGATGCCTATGACGACCCCAAGGTGCCGGGCGTGACCTGCTATGTCTCGCGTGCCAAGACCGGCGGCATCAAGGGCGGCCTGGGCCTGGCCGAGGATCGCTCGGAAGCGTCTATCGCCTGCCAGGCCACGGGCAATATCCAGTTCCCCGCGCCGCTCAGGCAACAGGAAGAAGTGTTTACCGAGCGCACCTCGCTGCTTTTCAAGCGCCTGCGTGTGGTGCGCATGGTGGATGCCAAGCGCAACGCCCTGATCTATATGACCTACTCGGACCGGGTGATCGAGGGCTCGCCCCAGAACAGCGTCACCGCCGTGGCCGTGCCGCAGGCAACGACGATTCCGCTGAAGTGAAACCAGAGCAGGCTGCGATTGTGCAGCCTGCGTTGGAGGCAGCTTTAGCCCAAAGCCAAGCCTCGCGACCTACTGACTGAAAGTCAGACCGCCGGCGTCCAGCGCCGGCGGACGCAGCAAATCCTCGTTCACGCCCATGGCCTGGCTGGCACGCTCCACGGCCTGCCAGAGTCCGGCAGGCATCTGCAAAATGGCCTCGGGGGACTGCGCATCGTCGATCCAGTGGCTGATCTGCAGATGCTGTTCATGAGTGAGCAGGTCCAGGTGCAGCATTTCATCGATGGTTTTCATGGTGTTCCTCCCTGCTTGTGGAAGCCGGCGCTGTGCAACCCGCGCCCGACTTGTCTATCCAATATAGGGGCAAAAACCGCCGCCGCAAGCAAAATTATTGTCAAGAAAACCATAGCTGCCTGCGACTGTCATTCACGCACTACAGCATGTTTGGCGCTTGGGCTGCGGACGGCTCGAGCGGCGACTGCTCGCCGGCCTTGCAGGCATCGACAAAGGCCTGCAGCGCGGGCGAGCGGCGCTTTCCGGCGCGCTGCACCAGAGAGAAGTTGCGCCACATGCGCGGCAGGGTGGTGGGCAGAATCTCCAGCGCCCGGGCCTGCAGCTGTGACTGCACCAGCACGCGCGACAGACAGCTGATGCCCAGCCCCTGCTCGACACAACGTGCAATCGCCTCGGAGCTGCCCAGCGTGGCAGCCGCAGGCAGCTGGTGCAGATGCGGCAGCAGCGCATGCTCGACCATCTCGCGCGTGCCCGATCCCGCCTCGCGCAGCAGCCATGCCGCCTTGCGCAGCGCTGACACGCCCAGCGGCTTGTTGCGCGCCAGCTCAGCCAGCGGGTCCTGCGGTGATGCCACGATGACCAGTTCATCGCGCAGCCAGGGCTCGACCTCCAGCCCCTGCCAGTGGCTGCTGCCCTCGATCAGGCCCATGTCGACCTCCATGGCCAGCACGGCTTCGCCCACTTCCTGGGTGTTGGCGATCTGCAGGTCCACGCGCACCAGCGGATGCGAGCGTGCCAGCCGCGCCAGCACTTCGGGCAGCGCATAGGTGCCGATGGTGGTACTGGCCGCCACGCGCAGGCGCACCGGCATATTGGCCGCACGCGCGGAAAACGTCTGCTCTATGCCTCTTGCCTGCTCCAGCACGCTCAGGGCCTGGGGCAGCAACGCGCGGCCGGCATCGTTGAGCACCAGACGCTTGCCCACGCGCTCGAACAGCTGCACGCCCAGACCTTGCTCCAGCTGCTGCAGCGCGGCACTGGTGGCTGACTGCGAAAGCGCCACGGCCTCTGCGGCAGCCACCGTGGTCCCGCTCTGGGCCACGGCGCAGAAGATCTCGAACTGACGCAAGGTAAGGTGCAGCATGACGATGATTCGTATATTCGTATCGATGACAACAGGCTCGCCAGCAGCCCCTGCCTACCCGCAGAAAACGGGCAGCCCGGCCTCGCCAGCATCGGCTCATCCAGTCAAGATTGACTCGAATCGCAGGAGCCAGAAAGCCCAATCTACCTGTTTTATAGGTTGATCTTACAAAAACTATTAGTTATACAAATATAACCAAGAAATCTAAAGTGACCTCCATGCCGGCAATCAGACCTGTTGTCTTGCCTGCTGCGAAAGGTCACGATGAACACTACAACACTGAAAAACTCCGCACCCTCGCAAGGCTGGATGCACAAAACCGGCGGGGTGATTGCCGGCCTGCTGCTGGCAGGCGCCATCGCTGCCGTGGCCACCTGGGCCGCGCAGTTTCCGGCCATCAAGAACAACGGCCTGAGCGCGCTGACGCTGGCCATCATCATCGGTCTGCTGGTTGGCAACACCGTCTACCCAGCCATTGCCAGCCAGTGCGCCAGCGGCATCGCATTCACCAAGGCCCGCCTGCTGCGCACCGGCATCGTGCTCTACGGTCTGCGCCTGACCTTCCAGGACATCGGCCAGGTCGGCATGGCCGGCGTGGTGATCGATGCGCTGGTGCTGTCCAGCACCTTTTTGCTGGCGCAGTGGATAGGCCAGAAGCTGCTGGGCATGGACAAGCGCACCACCATGCTGGTGGGGGCCGGCGCCTCCATCTGCGGCGCCGCCGCCGTGCTGGCCACCGAACCCGTGGTCAAGGGCCGCGCAGAGGACGTGGCCGTGGCAGTGGCGACCGTGGTGGTGTTCGGCACCATCGGCACCTTTCTCTACCCGGCGCTGTTCCACTGGAATGCCGAGTACGGCTGGATAGACACCAGCATGCAGCAGTACGGCGTTTTCGTCGGCTCCACCGTGCATGAGGTGGCCCAGGTCGTGGCCGCCGGCGAAGCCATCGGCAGCCAGGCTGCGGATACGGCCGTGATCGCCAAGATGGTGCGCGTGATGATGCTGGCGCCCTTCCTGCTGGTGCTGTCCATGTGGCTGACACGCAGCGAACGGGCCCTGGGTGTGAACAACGGCCAGCCCGCCAACCGGATCACCATTCCCTGGTTTGCCGTGGGCTTCGTGGCCATGGCCGGCGTCAACTCCCTGGGCGTGCTGCCCAAGGAAGTGGTCAGCGTCGGCATTCAACTCGACAACGCGCTGCTGGCCCTGGCCATGGCTGCCCTGGGCCTGACCACCCATATCCGCGCCGTGCGCGCTGCAGGCACCAGGCCGCTGATTCTGGCCCTGGCTCTGTTTGCCTGGCTGCTGGTCGCCGGCCTGGTATTGAATCTCTGGATTCCAACACTGTTTTGATAGCAGCTAGCGCCTTACTGGATTAGAACTAGAACATCTACAGGTCTGAAACCCTTTGAAAGAGAGCGCTTTGCGCTCTCTTTTTTATGCCGCATACAAACAAGGGAATACCCTATATATCAATGCAGGATCAATTAGTTTGAATTGCAAATTAATTGCAAAGACATCAAAATTTCATCCATGTCTTTTGCCGATGCTCCATCCCGCGACCGCCTGGGCTTTCTCATGGTCACCCTGACCCGCCAATGGCGGCGCTTTGTCGAAGAACAGCTGGCCGTCAGCGGCCTGACCGACGCCACCTGGACGCCGCTGCTGCACCTACGCGCCTGGGGTGACGGCGTGACGCAAAAGGAACTGGCCGAGCGCGTGGGGCTCGATGGCTCCAGTCTGGTGCGCCTGCTGGACATTCTCGAGGGCAAGGGCTGGGTGGAACGCCGCGCCGATGCGGCCGACCGCCGCAGCAAGCGCATCTTCCTCACTGCCGCAGGCAATGGTGCCGTGGACAGCATCCGCGCCACCATGCTCGAGGCCGAGCTCAGTCTGCTGCAGGACCTGGAGGACTCCGAGGTCGAAGCCATGCTGGACGGCGTCAACAAGATTCGCGCCCGCATCGAGCAGATGCATGAGCAGCGCTCAGCCCAAGTCCATCCCGGCACCGAGGAGCGCGCATGAGCGTGGCTGCCTACGACCGCCTGCTGGAGAGCGCCACGCGATGGGGCTTTGACAGCGCCCGCCTGCGCCAGCATCTGCGCACGGCTTTTGCAGCCTGTATTGCCGTGTTCGCCGCCTGGGCCCTGGGGCTGGAACATCCGCAATGGGCGGGCATGACGGTCTGGGCCGCTTCCCAGCCACTGCGCGGCCAGCTGCTGGAGAAAAGCTTTTTCCGTACCACGGGCACGCTGGTCGGCACGGCCGCCGGCGTGGTGCTGGTGCTGGTGGCCAATGGCGATCTGCTCTGGCTGATCACGGGACTGGCGGTGTGGATAGGCATCTGCGCGGGCCTGGGCAATCTGCAGCGCAGCTTTGCCTCCTACGGCACCATGCTGGCCGGCTATTCGGCCTCGATGGTTGCCTTGCTGGACAACGGCAACCCCGCCCATGTCTACGCGCTGGGCTGGGATCGCCTGTTCACCGCACTGACCGGCGTGGCCGCCGCCCTTGTCGTGGGCTGGCTGTTCACGCCCGTGGGCGCCGAAATCCCCGGTGACGGCCGGGTGCGCCGACTCTGCGCCCGTCTGCTGCGCGACATCGCCGATGCCGCACAGGCCACAGCCAGCGGGCACAGCGCCCTCAGCCCCAGGGACCTGGCCGAGCGACTGGCCGTGATGGCAGCCATCGAGGAAGGGCTGGACCCACATGCCGCGGGCTCGCAGCGTTCGCGCCGCGCCGTCCGGGCGCTGCGCCGCCTGATCAATACCCAGATCTCGGCTCTGCTCTGGCTGCGCGACAGCACGGGCAAGACCATCACCCCGGCATTCACGCCTGCGCAGGCCCAGGCCATGACGGCCGCGCTGGAGCAGGCCGCCATGCTGCTCGAAACCCAGCCCGCACCGCTGGCCGCCATCGACGCCATCGCCACGGCCCGCAGCGCCGCCGCCGGCTGGGGCCATGCCGAGGAAATCCTGGGCAATATCGGCCTGGCCCTGCAGGCCCACTTTGTAGCTGCCAGCGACATGACTCTGCCGGCCCACCATCGCGCACGCCAGTTGCCCGTGGTCCTGCACAGCGACTGGGTGGGCGCGCGCCGGGCCATGCTGCGGGCCTTCAGCTCCATCTTTCTGGTCGGCCTGATCTGGGTGGTCACCGGCTGGCATGGCGGCGCCTATATGTTGCTGGGCCTGTCGGTGATGATCACCGTGTTCTCCTCGTTCGAGAACCCGGCCTTCACCATGCGCTTTGTGATTCTGGGCCAGGCCATGGGCGCGGGCGTGGCGCTGGTCTGCCAGTGGTTTGCCTGGCCGTTTGCCAACAGCCAGTTGCAGATGGTGCTGATGATGCTGCCCTTCATCTTCCTTGGCGCCCTGCTGCTCAGCCACCGCCGCACCACGCTGTACGGCTTTGACTGCAATATGGTGATCCTGCTGGCTCTGTCGCCGCATTTCCCGTACCAGCTCGATGTGGGCCACTCGCTGTCCATGGCGTTTGCCATCGTCACCGGCCCGCTGGCCGGCTGGGCAGCCTATCGCTTCATCCTGCCCGTCACCGCGCAAGGCAGGCTCAACGGTCTGCGCGCCATGATGGTTCATGAGCTGCAGGACATGGCCTCCGCCCCGGCACATGCCAGAGACGTGCGCGTGTGGCGCGCCCGCCTCTACCACCGCCTGCTGCGCCTGGTGCGCGCCTCCGAAAAAGTCAGCGCCCCTGCCGTGCAGGACGCGGCCGACTGCGGTCTGGCCGCGCTGCGGGTAGGCAAGGCCGTTCTGATCCTGCACCAGCTGCAAGCGGATGTCCTCCTGTCCGAAAGCACCTTGCGCGGTGTGCGCAGCGCACTGCAGAGACTGCAGCAATTGCCCAGCGCTCCAGACAGGGCCACGCCGCTGCTGCAAGGCCTGGCCCGGCGCATACAGCAGCGCCAGCCCGAGCAGGCGCTGCAACTGCGGCTGGCCGCCCAGGACATCCGCGAGCATCCAGCCTTCTTTGCCTCCAGCGCCGCTTTGCGCTGAGCGCTTCAGCAGCCGCCCGATAGATGAGCGGCAATCGCCGCCTCGCTGACGCCATAGAGCTCAGCCAGCGCTGCGGGCGCGGCCACTGCGCGCGGCTCGCCCACACCCAGCAGCCGCCCATGGCCCAGCAGAGCGATCCGGTTGGCCACACGCAAACCGTGCTCGGGCTGGTGGGTGGACAACAGCACGGCCATGCCCTGGGCGCTCAGCGCCTCGATCTGCTCCAGCACGCGGATCTGGTTGCCGAAGTCCAGGCTGGCCGTGGGCTCGTCCATGACCAGCAGCGCCGGTTCCTGCGCCAGTGCGCGTGCAATCAGCACCAGTTGCCGCTCGCCGCCGCTGAGCTCCGTGTAGCGGCGTGCGGCCAGATGGGCGATCTGCAGCCGCTCCATGCAGGCCAGTGCCATGGCACGGTCCGCGCCGCAGGGCCTGGCCAGCAGGGGCAGGCGCGCGGCGCGGCCCATGAGGACCATGTCCAGCGCCTCGAAGGCAAACACCCCGGCCTGGGCCTGGGGCACATAGCCGACGCGGCGCGCGAACTCCGCACGCGACCAGCTCTGCACCGGTTGGCCCTGCACCAGCACCCGGCCCGCCAGCGGCGCCAACAGGCCCAGAACCGTGCGAAACAGCGTGGTCTTGCCACAGCCGTTGGGGCCCAGCAGACACAGCACCTCGCCGGCGGCAATCGACAGATCCACCGCTTCGCTGACCACGCGGCGACCGTGGCCGGTGCTCAGGCCCTGCAAGTCCAGCACCGTCATCAGGCATCTCCCTCGCGGCGGCCCGTGCGAGCCAGCAGATACAGAAAAAACGGTGCACCGACCAGGGCCGTCAGAATGCCCAGCGGCAGCTCGATACGCGCCATGGTGCGGGCCAACGTATCGGCAGCCACCACAAAGCCCGCGCCCAGCAGGGCCGAAGCCGGCAGCAGGCGCACGAAATCAGGGCCGACCAGCAGGCGCGCCACATGCGGCACCACCAGTCCGACCCAGCCGATGATGCCGGCCAGCGACACCGCCGCCGCCGTGCCCAGCGTGGCGCAAACCACCAGCACCAGGCGCAGCCACGCGACCGGCACGCCCAGAGCCCGCGCTTCCTCATCGGGCAGGGCCAGCAGATTGATGCGCCAGCGCAGCAGCAGCAAGGGCAGCAGGGACGCCAGCATCACGGGTGCCGTGGCGACCACTTCCTGCAGCGTCACGGCCGACAGGCCGCCCATGAGCCAGAAGGTGATGGACGGCAGCTGGGTGTTCGGGTCGGCCAGGGTCTTGATCAGGGCAATGCCGGCACCCAGCAGGGCACCCAGCGCCATTCCTGCCAACACCAGCACCAGCACCGGGTCGTGCCTGCGCACACAGGTGCTGATGAGCACCACGACAGCCACGGCGACCAGTCCGCCGCCAAAGGCCAGCCATTGAACAGCAAACATCGACAGGCCCAGATAGATGGCGACGACGGCGCCCAGGCCGGCACCGGCCGAAACGCCCAGAATGTCAGGCGAGACCAGCGGGTTGCGAAACATGCCCTGGTAGGCCGCACCGGCTGCAGCGAGCATCGCGCCGACCGCCATGCCGGCTGCGATGCGCGGCAGCCTGATGTTCCAGAGCACGGTTTCAGCCGCTGGCGCCAACGGCGACGCAGCCCCCGTGGCCCGTGCCCAAAGCGCTTCGGCCAGCTGTGCCGGTGCCAGTGCAAACTGCCCCGAGCCCAGCGCCCACAGCAGCACCAGAGCCAGCAAGACCAGGGCCGGCCACCAACCCAGGTTCCTGCGCACCCGGCCGCGCCGGCGGCACTGACTCATGTCCGCCCTCGAAGCATCACTTTCGCTGCGCTCATCGCCAGGTCTGGAATCAAAGGACTTCATGCAGTTCCGACGCCTTCAACGCGCGGCGTCCAGCAGCGCTCGCAACTGCATCGGCGACAGCTGGAGGCCATAGAACAGCGCATAAAACTCGCGCACCGCCTGCTCCAGGGCTTTGACATCTTGCTGGGCGAAGCGGCCCGGATGCAGCTTCTCAAGCAGCCAGCGCACGCCGATCAGCCGGTTCACGCTGGGCGGGCCGTCCAGCCAGCCGAAAGGCAGCACCGGCGCACAGTGCACTCTGCCACTGCGCACGGCGCTGACGCCGCGCCACAAGGGGTCCTGGCGCACGCGCTCGGCAAAGCCCGCCTCCTGGGTCAGTATGACTTCGGGGTCCCAGGCCAGTATCTGCTCCATCGAGACGCGCGTGAGTCCGCCCCTGCCGGCCTGGGCCGCCACATTGCGACCGCCCGCATACTCGATCACCTCGACATTGATGGAGCCGGCCAGCCCGGTTTCCAGACCGTTGGCGCCGCGCCCCAGATAGACACGCGGCCGGGCCTGCTCACCAAGGCCGGCAGTCACGGCGCGCACCAGAGCCGCGACCTCGTCGGCATGGCGGGCCAGGGTCTCTGCGCGCCCTGCTGCCCCCAGCAAAGCGCCCACCTCGCGCAGCTGGCGCGCATGTTCGGGCAGGCTGCCTTGCACCAGCACGCAGGCCAGGCCCGTCTGGCGCGCCAGGCGCTCGGCGGCAGAGACATGGGTGGCGTCGGAGGTCCCGGAGTCCAGCACCAGATCGGGTTGCAGCGCCAGCAGCTTTTCGAGCGGCAGGGTGCTGCCACGGCCCGACAGGCGCCCGAGATAGGGCAAAGTCTGCAGTGGCGCTCCCAGATGGGCGCGCGCCGCATCGCCAAGCTGCATGGGCCAGCCCAGCAACTGCTGCGGTGCCAGCGCGGCCAGCAGCACGCCTGCCGGCGGCCCCGACGCGAACACGCGGCCAGGCCGTGCAGGCAGCGCCCCAAAGCGGGCGGCAATGACCGAGCCGCCATCCTGCGCCCAGACCCCACCCTGATACAGGTTCGAGGCCAGCGTCGCAGCACCGGCCTGCAGCCATTGGCGCCGCGTCAGCATGACCGGTCTCCCTGGTCTTCGCGCTGCAGCTGCTGGCAGCACCAGTGCAGCAGTGCCTGTTCGTCAACCGGCAGACGCACGAAGGCGCCGCCGGTAAAGCTCTGCCAGCCGGCCTCGTGGCGGGCCGCCACGGCCGTGACCACGGGAATGCCAGCCTCGACAAAAGCGGCGATCTCCTGGACAAAACCGCCACCGGCGGCTTCGAGCTGGCCGAAGCAGTTGACGACGGCCAGCTCCACGCCATCGGCCAGTGCCTGGCGCAGCACCACACTGGCCTGGGCCAGTGCCTGCGGGTTCAAGCTGCAGGCCTTTGAGCTGACACCCAGGTCCTCGGTCATCTCGAACTGCAGGCCGCTGCGCAGATCCAGCAGACGCATGCACTTGTTGCCGTTGGCATAGCGGCTCTGGCGATGCACCAGCCCACCCACCTGCCGGCCCGACTGTTGCAGCCGCCGTGCCACGCCCTCCAGCAAGTCCTCGATATCGTGCCGCTCATCGGGGTATATCAATGCCGCCAGCGGCGGCGTCATAGCAGTGCTCATACTGCTCCTTCGCTCAAGTCTGTCCATCGACACCGGCACTCATGCCGGCGGGCACGCTATCGCGCGCAAACACCCAAGGGCCGCCCGCGCCGCTGGCCGCTTCCAGCGCATGCTGGCCGGCCGCAGACAGCAGGTACTCGGCCAGCAGGCCCGCCGCCTGGCGCTGCTGCGCCGTGGCCGGATGGCGCGGGCCGGGCGTGAGCAGCACATAGGGTCTGCGCATCAGCGGATCGCCATGCAGCAACCGCTCTATGCCAGGCGCGCTCATCTTGCCGAAGGCCAGGGGAATATGGCCGACCACGGCATAGGCCTGCTCGCGCGCCGCCAGCTCCAGCACTGCCTGTGGTCGCGGGCCGGTGTCGGCGCGCAGCCAGCGCGCATCGGGGCGTATGCCGCCGCGCCGCCACAGACGCTGCACCACGGTATAGCTGCCGGGATCGCGCAGCGCGATCAAGGGCGAGCCGGTTTCGGCAATGCGCCGCAGCGCCTGCGTGCCGTCAGCGACCGAACGTACGCCGGCGGGGTCATGAGCGGGGCCGGCAATGACATGCTCGTTCCAGCCCCAGACACGCGCGGCGGAAGCCATGCCGCTGGCCTCCAGTGCCATGGCTTCGTCGCTGGCGTGAATCAGCAGCATCTGCGCCTGGCCGCGCGCGAAGGCGGGCACCACGCCCTCCTTGGGTGCAGCCGCCACGGTGGTGACCGGCATGGTCAGGGCGTGGCTGGCCTGCTCGGCCACGCGCGGCCACACGCCGCACAGCACCAGCCCGCCCACGGCAGCCACCTGTACGCCGGTGCCCGAAGCGGGTTGTGCTCCCGCCGCCAGAGCCGGGCCACCGGCCATGCCCAGGACAGCCAGCCTCCGCAGCCAGTCACGCCTTGCCAGCGATGTCAGAAGCAGGTTTTGCATGACCTTCAGAACCGGTAGCCCAGATTTACATACCAGCTGCGCCCCGGCATGGGCAGACCGTCGGCCAGCTGATACCACTTGTCGCCCAGATTGGCCACGCCGAAGTCCAGCGTGGTGTCCGGACGCGGCAGATAGCGCGCCCGCAGATTGGCCACGCCGTAGCCGGCCATCTGATAGACCTGGGCCTGGCCGCTGGCCGACAGCGGCACCTTGCGGCCCTGTTCTGCCTCCAGCTCGGCGCGCAGCTGCCACTGGGCCTGCGGATTCCATTGCAGGGCCGCCGTCAGGCGCTGGCGCGGCGTGTCCGTCAGCGTGATGCTGCGGTCGCTGAGATTGGTACGGCTCAGATAGGTGTAGCCCGCATGCACAGCCCACTGGGCCGACAGTTGCTGCGCCAGCGACAGCTCAAGACCGACATTGCGCGTGCGCCCTACGTTCTGCGCCTGGTTGCAGGTCTTGCCGCCACAGGCAGTGGAGTCCACGACCATGGTCTGGATCTGGTCGCGCACCCTGCTGTAGAACAAGGCCGCCTGCCCCTTGCCGCCCTGCCAGGGCTTGCCGCTCAGGCCCAGCTCCAGATGGTTGGCCACCTCGGGCTTGAGGTCGGGGTTGGCCAGGGCCGTTCCCATGCGCGCCGAATAGCGGTCCTTGATGGTCGCAAAGCGGCTCTTGTGCGAGGCAATCAGATAGACCTCGTCGCCCTGGGCCGTGAGCGCATAGCTCAGTCGTGCCAGGCCGTTGGTGGCACTGGTGGAGCCCGTGGGCCACTGGTAGACCTGCTTGGCATCGCGCTGATCATGGCTCAGGCCCAGCGTCAGGCGCCAGCGCTCGGCCAGGGCGATGTGATCCTCGAGCACCAGTGAGGTGGTCACATCGCGGTAGTGCTTCTGCGGGTCCTTGCCCGAGGCCGCGTCGGTGTGCTCGTCCTCCTTGTAGTGGAAGGCCGCATGCAGCTCATGACCGGAGAAGGCGTAGTTGACCCACTCCACGCTGGCACCCTTGCTCACGTCCTTGTAGCTGCTGGTCGGATCGTGGGCCGTGTAGCTGGCGTCCTTGTACATGTCGAGACCGTTTTTGTAGGTGTCGTGGTAGAGGCGCGTCTTGAGCACATTGCTGCCGTTCAGACGGGTGGTGCTCAGGAAATACAGGCTGTCCTTGTCCCAGTAGGGCCAGCGCCAGTAGCGCACGGCATTCTTCTGCGTGGACTGGCCGGTGTAGACGGGATTGCCCTTCTCGCCTTCCTGGTGCACATAGCCGATGGCGTATTCGTCCGTGGCATTGGGCGTGAGTCCGAGCTTGAAGGACAGGCGCTTGTCGGTGCGGTCCGCGTTCTCGCGATTGCTGCCGGTATCGGTGGGCTGCTTTTTGTAATCCCTGAAGCCCCGGGGCAGAGGAAAGCTGTCGGCCTCCAGGTAGGAGGCGCCCAGCTGGTAGTACCAGTTGCCCTGGTTGCCCCCCAGGTTGAAGCTCGCCCTGCGCTCGCCGCCGCTGCCCACACCCAGGCGCACGTCGCCCTCGAAGGGCTTGACCGGTTTGCGCGTGACCAGATTGACGGCGCCGCCCAGCGTATTGGGACCGTACAGCAGCGAGGCACCGGCCTTGGCCACGTTGATCTCGGCCAGGTCGAAGGTGGTGAAACGGCCCAGATCCACATAGCCGTCGTAGGGCACATACAGAGGCACGCCGTCCACAAAGATGGGCACCTGGCGCGAATCGAAGCCGCGCAGATTGATCATTTCCTCGTTGCGGCTGTTGCGCGAGAGGCTCACGCCAGGAAGATTGCGCACGGCATCGGCCACGGTGCTGGCGTTGCTGCGCTCCATTTCGGCACTGGATACACGCTGCATGTCGCCGGCCCCGAGCTCCTCGGCCTCGCGCCGCGCGCTGACTTCCACCGTACCCAGCGTGAAGGTCTGGCTCGCGGCTTCGGTTGCGCCCGCAGCTGCCACCTGCGCCCAGGCCGTGCCCATGGGCACGATGGCCAGCGCGCCCCACAACCAGCTGTGGCGAAGAACATAACTCGGAGGATGGAGAGAGGAAACCGTGGAGTGCAATGACATGGCGCGGGCTGGAATTTGTTGTCGAATGTAAAAAACCGTCGATTCTAGCCACCGCTATTCATTTTTGGAATAACGATCGACAAACAGTCCCCATAAGCCGCACGGCATACACGTCCCATGAAAAAGGCCACCCGAGGGTGGCCTTGCATCAGATGCCTTGCAGATTCAAACGCAGCTGATAGCCACGGCCTTGGCCACCAGATAGGCCTCCAGCGCTTCCGGGCCGCCTTCGGAGCCGTAGCCCGAATCCTTGATGCCGCCAAAGGGCAGCTCGGCCGATGGCAGTGCCGGCTGGTTGATCCACAGCATGCCGGCTTCCACATCCTGCGACAGCTGGTGCGTTGTCTTGAGCGATCGCGTGAAGGCATAGGCCGCCAGGCCATAGGAGAGGCGATTGGCCTCCTGAATGGCATCCTCGATCTTGTCGAAGCCGCGAATCGCCGCCACGGGACCGAAGGGCTCCTGGTTGAAGATATCGGCCGTCAAAGGCACGTCGGCCAGCACCGTGGGCGCAAAGAAGTTGCCCGCAGAACCAAAGGATGCGCCGCCCGTCATCAGCTTGGCGCCGCTTTGCTCGGCGTTCTGGATCAGCTGGGTCAGCGCGGTCACGCGACGCGGATTGGCCAGCGGCCCCATCTGCGTGCCCTGCTCCAGGCCGTTGCCGACCTTCAATGCCTCGGCATGGGCGACCATCGCGCGCGTGAACTCCTCGCGCACGCTGTTGTGCACCAGAAAGCGCGTGGGCGAGATGCAGACCTGGCCCGCGTTGCGGAACTTGGCCGCGCCTGCGGCCTTGACGGCCAGTTGCACGTCGGCATCCTCGGCCACGATCACGGGGGCATGGCCGCCGAGCTCCATGGTGGAGCGCTTCATGTGCAGGCCGGCCAGCGCTGCCAGTTGCTTGCCCACGGCCGTAGAGCCCGTGAAGGTCACCTTGCGGATCACCGGGTGGGCAATCAGATATTCGGAAATCTGTGCGGGGTTGCCATAGACCAGGCCCACGACACCTGCAGGAATGCCGGCATCGACGAAACACTTGAGCAGCGCTGCGGGCGAGGCCGGTGTTTCTTCGGGCGCCTTGACCAGGAAGGAGCAGCCCGAAGCCAGGGCCGCGCCGATCTTGCGCACGATCTGGTTGACGGGGAAGTTCCAGGGCGTGAAGGCGGCGACCGGGCCCACGGGCTCCTTGATCACCAGTTGCTGCTGCTCGGGGCGACGCGAAGGCACGATGCGGCCATAGACACGCAGAGCCTCGTCGGCAAACCATTCGATGATGCCGGCGCCGGCAATGATTTCCACCTTGGCCTCGGCCAGCGGCTTGCCCTGCTCCTGCGTCAGCAGCGCGGCGATCTCGTCGGCACGCTCCTTGAGCAGGGCTGCGGCACGGCGCATGATGGCACCGCGCTCGTGGGCAGACACCTTGCGCCAGACCTGAAAGCCCTTGTCTGCCGCCGCCAGGGCGCGGTCCAGGTCGGCAATATCGGCATGGGCCACACGGCCAATCACCTCGCCGCTTGCCGGGTTGCGCACATCAATTTTCTTGCCGCTGGCAGCGTCCTGCCACTGACCGTCGATCAAAAGCTGGGTATCAGGATATGCAGTGCTCATCGCATGACTCATAGGTGTCGGCCGCCGCTATCCCCCTGCAGACTGACGAGGCCGGGTGTGACAAATGTTCAGGGGTTACCGGACAAATTCTAGTCATGCAGGCTCGGCACTCAGACAAAAGGGAGACAGCTGTCAGCAATCGGGCTTCACGCACCCACGGCGCGGCGCAACTGCACCTGCTCAAGCAGGCCGTCAAGGCCGGCTGCCGACGATGCGGCCAGGCCGACCACCTCGCCCACCACGAACACGCAGGGACTGCCCAGTCCGCTGGCTGCCAGCGCCTGCGTCATCTGCCCCAGATCGGTCAGTATCTGCTGCTGTGCAGGCAGGCTGGCGCTCTGGACCAGAGCCACTGGCGTAGAAGCTGGCAGTCCGCCGGCCAGCAGTTGCTGCTGGATGACGGAGGCAGTTGCAACGCCCATGTAGATCACCAGCGTCAGCCCCAGCATCCGGGCCGTGCAGGCCAGCAGCTGCCAGTCATGGCCGGCGCTGCCCGGCTTGGCATGGCCGGTGATGAACACCACGCCATGGGCATGGTCGCGATGGGTCAGCGGCACGCCCAGGCTGGTGGCGGCCGCCAGCCCTGCGGTGATGCCGTTGACCACTTCCACGGCGATTCCGGCCCGGCGCAGATGCTCGACCTCCTCGCCGCCACGGCCGAAGATGAAGGGATCGCCGCCCTTGAGGCGCACCACCAGCTCGCCCTGGCGCGCCGCCAGGATCATGAGCTTTTCGATGAATTCCTGTGAGGTGCTTTCGCGCCCGCCGCGCTTGCCCACATGGACGACGCGGGCGCTAGCGCTGGCAAGCTTCACGATGTCGGCAGACACCAGGTCGTCGGCCAGCAGCAGCGTGGCGGACTGGATCAGCCTCAGCGCCTTGAGCGTGAGCAGCTCCGGATCGCCGGGGCCGGCACCGACCAGATAGCAGCGGCCCACGGGCGGCAGGGAAGTGGCATGGCTGTTTGTCATGGCTGGCCTTTCATATGCATTGCCGGACATCGAAATCTAGGCAGCAACCGGAAGGGCTGCCGACTGCGGCGCAGGCGTCGCATGCACCAGTTGTTTGATCCTGGGAATGCAGGAGCCGCAGCGCGTGCCGCAACCCAGGGAAGACTTGAGCTGGGCGAGTCGCTCGTCGGCGGAGCCCTCGCACGCAGTCAGTGCCGAGCTGATGCTGGCCTCATCCACATTCATGCAGGCACATATCTGTGGCGACCGGGCCGGCATGGCGGCGGGCGGCTTGGCACCCGAGGACAGCAGCAGACGCCCATAGCTTTGCACCGATTGCTCGTCGCGCAGTACCGGCCCCAGCCAGCGGCCGGCGCTGGCATCGCCGCAAAGCAAAAAAGCATCGAGCCTGGGCTCCTCGGTCTGCCGGCCTATCGCCATGGCCCGGCTGCATTGGCGACGCGCATCGGCATAGCGCATGGCCTGCGGGCCATCGAGCTGCAGCAGACTGTGCAGCCGCGCCAGCACCTCGGCGCCGGGCTGCGCATAGGCCGCCGCGCGGAACTGCACGCCGGTGCGACCCTGATCCGCTTTTTCAAGCGGCACGGCGCGCCCGAACAGCACGCAGCTGGCGAAGTCGAACTCGGCCATCAGTTCGGTCAAAGCCTGGCGAACCGAATGCACCTGCCGTTCATCCAGCCAGGCCATGCCCAGACAAGTCCAGGGCAGCTCGGCCTTGAGCAGCTTGACGGCCACATGCTTGAGTTCTGGCTGCTTGGAGCGCGGGCAGCGCTCGGGCGTGGTCAAGGCGTTGACACCCGCAAGCCGCTGCCCCTTGGAGCCCAGACCACTCAGATACATGCTGCCCCAGTGCATGGGCAGATACAGCTGTGCGGGCTGCAGGCCCCCTTCCGCCTGCACGGGCAGCACGATGGCGCCATAGCGGTTGGACAGGTGGACAAGATCGCCCTCCTGCAGCTGCAGGCGCTGCATGTCCTGAGGACTGACCTGCAGCTGCGGTTCGCTGACATGGGCGAACAGGCGCCCCAGCTGGCCGGTGCGCGTCATGCCATGCCATTGATCGCGCAGGCGACCGGTGTTGAGACTGAACGGATGCCGCGCATCGCGCGGCACGGCCGGCGCCTGCCAGGCCTGGACATCGAAGCGTGCGCGCCCGTCCGCCGTCGCAAACACCGCATCGCCATACAGACGCTGGCGGCCCTGGCTGGCGCCTTGCGGCATGGGCCATTGCTGGGGTCCCTTGACCTCCAGCACCGCCCAGCTCAGACCCGTGATATCCAGATCGCGCCCATGTGTGGATTCGCGATGCTCGTTCCAGATGGCTTCTGCACCCGCGTCGGCATTCGCGGTGTCATAGGGAAACAAGCTTGGCAGCGAGGGCCGCAGATGCTCTTCCAGACGCTGCGCCAGTTGCACGCCTATCAGCCAGTCATGGCGTGCCGCCCCCGGTGCGACCACGGCAGCGCGTACCCGCGAGATGCGTCGCTCGCTGTTCGTGACGGTGCCCAGCTTCTCGCCCCAGGTGGAGGCTGGCAGCAACCAGTCGGCATAGGCCGTGGTCTCGGTCGCGGCAAAAGCCTCCTGCACCACCACCAGCTCGGCACGCTCCAGCGCCCTGCGCACCATGGCCTGTTCGGGCATGCTCTGCGCGGGGTTGGTACAGGCAATCCACAAGGCCTTGATCTGGCCGTCGGCAGCGGCCTCGAACATCTCCAGCGCGGATTTGCCGGGCTGCTGCGGAATCGACTCCACTCCCCATAGCCGCGCCACTTCGGCCCTGTGCGCTGCGTTGGAAAGATCACGATGCGCGCTGAGCAGATTCGACAGTCCGCCCACCTCGCGCCCGCCCATGGCATTGGGCTGGCCCGTCAGCGACAGCGGGCCTGCGCCTGGCTTGCCGATCTGGCCGGTGGCCAGATGCAGATTGATCAGCGCCGCATTATTGGCCGTGCCGCTGCGGCTCTGGTTCAGGCCCTGGCAGTACAGGCTGAGCGTGGGACGACGCACATCCGTCGGCTCCTGGGCACCGCCCAGCGCCATCCAGCGCGCCGCCTGGTACAGGTCCGCCACGGGCAGGCCGCAGATGGCAGCGACCTTCTCGGGCGTGGCTTCGCGCACCAGTTCCTTGAGCTGTGCAAAGCCGCTGGTGTGCTGCGTGATGAAGGCGCTGTCCGTCCAGCCCTCCCACAGCATGATGTGCAGCAGACCGTGAAACAGCATCACATCGCTGCCTGGCTGCAGCGGCAGATAGAGATCGGCCAGCTCTGCGGTCTCGGTACGGCGCGGGTCGGCCACGATGATCCTGAGCTGCGGATTGCGCGCCCTGGCCTCTTCCACACGCCGGAACAGAATGGGATGCGCCCAGGCCATATTGCTGCCCGTGATGAACATGCAGCCGGCCAGATCTATGTCCTCATAGCAGGCCGGTGGTGCATCGGCGCCCAGCGTGGCCTTGTAGCCGGCCACGGCGCTGCTCATGCACAGGCGCGAATTGGTGTCGAGATTGTTGGTGCCTAGCAGGCCTTTGACCAGCTTGTTGAAGACGTAGTAGTCCTCGGTCAGCAACTGGCCACTGAGATAGAAACCCAGTGCATCGGGTCCATGTTCGGCGCGGATGCCGGCGATACGCGCCGCCAGCTCGTCCAGGGCCTGATCCCAGCTCACGGCCTGCGGTGCGGATGTCCGCTCCAGCCTGCGCATGGGCTGCAGCAGGCGTGCCTGCTGGGCATAGGCCGGCGCGGCCGTCAGATGCAGGGTGCTGCCCTTGGTGCACAGACGTCCGAAGTTGGCAGGATGCTCGGGATCGCCGCGCACGCCGGTAATCTGCAGGCCATCGGACTCGATGATCACGCCGCAGCCGACACCGCAATAGGGGCAAGTGGATTTGGTTTCTTTCATGGCGTCACCGAAGAGAGGCTGCGGCGCCCATGTTCACTCCTGCGCGGGCCGCCGCAACGCGGACCGCCGAAGGCGAGTCCGCAGCCCACGCCGCAGCAGGGACAGGTGGATCGGGTCTCATGCATGGCAGACTTTCAGTGAAATCATGCTGTAACGCCTTCTGAGTAGGCGCATGCAGCTATTCATTTCATCTCAACAGAGACACTAGGCCGTAGCGCAGCCGGATTTGCCCGCGCAGTGCGCAGGACCTGCATGCGGGCGGGTCTGCTCCAGTGCTCGGCTGGCCAGTTCGTCGGCACGCAGTTGCACCGCACCGTCCTGCACACGCACGCTGAAATAAGGCGTGCAGCCCTCGTCGGGCGCAGCCGCCTCGCCGGAGCTCAGCGCAATCGTCCAGTTGTGCAGCGGGCAGGCCACGCTGCGCCCGAACACAATGCCTTGCGACAGCGGACCGCCCTTGTGCGGGCAGCGGTCCAGCAGCGCAAACACCTCGTCGTCGGCATTGCGGAACACGGCCACATCCAGCCCTTGTGCACGCGCTACGCGGCGTGCTCCCAGCACGGGGATGTCGTCCATCGTGCAGATAGAAATCCATTCGTTCATTTACATCTCCTAAGCTCCCCCTGAGCCGCTTTGCGGCTTCCCCCTCTCTCGCTTCGCGGGAGGGGGACGACGGCCTCACTACAGGGCGGCCCTTGCTCGCCGTCCCTTGGCTATGCCGCGCCAGGTTCGTAAATTGCTGAAAAATTGAAAGAGGTTCTCGGTTTCAGGCAATAACTGACACATCAGCAGGCAGAGCCTGAAACTGGCGCGCATCCACGGCGGCCTTGTCGGCTTCGAACCAGGGATCGGGCTCGCCGTCCAGTGCAAACTGCAGCTGCTCCCACAGTGCCCTGCGGCCCTCTGCATCATCGAGAATGCGTCGCTTGACATGGTCCAGACCCACGCGGTTGATGTAGTGCACCGTGCGCTCCAGATACCAGCCTTCCAGGCGGTACAGCTGCATGAAGGCGCCCGTGTACTCCATCACCTCTTCGGCGGTCTTGAGCTTGGTGAAGAAATGCGCGACCTCGGTCTTGATGCCGCCGTTGCCGCCCACATACATCTCCCAGCCCGAGTCCACGCCGATGATTCCCACATCCTTGATGCCGGACTCCGCGCAGTTGCGCGGGCAGCCGCTGACCGCGAACTTCACCTTGTGCGGTGCGTACATGCGCCACATGGCGCGCTCCAGGTCCTTGCCCATCTGGGTGCTGTCCTGCGTGCCCATGCGGCACCATTCGCTGCCCACGCAGGTCTTGACCGTGCGCAACGCCTTGGCATAGGCATGGCCACAGGGCATGCCGATATCGTTCCAGACGGCCTGCAGATCCTCCTTCTTCACGCCCAGCAGATCGATGCGCTGGCCGCCCGTGACCTTCACGGTGGGGATCTGGTACTTGTCCACCACATCGGCAATGCGGCGCAGCTCGGAGGCCGTGGTCTCGCCGCCCCACATGCGCGGAATCACGCTATAGGTTCCGTCCTTCTGGATATTGGCATGGCTGCGTTCGTTGATGAAGCGGCTTTGCGGGTCGTCCCTGGCTTCCTTGGGCCAGGTGCTGATCAGGTAGTAGTTGACGGCCGGGCGACAGGAGGCACAGCCATTGGGCGTGCGCCACTCCATGAAGCGGAACACCGCATCCGTGCTCAGCAGCTTGTGCTCGCGGATCGCATCGCGCACGACCTGGTGGCCGTGGTCGGTGCAGCCGCACATGGCCTTGGTCTTGGGGGCGGCCGAGTAGTCACCGCCGGCCGTGAACATGATGATCTGCTCCACCAGCCCGGTGCAGGAACCGCAGCTGGCACTGGCCTTGGTGTGCTTGCGCACATCGTCGAGTGTGAACAGGCCCTTGTCCTTGATGGCCTTGCAGATCGCGCCCTTGGTCACGCCGTTGCAGCCGCAGACCTCGTCGCCGTCGGCCATGGCCGCGGCCTTGCTCTGGCCCTGGTGGCCGGTATCGCCGAGATTGGATTCACCGAACATCAGCTTGTCGCGGATATCGGCCACGCTGCGTCCCTCGCGCAGCAGCTTGAAGTACCAGCTGCCGTCCACCGTGTCGCCGTACAGGCAGGCACCGACCAGCTTGTCATCCTTGATGACCAGCTTCTTGTAGACCCCCGCATAGGGGTCGCTCATGAGGATTTCCTCGGTATCGCCACCGCCCTGGAAATCGCCTGCAGAGAACAGATCGATGCCCGTGACCTTGAGCTTGGTCGAGGTCAGCGAACCCAGATAGCGACCGATGCCGAACTCCGCAAGATGGTTGGCCAGCACCTTGCCCTGCTCGAACAGGGGCGCCACCAGTCCGTAGGCAATGCCTCGGTGTGCCGCGCATTCGCCCACGGCATAGATGCGTGGATCGGTCACGGTCTGCAGCGTGTCGCTGACCACGATGCCGCGACTCACATGCAGATGCATGGACTCCGCCAGTTCGGTGCTGGGGCGAATGCCCACGGCCATCACCACCAGTTCGGCCGGGATCTCGCTGCCGTCCTTGAAACGCACGGCGCGCACGCGACCACTGCGCCCGCCGTCTTCATCGCCCAGCAGCTCCTGCGTCTGTGCCTGCATGCGGAACTGCATGCCGCGTTCGGCCAGCGATTTCTGCAGCATCCGGCCCGCTTGATCGTCGAGCTGACGCTCCATCAGCCAGTCGCCGACATGCACCACGGTGACCTGCATGCCGCGCTTCATGAGGCCGTTGGCCGCTTCCAGTCCCAGCAGGCCACCACCTATCACCACTGCATGCTTGAGTGTCTTTGCCGCTTCGATCATGGCCTCGGTGTCGGCAATGTCGCGGTAGGCCAGCACGCCCTCCAGGTCCTTGCCGGGGATGGGCAGGATGAAGGGCTTGGAGCCCGTCGCCATGATCAGGCGGTCGTACTCGGCGCTGGCACTCTCGCCCAGAGCATTGACCGCATGCACCGTGCGCCGGGCCCGGTCGACGGCCGTCACGGTATAGCCGGCGTGCAGCAAGATATGGTGGTCCTGGTACCAGGACCAGTCGTTGAGCACGATATCGCCGAGCGTCTGCTCGCCGGCGAGCACGGGCGACAGCAGAATGCGGTTGTAGTTGGGATGCGGCTCGGCGCCGAAGACCGTGATGTCGTACAGATCGGGGGCAATGGCCAGCAGCTCTTCCAGCGCGCGCACGCCTGCCATTCCGTTACCAATCATGACCAGTTTGGATTTTTTCATCTGAGTCCCCGTGGGCATTTGCAAAGCCAAAAAAAAGACGTCTGCGCGCTTCATGACTTGCATGAACGCGTAGACGTCTTTGTCTGTGGGTTCTGGTCCAGCCTTGCACCATCCCCCGGTGACCCACCTTGGCCACGCTGAACAACACGCAATTGCTGTGCCAGCTTTTCTCAGCCTGCAGAGACTATTCCATCCCGCTGCATGCACTGCTTTTGTGCATGGCCGCTTTATTGCTGTGCAAAACAAACATGGCGCCCCAAGGCGCCATGCAGCTTGAAATCAAAAAGGCTCAGGCCGCCTTCTCCACATGGCCCTGACGCGTGTAGAGGAAGTCGATCACCGCCTTGCGGTAGCTTTGATACTGGGCATCCTCAGCCAGCTCCACCCGGCTGCGCGGGCGTGGCAGCTCTACATGCAGCACCTCGCCAATCGTGGCAGCGGGACCGTTGGTCATCATCACGATCTTGTCGGACAGCAGCACGGCCTCGTCCACATCGTGCGTGACCATGACCACGGTGCTCTGGGTGCGTGCCACGATCTCCAGCAACTCGTCCTGCAGCTTGGCACGCGTCAGGGCGTCGAGAGCGCCGAAGGGCTCGTCCATGAGCAGCACCTGGGGCTCCATGGACAGGGCGCGGGCAATGCCCACGCGCTGCTTCATGCCGCCCGAGATTTCGCCAGGGCGCTTTTGCGCCGCATGACTGAGGCCCACCATGGCCAGCGCCGCATCGGTGCGCTGCGCCAGCTGTGCCTTGCTTTCGCGCTTGCCGAAGACACGCTCCACGGCCAGGTGCACATTGCCCCAGCAGCTCAGCCAGGGCAGCAGCGAATGATTCTGGAAGACCACCGCACGCTCGGGGCCGGGGCCCTTGATTTCCTTGTTGGCGCACAGCAATGCACCGCCCGAGGGAATGGTCAGGCCGGCAATCAGATTGAGCAGCGTCGACTTGCCGCAGCCCGAATGCCCGATGAGACTGACGAACTCGCCCTTGGCAATGTTCAGGTTGATGTCGCGCAGTGCGGGAAACAGACCCTTGGCGGTCTTGAAGGTCTGCTCCACCCCGTGGATCTCGATGTACTTGGTGCTGAGAGATGTATGCATGAGGTACTCCTTGCTTTTTTCCGAGGCCACCGTGGCGCCGGCTTTGCCGAGCCATCGGTGGTGCCCCCTTGAGGGGGTGACGCGCCCGAGGGCGCGGCTCAGGGGTGGGTTAAGTCTTCACCTCTTCAAACGTAAAGGCCGAAGCCAGCTTGACCAGGGCCCACTCCAGCACCAGGCCCACGATGCCGATCACGAAGATGGCGATGATGATGTTCTTGACGTTGAGGTTGTTCCATTCGTCCCAGACCCAGAAGCCTATGCCCACGCCGCCCGTCAGCATCTCGGCGGCCACGATCACCAGCCAGGCCGTGCCCACGGCCAGGCGCACGCCGGTCAGCATATAGGGCAGCACGGCAGGAAACAGAATGGTGGTGGCGATCTTCCACTCCGACAGATTGAGCACGCGCGCCACATTCATATAGTCCTGGGGCACACGCTGCACGCCCACGGCGGTGTTGATGACCATGGGCCATATCGAGCAGATGAAGATGGTCCAGATGGCTGCCGGATTGGCGCCCTTGAACACCAGCAGGCCGATCGGCAGCCAGGCCAGCGGCGACACCGGACGCAGCAGGCTGATCAAGGGGTTGAACATGCGCGACAGAAAGCTGAAGCGCCCGATCACGAAGCCCAAAGGAATGCCGACCAGCGCCGCCAGACCGAAACCCAGGGCCACGCGCTGCAGCGAGGACAGCACGTTCCAGCCCACGCCCTGGTCATTGGGGCCGTTGCGGTAGAAGGGATCGCTGAACACCTGCAAGGCCTGCTCCCAGGTCTCGGCCGGGGTCGGAATGCTCTTGCCGGTGCTGCTAGAGACCAGCGACCACAGCCCGACCAGCAGCGCCAGCCCCAGCAGCGGCGGCAGAGCCTGACCAAATAGCTGTTCAGCCCATTGGCGCAAGCGGCCGGGTGCCACCACAACCGGAGCCGTGACTATCGCTTTGGGTTTGATATCTTTTTGCACTTCAGCCTTTACAAGTTGTGCGCCAGCAGCTATCTCTTTTGAAGTTTCGAGCAGCGCATCATTGGCCGCCTGGGCTGCCAGTTGCGGATCGTGCGGGGGATCGAGTTCGAGCGGTGAGTGAAGTACGGCACTGACCATGGTGGTTCTCCTGTCGGGTGGCGGCCTCAGGCCTTGATCTTGAAGCTGTCGGCATACTGGGCAGGGTTCTTGCCGTCCCACACCACGCCGTCAATCAGCTTGCTGGTGCGCAGTACATCCTTGGGCACGCTGACCTTGAGCTGGCTTGCCGCCTGCTGGTAGAGGTCGATGCGGTTGATCTGCTTGGCCACGGCCAGATAGTCGGGATGGGCCTTGAGCAGACCCCAGCGCTTGTGCTGGGTGAGGAACCACATGCCGTCCGACAGATAGGGGAAGTTCACGGCACCGTCGTTGAAGAACTTCATGTGGTTGGGGTCGTCCCAGGTCTTGCCCAGGCCATTCTGGTAGCGGCCCAGAATGCGCTGGTTGATGGCGTCCACACTGGTATTGATATAGGACTTCTGGGCCACGGTTTCGGCCATCTTCGTCTTGTTCTGCAGGCTGGCGTCGATCCAGCGGCCGGCCTCCAGAATCGCCATCATCACGGCGCGGCACGTGTTGGGATTTTTCTGCGCGAACTCGCCCGTGGCGCCCAGCACCTTCTCGGGGTGATCCTTCCAGATGTCCTGTGTGGTGTTGGCCGTAATGCCGATGCCATCCATGATGGCGCGATGGTTCCAGGGTTCGCCCACACAGAAGCCATCCATATTGCCCACGCGCATATTGGCCACCATCTGGGGCGGCGGCACGGTGATCAGCTTGGCCTCGGATAAAGGGTTGATACCCGCAGCCGCCAGCCAGTAATGCATCCACATGGCGTGGGTGCCAGTGGGGAAGGTGCCGGCGAAGGTGTATTCGCGCTTTTCCCTGGCCATGACCTTGGCCAGACTGGCTCCGTCGACCGCGCCCTTGTCGGCAAGGGCCTTGGACAGCGTGATCGCCTGGCCGTTGTTGTTCAGCCCCATGAGCACGGCCATGTCCTTCTTGGGGCCACCCACGCCCAGGTGCAGGCCGTAGACCAGGCCGTAGAGCACATGGGCGAAGTCCAGCTCGCCGTTGACCAGCTTGTCGCGCACGCCGGCCCAGCTCGCCTCCTTGCTGAGAACGATCTTCACGCCGTACTTCTGATCGAAGCCCAGCACAGAGGCCATGACCACGCTGGCGCAATCGGTCAGCGGGATGAAGCCGATCTTGACCTCTTTCTTCTCCGGCGCGTCGGAGCCTGCGGCCCAGGCGCCATGGTGGCCCAGCGTGCCATAGAGGGCGGCAGCGCCGGCCACGCGCAGAAACTCACGCCGGCCACCGGCAGATACGGGCTCGGGAGCAGGAGCAGTAGACGAAGGAAGGCGCTGGCTCATGAGAAAACTCCATCAAGAATCGTGGTGAAGGCGATCCGGAAAACAAAAAGGCGCCCTTCCCTCCTCGGGTGTGAGGAGAAAAGGACGCCGTTGTCCCAGGTCACTCGTAATAACGCTTTAAGCGCGACCGCCTTTGGTCTGCTTGACATCAACAGTCATGCACAAACCATGCCAGACCTTGATCAGAGGCGGAGCATGCTTTGCGCTTCCGGTTTTGGCCCATATTTGGTGCAGCGCAACAAACACCGAGCTGCCAAGCGCTATGAATTGGTGCTGCCCGGCAGCAGGTCCACCGTGGCCAGAATCGCTTCGGCCACATCCAGCATGCGCCGGTTCTGGTTCATGGCCGTCTGGCGGATCAGCTTGTAGGCATCGCCCTCGCTGAGCTGGCGGTAGTTCATGAGCACGCCCTTGGCCCGCTCTATGGTCTTGCGCTCCTTGAGCGTGGCACGTGCCTTGTCGATTTCGGTCTGCATGTCCTGCAGCCGCATGGATTGCTCCTGCACCAGCAAGACGATGCTTTTCTCGAGCTGCAACCCGTACGCACCCTCGGCAGGCAAGGAGGCAGTTGACTGCGTGCCCCCCAGAAAGGCCGCAGCCGCTTCGGCGCGAGTCCCGGGCTGCGGCTGCATCTCCAGCAGCGCCAGTTGCTGGCTCAGCGCCGCACCGGCCTGCTCCAGCTTGCGCAGACACTGGGTCTGCAGCTCCTCGGCCAGGAATGCCTCAATCTGGTGCATGGCATCGAGCCGGCTGGAGCAGGCTTCGAACCAGGGTGCGCTCAGGCCGCGGTCCAGCGGCAGGCCGTCACCGGCCGTGCAACCCATACGACGCAGCCGCTCGATCACCGTCATATCGGGGCAGGCCCCGCATTGCTGCTGCCAGCGCTCCATCCCCGAGGGGCTTGCGAAATCCGCAAACACCTGAAAGCAGCGCTCCTGCGACTCGATCAGATGCAGCCAATGGCGCTGACGCTCCGTCCTGCCGACCCCTGCGGTAAACGCCGCAACTCCCGTGGCGCGCTCCTGGCCCGCCAGCTCCTTGCCCTGCATGAAATGAAACAGCGCCACCAGCAATTTCGCGATATCGGGATCGCAAGCGCTGTCCGCCGCCTCGAACACCACGGTCAGGCAGGCCGCAATCATGCGGATCAGTGCCTGTGTGCAATCCTCGGCACTGAGCTGCAGCGCATCGCGCCGGCGGCGCAGCAGCGGCAGGGCTTCAAAGCCTTGCAGCGCATTGGCGATCGCATTGAACAAGCGAGCGCCATGCGCGCCCGGCGCCCGCGCGCCCAGCTCTTCAAGCGCAAGGCAGACCCGCTCCATGACCCGGTCCACATGAAGGCCATGGTCGAGCAGGCTCTGCTGCGCCTGTGCTCCGCCGCTGACCAGAAAGATATTCGAGAGCCCGCGCTCTTTCTGCAGCGCATGGACGAGCTCGGACATGCTCGCCACCAGGCTGCTGGCGCGGCTGATCTGCTCCAGCTCGGCAATCTCGCTTTGCCTTGCAGCCACCAGATAGTGCAGAGGCGTTTTCATGGGGTAGTGCTTGTCGTCATGTTGATGCCATGGACGATCAGCACATTTCATGCCATCTCAGGCAAGGCGACGCTGCCGCCTCTCCCAGAACCAGTCCACCATGACGCCCACACCGATTCCCACGACATAGGCCAGCAGATCCAGGGGGTCGAAGCCGTTGCCCAGCACCAGATAGGCCAGCTTGTTGGCACGCAGGGCCTGCATCCAGGGGGCCTGATAGAGCTGCAGGAACTCGATGGCAAAGGCGATGACCAGTGACCATGCCATGAGCTTGCCGCGCGTGATGGCCGGCCGCAGCCAGGCCACGCACAGCAGCACCACCCAGGCCCAGAGCGCATCGCCCGGATAGTTGCCCAGCACGGCGGGAAAGGGTATGTAGCCCCGGCGCGAGGCCAGCCCGATGGCAATGACCACCGCAATGAGCAGGGTCAACCCCGCCCGTGAGCGACGAAAGGGCCCGGCAGCGGCCAGATGTATCAACAAGCTGCGTCCCCTTTAGTCGATATGCGCGCCGGAGTCCTTGACCACCTGCTTCCAGTACGCCAGCTCGGCCGGCAGCATGGCCTTGAAGCTTTGCGGCGTGGACTCCACGCGCTCGGCGCCCAGAGTCTTGAGGCGCTCGGCCATCTCGGGCCTGGCCAGCACCGTCTTCACGGCCTGATAGAGCTTGTCCACCACCGGCTGCGGCGTACCGGCCGGTGCGAACAAGCCGTACCAGCTGGTCACGGCCAGGCCCTTGCCCAGCACGGGTATCTCGGGCGCCAGCGAGGTCGGCCTGTCTGACGCCACGCCCAGCACGCGCAGCTTGCCGCTGCTGACAAAAGGCATCACGCCGGGAAAGCTGCCAAAGGTCACCGGCAACTGGCCGGCCACCACATCGGTGGCGGCAGCCGACGCCCCCTTGTAAGGCACATGCAGCAGGCTCACGTTCTTCTGCTTCTTCAGCATCTCGCCCAGCAGATGGTTGAGCGTGCCGTTGCCGGCAGAAGCGTATTCCACCTTGCCCGGATGCGCCTTGGCGTAGGCCACCAGCTCGTCCAGATTTTTGGCCGGAAAGTTCGGGTTCACCACCAGCAGATAAGGCGCGACGGCCAGCTGCATTACGGGGGTGAAATCCTTGATGGGATCGAACGGCACCCTGGAATAAAGCGCCGGATTGATGGTGTAGGCGCTTTGCGCCGTCACGAGAAAGGTGTAGCCGTCGGCCGCGCTGCGCGCCACTTGGCCCGTGCCCAGATTGCCGTTGGCACCGGCGCGGTTTTCCACGATGACAGGTTGGCCCAGCGAATTCTCCAGCCCCTGCGCCACGGCTCGCGCAATCACATCGTTGGCACCGCCCGGTGCCTGGGGCACGACAAAAGTAATCGGCTTGGCAGGCCAGTTACCGCCCTGCGCCAATGTTTGCGTCAGAGGAGCCGCCACCACGGCAGCCACCGCCGCCAGCAGTAGCGGGCGGCGTTGGTTTGCAGAGATAGACATAGCGTTTCGCGCCATCTCGGTGCGCGCAGCTTCTTCAAACTTCATGGCAATCATTTCCTGTGGTGGTGGACATGGATGCTGCCAGCCCTCCATGCTGGCCTGCCGTCCATGCAACAGACCATTCTTGCATCGCTCGCGGGGCGGCCTGAACAGCACTCACTGTTCGGCCATCGTGTTTGGCAGGGGCTGCCTCCTGCAAATGCAGTGACTCCAAGCCTGGCTGCGGCGGCACGGCCTCGTCACAGCAGCACCAGACCCGGCGGCAGGCTGTCGCCCAGGCTGCGCTTCTGGTCCTCGGCTTCCATCTGCACCACCTGCTCGACCATAATCAGCCAGCGCTCAGGCGCACCGCTGCTGCGCATCTTCTCCAGCACCTGCGCTCTGATGGCATCGGGCAGGTCGCGCGCGCGGTCGCCCGTCATGCGGGCCATCTGCACGGCAGCAAACATCGCGGTTTCGTTCTTGCGCCAGTCCTGGGCCAACGTGGCGTTCAGGAACTCCAGCGCCGCCTCGGGCGGCATCACCAGATGGGCGTTGGCGGCCAGCGATTGGCGTGCCGCCAGGCGGCCTATGGCCCACCAGGTCTGCACGGTTTCATCCTCGCGCCTGAGACGCTGCAGCATCCACTGCCCCATTTCCTGGCGGTACTGCCAGGGCACTGCCTCCATGGCCGCGAACAGGCGCAGCATGTCGTCATAGCTGCCATGGCTGGATTTGCCGCGCGTATTCTGCTGCACGGCTTTTTGCATCTGAGCGGCCACGTCTTCGAGCAGCTCCATCTGCCGGGCCTCGTTCAGACCCGCAGCCACGCGGCGCCAGAACACCCACCACTCCGTCCAGTTGGCAGCCTCTTTGGCATGACCCAGGCCCTGGCCATACAGGGCCCAGACCTGGTCTATGCGCCAGCCATCGAGCTGCGCCCCCACGCCGGGACGCAGACACCAGCCGGCAAGGTTGAACCAGACGCGCTCGTGGTCGGCCGTGCGGCGGCGGCGCCTGGAACGGGCCAGCAGTGCATCGAACAAGGCACGCAGCAGGTCCAGCTCCCAGCCCTCGCGCGGGCCGAGGACTCTCTCGAGCGACTGGCGCAGCTGGCGCACTTCCCGGGCCGTCACCTCCTGCGCCTGCGTGCCGAAGATACGGTCCAACAGTGACACGGCTTCGGGCAGCCTGGCTGCCAAAGAATCAGACTGTTTTTGGCCTTCAGCGCTTTGCCCACCCGCACTGCCAGCTATGGGCTCCGAAGCCGAAGCACCGCGTACAGCAAAGGGCAGCAGCCAGGACTGGCCCGCATCCTGCACGGCGACGCAGCGCACTTCCAGCGTGCCGACCTCGCTCATGCAGGCTTGCAGTTGCACCTCGACCTGGGCCGCAGAGCTGCCTTCGGGCGCTGGCAGAACGGTGGCCAGTGGCGGCAGCTCTACCCAGCCATCGCCGGTCAAGGGTGCAATCTGTCCGGCCTGCACGGGCGCGTGGCTCTGGCTGTTGGCCAGCAAATTGAAGCGCACGGCCTGGCCCAGCTTGAGCGCAAAACGCCGGCCAGAGAGCACCATGCGCACGCCCTCTTCCGTGCCACGCGGCAGCAGGCACAGGCCTTGCGGAGCCTCGCCCCTCTTGCCCGGCAGCAGCAGCCAGTAGCTGCGCGCCGAACCGCCGCCAATGCGCGGCACCATGGGCTTGATCGCTGCCGACGCTTGCCCGGCGCGTGCTGCCGGCTGATTGGGCGCAGCAATCTGCGCCACCGCCAGCTCTGCCTGATGGCGGGCCAGTCCGTAGGCCGCAGCACCGCGCGCCACGGCCCAGTCCGGGTGCGGGTTGTGCAGCACGCGCACCGGGCTGCCGCGCCACCGGTCAAGCAATTGCGTCAGACGCTGCACCATGGCATGGGCATGGAACACGCCGCCGTTGAGCAGCACGGTATCGGGCAAACCTTCACTTGCATGCTGGGCAAGAAAATGCGCCAGATGACGACTGATGGCCGCATCGGCCGGATAGGGCAGACCAAAGCCGCGCAGCGCGCCCTGCCGCCTGGCGGGCATATCGCTCATCTGCACAACCGGCAAAAAGCCGTCGACCACCGACTGCCGCACCTGCTCGCGGGTCAGCGTGACGCTTTGGGTAGCGGCCAGCAGTTTGCTGCCGCCCCCCAGCAAGGTGATGCCGATCTGCTCTGGGGCGTTCTGCGCCAGCAACTGCTCCTTGGCCATGCGGCAGCGCTGGACCAGTTGGGCAAAGCGCTGTGCAGGGAGCTTCTGCCCTTCGCCAGCAAATGCAGATTCGAGTTGGTGAGCCAGCGCCAAATCCATGTTGTCGCCGCCCAGCATCAGGTGCTCGCCGACGGCCGTACGCGTCAGCGTGGGCAGGCTGCCGTCAGCCGATGCATCCACGCGAATCAGCGTCAGATCGGTAGTTCCCCCGCCCACGTCCACCACCAGCACCAGCCGGCTGTCCGCCAGTTGCGCGGCCAGCTCATTGCCCTGCAGCACCAGCCAGTCGTGAAACGCGGCCTTGGGCTCCTCCAGTAGCTGCACGCGCGGCAGACCCGCCATCTGCGCGGCCTCCAGCGTCAGCGCACGTGCACCTTCGTCGAACGAAGCTGGTACCGTCAGCACCACGCTTTGCTGGTGCAGTGGCGCTTCGGGATGGGCTTTGTCCCATGCTGCTCTCACATGGGCCAGGTAGGAGCTCGACGCCGCCAGCGGCGATACCTTGGCCACGTCCTCGCCAGCCCCCCAGGGCAGGATGGCGGCCGTGCGATCCACGCCGGTGTGCGAGAGCCAGCTTTTGGCACTGGCCACCAGCCGTCCCGGCACGGCAGCCCCCAGATCTCGCGCCCAGCGGCCTATGACGGCAGGCGCCGCTTCATCCGCGCCCTGCGGCGGCCAGGGCTGCTGCCAGGCCTCGCCCAGCTCGCCCTTTGCAGCCTGATAACGCACCGAAGGCAGCAGAGACTGAGCCACGACCTCGCCAGCCGTGTTGCGCTGCGGAATATCGAGCAGTGCGATATCGCCAGTCGCACCGTCCAGCGCAACGCTTGCCACGACCGTGTGGCTGGTGCCCAGGTCAATGCCGACGGCGTAGGTGGGGCGAGATGGATGCATGGGATGAGGCGAGGACACGTAAAACTGTGTCGCCGATCGTAACAAGAGCCGGATGCCCGAACCGCCTGCCGGGATGAGCTGCTGCCGCGACAACAACTGTCCAAAGCAGTGCACGGTGGCTGGCACGGGATTTGCCTTGTAACAAGCGCGCAGGTTCGCGCAAGTTTCATAGCAAAGATCGAAGGCTAGTCGCTACATGCCAGTCAAAACAACAACTGTGTCTCGTGTCCTCCTCGCCGCTCTGGCCACCGCCGGAGCTTCCGTCGCGCTCGCACAAAGCAGCGTGCAGATCTATGGCCGTCTCAATACCTCGGTCGAGCATCAGAAGGTCGGAGGCAGCAGCCTGACCGGGCTCTTCAACAACAACTCGCGCTTTGGCTTTGTGGGCAGCGAAGACCTGGGCGGCGGCCTCAAGGCCGGCTTCCAGCTCGAATCCGGCTTCGAATCCGATACCGGCGCCGGTACCGGCAGCACCGGCGCCCTGGCCTTTCAGCGCCAGAGCGAAGTCAACCTCTCTGGCAGTCTGGGCAAGCTGCGTCTGGGCCGTTTTGGTGCTGCCACCTATTTCGGCATTGCCGACTATGGTGCGCTGGATGAGCCCAACCACGACACCGGCTCTATCGCCGATGCGCTCTACGACTACGTGATGCGCAACACCAACAAGATCGCCTACCGCAGCCCTGTGATGGCCGGACTGACCTTGGAAGCTCAGGCATCGCTACACGAAAAGACGACAGGCGCCGTGCAGAAGAACGGCTACGACCTCTATGCCAACTGGGAACGCGGCCCGTTGGCCCTGGGTGCGGGCTTTACCCAGCTGGGTGACGACAAGCAGTTTGCCCTGCGCGGCCACTACATCTGGAATGCGCTGCAGGTCGGTGCCTACTACCAGCGCTCGGACAACGGCTCGGGCTCGCTGTGCAGCAATGGCGGTGCCGGTTGCGGCACGCGTGACGCTGCGCGCGTGACTGCGGCCTACCGGGCCGGTGCTTCGGAGCTTGCCCTGGGTTATGGCTGGGCGAGCCGATGGAGCCATGTGCCCGGCAGCAGCGCGCGCCAGTGGATTCTTGGCTACAACCACCACCTGAGCAAACGCACCAAGCTCTATGCCGCCTACACGCGTATCGACAACGGATCCGGCGTGGCCTATGGCTATAACTTCAAGGGTGGCGTGGGCTACGGGCAGGATGCCAGCAGCCTGAGCATCGGTCTGCGCCACGCGTTCTAGACCTCTGCTTGAGCGGCGGGCGCGTGCCATGTTGCTGGTGGGCGTGGCGCGCGCCCTGCTTCCTCAAAAAATGAGCTGATCACGCTTTCCGTGATTGATCCAGAGGCAGATCTGGCTTGAAGTCCCTGCATCAGATCGCTTCTGCCACTGGCTTGCTTGGGCGACATGCTTTGATCACGAGCAGACATGCAACCGCAAACCCCGGTGGGACTTACGCAAACAAGAATGCAACAAGGGCCTGCCTGCAAAAGCAGTCGCCTTGCCTGAACCCGTTCTGCGCAAGTCGTGTCCAGAACAAAAAAAAGCCCGCCAACCAATCGGCCAGCGGGCTTTCGCCGTCAAGCAACTCAGCGGCCTTACTCGGCAGCCTCCGCTGAGGTTTCCGCGCGCACATCGAATTCCACCTTCCAGCGCTCGCTTCCACCCACGGGCACGGCATTGAGCTCCAGGGTGCCGATATCGGTCACGCGCGCCTCCAGGGTCACGGGCACCACCTCGCCGGCCGCACGGCCGGCGGCGGGCAGATTCAGCTCGATCTCCTGCAGCTCCACCAGCTCTTCGGGCGACCAGAAGTCCAGCATGGTGCCGACCTGATCGGCGCGGCGCACGGACGAGCCGAAGAAGCGCAGACGCACGGGCTCGCCCACGACCAGGCCGAACTCTTCGTCAGGCAGCGCGATTTCGGTGCCCTCTTCCATGCCGAACGGTGCCAGACACAGAGCGGACAGGGGCGGCTCCATGCCTGGGATGGCGGGCATATTGCTCTCCACGCCCACGTAGTAGGACTGGGCCGTGCCGCCGCGAATGCGCACGCCGCGGCCGCTGGTGGCGATATGGCCGTAATAGGCCGCACCGCGCGCCACGGCCAGATCGAGGTTGGCACCGTCCAGCAGTCGCGCAGGCTCGCAGGCCTCGTCATCCAGCCAGCCGTTGATGACTTCCAGAATGCGCTGCTCGATCTGGGGTGCCTTGAGCACGCCGCCGTTGAACAAAATGGCCGTGGGGTGCAGAAAGGTCGAGCCTTCGATCTGCTCACCGTTCAGACCGTCAATCTCGGCCAGCGCATTGACCTGGCGGCTCAGAAAGGCCGCCAGATGGCGCGTGACGGCCGCATCCTGCGCATAGGGCAGGCCCAGCTGCGTGAGCGCGCCGCGCGCACGGGTCTTGGGCTTGTCGCTGACGGCCACCTTGGGGAAAAAGCCCTCGACCAGCATGGCCAGAACTTCGTCACGCGTGACTTCGGTGCGGATACTGCCACCGATGAGCTTGCTGCCTCGGCTGGGCACAACCACAGGCACAGCCTGCAGATTGGCGTCGGCCAGCAATTGCTCCTTGGCTGCGCGGCAGCCATGGGCCAGCGCCCGGGTTTGCCAGGCATCGAGCTGCTTGCCCTCGGCCGCCAGCTTGCGCGCCACGCCATAGGCCAGGGCCAGATCCATGTTGTCGCCGCCCAGCAAAATGTGCTCGCCCACGGCAATGCGCTGCAGCTCCAGATTGCCTTCGCGCTCCAGCACGGCGATCAGCGAGAGGTCGGTGGTGCCGCCGCCCACGTCCACGACGAGGATGATGTCGCCATGCTTGACCTGCTTGCGCCACTGGCCGCCGCTGGCCTGGATCCAGCTGTACAGCGCGGCCTGAGGTTCTTCGAGCAGCGCCAGCCTGGCAAAGCCCGCGGCCTTGCAGGCCTCGGCCGTCAGCTCGCGCGCAGCGGGGTCGAACGATGCCGGGATGGTGACGGTAATGTCCTGCTGGTCAAACGGGGCCTCGGGGTGGGCCTGCTCCCAGGCGCGGCGCAGATGCTCGAGATAACGGGTGGAGGCAGTCAGCGGCGAAATGCGGCTGACTTCCTCCGGTGCATCCGCGGGGAGAATGCCGGCGCGGCGATCGACGCCGGGGTGGCAGAGCCAGCTCTTGGCGCTGCTGACCAGACGGATGGGCGTGGCCGCGCCACGGCTGCGGGCGAATTCGCCGGTGATGAAGTCGCCGGGCGCGCCGGGCAGACTGCGCTCGGCTTCGGTCAGTTCGCTCTCGTGCGGCAGATAGAGAAAGGACGGCAGCAGGGGCCTGGCCTCGACACTGCCGGGAGCCGTGAGCTGGGGAATGTCCAGCACGCCCTGCACCACCTTCTCGCCATCGCTGGCGATCTTGTTCACATAGGACAGCGCGCAGTGGGTGGTGCCCAGATCGATGCCGATGCTGTAGCTAGCGCCGGCAGATGGAGCATCGGCCTGGCCAGCAGCGCTTTGCGGCTGAGCGACAGCAGCCACGGAGTCAGCCACGGGCGCGGCCTGGGCGGCCGCACCCGATGCGGCGATGGAAGCAAACATATTCATGGTTTACAGCTCCACTTCGGCCTGGGCGATGACCTTGGCGGCCTGAATGTCGGTGAGCTGGGGGAGCTTGACCTCCGTCACCAGCCAGCCGCGGTGGGACAGCGTGCCGGTAAACGGCGGCTGGCCGACCACATTGCCCGTCAGTCGCACGGCAGCAGCGTCAAAACCGGCCTGCAACGTAATGCGCGAGCCTTCGGCTTCGCTGCACACGGGGGAGAGCGTGAAATGCTCGCGCAGCACCTTGCGGCAGCCTTCATGCACCACGCGCGCAGCCGCGCCGATCTCGGCATCGGTATAGGGCGCGACATCTTCCTGAATGAAGTCCACAAAACGGGCCTCGCGCTGCATCAGGCCCAGCAGTTGCAGGGCGGCGCTGTCGGTGGCGACGAGCTTTTCCACCTCGACGGTTTTTTCGATCAGCTTCTCGACCGGAACCTCGACGCGTTTTTCGACCGAAACCTCAACGGTCTTTTCCACGATTTTTTCGACCGGCACTTCGACGCGAACCTCGACGATCTTCTCGACCGGCACTTCCACGCGCACTTCCCTGGGGGCGACGTCGGCGGCAAAAGCCTCACCGGCGCGCACACGGGTCACGTCAGCAGCCAGGCGACCGTTACCGAGAATGGCAAAGAAACTGCCGATCGCGATGGCGATGCGGCTCAGGAATGAGGGGGGGGTATTGGCAGTCATGGAGTCTGTCTCAAAACGGGTTCACGCATGCAGAGTCATTCTGTGGCGCCCTTGCGAGCTGCGCTGCGCGAACCGAAAACGGAGCCGGACCAGGCGGCAGCGACACGACCGGCCCTGGCGGCACAAGGCTGGACGCGCCGCAAACGATGCGCGCGGGCCTGTGCAACAGGCGCAGATATTACCCAAAAAGCCCGATCTGCCCTCCCGCTATGGCTTTGCCGCACCGGCTGCCGCGCCTGGAAGCGCGCTGCAGGGTCATACGCCGCAAGCATGACCTTCTTCCGTTTCATCGTTATGAAGCGGCCGCTATTTGCCCGATAGTTGATGCAGTATCTTGACAAACAGGCAGCCCCGGAATCGGGCCTTGCCAATTCATGGGCTGCAGGCAATGCGCGGCACCATGGACGACCGCACAACAACTGCATTGCGTTTTCGAGACGCCCACTTCCCGAGGAGACTTCCCCCATGCGCCTGATGACCGCGAACATAACGCTGGCATGTACCGCCCTTGTAGCCGCCATGGCCGCCTCCGGCGTCCATGCCCAGACCGCCCCTGGCAGCACGCTGGAGAAGCTGCAAAAGACCGGCAAGGTGGTCATAGGCGTGCGCGAAAGCTCGGCCCCCATGGCCTATGCCATAGGCGCCAACCACCGCTTCACCGGCTACCACGTGGAGTTGTGCGAGAAGGTGCTGGCCCAGATCGCGCCCAGCGCCAAGATCGAATACATGGCCATCACCGCGCAGAACACCATGCCGCTGGTGCAGAACGGCACGGTGGATCTGGGCTGCGGCCCCACCACCAACAACCTCAGCCGCCAAAAGCAGGTCTCGTTTGCCGTCACCACCTATGTCAGCCAGGTGCGCATGGCCGTGCGTGCGGACTCGCCCGTGACCTCGTTCAAGCAGCTGGACGGCAAGACCGTGGCTGCTTCGGCAGGCACCACCGCCGTGCAGCTGCTGCGCAAATACAGCCATGACAACAATGTGAAGCTGCCGACCCAGCTGGGCAAGGACCATTTCGAGAGCTTTCTGATGCTGGAGTCCGGCCGCGCTGACGCTTTTGTGCTTGACGACAATCTGCTGGCCGGCGTGATCGCCAACTCCAAGGACCCCAAGGGTTACAAGATCGTGGGCGAGGCGCTGGGATCGGAGCCCATCGCGCTGCTGATGCGCAAGGACGATCCCGGCTTCAAGAAGGCCGTGGACGATGCCCTGGTGCGCATGATGAAGTCCGGCGAAGTGGCGAAGATCTACGACAAATGGTTTATGCAGCCCATTCCGCCCAAGGAGATGCCGCTGAACCTGCCCATGAGCGAGACGCTCAAGCAACTGCTGCAAGCGCCCAACGACAAGCCGCTGGAAGCCTACAACAGCTGAAGCGACCGCTAGACTGCGCCTGGAGTCCTGCTTTATTGATAGCTTGTTACGCTTTCCAAGCAAGCATTTCAGACATATTCATAGCTGAATCCATTGAAGGAGCTGCGCTGGCAGCTCCTTTTTTCATTCCAGCTGCGCAGAACAGGCAAACTCCTGGGCGACCTGCTTGAGCCAGCCCTGGAAAGCCTGCAGCGGCGGATAGGCCGAGCGGCTGGTCGGCCAGGCCAGGTAGTAGCGTTCGGCGCTTTCCACCTCTGGCAGCTGCGGCAGGGCCTGGACCAGATCGCCGGTCTGCAGCTCGCGCTGGATCAGAAACTTGGGCAGCAGCGCCACGCCCACGCCGGCAATCGCCGCCTGCGCCGCCGTGGCGAACTGGTCGAACAGCATGCCCTGCATATCGCCGCCCTGGCAGCCCTGGCTGCCGAACCAGCGCTGCCAGGCGTCGGGACGCGAAGCCAGATGCAGCAGGGGTGCGCGCAGCAGATCCTCGGGCCGGGCAAAGCCATGGCGGGCCGCCACATCGGGGCTGCAGGCCGGCACCACGGTCTCGCTCATGAGGAACTCCAGCTCCGCGCCCGGCCAGTTCGGCAAGCCGAAATGAATGGCCGCATCCACGGCCTCGAGCTGGAAATCGAACTGCGACAGCCGCGTTGTCAGGTTGATGGTGATGCCCGGATGGGCGCTGAAGAACTGCGGCAGCCGCGGCGCCAGCCAGCGCGTGCCGAAGGTCGGCAGGATGGCCAGGTTCAGGCTGCCGCCCTGCGGGTTAGTGCGAAAGCCCAGCGTGGCATTGGAGATGCGCGCCAGGGCTGCGCGTATCTCCTGCGCATAGGCCTGACCCGCAGCGCTCAGGCGCACGGTCTGGCGCTCGCGCACGAACAGCTCGGTACCCAGCCGCTCCTCCAGCGCACGGATCTGGCGGCTGACGGCGCTTTGCGTCAGATGCAGCTCGGCAGCCGCCGCGGTAAAGCTCTGGTGCCGCGCCGAGGCCTCGAAGGCGCAGAGCAGGGACATGGGGGGCAGAAAGCGACGGGATAGCTGCATAGAAGGAACTGGTAAATGGGGGCCGTCAGCAGGTTCATTCCATTTATGTATGACCTGAAGGCGTGATTATCGTTTGACCAAAGTCATGGCGACGCACAACATCCTGCATATTCCTGCGGCCACGCCAGCGGCGCGGCCATCCCACGACCCCAAGACCCTTCTGTTTTGTCATGAGCGCCACGCCCCACGCCTCCTCCACCGCTGCCCGATTTGTCTCCTCCAACGAGATCCGCACGCGCTTCTCGCGCGCCATGTCCGAGATGTACCGCAAGGAAGTGCCGCAGTACGGCACGCTGATCGACCTGGTGGCCGATGTCAACGCCGTGGCGCTGCAGGCCGATCCCGAGCTGCGCCAGCGCATGAGCAAAAGCGGCGAGCTTGAGCGCCTGGATGTGGAGCGCCATGGCGCCATCCGCGTGGGCTCGGCCGAGGAACTGGCCACGCTGCGCCGCCTGTTCGCCGTGATGGGCATGGAGCCCGTGGGTTATTACGACCTCTCGGTGGCCGGTGTTCCCGTGCACTCCACGGCCTTCCGCCCCGTGCACGACGAGGCGCTGCTGGCCAACCCGTTTCGCGTCTTCACCTCGCTGCTGCGCCTGGAGCTGATTGCCGATGAGGCGCTGCGCGCGCAGGCCGCCGAGATCCTCCAGCGCCGTCGCATCTTCACGCCGCGCGCGCTGGAGCTCATTGCCCAGGCCGAGCGCGATGGCGGCCTGGACAGCGGCGACGCCGACACCTTTGTGCAGCAGGCCCTGGAGACCTTCCGCTGGCACAGCGATGCCACCGTGGACGCCGCCACCTACAACGCCCTGCAGAAAGCCCACCGCCTGGTGGCCGATGTGGTGTGCTTCAAGGGCCCGCACATCAACCATCTGACGCCACGCACGCTGGACATCGACCTGGCCCAGGCCGATATGCCCACGCGCGGCATGGATGCCAAGGACGTGGTCGAAGGCCCGCCACAGCGCGCCTGCCCTATCTTGCTGCGCCAGACCAGCTTCAAGGCGCTCAAGGAGGCCGTGCGCTTTACCGATGCCGATGCCAATGCCAATGCGGACAGTGCCGGCGCCCATACGGCCCGCTTTGGCGAGATCGAGCAGCGCGGCGTCGCGCTGACACGCAAGGGCCGCGCCCTGTACGACGAGCTGCTGGGTCTGGTGCGCGGCATCGACAGCGCGGGCAGCGCCGCGCCCGACTATGCACACCGCCTGCAACAGGTCTTCACGCAGTTTCCCGA
Organism: Comamonas sp. AG1104; assembly: GCF_003350425.1. Taxonomy (NCBI): domain Bacteria; kingdom Pseudomonadati; phylum Pseudomonadota; class Betaproteobacteria; order Burkholderiales; family Comamonadaceae; genus Comamonas; species Comamonas sp. AG1104. The sequence continues at coordinate 123,632 of NZ_QQAS01000002.1, read as the reverse complement.
CACGCACGAGCAACTGCGCCGCCAGGGCCTGGCTTTCTACCGCTACCGTCTGTCCGAACAGGCTCAGGCTCAGTTGCCCCGGGGCGCTGCCGAGGCAGACCTGGAAGCGCTGATCGACAAGGGTCTGGTGCAGGCCGAGCCGATTACCTATGAGGATTTCCTGCCCGTGAGCGCAGCCGGCATCTTCCAGTCCAACCTCGGCGGCGAGGAACAAAAGCAATACCAGGCCCATGCCGCACAGCAGGTCTTCGAGGGCGCACTGGGCGCAAGCGTGCATGACGAAATCGCCTTGTACGAGGCCTCCGAGCAGCAATCCAGGGCCCAGGTTCTCGCGCTGCTGTCGGGAGTTGCGGCATGAGTCAGGACAGTGCACTGGCCCCCTTTGCCGCCGTGTTTGCCGAGCCTGCCGGGTCGCCGATACGCGAGCTGTTTCCCTATCTCTCGCGCCCCGGCATGATCTCTCTGGCAGGCGGCTATCCATCGCCCAGCCTCTTCGATGCCGAGGGCCTGGCCCAGGCCGCCCAGCAGGCCATGGCCCAGGGCCCGGGCGCGCTGCAATACGGCGCCACCGAAGGCCTGAGCGAGCTGCGCGAAGCCCTGGCGCAGCAGGCGCGCGAGCGCGGCATGCAGGCGACGGCCGCCGACATCCTCGTGACCACAGGATCGCAGCAGGCCTTTGACCTGCTGGTGCGCGTGCTCGTCGAGCCCGGCGACACGGTGCTGGTCGAGGTGCCTGCCTATCCCGCCACGCTGCAGGCCCTGCGTCTGGCGCAGGCGCGCATCCTGCCCATTCCCATGGACGAGCAAGGCCTGCAGACAGAAGCCCTGGCCGATCTGCTGGCCGCACTGCCCGCAGACCAGCGCCCCAAGCTGCTCTACACCGTGCCGAATTTCTCCAACCCGCGCGGCACGCTGCTAGCGGCCGAGCGCCGCGAGGCTCTGGTGCAACTGGCCAGGCAGCACGGCTTCTGGGTGGTCGAGGACGATCCCTATGGCGAGCTGCGCTTTGACGAGCCCGGCGGTGTCCCCCAGGCCATGCCCGGCACCGTGCGCACCGCGGGCGAGCGGCTGGCTGCAGGCGGCTCCAACCCCGTCGTCTATCTGTCCAGCCTGTCCAAGACCGTGGCCCCCGCGCTGCGCGTGGGCTGGATGCTGGCCGACGCGCCGCTGCTGCGCCGCTGCACGGTGGCCAAGCAGACCGCCGATCTGTGCACCTCGCCGCTGACGCAGTCGGTCGCCGCCTGCTACCTGGCCAGCGGGCGCTACCCGGCCACCGTTCAGCGCGCACGTCAGGAATACCAGCGCCGCATGCAGGCCCTGGTCCAGGGCTTGAACGCGGCACCCGACAGCGGCATACGCTGCTCGCGTCCCGCGGGCGGCATGTTCGTCTGGGCCGAGCTGGACCGCCGCATCGACCCGCAAAAGCTCTTCGACGCCGCCGTGGCCCAGGGCGTGGTCTATGTGCCAGGCAAGGCCTTCTATCCGGCCGACCCCGACCTGCACACGCTGCGCATGTCGTTTGCCGCGCCCGAGGTGCCGCAGATCGCGCAGGCCGTGGAGCGCCTGTGCCAGGCCATGCACAGCGCCATGAAATAACGGACAAGCAGGGGGTCATCTGCATCAGACCGGGCCGCGCGGCATAATTGGCGCTTCTTTCATGCCCCACACCATGGCCTGCCTGCACCTGTCCACCGCCGCCCGCCTGCGCCGCTCTGCCCTTGCCGCAGCGCTGCCCGCGCGTGCCTGCGTGCTGCGTGCGCTGCACACCCGCCGCCATGGCATTCCCACCGCATTCGTGAGCCTGAGCGGTGTCACGGCCATGCTTTCCGCCGCCGTGCGGATGGCTTGAAGCACACAGCTCACATCCTCCGCACGGCCTTCCCAAACAGCATTTCCCAGGTGCCTGGGAGAGGTACGTCCACGTCTAAGGCGTCCGTACCGTCACGCGCACCGCATCTTGCTCAAAGGACGATCAGGAGGTCAGCCATGGACATGGAACTCACTCAAAATTTCTTGCGCGGCAAAAATCCCTGTGCCATGGGTTATCGCTGGTTTGTGCGCAACAACCTAGCCGGTGGCGACTACCAGGCCGCCATGGACACCCAGGTGGCCGCAGGCCGCGTGGAAGATGCGCGCTGGCTGCTGGAGAACTTCGGCTCCACCAACAGCGTGCTGGAGCTCGAGCACCTGGAGGCCGACAACTTCGTCTATGCCGGCACCCTGATCGTGCACGGCGATGTGCGCGTCACCGGCCAGTTGCTGGTGGGCCGCAGCCTGCAGGCGGGCGGCGGCATACGCGCCGGCAAGCTCGAAGCGGGCGAAGAGATTCAATGCGGCGGCGCCATCTTCGCGGCTGAGCTGCTGCAGGCCGGCGGCAGCATCAAGGCGGCCTGGAGCGTGGAAGTCGAAGGCGAGCTGCGCGCCGAAGACCTGCGCTGCGGCTGGGAGCTGAGCGTCGGCGGCCATGTGAAGCTCAAGGGCAATGCCCATATCGGCCAGGAAGTGCAGGTGCAAGGCGATATGCACTGCGGCAAGGGCCTGAAGGCAGGCGGCGCCATCGAGGTGCAGGGTCTGCTCGATGTAGGTCATGGCATTGCCGGCAACGACGGCATTCTGTGCGGCAACCATATCCAGGCCGGCTGGGGCATCAAGGCCCAGGGCGATATCCGCGCGGCCTGCAGCATCCGCAGCGGCGAGACCCTGCAGGCTGATGGCGAAATCGCGGCCGGCCCGGGCTATGGCGTGTTTGCCGGCATGAATGTGCAGATGCAGGCCTGGCCCGACTGCGCCTGGGTGCGTGCGCTGAAAAAGCCCGAGGCGCTGATCAGCGGCTTCTGGGAAGGCCGGCCGGCCTTCGCCTAGACGTTGGTCGGGTTAAGGGGCAAACAGGCAAAATAGCTTTTTTGACCCAAGGTCGGCGCCCGGCGTCCGCCTGTTGATAAGAGAGTCTGCCCCGTGTTTACCGGCATCATTCAGGCCGTGGCAAAGATTGCCGCGCTGCGCGACCAAGACGGCCTGCGCACCTTCATCATGGAGTTCCCCGAAGGCTTCTGCCAGGACCTGGCCATTGGTGCCAGCGTCTCGCACGACGGTGTCTGCCTGACGGTGACCGAGAACCTCTCGCCCACCAGCGCCAGCTTTGATGTGATGCTGCAAAGCCTGAACATCACCACGCTGGGCAGCTACAAGGCCGGCGACACGCTCAATGTGGAGCGCGCCGCCAGGGATGGTGCCGAGATTGGCGGCCACCCGCTGTCGGGTCATGTGGACTTCACGGCGCCGCTGCTGGAGGTGATGCAGACCGAGACCAACCACAAGATCCGCTTCGGCATTCCCGAGGCCTTCCGCCCCTATGTGTTTGCCAAGGGCTATATCGCCGTCAACGGCGCCAGCCTGACGGTGGCCGAGGTGAATCGCAAGGAGGGCTGGTTCGAGGTCTGGCTGATTCCCGAAACCCTGCGCATGACGGTGTTCGGCGACAAGAAGGTCGGCGATCTGGTCAATATAGAGATTGAGCGCAGCACCCAGGTGGTGGTCGATACCGTGCGCGAAACCGTGGAAGCCAGCCTGGGCCGGCTCAAGCCCGTGCTCGAAGCCCTGCTGCAGGAAAAAGGCCTGAGCCTCGACGATTTTGTGGATGTACCGCAACTGCCCAAGCCATAACCCCGGATGCGGGGCAAGCGCCGGAACATCTTCCGGCGCCCACCCCATGCCCTGCTTTCAGAGGACGGGCTTGAAGCGCTTGAGCCGCAGCGCGTTGGAGAGCACGAAGACGCTGGACAGCGCCATGGCCCCAGCGGCAAACACGGGCGACAGCAGCATGCCGTTGAACGGGTAGAGCAGACCCGCCGCCACCGGTATCAGCGCCACGTTGTAGGCGAAGGCCCAGAACAGGTTCTCGCCAATGTTCTTCATCGTGGCCTTGGACAGCGCAATCGCATTCGACACTCCCGAGAGGTCACCCGACATCAGCACCACATCGGCAGCCTCGATCGCGATATCGGTGCCCGTGCCGATGGCAATGCCCACATCGGCCTCGGCCAGGGCCGGCGCATCATTGATACCGTCGCCCACATAGGCCAGAGTCCCATGCTCGGCCTTGAGACGCTTTACGGTTTCGACCTTGCCGCCCGGCAGGACCTCGGCCACCACCTCGTCAATGCCCAGCTGTCTGGCAATCGCCTCGGCCGTGTGGCGGTTGTCGCCGGTAATCATGGCCACCTTCAGGCCCAGCGCATGCAAGGCATCGATCGCCGGCTTGGTGGTGGGCTTGATGGGATCGGCCACGGCAATCATCGCCGCCACCTTGCCGCCGATGGCGGCATACAGAGGCGTCTTGCCTTCGCTGCCCAGGCGCTCGGCCTCGGCCGCAAAGCCGTCAACGCTCAGGCCAAGTTCGCGCATGAAGCGGTCGGCACCAATCTCCACCTGGTCGCCCAGCACAACGGCACGCACGCCGAAACCGGTCACCGATGCGAAGTCGCTGATGGATGGAATCTCCAGTCCCTCCGACTTGGCAGCATCGACAATGGCGCGCGCAATCGGGTGCTCGCTGCGGTCTTCCACGGCGGCTACCTGCGCCAGAACGACGGCACGTTCAAACCCCTCGGCCAGCACCAGATCGGTGAGCTCGGGGCGACCACGGGTCAGCGTGCCGGTCTTGTCCACAGCCACTACCCTGGCATCCTTGAGCTGCTGCAGTGCCTCGCCCTTGCGCAGCAACACTCCCATTTGCGCGGCGCGGCCGGTTCCCACCATGATGGAAGTCGGCGTGGCCAGCCCCATGGCACAGGGGCAGGCAATGATCAGCACGGCCACCGCATTGACCAGGGCAAAGCTCAGCGCGGGATCGGGACCCCAGATCAGCCAGACCACAAAGGTCAGCAGGGCCGCAGCCATGACGGCCGGCACAAACCACATGGTGATCTTGTCCACCAGCGCCTGGATCGGCAGCTTGCTGCCCTGGGCCTGCTCCACCATGCGGATGATCTGCGCCAGCAGCGTGTCTGCCCCGACCTTTGTAGCGCTGAAAGCCAGCGCGCCATTCTGATTGACCGTGCCTCCCACCACTTCGGCGCCCTCGGCCTTCTCGACCGGCACGGGCTCGCCGCTGATCATGGATTCGTCGACAAAGCTGTGGCCTTCGATGACCAGACCATCGACGGGAATGCGCTCGCCGGGGCGCACTTCGATCACATCGCCGGCACGCACCTGGGCAATGTCGATTTCCTGCACCACGCCGCCCTTGCGCACGCGCGCAGTCTTGGCCTGCAGCTGCACCAGGCGGCGAATGGCCTCCGAGGTATTGCCCTTGGCACGCGCCTCCAGAAAGCGGCCCAGCAAGATCAGCGCGACGATGACGGCCGCGGCTTCGAAGTACACATTCACCGTGCCTGCGGGCAGCCATTGCGGCACAAAGGTCGCGACCACCGAATAGGCGAATGCCGCCGAGGTGCCCACCGCGACCAGCGAATTCATATCGGGCGCTGCGCGCAGCAGCGCGGGCACGCCCTTCTCGAAAAAGCGCCGACCCGGCCCGAACAGCACCACGGCCGTCAGCACGAACTGGATGTACCAGCTGTTCTGGGTGCCGATGCTGCCCGCAATCCAGTGATGGAAGGCCGGCACCATGTGACCGCCCATTTCCAGCACAAACACAGGCAGTGCGAACACGGTCGCAAAGATCAGCGAACGCTTGAGCGACTCGCGCTCCTGCGCCTGGCGCTGAGCTGCGGCGTCCTCGCCAGTGGCAGCAGCGTCGTGCTGCACGGGTTGCGCTTCATAGCCGGCCTTTTCGATCGCCGCAATCAAGCTGCTCACATCCACGCTGCCCTGCAGTTGCACGCTGGCACGCTCGGTCGCAAGATTCACCACGGCGTTCTGGACACCGGGCACTTTCTTGAGCGCACGCTCCACGCGGCCCACACAGGACGCACAGGTCATGCCGCCCACCTGCAAGTCCACGCTTTGCGCGGGCACCGCGTAGCCTGCTTTTTCAATCGCCGCCACGGCCTGAGGCAGGATGGCCGCAGCCTGCGCCGGATCGGCCACGGTGAGGCTGGCTTTCTCCGTGGCCAGATTGACCACGGCCTCCTGCACACCTGGTACTTTCTTGAGCGCCCGCTCCACCCGGCCCACGCAGGAAGCGCAGGTCATTCCTTCCACAGACAGCTCAAAGGCTCCGCTTTTGGTCAGTGCATTCATCGCGTTCTCCATTCACGTTGAAGGCAACTGTAGAGATTGACATCATGTAAAGGTCAAGCCCTCGGCAAAAAACCTCTACTGGCAGGGTGCAAAACCTGTGGCGGTTCAATCTGTGATTTCGGGCAGTCCGAAGTGCTGCAGCAGGCATGCCTCGGCCTGTGCAAGCATGGCCTGCAGGCCTTGCCGTGTGGAGCTGGCCATGTGCGGCGTCAGTACCGCATTGGGCAGGTCGATCAAGGCCTCGGGCACTTGCGGCTCATGTGCAAACACATCAAGTGCCGCCGCCGCAATCGTGCGTTCCTGCAGAGCCTGCTGCAATGCCGCTTCATCGACGATGGAGCCGCGCCCCACGTTCACCAGCACGCCCTGCGGCCCCAGGGCCTGCAGCACGCGGGCATCGATCAGTCCCCGGGTTGCAGGCCCGCCGCTGGCGCAGACCACGAGAAAATCCACCTCGGCGGCCAGCTCCAGCACGCTGTCAGACCAGCGGTACGGCACATCGTTCTTGGGAGCGCGTCCCGTATAGGCAATCGACATATCAAAGGCCTGCGAGCGCCTGGCCACGGCACGGCCAATGCGCCCCAGGCCGACGATGCCCATGCGTTGCCCCGAAAAGCGCAGGGTGGGCGGATACCGCCCTTGCAGCCAGCGCCCCTGCCGCACAAACTCATGGGCCTGCACGATCTGCCGCGTGGCCGCCAGCAGCAGGGCCAGCGTGTGATCGGCGATGTCTTCGGCACAGACGTCGGGCGCCTTGCTCACCTTGATGCCCAGTTCTGCGGCTGCATCGAGATCGATGCCGTCCCGGCCCACGCCGATGACGACGATCAGCTCCAGCGCCGGCCACTGCCGCATCTGCTCTCTGCTGACGATGGACTGGGCATTGCACAGCATGGCTCGCACCTGAGCGCACAGCTCGCTGCGCCGGGCGCTGCCGATCCCGGCTGCCTCAAGCAGCTCGAACTGCCGCTGCAGTCTCTCGTGCATGGCTGGCGCCAGCGCCGTGTGAAGCAGCAGCAGGGGACGCTGCGGATTCGGTGATTCATGGATGGACATGGGAGGGCTTCCGGTTGATCGATGCAGTCTTCGCTTCCCGCCAGCAGCGGGCGCAAAGCAAAAGCGGGCCTACTCCAGCACGCCGGGATCGCGGCGGATTTCCTCGCGGCACATGGCCTCCCAGAGGAAGGGAAAGCCGTTGAGGTCGGTGCGCGCTCCGGTCGCCTGGATCACTGCATCGCTCAAGGGGGTGCCACCACCGAGCGCCTGCACCCGCCAGGCCAGGCGGCAGCGCCACTCCAGCGTGATGGCACGCAGATGCGCCTGTCGAATGCTCTCGCCCACCACCAGCGCACCATGATTGGCCAGCAACGCCCATTTGCTCTGGCCCAATGCGCTGGCCACGGCATTGCCCAGCTCGCGCTGCTCCACCGTGCCCCGGTATTCGTCATAGACCACGGGGTCGGTATCGACCAGGGCCGAGGTCTGGTCATACACCGGCGGCACCTTGCCCGTGGCCGACCAGACCGAGCTCCATTCGGGATGGTTGTGGATGACCACGCGCACATCGTGGCGCTTTTCATGCACGTCCATGTGCAGCCGGATGGCCGGAGTGATGTTCCAGTCGCCCTCGATCACCTGGCCTTGCGCATCCAGCCTCAGGATGTCCGAGGCCGTCAGCTCGCTCCAGGTCAGCTCCCAGGGATTGGCAAGATAGCTGCCGTCATCCAGGCGCAGCGTGATGTGGCCCGCGATATGGTCGTTATAGCCTTCGCGCGAGAGCACGCGGCACAACAGCGCAAGCTGCTGGCGATCACCGAGCGCTGGCAGCAGCGGCTTGCGGCCCGGACGCGGCGCGTATCTGGACAGCAGCTCCTGGTTTATTCCGTCGTGGCGCATGCTGCCTCCTGTTCGTGGTGCTTCTGGGCGGCAACGCCCTGGCGTGCAAACACTGATGCCCGGTGCATGCGACGCTGGTTCGGCGCATAGTCCATGATGGCGTTGTGCACCACGCTGCGGTTGTCCCAGATCACCATATCGCCCAGCGCCCAGCGGTGCTTGAACAGGAACTCCACCTGCATGCAGTGCGCATGCAGATAGGCCAGGATGGCACGGCTTTCGGCCTGTGGCAGACCATCTATATGCGTGACATAGGTGGGGCTGACGTAGAGCGCCTTGCGCCCCGTGAGCGGATGCACTCGCACCATGGGGTGCAACTGGCGACGGTTTTGCGCGACCACTTCCACATAGCGCTCATGCGTGCAGATGCCATGCTGCAGCGCCGCCGTCATGGGGCTGTTCATGTCATGCCAGGCACTCAGACCATCGAGGTACTGCTTCATCTGCGGCGACAGCGCATCGTAGGCACTGGTCATGCTGATCCAGCAGGTATCACCTCCCGTTGGCGGCAGGATGCGCGCATGGGTCATGGTGACGATGGGCGGACTGGGCAGAAAGCTCTCGTCGTGGTGCCACATATCGGCGCGGTCGCCGAGCTTGGAGTCTATGACTGTGATCTGCTCATAGCCCTGGCCCAGATTGGGATAGAAGGTATGGACTTCGGCCTCGCCAAAATGACGGGCAATCGCCAGATGCTGGTCGGGCGTCATATCGGGCACATGCAGCACCAGTGCTTCATGTCTGAGCAGGGCGGCTTCCAACTCCTGCAAGGTTTGCGCAGACAACGGGTCTGCCAGGTCCAGCTTCAGCACTTCGGCACCGATGCGCGGGCCGAGAATCCGAACCGAGATGGGGGATGACATGGGCTTTCTCCTCTATGCAATGTCTTGCCCGAGTGCAGTGCTTCTGTCTCCTCCACTGCGTCTGCCTCAGGCTCTGTCGGGCCGCTCCTTAGCGCTAGGATGGTGAGCAGCCTGGTACAAAGTCTAGGCAGAGGGAGTGCGTTTTTCCACTCGCATTCCGGCCCCCTCAAAGACGTCGCAAGTCATTGATGGAAAAAGAAAAAATCAGCACCAACAGATAAACCGAGGACAGGACTTGCATTTCATGGACGCGCCCACCACCCCACGCCCAAAGGACCAGTTGCCGCAACCGCGCAAACAGCCTGTACAGGCACGCTCCAGAGCGCTGGTCGATGCCATTGCCGAAGCCTGTTTGCGCCTTCTCGAAAAAGAGGGAGAGGACGCTCTCACGGTCAATCGCATTGCAGAAGTTTCGGGTGCTGCCGTGGGCTCCATCTATCAATACTTTCCCAACAAGGAGTCCATGATTGCGGCAGTGTATGAACGCCTGCTCAATCAGGAATCCGAGCAGCTTTTCCAGATGCGCGAGCAGTTGCAGGGTCTGCCGCTCGAAGCCATATTGCGCCAGATCTTTGCGAACATGATTCGGGTCGAGCAGCGCCTGCATCAGCTCAGCCATGCTTTCCATGCGCGCTATCGCACGGCATTGCATCTGGGCCTGTGGCATGCACCGCAGGCCAGCCGGGAGGAATTCATCAACACCACCTGGCTGCCACTGCTGCAGATGCATGGCTCGCAGGTACAGACCGACAACCTGCCACTGGCTGCCTATCTGCTGGGCCAGGGCCTGCGCGAGATCATTCACAGCGCCGTGCACGATGTGCCGCAGCAGGCCCGCTCACCCGAGTTTCTCGACGCACTGGTGGCCATGGCCATGAGCTGCGTGAAACGAGGCTAGAAAAACAAAGCGCGACACAGAGGTCGCGCTTCGAGCGGGGCTGGCTATGTCTATCGGATATGCGCGATCACGGCGCTCAAGGTCTGCGCAGAGCCGGCCTGCGCGGCCAATGTGACACGACCGCTCTTGTGGGCCGAGACCTGCATTTCCATTTTCATGGCCTCCATCACGGCGATCACATCGCCTTCCTTGACCTCATCGCCATCGGCAACCTTCCAGGCATGCAGATTGCCGGCAATCGGCGAGATGACCGCGTCAGGGTCCACGCTTTGCTGCGCGGCGGCCTGAGCCACGCCCGTCGTCGGCGCAGACAGACCTTGCAGCAGCATGGCGGGCAGGCCCAGCTGGACGCGGCGGCCGTCGATCTCGATGGCGGTGCGCAGCAGGCTTGTGTCGGCCACAGGTTCGGCGCGGGCTGCCTCTGCCAGCGGCTCGGCAAACTCGGTCTCGATCCAGCGGGTGTGGACATTGAAGCCCATCGTCCCCACGAAGTCGGCCTGATTCAGCACGGCCTTGTGGAAGGGCAGCACCGAAGCCACGCCCTCGATGCGGAACTCGGCCAGCGCGCGGCGCGCACGGGCCAGGGCCTGCTCGCGCGTGGCCCCGGTGACGATGAGCTTGGCCATCATGGAGTCAAACGTTCCGGGGATCACCGAGCCGGTTTCGACGCCCGAATCGAGTCGCACGCCCGGCCCCGAAGGTGGGGCAAAACGCGTGATCAGACCCGGGGTAGGCAAAAAGCCGCGCCCCACATCTTCGGCATTGATGCGGAACTCGATGGAGTGGGCGCGCGGCGGCGGAGTCTGCGTGAATGACAGTGGCAAGCCATCGGCCACGCGCAGCTGTTCCTGCACCAGATCGATGCCCGTGGTTTCCTCGGTCACGGTGTGCTCGACCTGCAAGCGGGTATTGACCTCGAGGAAGGAGATGGCGCCATTGCCGCTGAGCAGGAATTCCACGGTTCCGGCGCTGATATAGCCTGCCTGCACACAGATAGCCTTCGCCGCACTGTGAATGCGTTCACGCTGCGCCTCGGTGATGAAGGGTGCCGGCGCTTCTTCCACCAGCTTCTGGTTGCGGCGCTGCAGCGAACAGTCGCGCGTGCCCAGCACCACCACATTGCCGTGCGTGTCGGCAATCACCTGCGCCTCAATGTGGCGCGGCTTGTCGAGGAACTGCTCCACAAAGCATTCGCCGCGGCCGAAAGCCGTCACGGCCTCGCGCACGGCAGAGGCATACAGCTCGGCCACTTCGTCCATGCGCCAGGCGATCTTCATGCCACGGCCACCGCCGCCAAAAGCGGCCTTGATGATGATGGGCAGACCATGCTGCTGGGCAAAGGCCAGCACTTCGTCGGCATCCTTGACGGGATCGGGCGTGCCGGCCACCAGCGGCGCTCCGACCTGCAGCGCAATCTTGCGCGCCTCGACCTTGTCGCCCAGCTTGGCAATGGTGTCGGGGCGCGGGCCGATCCAGATCAGACCCGCATCCAGCACGGCCTGCGCAAAGGCTTCGCTCTCGGACAGAAAGCCATAGCCGGGATGAACGGCGTCAGCGCCCGAACGCTTTGCAATCGCAATCAGCTTGGCGATGTTCAGGTAGGTGTCGGCGCTCTTGTCGCCATCCAGGCCGTAGGCTTCATCGGCACGGCGCACATGCAGGGCATCGATATCGGCATCGGCATAGACGGCGACGGACTTCACGCCATAGTCGGCGCAGGCTCGCGCGATGCGCACGGCGATCTCGCCACGGTTGGCAATCAGAACTTTGTTAATCATGGTTGCCACCTCAGGAAGCACAAGACAAGGATGCGAGACCGCCGCTGCCTGCTGCGCAGGCCCGGCAATCTGGTGAAACCGCTGCTGCGCAGCAGTTTTCGCCACGGTTGGCAATCAGAACTTTGGTAATCATGGAAGGTCCTCACAAAGTGGGTGTGAGTTCTTCAAAAGAACGAACAGGGTTAAAACGAATCCAGGCACCTACGGGAATCTGCCCCGCAAGGTCCAGGTGATGGGGTGCCACGCAGCCGATGACGGGATAGCCGCCAGTCAAGGGGTGGTCGGCCAGAAACAGCACGGGCTGGCCGCTGGCAGGGACCTGGATGGCGCCCAGCGGAGTGCCTTCGCTGGGCAGCTCGCTGCTCACGGCGCGCGTCAGCGCCTGCTCGCCGGCAAGGCGCAAGCCCACGCGATTGGACTGGGGCGTGACCTGCCAGCGCTGGGCCGCCAGCAAGGCCACGGCCTCGGGCGTGAACCAGTCGGTGCGCGGGCCCAGCTCCACATCCAGCACCACCTCGCCGTCCGGGGCCGGCAGGTCCTGCGCGGGCAGAGCCAGCTCGGCCACCACGGCATGGCGTGCCGTCTGCACCGCCAGCAACTGGCCGCTGTGCAGGGCGGGCGGGCCGACATGGGCCAGGGTGTCCGTCGAAGCGCTGCCCAGCACGGGCGCCACCTCATAGCCGCCGCGCACCGCCACATAGCAGCGGGCACCGGCCACGGGCTGGGCAAGGCTCAGCGTGTCTCCATCGGCCAGCGCAATCGCGGCATAGCGCGGCGCAGACCAGCGGCGTCCGTCGGCCGTGATGATGCTAAGAGGCGCCTCTGCACCGGTCACGGCCACTACGTTCTCGCCCACGCTTTGCAGCGACAAGCCACCGCCTACCGTCTCCAGCACTGGTAGCTGGCTGGCATTGCCGACCAGCCGGTTGGCCGTCTTGAACGCCGCCTGATCCATGGCTCCGGAGGCCGAAACGCCCTGCCCGGCCTGGCCGTGGCGCCCCATATCCTGGAACAGCGTGAGCAGACCCGTGGCGCGCACACGCAAGGCCCCGGCATTCGCCTCAAGATTCGTAGCTGCTTGCGCATGCTCCTTATTGATTTCAGATACTTTTCTAGCTGAAATCGAATTAAATAGAGCGCTAGAAGCTCCCTTTTGCATAGCAATATCGACAAACTGCACGCGGTAGCCGGGCTGCAGCAAAGCCGGCAGATCACGCGCCAGATCCCACATGGCGGCGTCGGTGACGCCAATGATCTGCCAGCCGCCCGGGCTGGCCTGTGGATAGACCGCGCTGAAGCTGCCGGCCAGCGCCACCGCACCGGCCGGAACCTTGGTTCGCGGCGTGGCACGGCGTGGCACGTTGAAGATGGGATCCCCGCCGCTCAGGTAGGCAAAGCCCGGCGCGAAGCCGGTAAAGGCCACCGACCATTCGCTGCCGGTGTGGCGGCGCACCACTTCTTCGGCCGTGATGCCCAGTATCTGGGCGACTTCGGCGAGATCCTCGCCGTCATAGCGCACGGGAATCTGCACCAGCACGTCCGAGCGCTGCACGCTGCCGCTGAGGTCGCACTCGGCAATGCGCCGCACCAGTTGCGCCGCGCCGATGATATGGGGCGCAAACTGCACAAGAATGGTACGCGCGGCAGGCACCAGCTCCTGCACGCCTTCTATGGGCTGTGCCTGCAAGGCGCCCAGCAGCACCAGCGTCTGCTGCAGGTCGGCCAGCTCCACCAGGATGGCGTGGCGATTGACGGGCAAAAAGCGCATGGCACTCATGGCGCGGTGTCCACAAAGGAGGTGATCTGCACGCCCTCTTGCTCGAAGCGCTGGCGGATGTTGCGCGCAATGGCCACGGCACCGGGGCTGTCGCCGTGCACGCAGATGGAATCGGCCTGCACACGCACCAGAGAGCCGTCCACGGCCTCGATCACACCATCACGCACCAGCGTCAGCATGCGCTGGGCAATCAGGTTTTCGTCGTGCAGCACGGCACCAGGCTCGCGGCGCGAGACCAGGGCGCCGTCCGGCGTATAGCCGCGATCGGCAAAGGCCTCGGCCACTACGTTCAGGCCCGCCTCGCGGGCCCAGTCGATCAGGGGCGCACCTGCCAGCGCCATCAGCACCAGCCTGGGATCGATGGCCTTGATGGCATTGATCACATCCATGGCCTGGCGCTTGTCCTGGGCAATGGTGTTGTAGAGCGCGCCGTGCGGCTTGACATACTGGACGCTGGTGCCGGCCGCCTGCGCCAGACCTTGCAGGGCGCCGATCTGGTAGATCACGTCGGCCACCAGATCGCCGCTGGCCACATCCATGTTGCGACGCCCGAAACCCGACAGGTCGCGGTAGGCCACATGTGCGCCGATAACCACGCCGCGCGCCTTGGCAGCCCTGAGCGTGGTCAGCATCCCGGCCGGGTCGCCAGCATGAAAGCCGCAAGCCACATTGGCGCTGCTGACGATGTCCAGCATGGCCGCATCGTCGCCCATGCGCCAGGCGCCGAAGCTCTCGCCCAGATCGCTGTTCAAATCCATTTTCATCATTCGTCTCCCGGTCGGCATCAATGCAGCTGACCTGCGTGTTCCTGCAGATCCTGCTGCACCGTCATGGCCGTATGAATGGCTGTGCGTATGCCCTGAATCTGTGTCTCCAGCGCCATGCTGGCCATGCCTGGCTGGCGCGCGGCCTGCTGCGGCAGCGCGGGTATGTGAATAAAGCCGCCGCGCACGCCGGGGCCCGCACGGCGCGACAGCCTGTGCATCAGGGCATAGAACACATGGTTGCAGACAAAAGTGCCCGCCGTGTTCGATACAGAAGCCGGAATGCCCGCGTCCCGCAGATGGCGCACCATGGCCTTGATCGGCAGGGTCGAGAAATAGGCTGCGGGCGCATCGCGCACCACGCACTGATCGACGGGCTGATGGCCCGCGTTGTCCGGAATGCGGGCATCGTCGATATTGATGGCCACGCGCTCCGGCGTGATTTCCGAGCGCCCACCGGCCAGCCCCAGGCTGATGATGAGCGCGGGCTGCAGCCGCGCCAGCGCCTCATCCAGCGTCGCCATGGCCGCGCCAAACACGCAGGGCAGTTGCACGGCATGCACCACGCCATCCGCGATCAGCTCGCCGTCCAGCGCGCGCGCCACTTCCCACGATGGGTTGACGCTATCTTTATCGAAGGGCTCAAAGCCGGTCAGCAGGATTCGCTTGGCAGCGGCAGTCATGGCAACTCTCTCTTATCGGAACATCAGGAAGTTGAGCAGGAACACATTGACGATCAGCAGCGTGATGGCCGTGGGAACCTGCGCACGGATGACGGCATTTTTGTCAATTTCCAGCAGTGCTGCGGGCACCAGGTTGAAGTTGGCCGCCATGGGCGTCAGCAAGGTGCCGCAGTAGCCCGACAGCATGCCGACCGCAGCCATCACGGCCGGGTCACCATGGTAGACGCCAACCAGCACGGGCACGCCCACACCGCCCGTCATCACCGGAAAGGCCGCAAAGCCATTGCCCATGATGACGGTGAACAGCGCCATGCCGATCACATACACGGCCACGGCCACAAAGCGCACATCCATGTTGATGTAGGTAGTGGTCACATAGGCCACTGCCTTGCCCACGCCGGCATCCGAGAACACCAGGCCCAGCATGCCCAGCATCTGCGGCAGTACCAGGGCCCAGCCCAGTGCGTCGATCAGGCGGCGCGACTCGCGCAGGCCCTGCACGGGGGTCTCGCGTGTCATCTTGCAGGCCAGCACCAGCGCGATCACGCAGCCGATGCCCAGACTGACCAGCGTGCTGTTCTTGGGGTCGATCAGGGGAGTGCCGCCAAAGACCAGATGCTTGGCAGACAGCGTGCCTACCATGGTGATCAGCGGGATGGCCAGCGCCGGCACGAACAGCTTGTTGCCCAGGCGCTTGGCGCTTTCCAGGTACTGCGCATCGGTGCGCGGCTGGTGCTTGCCGCCCATCACGCCGCCGAAGCCGGCAATCAGGGCCATGACGACCGCGACCGCTCCCACCCATACGGGCGGCAGCAGATCACCGACGAGGAACACCAGCGCGTACAGCGCCCAGAACAGGCCCGCCGAGAAACGGCGCGGGTTGCTGCCGTCGCGCAGCGTCATCACGGCCGTCACCGCCAGCACCAGGCCGACGAGGTAGTACAGGTATTGAATGGTGATGGTCATGCCTGTTCTCCCTGGGCAACTTTCTTTTCCGCAGCAATTTCACGCGCCAGTTGCTTGTCCAGGCGATGCAGGCGCAAGGCATGGATGGCAAATGCCGAGATGGCCGTGGGAATGCCCCACAGCGCGACATGGATCGGCTCGACCTCGATGCCCGCCTCCTTCAGGAAGGTGGTCATCAGCACGATCGCACCGAAGGCCACGAAGATGTCCTCACCAAAGAACAGACCCACGTTGTCCGTGGCAGCCGACATGGCACGCAGCTTCTCGCGCACCTTGCCCGACAGCTTGCCGTAGCGGTTTTCCGTCGCGCCTTCGGCCATGGGGGCCAGCAGCGGACGCACCATCTGGGGATGCCCGCCGAGGCTGGTCAGGCCGATGGCTGCCGTGAGCTGACGCGCTGCCAGGTAGACGATCAGCAGACGGCCGGCTGTGGCCGACTTGATGGAGCTGATCCAGTTCTGCGCGTGCTGACGCAGGCCATGGCGCTCCAGCAGGCCGATCACGGCCAGCGGCAGCAAGATGATGAGCGGCAGGTTGCGGGTCTTGATGAAGCCGGTCCCGATGGCGGCCAGAACCTTGTCCAGCGGAAAGCCCGCGGCAAAGGCTGTACCGATGGCGGTCACGATGACCACCAGCATGGGGTTAAAGCGCAGCGCGAAGCCGGCAATGATGATGAGCACGCCGATCAGCGGCCACAGGTTTACGTCTACAGGCATGGAAGCCTCCGGAAATCACGCCCTGATCCGCTGCGCGGCGGGCTCTACCAAAGACGGGAACGCTATCGGCAACCCCGCCCAGCTCTTTTGAGGAAGGCTGGGCAGCTCTGTTTCAGACCTGCTTCATTCCCCAAATTGTTGAACAATCCATTTAGATTGATTCCACAAATGAAATTGTTTGCAGAACAAATAGACTTTGTAATAGAGCAAACCCTAGGTCGCGCCACTCTTTTGGATTTCTCTGAGCCAACAGAACGATGGCTACACTCTGGCGACAGCCAAAAGGGAACGCCATGAAAGTCGCCGCAGAGGTTCAGAACCTGACCGAACGCATCGCCGAAGAAATACGCAGCCAGCTGGTCAAGGGCGTGCTGAGCCCGGGCCAGCGACTGTCCGAAGCGGCACTCAGCGAAGCGCTGGATATTTCGCGCAACACCTTGCGCGAGGTGTTCCGCATGCTGACCAAGGAAGGTCTGCTGGTACACGAGCCCAACAAGGGCGTATCGGTGGCCGTGCCCAGCATGGCCTCCATCATCGACATCTATCGCGTGCGGCGCATGATCGAGTGCCAGGCCCTTGCACAGGCTTACCCCATGCACCCGGCGCTGACGCGGATGCGCGAGGCCGTGGAAAGCGGCCAGCGACACAGCGAGGCCGAAGACTGGTCCGAGGTGGGCACCGCCAATATGGCGTTTCACAAAGCCATCGTGGCCCTGGCCGACAGCGAACGCCTCAACGAGATGTTCTCGCATCTGCTGGCGGAGCTGCGCCTGGCCTTCGGCCTGCTGCGCGACCCGCATTTCCTGCATGCCCCCTATGTAGGCATGAACCTGAAGATCCTGCAGATCTTCGAAGCCGGCAGGCCCGCAGAGGCGGCGCAGGAACTCAGTGCCTATCTGGTGCACTCGGAGCGCATCATTCTGGCCGCCTATGCCCGGCGTCTGGCAGAGGCGGGCATCAAGGCTCCCTGAAATTTTTTGTTCAACAATCACAACCAACTCAATGGAGACAAGAAAGAAAACGCCCTACGCTTTATAAAAACTCGTTGAAATCCCTCATGGATGTTTGTTGAGACAAATGCTACTTTTGGCACAACTCTTGCCTGAGTTCATTCGTCCGCATCTCTTATCCAAGGAGTTTTCATGAAGCGTCGCCTTTTCTGCGCCACCGCCACCTTGCTCGCCGGCATCGGCATTGCCGGTCATGCCATGGCACAAACCAAGTGGGATTTCGCCACCGCATACGGGCCTGGAAACTTTCACTCCAAGAACAACGAACTGTTTGTGAAGGATGTGGATGCCGCCACGGGCGGCAAGCTCAAGATCACGCCGCACTTTGGTGCATCGCTGTTCAAGATGCCCGAAATCAAGCGTGCCGTGCAAACCGGCAATGCACAGATGGGCGAGTTCTTTCTGGTGAGCTTTCAGAACGAGTCGCAGATCTTCGGCACCGACGGACTCCCGTTCCTGGTGAGCAACTATGAGGATGCCTACAAGCTCTACCAGGCTCAGAAACCCGCGCTGCAAAAGCTGCTGGACAAGCAGGGGCAGGTGCTGCTGTATTCCGTGGCCTGGCCGCCCCAGGGCATCTACACCAAAAAGCCCGTCAGCTCCGCAGCCGATCTCAAGGGCATGAAGTGGCGCGTCTACTCGCCGACCACGGCCCGCATTGGCGAGCTGATCGGCGCCCAGCCCGTGACCGTGCAGGAGGCAGAGCTGTCCCAGGCTCTGGCTACCGGCGTGGTGGATGGCCTGATCACTTCCAGCGCGACCGGCGCCGACAACAAGCTGTTTGAAAGCCTGAAGTACTACTACAACGTGCAGGCCTGGATTCCCAAGAATGCCGTGACCGTGAGCAAGAAAGCCTTTGGCGCACTGGACAAGAGCACGCAGGAAGCCGTGCTCAAGGCCGCTGCTGCCGCCGAGCAGCGCGGCTGGAAAGAGTCCAGGGAAGTGGATGCGCGCTCGATAGCCGCCCTCAAGCAAGGCGGCATGCAGGTCGAGCAGCCCTCCGCCCAGCTCAAGGCCGACCTGGGCAAGATCGGTGCGACCGTGATCAAGGAATGGACGGACAAGGCCGGTGCTGACGGCCAGGCCATTCTCGACGGCTACAAGGCTGGCAAGTAAGGCGCAGGTCGCGTCCGCCCGTCCAGTTCCGGCATCGGGCTGGCGGCGGATGGCCTCATCCGTTCAGGAAGACAAGCATGCGCAAGTTACTCAATGGTTTATATGAAGGCAGTGCCTGGCTTGCAGGCATCGCCATGATCGGCGTGCTGGCGATGGTGCTGCTGACCATCACCAGCCGACTCTTTGGCTTCAGTGCCCCGGGCACCGATGCCTACGCAGGCTACGCCATGGCGGGCGCCGGCTTCATGGCCCTGGCCAGCACCTTGAAGAAAGGTGAACATATCCGCGTCACCCTGCTTCTGGGCGCGCTCAAGGGCAAGGCCTACAAGGCGCTGGAATTGACCGCCCTTGGCGTCGCCACCATTCTTTCGGCCTTTCTGGCTTTCTATTCCGCGCGTCTGGTGTGGCAGTCCTGGGAGATCGAAGACATCTCCGTGGGCATAGACGCCACACCGCTGTGGATTCCGCAGATTTTCATGGCTCTGGGAACGATTGTTTTCTTCATCGCGTTCTGCGACGAGCTGGTGCTGGAGCTGCTGGGCAAACGCAAGGCGGTAGAGAAGGAGGGAACCCCTCATGAATGAAATCACCGCAAGCATTGCACTGATTGTGGTGCTGCTGATCCTGCTTGGCGGCGGTGTCTGGGTCGGACTGACGCTGGCAGGCGTAGCCTGGTTCGGCATGGAGTTCTTCACCGCGCGCGCTGCGGGCGATGCCATGGCCATGACCATCTGGGGCTCGGCCAGCAGCTGGACCTTGACGGCTCTGCCGCTGTTTGTCTGGATGGGCGAGATTCTCTACCGCACCAATCTGTCCGAGAGCATGTTTCGCGGTCTGGCACCCTGGGTCAATGCGCTGCCGGGCCGCCTGCTGCACACCAATGTCATCGGCTGCACGATTTTTGCGGCAGTGTCCGGCTCCTCGGCCGCCACCTGCGCCACCGTGGGCAAGATGAATGTGCCCGAGCTGCGCAAACGCGGCTATCCCGAGAACATGGTGATCGGCTCGCTGGGCGGCCCCGCCACACTGGGTCTGCTGATCCCGCCCTCCATTATCTTGATCGTCTATGGCGTGTCGGCCGAGCTGTCGATCTCCAAGCTCTTCATGGCGGGCGTGCTGCCAGGCATCATGCTGGCCCTGATGTTCAGCGGCTGGATCGTGGTCTGGGCCTTGATGAACCCGGACAAGGTGCCCAAGGCCGACAACTCCATGAGCTTCAGGCAAAAAGTCTACGAGTCGCGCCACCTGATCCCCGTCGTACTGCTGATCTCGGGCGTGATTGCCAGCATCTACAGCGGCATTGCCACGGCGACCGAAGCGGCCGGCATAGGCGTGATGGGAGCACTGATTCTGTCGGCCCTGCAAGGAGCTCTGACCTGGAAAAACTTCAGGGAATCGCTGTTCGGCGCCACCCGTCTGTACTGCATGATTGCGCTGATCCTCGCCGGTGCAGCCTTCATGACCTTGTCCATGGGCTATATCGGTCTGCCACGCCAGCTGGCCGAATACGTGGGCAGCCTGAACCTGTCGCCTGCCATGCTGATTGCGGTGCTGGGCCTGTTCTACATTCTCATCGGCTGCTTTCTGGACGGCATCTCCACCATTGTGCTGACCTCCAGCGTGGTTCTGCCCATCATCCAGGCCGCAGGCATCGACCCCCTGTGGTTCGGCATCTTCCTCGTGATCACTGTGGAGACCGCCCAGATCACGCCACCGGTGGGCTTCAACCTGTTCGTGCTCCAGGGCATGACGGGCAAGCAGATCACCTATCTGGCCCGCGTCTGCGCACCATACTTCCTGCTGATGGTGCTGGCACTGGTCATCCTGTGGTTCTTCCCGCAGATCGTGACCGTGCTGCCCAATAATATGTAAGCAATATCGTTGTGCACAAACGCCCCGAAAGGGGCGTTTGTCATAGGTGCGCCAGGATGGCTGCATGCATGCCAGAACATGCAGGCTTCAGCGCCGGAATGTGGATGCCGAATCCCTCTGACAGGGTGTTACGAAAAATGCACACTACGCTGTTAGATTAGTTGGGTTAGCCATCCAGACACATCGCAATGAAAGAAAAAATCAACTTCATTGAGAGGGAGCGCCTCTACCGACATGAACTCAAACGCCGCCGCGTTAAATTTCTGCCCATGCAGGTACTGCGCCGGGTCTTCAAGGCAGCAGGAGTCTAGCCAGCGCTGAAGCCAGCCATCCACCTGCCACGCCCAAACCAAAAAGCGCTCCCTTGGAGCGCTTTTTTGTGGCACGAAGCAATAGGCTTATTCCACCGTGACCGACTTGGCCAGGTTGCGCGGCTTGTCCACATCGGTGCCGCGTGCCACCGCCGTGTGATAGGCCAGCAGCTGCAGCGGCACCACGTGCAGGATGGGGCTCAGGGCACCATAGTTCTCGGGCATGCGAATCACATGCATGCCTTCGCTGCTTTCGATATTGGTCTTGGCATCGGCCAGCACATAGAGAACACCGCCGCGGGCACGCACTTCCTGCATATTGCTCTTGAGCTTTTCCAGCAGTTCGTCGTTGGGCGCCACGGTGACCACAGGCATCTGGCTGTCCACCAGTGCCAGCGGGCCATGCTTGAGCTCACCGGCGGGATAGGCCTCGGCGTGGATGTAGCTGATTTCCTTGAGCTTGAGCGCACCTTCCAGTGCAATGGGGTAGTGAATGCCGCGACCCAGGAACAGCGCATTTTCCTTTTTGGCGAAGTCTTCAGCCCAGCTGATGATTTGCGGCTCCAGCGCCAGCACGGATTGCAGTGCAACGGGAAGGTGGCGCATGGCAGTCAGATATTGCTGCTCCTTCTCTTCGGTGAGACGACCCTTGGACTGAGCCAGCGCCAGCGTCAGCAGGAACAGACCTGCAAGCTGTGTCGTGAAGGCCTTGGTCGATGCCACGCCGATTTCCACGCCGGCGCGCGTGATATAGGCCAGCTCGCACTCGCGCACCATGGCGCTGGTGGCCACATTGCAGATGGTCAGGCTGTGCTTCATGCCCAGGCTCTGGGCATGGCGCAGGGCCGCCAGCGTGTCGGCCGTCTCGCCCGACTGGCTGATGGTCACGATCAGCGTCTTGGGATCGGGCACGCTGGTGCGGTAGCGGTACTCGCTGGCCACTTCCACATTGCAGGGAATACCGGCAATCGCCTCTATCCAGTACTTGGCCGTGCAGCCGCTGTAATAGCTGGTGCCGCAGGCCAGAATCAGGACCCGGTCAATCTCCTTGAATACTCGCCAGGCCGCCGCGCCGGTCTTGCCTTCCGAAGTGACCCCGTCAAACAGCTCGGGGGCAATGTTCTTGAGGCCTTCCAGCGTATCGCCCAAAGCGCGCGGCTGCTCGAAGATTTCCTTCTGCATATAGTGGCGATAAGGGCCCAGTTCGGCTGCGCCGCTGTGTGCCATCACGGTTCTGACCGGCCGCTGCTGCTCTGTCAGGCGCTCGCCGCTCTTGCTGATGACCCAGTAGCGTCCCGGCTGCAGATCGATCAGATCGCCCTCTTCCAGGTACACGATCTGGTCGGTCACACCCGCCAGCGCCATTGCATCGCTGGCCAGGAAGTGTTCTGCGCCGTCCTTGCCCACACCCAGAATCAGCGGCGAGCCGGCACGAGCACCCACCACACGGCGAGGCTCATCCCGGTGCATCACGCCAATCGCATAGGCGCCATGCAGGCGAGCCGTGGCGGCCTGCACCGCTTCGAAAAGATCCCCGTTGTAGAGGCTGTCCACCAGATGGGCAATGACCTCGGTGTCGGTCTGGCTGGCAAATACATAGCCCTTGGCCTGCAACTCGGCACGCAGGGCTTCGTAGTTCTCGATGATGCCGTTGTGCACCAGTGCCACCCGTGCCGGCGCATCGGCATCGGCCACGGGCGAGATGCCGGGGCCATGGCTGAAGTGGGGGTGGGCATTGCGCACCGCAGGCTCGCCGTGAGTCGCCCAGCGGGTATGGGCAATGCCGGTGAAACCTTCCACATGCTCGGTCTTGACCTGCTCCATCAGCTCGGCCACGCGGGCTGTGGAGCGCGCACGCTGCAAGCCCTGGCTCAAGCCATTGGCATCTGCTGCCTGTACAGCCACACCACAGGAGTCATAACCGCGATACTCAAGTCGCTGCAGACCCTGGACCAGAACCGGAACGATATTGCGATGAGACACCGCAGCAACAATGCCACACATAGAGGTACACCTTAGGTTGTTTGAGCGAGCATGCTAACGGTTGCGATAAGAAATTTTCAATCAATAAGAACAACGTAATGACTGAAAATTTCATCAAATCATAATATTGAATATTTATTCAATAAAATTCATTTAAATGAATGAAAATTCCATCAACCTGGACGACATCGACTTGCAACTGCTACGGCAATTGCAGCTGGATGCCAGCCTGAGCAACCAGGCCCTGGCCCGGCATCTCGACCTGTCTGCCCCTACCTGCCTGCGCCGGGTCAAGCGCCTGCAGGAGCTGGGCCTGATTGAGAAACAGGTCGCCATCCTCAGCAGCGAACACATCGCCCGCCTCACCGGTCATGGCCTGCAGGCCATTGTGGAAGTCTCGCTGGACCGGCAGGACAGCAGCTCACTGCTGCAATTCGAGCACAAGGCCGTGGCCGAGCCCGGCGTGCAGCAATGCTGGCGCGTCTCTCCCGGCCCCGACTTCATCCTCGTCATTGCCAGCATCGATATGCCAGCCTACCTGGCATTGAGCCAGAAGCTGTTCACGCAGGATGCCAATGTGCGCAATGTCAAAGCCTTCTTCAGCATCAAGCGGGCCAAATTCACTACCGCACTGCCCTTGCCCGTCCCCAATCACTAGTGACTTGCACGCCTTTATTTTTGAGCTGCCATGTGTGGTGCGGATGCCGCGCAAGCTCCTCAATAATTGATACAAATTGTATTAATTAGATTATTCTCGCAACCTTGACTTAAGCCAATTCCACCAGATGCCCTTGCATCGAGATATTCACCGCCGGACCTACCCTCTGCGCGCCTCTTATATGGCACTGGGCGGAGCAGTGGTGGCTGCAAGCCTGTCATATCTCCCGACCAATCTCGCCTGGTGGGCATTCACGGCGGTCAGTGCGCTGCTATGGCCGCATATTGCTTTTTTGCATTCAAGCCGGCAACAGGATCAGTTCCATGCGGAGTATTTCAATTCTCTGATAGATGCGCTGATCGTCGGCTGCTGGATTTCTCTGATGCACTGGAGCCTGCTGCCCAGCATCTGCATTCTGGCCATCGGCGTGGCCGACCGCTTCTATACCGGTTTGAAGCGCCGCTGGCTGCCTTCCTTGATCGCGCTGCTGTGCGGCATGCTGTTCATGAGCATCGCCATAACGCCCACCCCGCAATGGGACGCACCACTGGCGGTGCAGCTCAGCCTGCTGCCGCTGATCATTTTGCACAGCGCCTATGCAAGCTGGTCCAACAGCCGAATGCTCAAGACTCTGGCCAGGCAGAACCTGCAGCTCAAGTTACTGGGGCGCATTGATCCGCTGACCACGGTATACAGCCGCGATTACTGGTGGAAAAAAGCCCGTGCCGCGCTGCACCAGCACCGCACCGTCAAGGAGCAGACCTGCCTGCTGGTGATTGACATTGACCGTTTCAAAAGCGTGAATGATCTGTACGGCCATATTGTGGGCGACGAAGTTTTGAAAATGATCGGGCTGGCGATTAGAAACAGCCTGCGCAGCAACGATATTGCAGGGCGCTACGGCGGCGATGAATTCACCGTGCTTTGCAAACACACCACGGCCAAGGAGGCATATTCGGTCGCCATGCGTATTTGCGAAAAAATTGCGCAGATACGCATTCGCGAATATCCACAGCTGCACATCAGCGCAAGCATCGGCGTTGCCGCAGCCGATGACAGTTTTGGCTCGGTGACCGAATGGATCAAAGCGGCCGACAGCGCGCTCTACAGCGCCAAGAGCGGCGGGCGCGACCAGGTGATGGATGCCACGCAGCAACCCGAGCGGCAGCACAGTCCCTCGACCATGCCCATGCGACCGGAATCCACGCGAATCAGCCCGGCGAGTTCCGGACAGGAAAGCCTGGACCGCGACGTGGTCTGACCACTCAGGGCAGGCAGGTGGGCCAGTGCATCTGCAACTGGCATCCCGCATTGAGCTGAGCCTGGATTTCCGCCTCGCCGCCATGGCGACGACAGACGTCGCGCACCAGCGCCAGGCCGATGCCCAGACCCTCGAACTCGGCTTCGCGATGCATGCGCTGAAAGACGCCAAACAGCTTGCCCGCGCGCGCCTGCTCGAAGCCGACTCCGTTGTCCGTCACCGAGACGCAGCAACCGCCTTGCCCGTCACGCTGCACATCGACCTGAATGCGTGCCAGCGGCATGGCGCGCGTGAACTTGACGGCATTGGCGAGAGCTGCGCTCAAAGCCTGCTCCAGCAGATGAGGATCTGCCAGCAACATGGGCGCTGCAGCAGGCAGACACCACTCGATGCTTCGGCCTTGCGAGTCCGCCTGCAAACGCTGCCCAATACCGAGCAGCAAGGCCTGCAAGTCCACGGGCTGCGGCTGCAGCACATGGCGCTGGGCCCGTGCCAGCTGCAGCAAACCGTCGAACATGGCCGCCATGCGCTGGGCGGACTGGTCCATGGTCTGCAAAAAGCTGCGCGCCTCTTCCAGGTCCTCGACACCAGGGCTGGGGGACTGCAGCAATTCCGCAATCAACGGGTTGAAAGCCAGCAGATGGCGCAGCGGGGCCCGCAGATCATGCGAAACCGCATGCACCCATTCCTGCTGGGCCGAGCGCAAGGCAGCCAGCTCGGCCTCGCGCCTCGCAAGCAGCGCCAGCGCCTCGTCCAAAGTCCGAGGCACCTTGCTTTCAACCACTGGCTGCATGGGTTCCATCAGGCTTTGGGCAGCTTCTCGGGGCGCTTCCAGTTGCGGATGCTGACCTGCCTGCCGCGTCCTACCGTCAACGCTCCTGCCTCGGTGTTCTTGGTCACGGTGGAGCCACCGCCCACCGTGCCGCCGGCGGCAATCGTCACGGGAGCCACCAGCACGCAGTTGCTGCCGATATGCACATCGGCCTCGATCACGGTGCGGTGCTTGTTCACACCGTCATAGTTGGCGGTGATGCTGCCTGCACCATAGTTCACGCGCTCGCCCACCGTGGCATCGCCCAGATAGGCCAGGTGATTGGCCTTGGCACCGTCGGCCAGGACGGAGTTCTTCACTTCCACGAAGTTGCCGATATGCACTTCGCGGCCCAGCCTGGCGCCGGGGCGCAGGCGGGCAAACGGGCCGACCAGCGCGCCCTGGCCCACTTCCACACCGGCCTTCTCGCCATCGATGTGGGTGAAGGGGTGGATCACGGCATCGTCGGCAATGCTCACATTGCTGAGGTGGCAGTTGGCGCCGATCCTGGCGCCGGCACCAATCGTCACCTTGCCGGCAAAGATGCAGTTCACGTCGATTTCCACATCCTGGCCGCAGCTCAGGCTGGCCTTGGTGCCGCGAGCATCGTCACGCAGGTCGAAGCGCGCAGGATCGGCCATGCGCACGCCCTGCTCCATCAGCCCACGCGCCTGGCGCAGCTGGTGAGCCCGCTCCAGCTCTGCCAGTTGCAGCGGACTGTTGACGCCCGCCACCTGCAGCGCATCGGCGATGCGGTGGCCCACCACGGGCACGCCGTCGGCCACGGCCATGGCGACGATATCGGTCAGGTAGTACTCGCCCTGGGCATTGTTGTTGTCGAGCTTGGCCAGCCATGCCGTCAGATGCCTGGCGGGCACGGCCATGATGCCGCTGTAGATCTCGGTGATGGCGCGCTCGGCTTCACTGGCATCCTTTTGCTCGACGATGCGCTGCACCGTGCCGGCATCGTTTCGCACGATGCGGCCGTAGCCCGTGGGATCGGCCATGGTCACGGTCAGCAGCGCCATCTTGTCGCTGCCCGCAGCATCGAGCAGACCTTGCAGCGTGTCGGCCTGGGTCAGCGGCACATCACCCGACAGCACCACGACCAGGCCATCGTCCTTGAGCGCAGGCACGGCCTGCTGCACGGCATGGCCGGTGCCCAGCTGGGGCTCCTGGCGCACAAACTTCAGGTCCATTGCACCATGGGCGCCACTCGCGCCATTGGCAGCGGCGATGGCCGCTTCCACTTCCGCAGCACCATGGCCCGTCACCACCACGGCCGAGCGAGCCTTGAGCTGAGCAGCGGTATCCAGCACATGCTGCAACAGGGCGCGACCAGCCAGCTTTTGCAGCACCTTGGGATGGCGGCTTTTCATGCGGGTGCCTTTGCCGGCAGCCATGACGACAATGTCCAGAGGTGCAGTCATATTGATTTGTGGGATGAAAACCGCCTGATTATCGACCCATAGCCGTGCTCGGCAACTGCAAGCGCAGGCAACAGTGGCCGCAAACGCCTTATGCTTTGCCTGCCATGCCTCATGCAACCACCAGCCCCACTCCGCTGCTTCGCACCCGCGCCGTCGGCGCCGGCCATCTGCGCGCCTTTGTGGCCGTAGCCCGACACCTGAACTTTCGTGCCGCAGCCGACGAGCTGGCACTGACCCAGTCTGCCGTCAGCCGCCAGATCCAGTCGCTGGAAGACGAGGTGGGCATCCCGCTGTTCCTGCGCCATTCGCGCGCCGTGGAGCTGACGGGTGCCGGTGCCCAGCTGCTGCATGCCGTGCAACCTGCATTGGAGTCGATCGACGCCACCGTGCGCCAGATCCGCCAGACCGTGGGCCGCAAGAGCGTGGCCATCACCACCTGGGCCAGCTTTGCCGCCATGTGGCTGATTCCGCGCCTGGAGGCTTTCCAGCGCGCCTATCCCGATATCGACATTCGCATAGACACGGGCGACGCCGTGGTGGATCTGGATACCACCGATGTGGACCTGGCCATACGCTACAGCGCCGGAGTCTCCGATGCCGCGGCAAAGGCCCTGTTTGGCGAAGAGCTGGTGCTGGTCGCAAGCCCTGCCCTGCTCAGAAGCGGCCCCGCCGTGCGCAGCCCCGCCGATGCGGCCCGCTACACCTTGATTGAAACCGGCGACGTGCACCGCATGCCCCAGCTGGAGTGGCTGAGCTGGCAGCGCTGGTTTGCCGCCAACGGCTGCGACCAGTTGCAGCCGCCGCGCTGGCTGTACTTCAACTACGCCCACCAGATCGTGCAGGCCGCGCTGGCCGGCCAGGGCCTGGCCATCGCGCGCCTGCCGCTGGTGGCCGATGCGCTGGCGGCCGGCACCTTGATCGAGGTATTGCCAGAGCATCGCCTGGCATCGCCGCTGTCGTACTGGCTGCTGCAAGGCCCGCGCAGCAGCGAGCGGCCCGAAGTGCAGGCCTTCTGTCAGTGGCTGATGAACGAAGCCCTGCAGACCCGCAACGCCATGCAGGGTGCGAGCCAGCAGGCTCAATAAAAAAGAGAGCTACTCACGCATGATCTGCAATGATTTCAAATACAAAGTGATTTGAAACGTAGATGTATCAAGCGTAAACAGCTCTCATTTTTACTACCCCCACTTTGGGCCACGCCACAGCGGCAAAAGTCTTGCCCTGTGGCGCTCAGCACAAAAGAGGCGAACGAGGCGAGGCGCCCCTGGGCGCTCAGCTCAGCGTGACGCGTGCAAACTTGCGCTTGCCCACCTGCAGCACAAAAGTGCCGGCATCCAGCTTCAGTGCGCGGTCGCTGATGACGTTGCCGTCAACGCGCACACCTCCGCCATCGATCAGACGGTTGGCTTCGCCGGTCGATGCAGCCAGATTGGCCTGCTTGACCAGCGCACCGATGCCCAGCGGAGCGCCGGGCAGGCTGATTTCAGGGATGTCATCGGGGATGCCGCCCTTGGAGCGATTGATGAAATCCTGCTCGGCCGCATCGGCGGCTTCGGCACTGTGAAAGCGCGCGGTGATCTCCTTGGCCAGAGCCACCTTGGCATGCTTGGGGTTGCCGCCGGCCTCGATCTCGGCCCTGAGCGCGGCGATCTCGGCCAGGCTCTTGAAGGACAGCAGCGTGTACCAGTCCCACATCAGCTCGTCCGAGATCGACAGCACCTTGGCGAACATGGTGTTGGCGTCCTCGGTGATGCCGATGTAGTTGTTCTTGGACTTGGACATCTTGTGCACGCCGTCCAGGCCCACCAACAGCGGCATTGTGAGCACACACTGCTGCTCCTGACCGTACTCAGCCTGCAGATGCCTGCCCATCATCAGGTTGAACTTCTGATCGGTGCCGCCCAGCTCCAGGTCGGACTTGAGCGCCACCGAGTCATAGCCCTGCAGCAGCGGGTAGAGAAACTCGTGCAGGCTGATGGAGCTGCCGTCGGTGAAACGCGTATGGAAGTCGTTGCGCTCCATCATGCGCGCCACCGTGTACTTGGCCGACAGCTGGATCATGCCGCGCGCGCCCAGCTGGTCGCACCACTCGCTGTTGTAGCGCACCTCGGTCCTGGCCGGGTCCAGCACCTTGGCGGCCTGGGTGTAATAGGTCTCGGCGTTCACCTTGATCTGCTCGGCCGTCAGCGGCGGGCGCGTGGAGTTGCGGCCCGAAGGGTCGCCGATCAGCGTGGTGAAGTCGCCGATCAGGAAGATCACCTGATGGCCCAGATCCTGCAGCTGGCGCATCTTGTTGAGCACCACGGTATGGCCCAGGTGAATGTCGGGAGCTGTCGGATCCAGACCCAGCTTGATGCGCAGGGGCACGCCGGTGGCTTCGGACCTGGCCAGCTTCTGGACCCACTCGTCCTTGGGCAGCAGCTCATCGACTCCACGCAGAGTGACTTCCAGCGCCTGGTTCACTCTGTCGGTCACGGGAAAACTTGTAACAGCAGATTGATTCATAAGGGTTTTTCGGCAGGCGAGGTAGGACGCGGCCGATATACTTGGAGGTTTGGTGTTACGGTCAATTCTAGACTGCTCCCTCATAAAGACCTCTTTGGATGGACTTATGGCACGGTAGAGCTGCTGGAGACGTGTCAGTCGTAACAAATACCAACTCCACCGACACGCTTTCCCAAGGATTTGATGTTTTGATGACTGGCTTGAAAAATGCCGGCGGTGCTCTGCTTGCGCGGCTGACATCGGCTCTGCAAAAACACCCCAAGCGCGCCACGGCGGCGCTGGCGACTGTTTTGCTGACCGGTGGCAGCGGCGCCTTCGCAGTGGCCAGCCTGGGCCCCGACCCCGCCGACCTCCCCGTACGCACACTGACCGAACCCGTCACCTCCCTGGCCGCCGGCCAGGATCTGGCCGATCTGACGGATCTGCAGTCCTTCTCCCTGTACCGCTCCGAATACACCCGCAGCAACGACACCACCGAGTCGCTGCTGCAGCGCCTTGGCATTGCCGACCCGCAGGCTGCAGCCTTCATGCGCAGCAACGAAGCCGTGCGCCAGAACGTGCTGGGCCGCGCCGGCCGACTGGTGTCAGCGGAGACCACGCCCGACCAGCAGCTGAGCCAGCTGACCGTGCGCTGGGCTCCTGGCGAAGACGGCAGCTTTCAGCGCCTGACCGTGGAACGCGTGGACGGCAAGCTGCAGTCCAAGATCGAGACCGGCAAGCTCACGGCCAGCCCCCGCCTCGCGGGTGGCGTGATTCGCTCCTCCTTCTTTGCCGCCACGGATGCCTCCGACATTCCCGACAGTGTCTCCATGCAGATGGCCGACATCTTCCAGGGCGAGCTGGACTTCCGCCGCGGCCTGCGCAAGGGCGACCGTTTTGCCGTGGTCTATGAATCGCTGGAAGCCGACGGCGAGCCACTGCGCGCCGGCCGCGTGCTGAGCACCGAGTTCTACAACAATGGCAAATCGCATCAGGCCATGTGGTTCCAGGAAGCCGGCAAGAAAGGCGCCTACTACACGCTGGACGGCAAGAGCCTGCGCCAAGCCTATCTGAACTACCCCGTGGAGTTCTCGCGCATCAGCAGCGGTTTTTCCATGCGCGTCCACCCCATCCAGAAAACCTGGCGCGCTCATCTGGGCACCGACTTCGCTGCCCCCACGGGCACCAAGGTGCGCACCGTGGGCGACGGCGTCGTGTCCTTTGCCGGCGTACAAAACGGTTACGGCAATGTGATCTTTGTCGATCACGCCAACCAGCACACCACCGTGTACGCCCACCTGAGCCGCATCGACGTCAAGCACGGTCAACGCGTGGACCAGGGCGACATCATCGGCGCCGTGGGCTCGACAGGCTGGGCCACCGGCCCTCACCTGCACTTCGAGTTCCGCGACAAGGGCGAGCAGCGCGACCCGCTGACCATTGCCCAGATCACCGATGCGGCCCAGCCCATCTCCAAGGCCGCCCGCCCGGCCTTCGAGCAGCAGGCAGCGCAGATGCGCATCGAACTCAACGCCGGCACACAGTCGTTCGCCGTGGCCAGCGTACGCTGATCCACTGCCGCGAAACAACCTGAGGGCTGCAAATTGCAGCCCTTTTTCATTGGCGCATCAGGATCGTTTGCAGCGACCGCCAGGAAAGCCGCAACCGCTACAGCTAAGATAGTAAACCGCACGCCAACCCGTCTTATCTGCCATGCCCAATGCCATTGAACAAGCCGCTCAAAGCTCCCTCTATATCGGCCTGATGTCCGGTACATCGCTGGACGGCGTCGACGGGGTTCTTGTGGACTTCAGCCAGGGCACGCGAGTGCTGCAACATGCCAGCTGCGGCTTCGACGCGGCGTTGCGCGCCGAGTTGCTGGCCCTCAACACCGCTGGCGGCCAGGACGAGCTGCATCGCGCCGCCCTGGCCGCCAATGCACTGGTGCGCCACTATGCACAGGTGGTGCAGCAACTGCTGACTGCAGCCGGCGTCCAGGCCAGGCAGATCGCAGCCATAGGTGCTCACGGACAAACCGTGCGCCACCGCCCCCAGATGTTCGATGGCACGGGCTATACGCTGCAGCTCAACAGTCCCGCCCTGCTGGCCGAGCTGACCCGCATCACCGTCGTCGCGGACCTGCGCAGCCGCGATGTGGCGGCGGGTGGCCAGGGTGCGCCGCTGGTGCCGGCATTTCATCAAAGCGCGTTTGGCAAGCCCGGGGAAACAGCCCTGGTGCTCAATATCGGCGGCATTGCCAATCTCAGCGTGCTGGGTGCCGACGGCTCGGTGCTGGGCTTCGATACCGGCACCGGCAATGCGCTGATGGACGGCTGGTGCCTGCGCCATACCGGCAAGAGCTATGACGAGAGCGGCCGGTGGGCCGCCAGCGGCAAGGTCCTGCCCGATCTGCTGGCCGCCATGCTGGGCGATCCCTATCTGGCCCAGGAGCCGCCCAAGAGCACGGGGCGCGATCTGTTTCACGCCGACTGGCTGCAGCGGCATCTGCAGCAGCATCCGGCGCAGGCCGCCGCGGTCGATGTACAGGCGACCCTGACCGAATTCACGGCCGCCAGCTGCGCCCATGCCGTGCAGCGTTTCGGCAGAGGCGGCACCGAGCTGCTGGTATGCGGCGGCGGTGCACTGAACACCTATCTGATGCAACGCCTGGCCGCCCTGCTGCCGGGCGTGAAGGTGAGTTCCACGGCAGAGCACGGCCTGCCCCCGCTGGAAGTGGAAGCCGCCGCCTTTGCCTGGCTGGCACGCCAATGCCTGCTGGGCCTGCCGGGCAATCTGGCCAGCGTGACGGGCGCCAGCGGTCCGCGCATTCTGGGCGCCATCCACCCCGCTTGAAGCGCAGACACCAGCCCGCCTGCAGGCTCAGGCCGCTACTGCGGCATCCGCCTGCGCCTTGTGCTGCACGGCCGGCAGATCGGGCAAGCCGAAATGACCGCGCAGCGTGCTGCTCTGGTAGTCGCTGCGAAACAGCCCGCGCTTGCGCAAGATGGGCACGACCTCGCTGGCAAACAGCTCCAGCTGCTGCGTGATCACCGGTGGCATCACATTGAAGCCATCGGCGGCGCCAGTGCGGAACCAGTCTTCGATCGTGTCCGCCACCTGCTCGGGCGTGCCGGCAATCGCCAGATGCCCGCGCGCCCCTGCCAGTCGCTTGAGCAGCTGGCGCAGTGTGAGCCCGTCGCGCAGCGTGGTCTCCACATAGCCCATGGCGCGGCTCCTGGAAGCCTCCACCTGCGCGGGGTCCGGAAAGTCGTCGCGCGTCAGGCGGCGGTCCAGCGGCAGGCCGCTGAAATCATGGCCGCCAAAGCGGGCCGACAGACGCCCCAGCCCCACGTCGATGCTGGTCAGGCTGTCGAGCTCCTCCCACACCTGACGGGCTTCGTACTCCGTGGAGCCGATCGCGGCGCTGATGCCCGGCAGGATCACGATGCCCTCGGCACTGCGCCCCAGCGCCCTCGCCTGTCCCTTGATATCGGCATAAAAGCCTTGCGCCGACTCCTTGCTGCCATGCGCCGTGAAAATGGCCTCGGCCCATTGCGCGGCAAAGGCCCGGCCGGTTTCGGACTGCCCGGCCTGCACCAGCACCGGACGGCCCTGAGGGCTGCCCGGCACATTCAGCGGTCCGCGCGTACGGATATGCGTGCCCGCATAGTTGACGGGGCGCACCTGACCGATGTCCAGGTACTGACCCGATGCGGCATCGTCCACCACCGCAGCGCCCGGAAAGCTGCGCCACAGCGCATCCACTGCGGCCACGAATTCCTCGGCGATGCGGTAGCGCTCGGCATGCTCCACGTTCTCTTGCAGTCCGTAGTTTTCGCCGGCCCGGGGCAGCCAGGAGGTCACGATATTCCATCCTGCCCGGCCCTTGGACAGGTGGTCCAGCGTGGCGAACTGCCGCGCCAGCGTATAGGGCAGGCTGTAGGTGGTGGAAGCCGTCCCGATCAGCCCGATACGCTCGGTATGCTGCGCCAGCGCCGCCAGCAGCAGCAGCGGCTCGAGCTGGCCCGAAGAGGCCATCTGCCCGCTGTCGGGCCCGACCAGCCCGTCGGCCAGAAACACGGCATCGAACTTGGCCGCCTCGGCAATGCGGGCAGCATCCACATACAGTTGCAGATCGGTCAGCGCCTTGGGATTGGCGCCGGGGTGACGCCAGGCACCTTCATGGTGGCCTCGCGTCATCAGAAACAGGTTCAGGTGTAGTTGTCGCGTCATGGCAAGCTTCTTTCAGGCAAATTCGGCTTCCACACCCAGACTGCGCAGCAAGGTCGCGCGCAGCTGCATGAAAGCGGGGTGGTCGGGGCGCCGCGGATGGGCCAGATCCAGCGCATGGTCTTCGGCGATCTTTCCGTCCCTGAGCACCAGAATCCGGTCTGCCAGCAGCAGGGACTCGTCCACATCGTGGGTGACCAGGATCACCGTCGGGCGTACGCGCTCCACCATGCGCCGCAGCAGGCCCTGCATGCGCATGCGGGTCAGGGCATCCAGGGCACCAAAAGGCTCGTCGGCCAGCAGCACATGGGGCTCGCGCAGCAAGGAGCGAGCCAGTGCCGCGCGCTGCTTTTGCCCGCCCGACAAGCTGGCGGGCCAAGCCGCTGCCTTGTCTTCCAGCCCCACCTCGCGCAGCAACTGAGCTGCGGCAGGCCGGGCAGCCTGCGCGTCCAGGCCCAGCGTCAGGTTGTCCAGCACCGTCAGCCAGGGCAGCAGGCGCGAGTCCTGGAACAGCACGGAGACCTTGCCATGTGCAACCGCCGTCCCCGAACTCCGAGCCTCCAGATCAAGACCGGCCAATGCGCGCAACAGCGTGGTCTTGCCGGAGCCCGACTCTCCCAGCAGCGCCACGAACTGCCCCGGCGCAATATCAAGTTCGAGGTCGTCGAGCACCTGCTTGCCATGAAAGCTGCGGCTGAAGCCATGCAGGTGCACGGCACCTGCCAATGATGGGCGGTTCATGATCCCAGCGACCTCCGGTAGGACAGCACATGCGCCTCCAGACGACGCACCGCGGCGTCGGAGAGCAGACCCAGCAGCGCGTAGATCAGAATGCCCACCACGATCACATCGGTCTGCCCCCAGTCGCGCGCACGGTTCATCAAGTAACCGATGCCGGTCTGCGTGTTGATCAGCTCCAGCACCACCAGCGCCGTCCAGCACAGCGAGACCGCCATGCGCAGGCCGACAAAAAAGCCTGGCAAGGCTCCCGGCAGGGCCACCTTGCGAATGAACTCGGCACGCGACAGTCCCAGCGTCTGCGCCAGCTCCACATGACCGATGTCTATGCTGCGCAGCGCTGCATGGGTGTTGATATAGATGGGAATCAGCACGGCGGTGAAGATAAGGAAGACCTTCATCGCCTCGCCTATGCCCAGCCAGATGATGGCCAGCGGAATCAGCGCCAGCGTGGGAACGGCCCGCTTGATCTGCACCAGCCCATCGATCAGGGCCTCGCCGGTGCGGCTCAGCCCGGCGGCCAGCGCCAGCAGCACGCCCACCACAATGCCCAGAAACAGCCCTGTGTAGGCGCGTCCGGCCGAAGCCAGCAGATGCGGCAGCAGGCTTCCGTCGAGGGCCATTTCATAGCCTGTGCGCAGGGCCTGCGACGGTGCGGTCAGCGTCTCGGGCGAGAGATAGCCCAGGCGCGCCGCCGCCTCCCATACCAGCAGCAGCAGAGCCGGCCCGGCCAGCAGCATGCCGGGCGACAGGCGGGCAGGCACCAGCGCCGGGGCTTTGCGGTGTGGCGCGGCGAGCGGCGATCCAGTCTGAGACTGCCAGCCGGCCAAGCGTGCTTCCAGAGGAATCGGTGTCATCACGGCAACTCCTCAGCGATTGGCGACGATCACGCCGTCATAGCTCGCCACAAAGGAGTCCCTGGCATCCAGACGCTGGGGCAGACTGCCTGCGCTGTGCAGGATGTCGATGAGCTTCTGGTGGTGAGGCTGAGCCTGTGCAGCGGTCTGGAACTCGAGCGGAGCCTGCGCAGCCTGGATGGCAGCCGCACTCTCGGCATCGAGACGCTGGAAGTTGCGCAGGTAATGCTGCTCCCATTCCTTGCGATGGGTATTGCTCCAGCGTCCCGCGCGCACGAAGGAGGCCAGGAATTCGCGGATGGCCTCGGCCTTCTGCGGATCGGCCAGCACCTCCGGACGGGCATAGATATAGGAAGTGGAAGGCAGCAGCTGACGCTCCAGTGGATCAGGCACCACACGCGCACCGATCTGCCTGGACAGCCGCGTGACATGCGGCTCGGCAATGGTGGCGACATCCACGGCCCGGGCGCGCAAGGCATCGTTGAGCTCGGCCACGCGCAGATGCACCAGCGTGACATCCTTGAGCGTCAGGCCCGCCCGATTCAGCGCCTCGATCAGAAAAACCTGGCGCCCCGAGCCTTCCACATAGCTCACGCGCTTGCCACGCAGATCACTCAGGCGCTCCACCCCCGCGCCGGCATGCTGGAGCAAACGATATTCAGCTCTGGCCCGGGTGAAAGTCGCGATGATGGGCAGGTTCACGCCTGCGGCCCGCGCCTGAATGGGGGGCGTGTCACCGACATAAGCCATGTCCAGCGCCCCGGCTCGGATGGCCTCGAAGATGGCCGGCCCGCCGGCAAAATTGGGCAGCTCCAGCTGAAAGCCGGTCTTCTTGCGTTCGCCGCTTGCATCCAGCAGATGGCGAATCAGCTCGCTCTGGTCAGCGACGACCAGCCTGGTCTTGGCGTCCACCGCAGCATGCGCAGCACCGGTGATGCCGGCTGCCGCCATTGCCAGCCATGAAGGCCCGGCCAGCAGAAATCGACGCTTGTCCACTTTCATCTCCCATGAATGCAATGGGGCAGATGCTAGGGAGCCGTCGATCGATTCAAAAATATTGATTTCAAATTTGGAAACAACCAACTCATCCGAGCGCCGGTGCCGGTCCAGCGGACGCACATGGATTTCGCTGTGCTGTCAGGCACTTAAGACGGCAGGCGTCCATCGAGGCCAGGCGCACGAACGCACAACAAGCTTTGATTCAGCAATATGCTCATGAAATCAATGTTGTTGAGGCCCGGGGAAATGACTGACCATCCGGGCGTCTACCCATCAAGGCACAGGCCATCGGCAGGCCTGATGCTCGCAATGCAAAAAAGCAGCCCGCCCCACCAGTAGCCGGACTGCTTTTTCGCATCTTGGATGTCCTGCCCGGCTGGCTCCTTCGAGCCATGCCGGGTTCGATCAGCGCCTGAAGACTCAGTGACCGCCGACGTAGATGAACTTGAACAGGAACAGGGCAGCAATCACCCACATGATCCAGTGCACCTCCTTGACCTTGCCCGTGAACAGCTTGAGCACGGCATAGGTGATGAAGCCGAAGGCCAGACCGTTGGCGATGGAGTAGGTGAAAGGCATCATCAGCGCGGTGACGACTGCCGGTATGGCTTCGGTGGTTTCATCCCACTGCACTTCCGTCAGATCACGCAGCATCAGGCAGGCCACGAACAGCAGCGCAGGTGCGGTGGCATAGCCGGGCACCACACCGGCCAGCGGCGCGATGAACAGACAGGCCAGGAACAGCATGGCAACCGTAAGAGCCGTCAGGCCCGTACGACCGCCAGCCTGCACACCGGCAGCGCTTTCCACATAGGCGGTGGTGCTGGAAGTACCCAGGATGGAGCCCACGAAAATCGCGCCCGAATCGGCCAGCAGCGAGCGGTTGAAACGCCCCATGCGCTCAGGCACCAGCAGGCCGGCGCGGCGCGCCACGCCCATCAGCGTGCCGGTGGCGTCAAACAGCTCCACCAGGAAGAACACCAGCACCACGTTGAGAAAGCCCGTGGTCAGCGCCGTCTTGATGTCAAGCTTCATGAAGGTGGGCTCGATGGAGGGAGGCGCCGAGAAGATGCCGTGGAAGGTGTTGCCGCCAAAGAAGAACGAGGCCACGGTCACGGCCAGGATACCGATCAGCAATGCGCCCGGCACCTTGAGGCGGTCCAGCACCACGATCAGCAAAAAGCCCAGCAGCGCCATGATGACCTCGGGCTTGTGCAGATCGCCCAGCGTCACATAGGTGTTCTGGTCGGCAGCAACCACCCCGGCGGTCTTGAGCGCGATCAGCGCCAGGAACAGTCCCAGCCCGACGGTGATGGACACACGTATGGACTGCGGTATGCCCTTGATGATGAGCTCACGCAGGCCCAGCATCGTGCAGATCAGGAACAGACATCCCGAGACGAACACCGCACCCAGGGCAGCCTCCCACGTATAGCCCATCTTGAGCACCACCACGTAGGCAAAATAGGCGTTCAGCCCCATGCCCGGCGCCAGCGCAATCGGGTAGTTGGCATACAGCGCCATGATGGTCGAGCCCAGCGCTGCGATCAGGCAGGTGGCGACAAAGACCGAGCCCTTTGGCATGCCCGCATCCCCCAGAATGGAGGGGTTGACGAACATGATGTAGGCCATTGAAAGAAAGGTCGTCAGCCCTGCGACCAGTTCCGTGCGCACATTGGTGTTGTGCTCCCTGAGTTTGAATATCCGCTCTGTCCAGTTCATTGCATAGTCTCCGTGTTGTTTTGCATGCGAGGCGCAACGCGAGGAACGCGCCCGGTCCTGCGCCGCCAAATGAGCGGCGCAGCACATGGCCTTGCCCCGCGGCAAACAGCCATGACTCAAATGGCTGCCGCCCCGCAAGGCGACAACACCTGTGAGGAAAAACTAGCCAGTGTGCCCTTGAACGGCTTCCACTGCGCGCAGGATGGCTTCTGACGTGGCAGGCGCCTGCAGTGGAGGGTTCATGCGGTGCTCTCCGGCGGCCGACACCGCATCGCGAATCGCGAAGAACACCGAGAACGGCAGCAGCAGCGGCGGCTCGCCAACGGCCTTGCTGCGGTGGATGGAGTCTTCATAGTTGTCACCCTCGAACAGGCGCACATTGAAGACCGGCGGGCAGTCATTGGCAGTAG
Organism: Comamonas sp. AG1104; assembly: GCF_003350425.1. Taxonomy (NCBI): domain Bacteria; kingdom Pseudomonadati; phylum Pseudomonadota; class Betaproteobacteria; order Burkholderiales; family Comamonadaceae; genus Comamonas; species Comamonas sp. AG1104. The sequence goes on along the minus strand of NZ_QQAS01000002.1, from coordinate 85,195 downwards.
GAATCTTGTAGGTACTGGGCGCGTGGGTCGTGAGCTTTCCGGTTTGCGGATGCCAGACCAGCTCTTCGGTGGTCAGCCAGCCCATGCCCTGAATGAAGGCACCCTCCACCTGGCCCACATCGACGGCCGGGTTCAGCGAGCGGCCCACGTCATGCAGCACATCGGCGCGCAACAGCTTCCATTCCCCCGTCAACGTATCGATGACCACTTCGCTGACGGCCGCGCCATAGGCAAAGTAGAAGAAGGGGTGGCCCTTCATGCGCTTGCCGTCCCAGTGCAGACCGGGCGTCGCATAGAAGCCATCCGACCACAGCTGCACACGCTGCAGATAGGCGGCGCGCACCAGCTCGGCAAACGGCACATTCTGGCCGTTGACCTGCACCGCATTGTTGGCAAAGCGCACGTCATGGGCATCGCCGCCATGCAGGCGCGCGGCGCATTCGGCCAGACGCTCGCGCAGCTGGCGTGCGGCATCCTGTGCGGCCTTGCCGTTGAGGTCGGCCCCCGTCGAGGCCGCCGTGGCCGAGGTGTTGGCCACCTTGCTCGTATCGGTGGCCGTCACGCGCACATTCTCGAAGGCCACGCCCAGCTCATGCGCCACCACCTGCGCCACTTTGGTGTTCAGGCCCTGGCCCATTTCGGTGCCGCCATGGTTGACGAGAATCGAGCCATCGGTATAGATATGGACCAGTGCGCCGGCCTGGTTGAAGTGGGCCACATTGAAGGAGATGCCGAACTTCAGCGGCGTCAGCGCCAGGCCGCGCTTGAGCACGGCACTGCCGGCGTTGAAGGCATTCACGGCCGCTCGGCGCGCACGGTAGTCGCTGGACTCCTCCAGCTCGGCCACCAGCTCGTGAATCACGTTATCAGTCACGACCTGCTCATAGGGCGTGATGTTGCGCTCACCCTTGCCGTAGAAGTTGACGCGCCGCACATCAAGCGGATCGCGCCCCAGGCTTCGGGCCACCGTATCCAGAATGTTCTCGATGGCAATCGCGCCCTGAGGTCCGCCAAAGCCACGGAAAGCCGTATTGCTCTGGGTGTTGGTCTTGCCCATATAGCCGTGCATGAGCACATCGGGCAGCCAGTAGGTATTGTCGAAATGGCACAGCGCACGCGTCATCACCGGCGCCGACAGATCGGCAGAGTGACCGGCGCGCGAGACCATGGAGATCTCGGCTCCCAGCACGCGGCCTTCATCGTCATAGCCCACTTCGTACTCATACCAGAAGCAGTGACGGCGACCGGTGATCATGAAGTCGTCGTCGCGGTCCAGGCGCAGCTTGACCGGCTTTTGCAGCCGGGTGGCCGCCACGGCCGCCACGCAGGCGAACAGCGCCGACTGCGATTCCTTGCCGCCGAAGCCGCCGCCCATGCGCCGGCATTCCACATGCACGCTGTGCGAAGCCACGCCCAGGGCATGTGCCACCAGATGCTGCATCTCGCTGGGATGCTGGGTGGAGCAGTGAATATGCACGGCCCCGTCTTCCTTGGGCGTGGCGTAGCTGATCTGTCCTTCCAGATAGAACTGCTCCTGCCCGCCCACATCGAAGGAGCCCTTGAGGCGGTGCGGCGCAGCATCCATGGCGGCGCGCGCGCCGCCTTCGCGGGTGCTGCGCTCCAGGTGCATGGGCGGCATCACATACTGCCCCAGCTCATGGGCCTTGCGCGGCGTCAGCACGGGCGCCAGCTCGCTGATGGTGGCCGCAGCCTTGGCCAGGGCGGCCGCACGTCTTGCCGCATCCCGCGAGCGGGCAATCACGGCGAACAGGGGCTGGCCTACATAGCGGATCTCACCGTCGCACAGAATCGGGTCGTCATGAATGATGGAGCCGCAGTCGTTGACACCGGGGATGTCGGCTGCCGTGATCACGTCCACCACTTCGGGCATGGCACGCACAGCCTCCAGCGCCAGCGCCGTCAAACGGCCGTGGGCCACGGGAGAGAGGCCCAGGGCGCAATGCAGCGTGCCTTCCAGCTCGGGCAGGTCGTCGATATAGGCGGCCTCGCCGGCCACATGCAGGTGTGCGGACTCATGCTTGCGGCTGACACCCACGCGCGCGCCCTGATCGTGAGCCTTGGCCTCGGTCACTTCGTCGATGCGATAGGCCTGATTCTTGCGGTAATCGGCAAAGGCTTCCGCCACCAACTCATTCGTCAATTCGAGGGGGTTGTTCATTTCAGACTCCTTGCTCCACGGCGGCGGGAACGACATGGGGCATCACGCTCCAGACACTGGTTGCATCAGTGCCCTGCGGCTGATCGGCGCGGGTTTCCAGCCACAGACGCTGGATCAGGTTCTGCGCCACCTTGAGGCGGTAATCGGCGCTGGCGCGCATATCGCTCATGGGCTTGAAATCCTGGGCCAGTGCGGCCTGCGCGGCCTTCACGTTTTCAAGGCTCCAAGGCTTGCCCAGCAGGGCCGATTCGGCGGCCGCCGCTCTTTTGACCGTGGCGGCCATGCCGCCAAACGCCAGTCGGATGGATTGCACGATCTCGCCATCGAGCTCGATGGCAAAGCCGGCGCACAGGGCCGAGATATCGCAGTCGAAGCGCTTGCTGATCTTGTAGCCGCGCACCTGGCGCTGCATGGCCGCCAGCGGCACCGCCAGGGCCTGCACGAACTCGCCTGCCTCCAGCTGGTTCTTCATATAGTCCAGATAGAACTCCGTCAGCGGCATGCGGCGCACACGCTCGCCCTTGCGCAGCTCGATCTGGGCATCCAGCGCCATCAGCACCGGCGGCGAATCGCCGATCGGCGAGCCGTTGGCCACATTGCCGCCCATGGTCCCCGCGTGGCGGATGGGCGTGGAGGCAAAGCGCAGCCAGACATCGGTCAGACTGGGCCAGCGCTGCACCAGCGCGCTCCAGGCCGATTCCAGCGAAGCCCCGGCGCCGATATACAGCTCGCCGCCCTCGGCGTCGGGCCGCACTTCGATGCGCTTCATCTCGGCCACGTCGCCGACGTAAATCATGTCGCCCAGATCGCGGAACTGCTTGTTGACCCAGAGCCCCACATCGGTGGAGCCTGCCACGATGCGCGCCTTGGGCTTGGCCTCGCACAGGCTGGCCAGATCCGCCAGCGTGCGCGGAGCATGGAAGAAGTCGGTGCGCAGGCCCTGGGGCGCCGCATAGTTCAGCCCTGCATTGCCGGCCTGCAGGCCTTGCAGTGCAGCCACCACGGGCGCCGTATCCAGACGCACGGCAGGCAGATCGAACATGCGCTGACCGGCATCGAGAATCGGGCGGTAGCCCGTGCAGCGGCACAGATTTCCCGAGAGCTCGTCGGCCAGCTGCTGACGCGTGGGCTCGCTGCCCTGCTGCTGGTGATGCTCATAGGCCGACCACAGCGTCATCACGATGCCGGGCGTGCAGAAGCCGCATTGCGAACCATGGCACTCCACCATGGCCTGCTGTACCGGATGCAGGCTTTGCGGGCCTGCGGGCTTGCCGGCGCAGGCAGACTTGCCCGCGCACTGGCTCTTGAGGTCTTCCACCGTGAACAAGGCCTTGCCATGCAGGCTGGGCAGAAACTGAATGCAGGCATTGACGGTCTGCAGGCGCAGGCCGTTGACGGCCTCGGTATCGCCGGCTTCGGCCAGCTCGCCGATGACTACCGTGCAGGCACCGCAGTCGCCTTCGTTGCAGCCTTCCTTGGTGCCGGTGCAATGGGCATCCTCGCGCAGCCATTGGAGCACGGAGCGTGTGGGGTGCGGGCCTTGCACTTCCACCACCTCGCCGCGGTGGAAGAAGCGTATCGGTTGAGAGTTCTGACTGGTGCTCATGATCGTGGGACTGGGTGAGATTGAATGCCTGCATGCAAGATGCATTCCAAACGCAGCATTCGTCAAGATCGAAGGCTACGCCTGCAGGGGCAGCTTCTCATACAGACGCGCTCATAGGGGCTATGTAGCGCGTCATATATCCGTGACCAAAATCAAGGGAGAACCCGTACAAAACCCGGCTCCCTACGGGTAAGTCCCAGGAAGCGGGAGCCGAGTCGTGCTACTTAATCAATAGCTAATAGCGCCTTCCAATAAACAATTTCATAAATAAAACTATCTGAAATCGTTTATTGACAATCGCTATAAGCTATCAAATTTTCAGGCGTCGCCACCATCCGGAGCCGGGCGCACAGGCTCGTCGGCATCGAGCTGGCTGAACACCAGTGTTGCCGCCAGCGTCATCAGCGCCACCGTCACAAAGGTGGCGCGAATGGCCTGCATGCGCTCGTCGCTGTGCGCCGGCCACATATCGCTGAAGCCCGTCAGCAAGGCGCCGGCCAGGGCCACGCCCATGCTCATGGCCAGCATCTGCACCATGGACAGCAGGCTGTTGCCGCTGCTGGCAGACTCGCCCTCCATATCCTTGAGCGTGACCGAATTCATGGCCGAGAACTGCATGGAGTTGAAGCCGCCGAAGATGAACAGCTGCACCAGAAGCAACCAGACCGGCGTTCCCGGCACCACCAGCCCGAAGGAAGCCAGCATCACCGCCAGCATCACCGAGTTGACCTGCAGCACGCGCTTGTAGCCAAAGCGCTGCACCGTGCGCACGGCAATGCGCTTGACCAGCATGCTGCCGGTGACGGTGGCCAGCATCATCAGACCCGCGTTCATGGGCGACATCTTGAGGCCGACCTGCAGCATCAGCGGGATCAGGAACGGCGCGGCGCCGCTGCCGAAGCGGGTGAACAGATTGCCCAGCAGACCCACTCGCAGCGAGCGCACCTTGAACAGGCCTGGCGGGAACAGCGGCTCATCCACGCGCAGCGCATGCATCCAGTAGCTGGCCAGGCTGGCCAGGCCGAACACCATGAGCACCACCACCAGCGCCATGCCCAGCCCCATGCCGGACAGGCCGTCCAGCGCGATGGAAATCGCCACCATGCCGAAGGCCAGCATGGCATAGCCCGTGCCGTCAAAGCGGTGCACGGCCACGGGCGCGCTGCGCGGGAACCAGCGCCAGGTCGCCCACAGGCCGATCAGGCCCACGGGCACATTGATCCAGAAGATCCAGTGCCAGCTGGCGTACTCCACCATCCAGCCGCCCAGGGTAGGCCCCAGCAGCGGGCCGACCTGACCCGGAATGGCAATAAAGCTCATGGCGCGGATGAACTCGCCACGCGGATAGGTGCGCAGCACGGCCAGCCGCCCCACGGGCAGCATCATGGCCCCGCCCACGCCCTGCACCACGCGTGCCGCGATCAGAAACGGCAGGCTGGGCGAGAGCGCGCACAGCACCGAACCCAGCACAAACAGGCCGATCGCCCAGCCGTAGACGCGCCGCGTGCCAAAGCGGTCGGCCACCCAGCCCGTGGCCGGGATCAGCATGGCCGTGGTCAGCGCATAGGCCACGATGACGGACTGCATCTTCATCGGGCTCTCGCCCAGCTCGGTCGCCATCGCCGGCAAGGCCGTGTTGAGAATGGTCGCGTCCAGCGACTGCATGAAAAAGCCTATGGCCACCAGCCACAGCAGTCTTTCTTTGTGGGGGGCACTATGGTGCGCGGCGGGCATCTCACCCATGGGCAGCTCCGGAACGAGGCGGCAAGGCAACAAAAAAGCCGCTGACAAGCAGCGGCTTAAGCAATATGCAAACGCCAGACCACAGCGGCCGGCGCGCAGACAATCATCTCACTCAGACCGAGAAGCTGGAGCCACAGCCGCAGGTGGTCGAGGCATTGGGGTTCTTGATCACGAACTGAGCGCCTTGCAGGTCTTCCTTGTAGTCGATCTCGGCGCCCACCAGGTATTGATAGCTCATGGAGTCGATCAGCAGCGAGACACCGTTCTTGGTCATGGTGGTGTCGTCATCGTTGGTGATCTCGTCGAAGGTGAAACCGTACTGGAAACCGGAGCAGCCACCACCTTGCACAAAAACGCGCAGCTTCAGATCGGGATTGCCTTCTTCGGCAATCAGGTCGGCCACCTTGGCAGCAGCGCTGTCGGTGAAGACGATGGGGGAAGGCATTTCGGTGGTCGTGGTTTCAGCAACGGCGCTCATGGCATTACTCCGTAGTTTCTTGATTGCCTGAAATGGTACAGCAAGGGGCTCGGGAATACCGGCCGTATCTCTTTGTCGCCAGTGCAAGTGGGGGCTTTGCGCAAGCGCTGGACAAGGCGCATGCCGCCCATGAAAAAACCGCCAGGAATTTGCATTCGAGGCGGCCTTTCTTGAAAAGACTCCGCAGAGTCTTTCCTGCAGGGGACGCGGATTAACGCTTCGAGAACTGCTTGGCGCGGCGTGCGGAGTGCAGACCGACCTTCTTACGTTCGACTTCACGAGCGTCGCGAGTCACGAAGCCGGCTTGGCTCAGTGCAGGCTTCAGAGCTGCGTCATAGTCGATCAGGGCACGAGTGATGCCGTGACGGGTTGCACCGGCTTGACCGGATTCGCCGCCGCCATGGACGTTCACTTGAATGTCGAAAGTCTCCAGGTTCTCAGTCAGAACCAGGGGTTGCTTTGCGATCATGATGGAGGTTTCGCGACCGAAGTACTGCTGAATGTCCTTGCCATTCACAGTAATCTTGCCGGAGCCCTTCTTCAGAAACACGCGAGCGACGCTGGACTTGCGACGGCCTGTGCCATTGTTCCAATCACCAATCATCTAGGTCTCCTTAGATTTCCAGAGCCTTAGGCTGCTGTGCGGTATGGGGGTGCTCAGCACCGCCGTAAACCTTCAGCTTCTTGATCATGGCGTAGCCCAGAGGACCCTTGGGCAGCATGCCCTTGACGGCCTTCTCGAGAGCACGGCCAGGGAACTTGGCTTGCAGGTCGCGGAAGTTGGTAGCAGTGATGCCACCGGGGAAACCGGAGTGACGGTAGTACACCTTGTCCAGGTTCTTGGTACCAGTGACCTTGAGCTTGGAGGCGTTGATGATGACGATGTAGTCACCGGTGTCAACGTGAGGTGTGTAAATGGCCTTGTGCTTGCCGCGCAGACGGAGTGCCACTTCGCTGGCGACACGTCCGAGCACCTTATCGGTGGCGTCAATCACAAACCACTCGTGTTGCACCTCAGCGGGCTTTGCGCTGAATGTAGACATGAGTTTTCTCTTTCAAGAAGGTTTGGCGGTCCCTTTTCCGCGGTCGGTGCTTCTTCTTGAAAAAGACAGGTCTTTTAAAGGAAGCCTCTTAGGCGGGGTTACTCGGGCCAATTTAAACTTGGCCCAAGCCTTCGCCGCGGGAACCATAAAATCGCTGCGAAGCCCGCCATTATACAAAAACGCCAGAATCTGCGTGTTTTCGTGCAGCAGCCTGTTGTGAAACAGCCCCTAGCGCCTGTTTCTCCCTCTGCACCCAGGCGCCGACAGCCTTTAAAGACCACAGGGTAAAAAGTGCTGTTCCCCTCTTGCCCTGCTGGTTACCATCCATCTCTATGTTCAGTTACCGCCACGCCTTCCATGCAGGCAATCACGCCGATGTGCTCAAGCACACTGTTCTGATTGCCACCGTGCAATACCTCACGCAAAAAGAGGCTGCGCTGACGGTGCTCGACACCCACGGCGGAGCCGGCCTGTACCGCCTGGACGGCGACTACGCCAGCAAGAGCGGCGAGGCCGAAGAAGGCGTGCTGCGCCTGGCCGCCACCAAGGAGGCCGAGCTGGCCCCGGTGCTGCAGGACTATCTGCAGATGGTGCGCCGCTTCAACCAGGGCAATGCCATCCGCAACTATCCCGGCTCGCCCTTCATCACCCAGGCACTGCTGCGCGGTCATGACCGTCTCAAGGCCTTCGAGCTGCACCCCACGGACATGCGCTCGCTGACCGGCAACATGGCCCAGCTGGAAGTCAGGCGTCAGGTCGCCATCCTGCACGAGGATGGCTTTGAAGGCGTGAAGAAATTCCTGCCTCCACCATCGCGCCGTGCCTTGCTGCTGTGCGATCCGAGCTACGAATTGAAGACCGACTACGGCCGCGTGCTGGACATGGCGGCGGACGGCCTCAAGCGCTTTCCCACGGGCACTTACGCTGTCTGGTACCCCATCATCCCGCGCCCCGAAGCCCATGATCTGCCCAAGCGTCTCAAGACCATGGCCACCAAGGCCGGCAAGAGCTGGCTGCATGCCACGCTCACGGTCAAGAGCAACAAGACCTCGGAACGCGGTGGTCTGCCCGCCAGCGGCATGTTCCTGATCAACCCGCCGTTCAATCTCAAGGATCAGCTCAAGCCCGCCATGCCGCAGCTGGTCAAGCTGCTGGGTCAGGACAGCAATGCAGGATTCACGCTGGAGTCTGGCGGCTGACTGCGCGGCTGCGGGTCGGCTCTTGCCGACCTTTTTTGCCGGCCCTCTGCAGTCCGGGCGCACCGGCTTTGCAGGCGGCGCGTCGCCTTCAACCAGCAATAAAGATTCAGCGCTTGCGCTTGGCGGTCTGGGAGACCTTGCGCGCGGGCTGATTCGCGGACGCCGCGCGCGTCTTGGCGGCTGCAGCGCCCTGCGCCACACTGGGGTGACGCTTTCGGCTTGACGCATTGAGCGTGGCCGGGCACTCGTCTTCGTCGGCGTCCAGCTGCCACAGCTCCACGGGCTTGATGCCCAGGCCGAGCATGCCCAGCTCCTGGGCCGCGGCCTTGCTCAGGTCGATGACGCGACCGGGCGCGAAGGGGCCTCGGTCATTGATACGCACCACCACGCTCTTGCCGGTCACGGAGCTACGCACGCAAACGCGCGTCCCGAAAGGCAGGGTCTTGTGCGCTGCCGTCATGTCCATGCTGTCAAAGCGCTCGCCGCTGGCCGTCTTGCGGCCGTGGAACTGCTCGCCATACCAGGAGGCCAGGCCCGCCTGGTCGCTTTCACGCGGGGGGCTCAGTTCGTACTTGCTGCTGTCTTCGGGCAGGTCTGCCTTGTCGGCATCCGCAGGCTTGTTGGCCTTGACGCCCAGGCCTTTATCACGATAGTTGCTGCGCGCATAGGCGTCGGGCAGCAGGGGGGCGGAGACACTGGGCTGCGCGCCCTTTTTTCGGGGCTGGCTCTGAACGACGGGAGGCTGCTCCTCGGGCTTTTCCTGCAGTGGAGCACAACCGGCCATGGTCGCGGTGACGACGGCAAGACCTATCCACTGACAACAACGCAAGCGCCAAAATTTCGGTTGCACGGGCGCAATCTCCTTGAAAGCTCAAGTGAGAGCCGCCCAAGACCGGCCGCCTCGCGGCCGGCAAGCTTTTGGCTTACAGACCCAGACGATCGCAGATCTCCAGAGTGGCGACGCTCTGGTTCATCGTATAGAAGTGCAGCCCGGGAGCACCCTGGCTGCGCAACTGCTCGCATAGATGAGTCACGACATCCAGACCGAACGCACGAATGGAAGCGGTGTCATCTCCGAACGCCTGCAGACGCAGACGAATCCAGCGCGGAATCTCGGCACCACATGCATCCGAGAAGCGCATCAGCTGTGTAGAGCTGGTAATAGGCATGATTCCTGGCACGACCGGCACGTCGAGCCCCAGAGCCCTCACCTCATCGACAAAGCGCATGTATGCGTCGGCATTGTAGAAGTATTGCGTGATGGCGGAATCTGCACCAGCGCGCACTTTAGCAACAAATGCGTCCAGATCGCTGCGAGGGGACTTTGCTTGAGGGTGAGTTTCGGGATAGGCGGCCACTTCGATGTGAAACCAGTCGCCGAACCCCTGACGCACGAAAGCCACCAGATCGCTGGCGTACTGGAACTCGCCGCCCAGGCCGTAGCCGCTGGGCAGGTCGCCGCGCAAGGCGACGATGCGCTTGACGCCCATGGCCTTGAGTTCGTTCAGCTCGGCGCGCACTTTTTCATGCGTGGCGCCGATGCAGGAGAAGTGCGAGGCCGCGCCCACACCCTCGTTCTGAATGTCGCGCACCATGGTGAAGGTGCCGGCCTGGGTGGAGCCGCCCGCGCCATAGGTCACGGAGCAGAACTCGGGCTTGCGCGCATACAGGGCCTGGCGCACGCCCACATGCTTGGCAGCGCCTTCGGGCGTCTTGGTGGGGAAAAACTCGAAGCTGACGGGAAAGCTCATGGCGGTCTATGTCTCTGAATCCTGGGTCATGGGCGGGCTCCGAAGGCTCGGCACCCGCCACGCTTTTTTACGCAACGCTCAACGTTCGTTGCGTTTTTTCTGCTTGCTGCGGCCCGGGCCGGGCTGACCGAAGCTGGCCACCTCGGGGTCTTCATACAGCTCCTGCTTGGCGCGCTGGGCCTTGATGTCGGCGCGCGAAGGGCGCTTGGCTGCCGCCTTGACAGCCGGCCTGGCCGCAGCCGATTCGTCTGCAACAGCCGGGGCCGGAGCCTTGACTTCAGCGCCCTGCTGGGCCCAGACAAAGAATTCGTGATTGCCGTCGCCGCCTTCAATGGACGAGTCCAGCCACTGCTTGACGCTCAGCCCCAGATCGCCGAGGCAGTCGCGAATGCGCTTTTCGACCTCGGCGTACAAGGCCGGGTCACGCACGATGCCGCCCTTGCCGATCTGGCCGGGCTGCAGCTCGAACTGGGGCTTGACCAGCATCAGCAACTGGCCGTGGGGCTTGAGCAGCTGCACCACGGCAGGCAGCACCAGAGTCAGCGAGATGAAGGACAGATCGCCGGTCACGAAATCAAATGCCGGGGTGATGTCGATATTTTCGGTGCCTGGCTTGCGGCGCAACTCCACCGGAGCCAGACCTTCGGCCCGTGCCTTGGCCTTGGCGGCGCGCTCGGCCTTGAAGCTCTCGACATCCTGCTCCTTGGCATCGTCGCTGTCGTCATAGTCCTCATCGACCTGACCGCCGTTGCGCATCCAGGCATAGGGGGCGACAGGCTGGGTGTCGTTGTCCTCTTCTTCCTCGATGACTTCGCACAGCGCTTCATCGCAGGCCTTTTCCAGCAGCTCGGGCGTCAGCGCGCGGGCATTGAAGCCCTCGACGCAGACCACTCGCTCGTCATTCTTCAGGCGCTCGTGCAGCTGGCCATGACCCACGTCGATGCCGATGACCTGGGTCGCACCGGCCTGCAGCAGGCAATCGGTGAAGCCGCCCGTGCTCTGGCCCACGTCCAGACAGCGCAAGCCCTTGACGCTCAGGCCGGTCGCGGCCAGCGCGCCCTCGAGCTTGAGTCCACCGCGCGAGATGTATTTGGCCTCGGCGGCGTCCAGCAGCTGCAGCTCGGCACCAGCAGGAATCTCGTCGCCGTTCTTGGCCACCTTCTTCCATGGCGCCAACGGCGTCAGGCGCCACTCCACACCCGAGGCGATCAGGCGCTGGGCCTGGGAACGGGTGGCAGCATGACCTGCTTCAACCAAAAAAACATCTGCGCGCATAGCGTCGCTTCCTTTGAAATAAACCAGCGCCAGGCGCTGCACAAAGGTGCAGCGGGCAAAAGAAATCTTTTTAGATAGCTGCATTCGCTTGATACAGCTTGATTTCAGATAAATATCCATCTGAAATCAATACATAACGTGCGCAAGCAGCTATCAAATAAAACCACGACGACCTCGATACTGGCGCTATCCACACCAGTAACAGCGAGCAAGCGCCGCCGCGCAGCAAAGCTGTCGTCCCCCTCCCCTGGCGCGCAGCGCGTAGAGAGAGAGGGGGAAGGCGCAAAGCGCCTCAGGGGGTGCTATTAATAGCGATAAGTTTCAGGCTTGTAAGGGCCTTGCTTGCTCACGCCGATATAGGCAGCTTGCTCGTCGCTCAGCTCGGTCAGCATGGCGCCGACCTTCTTCAGGTGCAGGCGTGCGACCTTCTCGTCCAGCACCTTGGGCAGCACATAGACCTTGCCCACTTCGTAGGCGTCGGGGCGGGTGAACAGCTCGATCTGCGCCAGGGTCTGGTTGGCAAACGAGTTGGACATCACGAAGCTGGGGTGGCCGGTGGCGCAACCCAGGTTCACCAGACGGCCCTTGGCCAGCAGGATGATCTTCTTGCCGTCGGGGAAGGTGATGTGGTCGACCTGGGGCTTGATCTCTTCCCACTCGTACTTCTCGATCGAAGCCACATCGATTTCGTTGTCGAAGTGACCGATGTTGCAGACGATGGCCTCATCCTTCATGGCAACCATGTGCTCGTGGCGGATGATGTCCTTGTTGCCGGTGGTGGTCACGAAGATGTCGCACTTGTCGGCGGCATATTCCATGGTCACTACACGATAGCCTTCCATGGCGGCCTGCAGTGCATTGATGGGGTCGATCTCGGTCACCCACACTTGAGCGCGCAGCGCAGACAGCGCCTGGGCGCAGCCCTTGCCTACGTCGCCGTAACCGGCGACCACGGCAACCTTGCCGGCGATCATCACGTCGGTGGCGCGCTTGATGCCGTCCACCAGCGATTCGCGGCAGCCGTACAGGTTGTCGAACTTGGACTTGGTCACCGAGTCATTCACATTGATCGCGCGGAACAGCAGGCTGCCGTTGGCAGACATTTCGTTCAGGCGGTGCACGCCAGTGGTGGTTTCTTCGGTCACGCCCAGGATCTGGGCCGACTTGCGGCTGTACCAGGTGGGGTCCACGGCCAGCTTGGCCTTGATGGCGGCGAAGACGATGCGCTCTTCTTCCGAGCCGGGGTTGGCCAGCACGGACAGGTCCTTCTCGGCGCGCTTGCCCAGGTGCATGAGCATGGTGGCATCGCCGCCGTCGTCCAGGATCATGTTGGGGCCTTCGCCTTCGGTGCCGGCGGCGCCGAATTCAAAGATGGAGTGGGTGTAGTTCCAGTAGTCTTCCAGCGACTCGCCCTTGATGGCGTAGACAGGCACGCCGGTTTCGGCGATGGCAGCTGCTGCGTGGTCCTGGGTCGAGAAGATGTTGCACGAAGCCCAGCGCACTTGTGCGCCCAGAGCCGTCAGCGTCTCGATCAGCACGGCTGTCTGGATGGTCATGTGCAGCGAGCCCGTGATACGCGCGCCCTTCAGGGGCTGGGCAGCAGCGAACTCTTCACGCACAGCCATCAGACCAGGCATTTCGGTTTCGGCGATCCTGATTTCCTTGCGGCCCCAGGCAGCCAGGGAAATATCGGTAATGGCCGAATCAGCGGGGTTGAAGCGCACGGCAGCGTTCATGGTTTTCTCCAAATCTTGAATGAAAAACCACGTTCTGCAGCAGAGGGGGAATGAACCGGCTCACCGCACAGAAAGCGTGGGCGAGCGTCGTTGCGGGATGAAATCCGAGCCTCACGCCCCGCGCAGACCAGCTCATGGCTGGCCGGGGGAACGCTGCAACGCTCCTCGGATGGACGGCGATTATAAAGGAATCAGCCTTCCAGGCCCACCAAGCGATAACCGACTTGCAACTCGGTTACCAGATGCCGGGGCTGGGCCGGATCGCTCTCCAGCTTCTGGCGCAGATTGGCCATGTGCACGCGCAGATAGTGAGGGCGGTCCAGATATTCTGCCCCCCATACCTGCAGCAGCAGCTGGCGATGCGTCAGCACCTTGCCATGGCCGGCAATCAGGGCCGCCAGCAGACGAAACTCTATGGGTGTGAGGTGCACGGCCACACCGTCACGCCTGACATCGTGCGTCGCCAGATCCACCACCAGAGCACCGAAACGCGCACAACTGCCGGGCTTGTCTGACGCCGACGCCTGCTGGCGGCGGCGCAGCATCACGCGCAGCCTGGCCAGCAGCTCTGGCACGCCAAAGGGCTTGGTCAGGTAGTCATCAGCCCCGGCATCCAGCGCCGCCACCTTTTCCTCTTCCCGCTCGCGCGCGGACAGGATCAGAATCGGCAGCTGGCTCCAGCTGCGCAGCTCGGCAATCACGGTCTTGCCATCCGCATCGGGTAGGCCCAGATCCAGCACCACGGCATCGGGCTGGCGGCTGGCGGCCTCGATCAGGCCGCGCCTGGCGGTTTCTGACTCGAATACCTGCCAGCCTTCGTCCTCCAGTGCCAGGCGCACAAAGCGGCGGATGCTGGCGTCGTCTTCAATCAGCAAGATGCGGGGTGCGGCGCTTGTCATGTTCGGATTTGCATGTGATGCACGGGATTGTCGGCTCATTCGTCCATGGCCGGCTGCTCCGGCACGGGCAGGTGTACGCTGAAAATGGTGCCCGGCCCGGGGTCTGCCGCCGCCACCCGCAATCTGCCGCCATGGGCCTGCACGATGCGCTGAGCCAGAGCCAGTCCGAGCCCCATGCCGAACACGGCACTCTCCGCCTGCCCGCGGGTAAAGGGTTCGAACAACTGCTCGGGCGAAAGATGCACTGGCAGGCCCGGCCCCGCGTCCTGCACGCTCAGCACACAGTCGCCATCGGCCACGCTCGCTGTCACGGTGATCGTCGTGCCTTCGGGCGTGTACTTGATGGCGTTGTCCAGCAGATTGACCAGCACACGCTCCATGAGCACGGCATCGAGCTGCAGCAAGGGCAGATCGGCCGGCAGCGCGGTCTGCAGCGCATGAGCGGCCAGTCGCTCGCGCATCTGCGCCAGCGCGCTGCCCACCAGCTCGTCCACCGGCAGCCATTCGCGCTTGAGCTGCACGCCGCCTTGCTGCAGGCGCGCCATGGCCAGCAGGTTGTCCACCAGTTGCTGCAGCGCCTGCGCCTGATTGCGGATCTGCACCAGCATGTGATGCGCCGGCCCCTGGGGCGCATGAGGCAAGGCCGCCTGGGCCGCGCCCAGAATGCCCGTCAGCGGCGTGCGCAGATCGTGCGAGACGGCCGAGAGCAAGGTGTTGCGCATGCGCTCGCCCTCCATGGCAATCTGGGTCTGCTGCGCCACCTCCACAAAATGCACACGCTCCAAGGCCAGGGCGATCTGGCTGGCACAGGCATCGAGCAGGCGGCGCTCCTCAGGCACCCGCAACTTCTGCGGCGCACGCAGCTGCAGCACCAGCACGCCGCGCGAGCGCACGGGCGCCATCAGCGGCACATAAAGCGCCGGCGCGGCGGCCAGGGTATCAGTGCCGTGGCCGGCCATCTGGCCATGCTCCATGCTCCAGCGGCCCACGCTGGTGTCGATCTGACCTTCGCTGCCCTGCGCCAGCTGCAAGCGCTCATCGGCATCGGGCACCAGCAGCCCGGTCTGGGCATCAAAAACGCCTGAAATCGTAGCCAGCGCGATCTGCGTGACCTGCTCCTGCGTCAGCGCACCCGACAGGTCACGCGCCAGCCTGGCCAGCGCGCCGGCCCGCCTTTCGCGCTCTGCGGCCACGCGCGCCTCGTGGCGCAGCCGCGCCGTCAGCTGGCCGCAGACCAGGGCCACACCCAGCATCAGGCTGAAGGTGAACAGGTATTGCGTATCGTTGACGCTGAAAGAGTTGCGCGGCGGCACAAAGTAGAAATCGAACAGCAGCACCGACAGCAGGGCCGCCCATGCGCCGGGTCCGCGCCCCCAGCGCACGGCGGACAGCACCACCACCAGCAGGAAAAGCATGACCACATTGGCCGGGTCGAACACCCGCAGCAGCAGCTCCGCCACCGCTGTAGCGGCCAGGCATGCCAGGGTCACGCCTGCATAGCCCTTCCACGGAATGGCCTTTTCACGCGCCACCGGCAATCGCAAGGTGCTGTCGTTCTTGCTTTGCTTGACCGACAGCAGCAGCACGTCCAGGCCGGGATCCAGCGCCGCAATCTGTTCGGACAGGCTGGGAGCACGCCAGCGTAGCCAGCGGCCCAAAGGTTCATGCACACGCGCCAGCACCAGATGACTGGCATTGCGCTCGCGCGCAAAGTCCACCAGAGCCTGGGCCACATGGGCACCGGGAATGGTTGCCGTTTCCGCGCCCAGACGCGCAGCCAGCGCCAGGGTCTTGAGTACGGCCTCCTGCGCTGCCCGAGGCCGATGCTGGCGTTCCGGCGCATCCACATAGACCACCACCCAGTCAGCCTCCAGCCGCCTTGCCAGGCGTGCCACCTGGCGCACCAGGGCATCATCACCGGCGCGGCCGCCCACGCCCACCAGCAAGCGCTCGCGCGTGGGCCAGACATCGCCGATGGAGCGCTCGCGGCGGTAGTCGCGCATGTCTTCATCGACACGATCGGCCGTGCGGCGCAAGGCCAACTCGCGCAGCGCCAGCAAATTGCCCTGGCGAAAGAAATTGCGCGAGGCCCGCTCGGCCTGCTCCAGCGGATAGACCTTGCCCGACTTGAGGCGCTTGAGCAGCTCCTCGGGCGGGATATCGACGACGATGACCTCGTCGGCATCGTCAAAGATATGGTCGGGCACGGTCTCATGGACCTGTATGCCCACAATGCCGCCCACCACATCGTTGAGGCTTTCCAGGTGCTGAACGTTGAGCGTGGTCCACACCTCGATACCCGCCTCCAGCAACTCCTGCACATCCTGCCAGCGCTTGGGGTGGCGTGAGCCGCTCACATTGCTGTGTGCCAGCTCGTCGAGCAGCAGCACCTCCGGGCGGCGCTCCAGAGCTGCATCGAGGTCGAACTCGTCCAGCTGCCTACCCTGGTAGGCCAGCGTGCGCCGCGGCAGCAGCTCCAGGTCATGCAGTTGCTGCTCGGTCTCGGCACGGCCATGCGTCTCCACCAGCCCCACCAGAACCTTGCGCCCGGCCTGCCGCTCGCGCTGCGCGGCCGCCAGCATGGAGTAGGTCTTGCCCACTCCGGCATTGGAGCCAAAGTAGATGCGCAGCTTGCCGAGATGAGCGCGCTGCCGATCTGCCTGCAGTTGAGCGACCAGCGCATCGGGGTCGGGGCGCTGCGCGGCGGATGAGGGTGTGGATGAAGGCATCAGGCGATCAGCGTATCACTCAAGTGCGGTCAGAACCCGGCACTCAGGCCCAGCAGCCAGCCGCTGCGTGCCAGATCCCGCCATTGGCCACGGCTGTTGACGGCGCTGTAGTACCTGGCATCGGCCGAGGTACCCGCGTAGGCAAGCGATGCGGTCCATGGACCCCAGGCCCTGGATAGCGAGATGCGCCAGTCGGCATAGGAAACATCGCTGTAGTTGCGCACCCAGGTATAGCCGCCATGCAGGCCCAAGGTGGCGAGATCGCCCAGCGGATGCTGATAGTTCAGATCCAGATACTGGCTGCCGCGGCTGCTGCCTGCTGGTCGCAGCGCAGTGGCGAACGCCGAGTCGGCGGTACTCTCGCCCAGTCCGAAATAAGGCGTCAGTGCCACAGACCATTTGAGGCTCAGGCCACCATGGGTCGCCCCCAGATAGAGCTCGGTGGTGTCAAAGCGTTTGCTGCTGCCATCGCTTGCGCCCAGGCGGGCGCCGGGATAGCGGTACTGCAAGAGCCCGGCATCCAGCAGCCAGTCAGGCACAAGCTCGCCGCGCCAGCCACCATAGATATCGTGCTCCAGTCCCTGGCCCCGGCCGTAGCTGTTGGTAGAGACATTGGACAGCGACGTGCCCACATAAAAGCCCTTGGGCAAGGCCAGCTCCACTGCACCCTGAACTGCCGCACCTTGCCAGGTCTGAGAGATGCCGCGAAAGCGGTAGTCACTGATCAGGCTCAGCGAGCCGGTCAGGGAAGACTTGCTGTCGGCCGGCACAGCAGCTGTGGTTTCAGAAGCAGATTGCGCTTTTGCCTCCTCGGCAGCAGAAGAATTGGCACCGCTCAAAGCTGTCATCAACAACGCAGAGCTGATGACCCAGGAACGCGATGCGTGGAATGTTTTTTGGGGGAAAGAGAGACGCATGATGATGAGGCGAACAAATCAGACTTGCCGCGCCCACTGGGAACGCGGACAAGCCACAGAAACGAGAAAGCAAGGCCTGGATAGGACTTAGACGAGGCCCAGCACGGTCAGCAGCATGTCGATGAGCTTGATGCCAACAAACGGCACGATCAGCCCGCCCAGGCCATAGATCAGCAGGTTTCGGCGCAGCAGCAGGGCCGCACCCACGGCGCGATACTGCACACCACGCAAGGCCAGCGGCACCAGGGCGATGATGATCAGTGCATTGAAGATCACGGCGCTCAGGATGGCGGAATCTGCGCTGTGCAGCTGCATCACGTTGAGCGCAGCCAGTTGCGGATAAGTGCCCACAAAGGCGGCAGGAATGATGGCGAAGTACTTGGCCACATCATTGGCAATGCTGAAGGTAGTCAACGCGCCGCGCGTCATCAGCATCTGCTTGCCGGTTTCCACCACCTCGATCAGCTTGGTGGGGTTGGAGTCCAGATCCACCATGTTGCCGGCCTCTTTGGCAGCCTGGGTTCCGCTGTTCATGGCCACGGCCACATCGGCCTGGGCCAGGGCCGGAGCATCGTTGGTGCCGTCCCCCGTCATGGCTACCAGGCGGCCCGCCGCCTGGTGCGAGCGGATCAGCTGCAACTTGTCTTCGGGCCGGGCCTCGGCCAGGTAATCATCCACCCCTGCCTCGGCGGCAATGGCGGCTGCCGTCAGCGGGTTGTCGCCCGTCACCATCACCGTCTTTATGCCCATGCGGCGCAGTTCGGCAAAGCGCTCGCGCATGCCTGGCTTGACGATGTCCTTGAGCTCAATCACGCCCAGCACCTTGGCGCCATCGGCCACCACCAAAGGCGTGCTGCCCTTGCGCGAGACGTTGTCCACGGACAGTTGCACCTGAGCCGGGAAGCTGCCTCCCAGCGCCTCGACATGCCGGCGCACGGCATCGGCGGCGCCCTTGCGCAAGCTGCGCAAGCCTTGCGGGCTCTGCAGGTCCACCCCACTCATACGCGTCTGTGCCGTAAAGGGTACGAACTCGCCCGGGAAATCCGCACTGCTGCGATCGGGCAGGCCATGGCGCTCCCTGGCCAGAGCCACCACGCTGCGGCCTTCAGGTGTCTCATCTGCCAGAGACGACAGCTGTGCGGCTTCGGCCAGCTGCGCGGCGCTCACTCCGGGGGCCGGCAGAAACTCGCTGGCCTGGCGGTTGCCCAGGGTGATGGTGCCGGTCTTGTCCAGCAGCAGCACGTCCACATCACCGGCAGCCTCCACGGCCCGGCCCGAAGTGGCGATGACATTGGCCTGCATCATGCGACTCATGCCGGCCACACCGATGGCCGACAGCAGGCCGCCAATCGTGGTCGGAATCAGGCAGACCAGCAGCGCAATCAGCGCGGCAATACCGACCACCGAGCCCGTTCCAGCCTGTGACACCGCAAAGGCCGAGAAGGGCCACAGCGTGACAATGACCAGCAGGAAGACCAGCGTCAGCCCCACGAGCAAAATCGTCAACGCCATCTCGTTCGGAGTCTTCTGGCGCTTGGCCGACTCGACCATGGAGATCATGCGATCCAGGAACGACTCGCCGGGGTTGACCGTGACTTCCACCACCAGCCAGTCCGACAGCACGCGCGTGCCGCCGGTCACTGACGAGAAGTCGCCTCCGGCCTCGCGGATCACGGGCGCGGATTCGCCGGTGATCGCGCTTTCGTCCACCGAGGCAACGCCCTCGATCACCGTGCCGTCAAGCGCAATCGTGTCGCCGGCTTCCACAAAGATGACCACGCCCTTGCGCAGTTCGCTGGCGCGCATGGGAATCCATGAACTGCCGAAATGCGGTTGCTGCAGCAGCTTGGCCACGGTATCGCGCTTCATGCCGCGCAGGCTGGCGGCCTGGGCGCGGCTGCGGCCCTCGGCCAATGCTTCGGCAAAGTTGGCAAACAGCACGGTGAACCACAGCCACAGCGCAATCGCCAGAACAAAGCCGCTGTTCTCGCTGCCCGGCTCCATCAGGCTCTGCCACCACAACAGACTGCTCAGGATCGCACCCAGATACACCACAAACATCACTGGGTTGGCCCACTGCGTACGCGGCGAGAGTTTGCGCACCGCATCCCACAGCGCCGACTTCACCAGCCTGGCATCGAGCAGGCTGCGGCCCGCCGTCATTTTCTTTGTGCTCATGGCTTACTCCTTCACTGCGCTGGTGGCGGGCTGCAAGGCGTCCAGCGCCAGATTGAGCTGCAGCACATTCACACGCGGCTCGCCCAGCAAGCCCAGCGTGCGCTGCTCTGTTTCCTGCGCCAGCAATGGCTGCACCTGGTCTGGCGAGAGCCCTCGCGCCTTCGCCACACGCGGCAGTTGCAGCAGCGCATTGGCCATCGAGATATGCGGATCCAGGCCAGATGCCGACGCAGTGACCGCATCCACCGGCACCGCCTGGTCTGCGGCCAGACCGTTATCGGCACGGTACTGCGTGACACGCTGCGCCACGGCTTCGGACAAGTCCTTGTGCGTTGCCCCCTGGTTGCTGGCACCAGACAGGCCGGCGTTGTAGGGCGCAGCAATGTTTGCCCCTTCCTGGCTCGGGTCGGGAGCGACTGTGGCGCTGGGACGGCCATGGAAGTACTGCGGCCCGGTGAATTGCTGGCCGATCAGTGCAGAGCCCACGATCCGGCCCTGGCGTTCGATCAGGCTGCCATTGGCTGCATGGGCAAACAGTGCCTGCGCCACGCCCGTGGTCAGCAAGGGATAGGCAATGCCCGAGACCACCATCACCAGCAGGGCGGCGCGCACGCTGGAGCCCAGCAGGCGTGACCAGGAGGCGGATTGCGCCTCGGGCTGCGCTTGTGCATGGCTTGGCAGCACTGAAGCGCAAAGAGTTTGAGTCGATGTTTTCATTATTTGCTCCCTGGTCTGCAGCCGTGCATGGGCTGCAGAGCATTGGCATCAATTGGATAGAACGTTAGGCGTACAGCTGAGCCACCAGCATTTGCAGGTGTTCGATCACGGGCCCCAGGGCCAGCGCCGGCAAAAAGGTCAGACCGCCCACCACCAGCACGACAAACACCAGCAGCCCCATGAACAGCGGTGTGGCCGTGGGGAAGGTTCCCGGGCCTGCGGGCACGGTGGCCTTGGCAGCCAGGCTGCCGGCCACGGCCAGCATGGGCACAAGCGTCAGAAAGCGTCCCGCCAGCATGGCCAGGCCCGTGGTGGTGTTGAAGAAGGGCGTGTTGGCATTCAGCCCAGCAAAGGCGGAGCCGTTGTTGGCCGTGGCCGAGGCATAGGCGTAGAGAATCTCCGAGAAGCCATGCGGGCCGCGGTTGTTGAGACTGGCTGCGGCATCCGGCCAGAGCGCGGCCAGGGCCGTGAAGCCCAGAATGCAGGCCGGCGGCACCAGCACCGCAAGCATGACCAGCTTGATCTCGCGCACCTCGATCTTCTTGCCCAGGAATTCAGGGGTACGACCAATCATCATGCCAGCCAGAAACACCGTGAGGATGGCGTACTGAATCAGGTTGATCAGTCCCACGCCGTCGCCGCCGAAGACGCAGTTGAGCATCATCTGCGCCAGCGGCGTGATGGAGCCCAGCGGGGTCAACGAATCATGCATGGCATTGACCGAGCCCGTGGTGGCAGCCGTGGTGGTGGCCACGAACAAGGCCGTATCGGCAATGCCGAAGCGCAGCTCCTTGCCCTCCATATTGCCGCCGCTCTGGGTCAGGCTGTATTGCTGATCGGCTCCGGCGCGCGCCAGCAACTGGCTGCCGTTTTGCTCGGCCACGAAAACCAGGCTCAGAAAGCCGACGAACATCACCATGCAGGCCGCAAACATCACCCAGCCCTGCTTGCGGCGCAGCAGCATGGAGCCAAAGGCATAGGTCATGCCGGCCGGGATCAGCAGCATCGAGAGGATGTGCAGCAGGTTGGTCAGCGGCGTCGGATTCTCGAACGGATGTGCCGCATTCATGCCGAAGAAGCCGCCGCCATTCGTGCCCAGATGCTTGATGCTCTCCAGGCTGGCCACGGGCCCCATCAGCAGCTGCTGCCGGCCTCCTTCGAGCGTCGTCGCCACGGCTTCGGCGTGCAGGGTCTGCGGGATGCCCTGCCAGACATAGACCAGGGCCATGATGAAGGAAAGCGGCAGCAGCACGCGCCAGAAAACGCGCACGAAGTCGACCCAGAAGTTGCCGATATCCTGGGCGCTAGACCGCGCCAGACCGCGCACAAAACCAGCGCCTGTGGCGACACCGGTGGTGGCACCGGCAAACATCAGGAAGGTGATGACCACCATCTGCGTCGCATTGCTCAGGCTGTTCTCACCCGCGTAGGCCTGCCAGTTGGTATTGGTGATGAAGGAGGCTGCGGTATTGAAGGCCAGGTCGGGCGCCTGCGCCGCAATCTCCAGCGGGTTCAGCGGCAGGGCGCCCTGCAGGCGCAGCAGCAGATAACCCAGCAGCATCATCAGCGCATTGCTCAGCACCAGAGCGGCGCCATAGCGCCTCCAGCCCATGCGCTCCTGCGGATTCACGCCCATGACCCGGTAGCTCAGGCGCTCCAGCCAGCCATGGCGCTCGCTGGTAAAGCAGCGCGCCAGCCATTGGCCCATGGGAATCGTCAGCAAGGTTGCCGCAGTCAGTACGGCGGCAAATTCCATCCAGGGTAACCACATGATGTACCCCTTTCACAGACGCGCCAGGGCGCGCACAAAGCCCAGCAGTCCGACAAAGCAGACCACCGTCAGGCTCACAAAAATCAGGTCTTGCAGCACTTGCATGGCGCCCCCTTCAGAATTTCTCGGGGCGCAGCAGCGCATAGCCCAAATAGGCAAACAGCCCCAGCGCCGTCAGGGCGGCCAGGGCTTCAATCCAGGTGATGGTCATTTCATTCCTCCCGCAAGCCGTTCACGCGGCTTGATTGCGATGGAGGAACTGTAGAAATTCGCCCGTCAAGAACGGGTAGAGATTGGACGTGTCGGTATCAAGACGGCATCAAGAAGCGGCCCGATTCGCGGCCGCAGCCTTGGCCAGCCACTGAACGCGCCAGGCCAGCATGCTGACCAGCGCCAGCACAGCCAGGGCCACGGAGCCCACGCCCGTCCAGCCCCAGCGCGACCAGAACCAGCCCGCCCCGGCCCCCAGTACGCTGGAGCCCATGTAGTAGCCCCAGAGGTATAGCGACGATGCGTGCCCCTTGGACTGCGTGGCCAGCCGCCCCACCCAGCCGCTGGCCACCGAATGCGCGACAAAGAAGCCAGCCGTCAGCAGGACCATGCCGACCACGATGGCGGCCAGGGGCTGCAGCAGGGTCAGAACCACGCCGGCGGCCATCAGCAAAGTGCCAGCGACCAGCACCGGGCCGCGACCCAGCCTGTCGGCCAGCCCCCCGGCAATCGGCGACGCCGCCGTGCCCAGCAGATAGGCATAGAAGATATGGCTGATCTGCAGCTGGCTCAGACCATAGGGAGATGCGCTGAGCAGAAAGCCGGCATAGTTGTAGATGCTGACAAACACGCCCATCAGGCCGAAGGCGATCAGGAACAGCAGCGGCAGGCCCGGGTGGCGCAGATGCCGGCCCCAGGCCTGCAGGTGGTACCGGGCACCCAGCCCGGTCTTCTTGATGAAGTTGCGCGAGTTGGGCAGCAGCCAGACAAAGCCCAGGGCCGCCAACAGGTCAAGCACCGAAAGCGCAGCCATGGCGTGGCGCCAGCCCCAGAACTCGGTCATGGCGCTCATGCCGACCCGGCCCAGCATTCCGCCCAGCGCCGTGCCGCCCACATACAGGCCCATGGCAAAGCCCAGGCCGGGCGGATCGATCTCTTCGGACAGATAGGCCATGGCCACGGCGGGCACGCCGCCCAGCAGCAAGCCCTCCAGCGCGCGTGCGGCCAGCAGCGCATGCCACTGCGGCATGAACGAAGCCAGCAGATTGCACAGCGCTGCCAGGGCCATGGAGATGAACATCAGCTTGCGCCGCCCCAGCCCCTCGGACAAGGCCCCTGCCAGCACGATGGAGCCGGCCAGGCAGGCCGTGGAGACCGACAGCGCCAGCGCGCTCTGGGCCGGACTGACGGCAAAGCTGTGGGCCAGCTCGGGCAGCAGCGGCTGCACGCAGTACAGCAGGGAGAAGGTGGCAAACCCCGCCAGGAACAGCGCCACGCTGACCCGCCAGTACTCGGGCGTGCCGCGTTTGATCCATACCGGGGCGGCAGAAGCTGGAGGCTGGGCGGGTAAGGATGTGTTCACATCCTGCGGGGCGCTGTTCATGAGGGAAAGATGAGAGCCGGAGACTAGGCCCCTATTGTGCTGCGCATCTGCCAGTTTCCGGGGCCAGCGGCCTTGGGCAATGACGTCGCCCGGCCCGCATTTCCGCAGCATCTCCAAGAATTGGCCCTGCCGTTAAAATAAGCGCCCTCAAGACTTATTCACAGGTCTGCCCTGCATGGGTGCGGGCCTGGTGCGGCAAACGAACCGCCGCACCTTTTGTTGTCACAGCCGGCGTTCTCCGGCTGTATTTACAGCTCTCAATACTGTGTCATACGCCCCAGAAACCCGGCGCCGTCGTACGTTCGCCATCATCTCCCACCCGGACGCGGGTAAGACCACGCTGACCGAAAAGCTGCTGCTGTTCTCGGGCGCGATCCAGATTGCCGGCGCCGTCAAGGGCCGCAAGGCTTCGCGCCACGCCACCTCCGACTGGATGGAAATCGAGAAGCAGCGCGGCATCTCGGTGGCCTCGTCGGTGATGCAGATGAGCTACCGCGACCACGTGATCAACCTGCTCGATACTCCCGGCCACAAGGACTTCTCGGAAGATACCTACCGCGTGCTGACGGCCGTGGACTCGGCGCTGATGGTGATCGACGCGGCCAACGGCGTGGAATCGCAGACCCGCCGCCTGATCGAGGTCTGCCGCCAGCGCAACACCCCCATCATCTCCTTCGTCAACAAGTTCGACCGGGAAGTGCGCGACCCGCTGGACATCATGGACGAAGTCGAGCGCGAACTGGGCATGCCCTGCTGCCCCATCACCTGGCCCGTGGGTCAGGGCAAGAGCTTCGGCGGCATCATCAATCTGCGCACGCAGAGCATGACGGTGTTCACGCCCGGCAGCGACCGCGGCCCCAAGGACTTTGAAGTCATTCCGCTGAGCGAAGGCGACAAGCTGCGCGCGCGCTTTGGCAAGGCTTTCGATGATGCCCTGGAATCCATGGAACTGGCTGTTGGCGCCTCGGCCGAATGGGACCATGAGGCCTTCCTGGCAGGCAAGCTGACCCCCGTGTTCTTCGGCTCCGGTGTGAACAACTTCGGTGTGATGGAAGTGCTGGATGCCGTGGTCGACATGTCTCCCCCGCCCGGCCCGCGCGTTG
This sequence comes from Comamonas sp. AG1104, assembly GCF_003350425.1. NCBI lineage: Bacteria > Pseudomonadati > Pseudomonadota > Betaproteobacteria > Burkholderiales > Comamonadaceae > Comamonas > Comamonas sp. AG1104. The sequence goes on along the minus strand of NZ_QQAS01000002.1, from coordinate 60,277 downwards.
CCTTCACCGAAGTGAACCGCCAGCGCGCAGAAGTCACCATCAATCCCGAAGACAAGACCTTTGCAGGCGTGGTGTTCAAGGTGCAGGCCAATATGGACAGCAACCACCGCGACCGCATTGCGTTCGTGCGCGTGGCGTCCGGCAAGTACACCCCCGGCATGAAGATGAAGGTGCAGCGCACCGGCAAGGAGCTGCGCCCCACATCCGTGGTGACCTTCATGAGCCAGCGCCGCGAGGCCGTCGACGAAGCCTATGCGGGCGACATCATCGGCTTCACGATTCACGGCGGCGTGCAGCTGGGCGACTCCATCACCGACGGCCCCAATCTGCAGTTCACCGGCCTGCCCTTCTTCGCACCCGAAATGTTCATGACCGTGGTGCTCAAGAACCCGCTGCGTACCAAGCAGCTGCAGCAAGGCCTGATGCAGCTGGGTGAGGAAGGCGCGATCCAGGTCTTCAAGCCCGATGTCGGCGGCAACATGCTGCTGGGTGCCGTGGGTCAGCTGCAGTTCGAAGTGGTGCAGCACCGCCTCAAGACCGAGTACGACTGCGACGTCCGCCTGGAAGGCTGCCAGTACACCGGCGCGCGCTGGATCACGGCCGACTCGCCCGCCGAGCTGCGCGAGTTCGAGAACGCCTACCCCATGCGCCTGGCGCATGATGCGGCCGACACCCTGGCCTATCTGTGCACCAGCCCCTATGACGTGCGCCTGGCGCAGGAGCGTTTCCCCAAGATCCATTTCCACCCGCTGCGCGAGCATGCGGGATTGGCACTGGGCTCAGCGAACTGAGCCTCACCCCCTGAGGCGCTTCGCCTAGGCGGCCCCGCGCCTTCCCCCTCTCTGGCTTCGCCGGAGGGGGACGACATCCTCGCTGCGAGGCGGCTCTTGCTCGATGTCTCTGAGTTGGACCGCGCTAGCTTCAGGCGAGGATCAACATCGAGAGAGTTTGTTGTGAGCCAAGAATTTCTGCGTCCTTTGTCTGAACTGCAGACACCTGCCAAGCTGCTGGGCGTGCTGACCGATATCGACGACACGCTGACCACCGACGGCGTGGTGCCCGAACATGTGGTGGCCGCTATTGCGCGCCTCAAGGATGCGGGTCTGAAAGTGGTGCCCATCACCGGCCGTCCCGTGGGCTGGAGCGTGCCGTTTGCATCGGCCTGGCCCGTGGACGCCATCGTGGCCGAGAACGGTGCCGTGGCCCTGCGCCGCAACGCCCAGGGCGGCCTGGACAAGCTCTACCAGCAATCTGCCGATGAGCGCGCCCGCAACTTTGCCCGTATGCAGCAGGTACTCGAGCAGATCGAGGCCACCGTGCCCGGCGCCAAACGCGCCACGGATTCGGCCGGCCGCGAATGCGATATCGCCGTGGATCACAGCGAGTTCACGAACATGCCCCAGGCACAGATCGATGAATGCGTGGCCATCATGAAGGCGGCCGGCATGAATGCCACCGTCAGCTCCATCCACATCAACGGCTGGTTCGGCGAGCACAACAAGCTCGAAGGTGCGCGCTGGATCACACGCGAGCTGTTCGACATCGATCTGGACGCCACGCTGGCGCGCTGGGTGTATATCGGCGACTCGACCAACGACCAGCAGATGTTCGAGCACATGCCCCACAGCGTGGGCGTGGCCAATATCGCGCGCTTCGTGCCCCAGCTCAGGCATCTGCCGCGCCATGTGACCACGGCCGAGCGCGGCGACGGCTTTGTGCAGCTTGCCGATCAACTGCTGGCTCAGCAAAAATAGTAGCTTCAGCCGCTTATTGGTTAATGATTTCAATATCAAAACAATCTGAAATCATTTGAGAACAAGCGCAAGCAGCTCTCATTTTCAAAGGCCTCCGTGCTTGCCGGCACAGAGGCCTTTTTTGACGCCCATCCATCGCCAAACACGATGCACCCACCCGTACAAGACGACCCCCGGATGCGTAAAAACCCACGGTTGGCACTCACTACAATTTTTGATTCATTTCAAAACATTTCTGAGAGACCAACACCATGCGCATGATTCGCCGCACCTTCGTCGCCACGGCCGTGGCAGCAACAGCCGCCCTGACCGCAGGCACTGCATTTGCCCAGGGCAAGGAAGTCAAGATCGGCTATGCGCTGGCCGTCAACTCCCATTACGGCGCTGCCGCCAACGCCTGGGCCGAAGGCGTGGAAAAAGGCACCAACGGTGCCTACAAGTTCAAGCAGTTCCCCGCCTCCGCCCTGGGTGGCGAGCGCGAGCTGATCGAAGGCCTGCAGCTGGGCACCGTGGAAGCTGCCATCGTCTCCACCGGCGCCCTGAGCAACTTCGTGCCCGATGTGGGCGTGGTGGACATCCCCTTCCTGTTCCGCGACACCCAGCACGCACGTGCCGTGATGGACGGTGCCTTCGGTCAGGACCTGCTGGCCAAGTTCCAGAAGCGCGGCCTGATCGCGCTGGCCTGGGGCGAGCAGGGCTTTCGCCATCTGAGCAACAACAAGCATGCTGTCAATGGCGTGCCCGACCTCAAGGGCCTGAAGATCCGCGTGACCGAGAACCCCGTGCACATCACGGCCTTCCGTACCCTGGGTGCCTCGCCCACCCCCATGTCCTGGCCCGAAGTCATCGGTGCGCTGCAGCAAGGCACGATCGACGGCCAGGAGAACCCCATCTCCGTGCTGGTGTCCGCCAAGCTGTGGCAAGTGCAAAAGCACCTGACCCTGACCTCCCACGTCTATGCCCCCATGGCCCTGATCGTGTCGCCCTCGTTCTGGGGATCGCTGAACGCCGCCCAGAAGACCGCCTTCACCGAAGCCGCCAAGAAGGGCGCGCTGGCCTCGCGCGCCTTTGTGGACAACGTGGAGAAAAAGGGCGTTGAAGAAGCCAAGGCCAACGGCATGAAGGTCGTGGAGAAGGTCGACCAGACCGCCTTCCGCACCGCGCTGGAGCCCGCGTACAAGGAATACGCCAAGAAGTTCGGCCAGAAGACGCTGGACTCCATCACCGCCGTCAAGTAAGCACTGCCAACATGGGCCTGCCTCCGCGGAGGCAGGCCCGTGCATTTTCTCCCTCCTGGGCAAGGCAGATCCTTGCCCGGCTGCGGTCAGCACGAATGGACTTGCGCCAATTCCTGCCGATGATGATGCAGCTCTCAACTTTGTGATGCAGCCAGCTCCTGCGGCGTTCCGTGCCGCTGCCTCTGCTCACCCCCACTCTTATGCTTGATCGTATCGAACGCATTCTCGTGGCCGGCAATCGCTGGCTGCTGATCTTGCTGCTGCTGGCCATGGCCTGCATCGTCTTTGCCAACGTGGTGCTGCGCTACACCACGGGCGACTCCATCGTCTGGGCCGAAGAAGTGGCCCGCCACATGATGATCTGGGTCACTTTCCTGGGCGCAGGCCTGGTGCTGCGCTTTGGCGGCCATGTGGCCATCGACAATCTGCACCGCAGCGTGAGCGCCCGCAAGGCACAGGCCATGCGCGGCTTTGTCGTGCTCATTCTGGCGATCTTCTTTGCCGTGATGACCGTGACCTCGTCGCAGTATGTGTACGCCACGCGCTTTCAGACCACGGCGGCCACGGACATTCCGATCTCCTATATCTACGGCGCCATGCCCGTGGGCTTTGTGCTGATGCTGATCCATCTGCTGTTCATCGCACGCGGCTACATCACCGCTGGCAACTTCGCCGAGTCCGATGAAATGGATGCGGATGCTGCAGCGTCTATATGAAGCACCCCCTGAGTCGCTGCGCGCCTTCCCCCTGGAAGGGGGACGACAGCCTAGCTGTGGGGCGGCGCGGCCGGCATAGGCCCTTGCTCGCTGTCCCTGGCTTGGGTCAGCCCAGTTTTATGCGTTGCGCCACGAATCACTGATCGATTGAAACATCATGGGTATCACTTTATTTGTTGCCATCATCGCCCTGCTCACGCTGGGCTTTCCGGTGGCGTTTGCGCTGGCCATCTCGGCAGCCCTGGCGGTCTTTGTCGGCGGACGTTATCCACAGCTGATCGTCTTCAAGGAAATGTTCACGGGCATCGACAGCTTTCCGCTGATGGCCGTGCCCTTCTTCATCCTGGCCGCAGAGCTGATGTCGGGCGGTGCGCTCACGGCCGTGCTGCTGCGCTTTGCCGCCCAGTTCGTCGGCCATCTGCGCGGCGGCCTGGGCTATGCCAATGTGCTGTCGCTGACCATGTTCTCGGGCATCTCTGGCTCGGCCCTGGCCGATGCGGCCGGACCCGGCTCCATGATGGTCAAGATGATGGACAAGGCCGGCTACAGCCGGCCCTATGCAGCCGCGCTGACGGCTAGCACAGCCATCGTCGGCCCCATCATTCCGCCATCGGTCAGCATGATCATCTATGCGCTGCAGGATGAGAACGTGTCCGTGGGCGGCCTGTTCATGGCCGGCTTCATTCCCGGCATTCTGATCGCGCTGGCCATGGCGGCCGTCAACTGGTGGGTCTGCAAGAAGCGCGACTACCGCAGCACCGAGCCGCGCCCCTCGGCGCGCGAGATGTGGAGCACCAGCTTCAAGGCCATCCCCGCGCTGATGCTCATCGTGCTCATCGTGGTCGGTATCCGCTTCGGCATCTTCACGCCCACTGAAGCCTCCGTCGTGGCCGTGTTCTATGCGCTGGTCTGCGGCAAATGGGTCTACCGCACGCTCAAGTGGTCGGCCCTGCCCGGCATCCTGGCGCGCTCGGCCATGCTCACGGCCTCGGTGCTGCTGGTGATGGCGACCTCGGCAGCCTTTGCCTGGGTGCTCACGGTGGAAGGCATTCCGCAGTATCTGTCCGAGCTGATCGTGAGCTGGGAACTCTCGCCCGTCATGTTCCTGATTGCCGTGAACATTCTGCTGCTGGTCTTCGGCATCTTCATGGAGCCACTGCCCGGCGTGATGATTCTGGTGCCCATTCTCGCGCCCATCGCCTTCAGCCTGGGCATCGATCCCACGCACTTCGCCATGGTGGTGATCGTCAACCTCACGCTGGGCATGATCACGCCGCCGGTCGGCGGCCTGCTGTTCGTGACCGCCGTGTCCACGCGCGTGTCCATCACCGATCTGACGCGCGAGATGCCGCTGTTCCTGCTGGCCCACTTCGTCGTGCTGTGCCTGCTGACCTTTATCCCCGAGCTGTCGACCTGGCTGCCGCATACGCTGGGCTTCCAGTAAAGCGGACTGTGCTGGACCACAAGGCCTGGGTGCATCACGTGGGCCTTTTTTTCGATCAAATAATCGGTGCTGCGGCTCCATGAACACCATGCACCTGCCTATGCTGAAATGGCGCGGGTGATGCGCGATGATGGTGGGGGCTGTTTTGGAAGGACGCGCTGTATGCACCATATCGGCCGCCCTTGCGTGCGCGCTACAAGCGACGTTCGCTCACTTCCACGCGCGCCCCCAGCCCCCCGAAATGCTGCACCAGGCGGTCCTTTTGCAAGACGCTGACGCTATCGTCGAGCAACGTCAGCGGCAGCCGGGTCTTGAGTTTCAGCAGCTCCTGCGCAGACAGCGTCGTGAAGATTTTCCTGAGCGCCAGCATGACCCTGGCCGGATCGGGCCCCAGCTCCAGCAGGCGCACGGTGTAGAAGATGGTGGAAGAGTGCGTTTCGCGCGGCACCAGTGGCGCTTTGGCTGCCTTGGCCTGCACATGCGCCATCAACTCCTCGAGCGAGGCGAACAATGGCCTGGCCGCGCGGTGCGGCTCGTCATGCCACTTCCACAGCACAGGCACTTCGGGCCGGCTCATGTCACCGATCAGCGGGTCGCCATCCAGACCATGGGTCAGCACCAGCCAGTGCGGGCTCCAGCCATCCGCCACCGCACCATCGATCCAGCGCAGATCACCGGGCGTGCTGGCCTTGAGGTCCAGGCCGAAGCGGTACTCACCAGTCTGAGACCACAGCCCTTCCGCATCGGTGGCACGCTGCATAGCGAGCCAGTTGCCTGCGCCTTCACGCCATGCAGGAAGCTGCAACCACGGCAGCGCATCCCTGCAGCCACGCGCCCAGGTCATCCAGGTCTGCACCGCCGGCGGCAGCGGTGGGCGCGCGATCTGCGCCATCCACGCGACACGCGAGGCCGCCAGCTCAGCCGGTGCAGGAAAGTTGCTACGCGAGAAGGACATGGTGCGCGCCGCCTCTTACCGCGCCAGCACCGGCGCCAGCGCCTTGCCGGTATGGGTGCCGATCTTCACCAGCTCCTCGGGAGTTCCCGTGGCCACGATGCGCCCGCCGTCCTTGCCGCCTTCGGGGCCCAGATCGATGATCCAGTCCGCCTCGGCAATCACGTCGAGGTCATGCTCGATGACCACCACGCTGTGGCCGCCGTCGACAAGGCGGTGCAGCACATGGATGAGCTTGTCCACATCGGCCATGTGCAGGCCCACGGTGGGCTCGTCCAGCACGTACAGCGTGTGCGGAGCCTTCTGCCCGCGGCGGCCGATATCATCGCGCACCTTGGTCAGCTCGGTCACCAGCTTGATGCGCTGGGCCTCGCCGCCCGACAGCGTGGGCGATGGCTGGCCCAGGGTGAGATAGCCCAGGCCCACGTCTTTCAGCAACTGCAGCGGATGGGCAATCGAGGGCATGGAGGCGAAGAACTCCACGGCCTCGTCGACCTCCATCTTCAGCACATCGCCAATGCTCTTGCCCCGCCAGCTCACGGCCAGGGTTTCGGGGTTGAAGCGCGCACCGTGGCAGACCTCACAAGGCACTTTCACATCGGGCAGAAAGCTCATCTCGATGGTGCGCACGCCCTGGCCTTCGCAGGCCGGGCAACGGCCTTCGCCGGTGTTGAACGAGAAGCGGCCGGCCGCATAACCCCGGGCCTTGGCTTCCAGGGTCTCGGCAAACAGCTTGCGAATCGTGTCCCAGAAGCCGATATAGGTCGCAGGGCAGGAGCGCGGCGTCTTGCCGATCGGTGTCTGATCGACCTCGAGCACGCGATCGATGGTCTCGAAGCCCTTGAGCCCCTTGCAGCCCACGAGCGCCGGCGACTTGCCGTCATCCATGGCATCGCGGCCGGCCTTGGTCGAGCGCTGCTGCACCCAGGCCGCCACATTGCTCAGCAGCACATCGCGCGCCAGCGTGGACTTGCCCGAGCCGGAAACTCCGGTGACGGCTACCAGCCGCTTAAGCGGAACCCGGGCCTCCACGCTCTGCAGATTGTGCAGATTCGCGCCCAGCACCGTCAGCCAGTGCAGTGCGTCGCTGTCCTGCTGCACCACATTTTCAGTAGCAGCTACCGCTTTCTTTTTCTTGGCTTTGGATGGTTTCGTACCTGAAACCGCCTTATCACCGGCGCCAGAAGCTTCTGTATTAATAGCATCTGGCTGCACCGGTGGCTCGCCCTCGCCCACCCACAGACGCGGCTTGAAAGGGTGGCGCATGGCGTGCAGCAGATAGCGTCCGGTGACCGAGTCCTTGGCCGCCATGATGTCATCCACCGTGCCCTCGGCCACCAGACGGCCGCCGCGAATGCCGGCGCTGGGGCCGATGTCGATCACGTGGTCGGCGCGGCGAATCGTGTCTTCGTCGTGCTCCACCACCACCAGCGTGTTGCCCTTGTCGCCTAGCTTGTGCAAGGCATTGAGCAGGATCTGGTTGTCGCGCGCATGCAGGCCGATGGTGGGTTCGTCCAGCACATAGCAGACGCCTTGCAGATTGCTGCCCAGCTGCGCAGCCAGACGGATGCGCTGGGCCTCGCCCCCGCTCAGCGTGGGTGCTCCGCGGTCCAGCGTCAGATAGTTGAGACCGACTTCTTCCAGGAATTCGAGACGGCTCTGGATCTCGGGAACCAGATCGCGTGCAATATCGGCTTCGCGGCCCGTAAGCTCCAGGCCCTGTATCCATTGGCGCACATCGCTGACTGACAGCTGGGCAATATCGGTGATCGCCTCGTCGTGAAACTTCACGGCTCGCGCCACAGGGTTCAGACGTGTGCCGCGGCACTTGGGGCATTCCACCTCGGCCAGATCTTCCACCTCCTGGCCCTCGAACTTCACCTCCCGGCCACGGTTGTCGTCGGCCAGCAAGGTGTCGTCATAGACCTTGCGCTGGTCCTTGGTCAGCTTCACGCCCGTGCCCACGCAATCAGGGCACCAGCCATGCTTGCTGTTGTAGGAGAACAGACGCGGGTCCAGCTCGGCATAGCTGGTGGCGCAGACCGGGCAAGCACGCTGGGTGGAGAACACCTGCAGCGCGCCGATGCCTGCCGTGCTCTGGCCGCCCTGCATGGCATCAGCCAGATTCTCGATGCCGGACAGCACATGCAGCACGCCCTTGCCGATTTCCAGCGCCTGGCGCAGATGGCCGCGCAGCTCCTTCTCGTTGGCCGCGGTCACCGTCACGCTGGCCACGGGCAGCTCGATGGTGTGTTCCTTGAAGCGGTCAATACGCGGAAAGCCCGTGGTCGGCAGAAACTCGCCGTCCACGCGCAGATGCGTGTAGCCCTTGGGTCTGGCCCAGTCGGCCAGCTCGGTATAGACGCCCTTGCGGTTGACGACCAGCGGACTCAAGAGGCCTATGGTCTGGCCACGGAAATTCGTCATCAGCTGCGCGGCAATGCTTTCCTCGGTCTGCGGCTGCACGATGGCATCGTCATGGATGCAGTGCTGCACGCCCAGCTTCACATAGAGCAGGCGCAGAAAATGCCAGACCTCGGTGGTCGTTCCCACCGTGGACTTGCGACCGCCACGCGACAGGCGCTGCTCGATGGCCACCGTGGGCGGTATGCCATAGACCGCATCGACCTCGGGACGGCCCGCAGGCTGCACGATGGAGCGCGCATAGGCATTGAGCGATTCGAGATAGCGGCGCTGGCCTTCGTTGAACAGAATGTCGAAAGCCAGCGTGGACTTGCCCGAGCCAGACACCCCGGTCACCACATTGAACTTGCCGCGCGGCACATCCACGCTCAGGGACTTGAGGTTGTGCTCCTTGGCATTGACGATCTCGATCGCGTTCTTGGCCTGCGGCGCCTTTTCGGCCTGTGCCTTGCGCTGGGGCTTGTAGAGCATGGGAGCGACTTCGCGCACCGCCTCGCCGCCCACACCCATGGCCAGGTCGTATTCGCGCAGGGCCTGGGCCGTGTGCGATTCCTTCACATGGCGCACCTCCTCGGGCGTGCCCTCGGCGACGATCAGACCACCGCCATCACCGCCTTCAGGGCCCAGATCGATCAGCCAGTCGCTGGCGCGAATCACGTCCAGGTTGTGCTCGATGACGATCAGCGAATGGCCAGCCTCCAGCAGCTTGCGCAATGCGCGCATGAGCTTGGCAATATCCTCGAAATGCAGGCCAGTCGTGGGCTCGTCGAACAGGAAAAGCGTGCCTTTCCTGGCCAGCGACTGCCTGGATTTGGACTGCGCCTTGGCCGCCTCGGCCAGGAAGCCTGCCAGTTTCAAGCGCTGCGCTTCACCGCCCGACAGCGTGGGCACCGGCTGGCCGAGCTTCACATATTCCAGGCCCACATCGACGATGGGCTGCAGCGCGCGGATCACATCGCGGTCCTGCGCAAACAGCAGCGCGGCTTCAGCCACCGTGAGCTCCAGCACATCGGCCACATTCAGCGGCTGGCCGTTGCGCTCGATTTTCACTTCCAGAATCTCGGGGCGATAACGCGTGCCGTTGCAGTCCGGGCAGCGCAGATAGACGTCCGAGAGGAACTGCATCTCCACATGCTCGAAGCCCGAGCCGCCGCAGGTCGGGCAGCGGCCGTCGCCGCTGTTGAAGCTGAACTTGGCAGCGGTGTAGCCGCGCTGGCGCGACAGTGGAGCCACGGCGAACAGCTCGCGGATCGCATCCCAGGCGCCCACATAGCTGACCGGGTTGGAGCGCGCCGTCTTGCCGATCGGCGACTGATCCACGAACATCACATCGGCCAGATGGTCCGCGCCCAGCAGGCGCTCGAACGCGCCCGCCGCATCGGTGGGCTTGCCGAAGTGACGCATCAGCGCAGGCACCAGCACATCCTGGATCAGCGTGGATTTGCCCGAGCCCGAAACACCGGTGATGGTGACCAGGCGCTGCAGCGGAAAGTCCACGCTGATATCACGCAGATTGTGCTCGCGCGCGCCTTCGAGAACCAGGCGCGGCGTGCTCTCAGTCACCATGCGCTTGAGCCCGAAACCCACCTGCTTGCGGCCGCCCAGATAGGCGCCGGTCAGGGTATCGGCTTGGCGCAGATCCTCGGGTGTGCCGTCGAACACGATCTGGCCGCCGCGTGCACCAGGGCCAGGGCCCATGTCGATCATGCGGTCGGCGGCAAACATCACGGCCGGGTCATGCTCCACCACCACCAGCGTATTGCCCGCATCGCGCAGGCGCTGCATGGCCTCGGTGATGCGCTCCATATCGCGCGGGTGCAGACCTATCGAAGGCTCGTCAAGCACAAACAAGGTGTTGACCAGCGAAGTGCCCAACGCGGTGGTCAGGTTGATTCGCTGCACCTCGCCGCCGCTCAGCGTGCGGCTCTGGCGGTCCAGCGTGAGGTAGCCTATGCCCACATCGCACAGATACTGCAGCCGCGTCATGACTTCTGCATGCAGCATCTTCAATGCCTGGGCTTCGCCATCATTTTTGACGGCATCGTTGTCTGGCGCCAGCTGCGCAAAGAAGTCGCGCAGGCGCGTGATCGGCAGACGCATCAGATCATGCAGACACAGGCCCGGCAGGCTGTCGAGCTGCTCACGGCTCCAGCCCACCGCCTGCGGCATGAAGCGCTGGTATCGCCCGCCTTCATCGCCGGGCGGCAGCACGGCATCCGCTGCCTGCTTGCCGCCAATACGCCAGAGCAGGCTTTCGGTCTTGAGGCGGGCGCCTCCGCATGTCGGGCATTCGGTGTAGCTGCGGTACTTGGACAGCAGCACCCGGATATGCATCTTGTAGGCCTTGCTTTCGAGGTACTCGAAAAAGCGGCGAATGCCATACCAGGTCTGGCTCCACTTGCCGTTCCAGTTGGGCGAGCCTTCGATCACCCAGTCCTTCTGCTCCCGGGTCAGCTTGGACCAGGCCGTATCGCGCGGAATGCCTTCGGCCTCGGAATGGCGCATCAGGTCGTCCTGAATCTCCTTCCAGGCCGGCGTCTGAATCGGCTTGATGACACCGGTGCGCAAGGTGAGCTTTTCATTGGGAATCACCAGACCCCAGTCGACCCCGATGACGCGGCCGAAACCACGGCAGGCATCGCAGGCGCCCACCGCGGAGTTGAACGAAAACAGCGAGGGAATCGGCTCCTGATAGGTCAGATTGCTTTCGGGGCAATGCAGACCCAGCGAGAACTTCCACAGCTCGGGCTCAGTCGCCTCGGCCGCACTCTCGGGCAGCACATAGACCGTGAGCCTGCCGCTGCCGCGCTTGAGGCCCACCTCGATCGCCTCCATGGCGCGGGCGCGCTCGGCCTTGCCGAGGCGAAAGCGGTCGGCAATCACATCCAGCACCTTGATCTTCTCGGGGGCTGGCTTGGTTTTTTTCTTGCCCTTGGCGGCCTCGTCAGCTGCTGGGTGAGCGCGCTCCACTTCGCGCTCGGCCTGCACCTTGGTGAAACCGCTGGCAGACAGCCATTGCTCCACCTCTTCGGCCGAGGTATTGGCCGGCAGCTCCACCGGGAAGGTGATGGCAATGCGCGGGTCGCCCGCCGCCTCGCAGCGCTGGGCCAGTTCAGCGTAAATGCTGTCCGCCGTGTCGTGGCGCACCGGCAGGGCCATCCTGCTGTCGAACAACTGGGCCGCGCGCGCAAACAGCAGCTTGAGGTGATCGTTGATCTCCGTCATCGTGCCCACGGTGGAGCGCGAGTTGCGCACCGGGTTGGTCTGATCGATGGCAATCGCTGGTGGCACACCCTCGACCTTGTCCACGGCCGGCTTGTCCATGCGATCGAGAAACTGGCGCGCATAGGCGGAGAAGGTCTCGACATAGCGGCGCTGACCTTCGGCGTACAGCGTGTCGAACACCAGACTGGACTTGCCCGAGCCGCTGGGGCCGGTGACTACGGTCAGCTCACCGGTACGGATATCGATGTCCAGATTGCGAAGATTGTGCTGGCGAGCACCACGGATACGGATCAGGCCCTGCGTCATGTTCTGCGGTCTTTTCTATGGAGGCCAAACATTCTAGGCAGTCCTGGCATGAGCCTTGGGTGCGCATGTGCATTACCGTTTCAGCGTGCAGCCAGGGCCGCCACAAAAAAGCCCCGGCTGGCGGGGCTTTGATCGAGTGCTGCTGCCTTCATTTGGATTCTGCCGGTGCATGAATCGCATCCGCACCATGCTTTTCTCCACTCATATCCACCTTGTCACCCGCCTTCATGATGACAAACAGCGCCACGGCAGCAAACACCACAAAACCAATCGCCAGCTTCCACATATCAGTCTCCAGAGTGTTATGAATAAGCAGCTGGTGCAGCCGCTCGTGCCACGCCAGTCAGCACGACCATTGAGCCTGAGCGAGTTTGCGCGTGGCTTACTGCCAGACAGGCTGCACATAAGAAAAAACCCCATGCCTTGCGGCATGGGGTATGAACTTGGAGTAATGGTCTGCATTATCAGCTGCAGCTGCTGGAGACACCGCTTGCGCGGTGCACAAATTAGAAGTTGTGACGCACGCCCAGAGCGAAGGAGCTGAAGTTATCGCCAGCATTGCTCACGCTGTAAGCTGCGCCCTTGCCGTTGTTCACACGAGTGTAGTAGCCATACACCTTGGTGCGCTTGCTCAGGTTGTAGTTGTAGCCCAGAGTCCACTGAGTCGCGGCCGAATCGTCCACATTGCTCCACTTGTTGGCACGTCCAACGTTTGCGTGAAACTCAGAAGCGCCCAAAGCGTACATGGCAGAGAGACGGAAGTTATTGCGGTTACCTGCAGCAGTCTTACCTGGCAGTGCAAATCCAACGTGGCTGCGCTGATAGTAACCACCAAAAGTGAATTGACCCAGCGTGTACAGGCCACTCAGTGCAGCTTGCCAGTTATCACCAACCTTGCTGTAGCCGGCACCCAGATGCAGAGGACCAGTGTTGTAATTTGCAGCCAGGTCATAGCCATTCTTGTTCTTCTGGAACAGGGCCGCATCCTTCTCGGCCAGAGAAACCGAGGCATCAACCGTAAAACCACCCATTACTGGAGTGCGATAGCCAACCTTGTTGCGTGTGCTCAGACCACCGCCTTTGACGCCACCAAACCAGACGGGATCATCGTAGAGAGCATCAGAAGAAGAGCCTGTATCGTGGTTATGCAAGCTGACATAGTCAGCTGTTGCGTAGTACGACTCAGGAACAAAGTTACCCAAGCGGATCATGCCGAAGTTACCCGACAGATTCACTTCGCTTTGACGAGCAAACGACATACCTGTAGTGGGGTGGGTCCAGCCAGAGCCTGAACCGTCATCAGAGTTAAAACCCGACTCCAGCACGAAACCAGCCTTCAAACCGCCACCCAGATCTTCTGTGCCACGAATGCCAAAACGCGATGCATTGTTGAACATACCAGTCTTAGATACATCGCCATCTTTCTGGCGTTCGACGGTGGTATTGATACGGCCGTACAGCGTCACGCTGCTCTGTGCCATTGCGGTGGTTGCGCCCATCACAGCCAGTGCGGCCAGTGCGATGCGAGTCATCTTGGTCATTCAGTGCTCCTATGTCCTGGGATAGTGTTTTTTGCACCGCATTGGCTTGTAGGTTGTTGGCCCTCTCGCGGCTAGGTGTGATTCTAGGTTGGCCCCTCTCAAAAGCATGATTTCCATCGCAAAAAAGTAACGCAATGATGCTTTGTTGCCACACTGCTGTAACCCACTAGTGCTGAGACAAATAAAAAAGATCTGCAAAGCACAAGCCTTGCAGATCTTTGATTCGATGCTGCATAAATTGCAGCATCAGCGCCTGCCATCAGTCTTCGGCGTAGATGTCGCGATCCTTGGTTTCGGGCACGAACAGCGTGCCGATCACGGCCGTCACACCAGCGATGATGATGGGGTACCAGAGACCGTTGTACATATTGCCGGTCTGCGCCACGATGGCGAAGGACATGGTGGGCAGCAGACCGCCAAACCAGCCGTTGCCGATGTGATAGGGCAAGCTCATCGAGGTGTAGCGGATGCGTGTCGGGAACAGCTCCACCAGCATGGCCGCGATGGGGCCGTAGACCATGGTCACCAGCAGCACCAGATAGGTCAGGATCACGACCATCATGACCTTGTTCATCTTGGCGGGGTCAGCCTTGGTGGGATAGCCATCCTTGGCCAGTTCTGCCGCCACAGTCTTCTTGAACGCACCGTCCTTGGCCTTGGCGTCTTCAGGGCTCAGACCCTTGAGCGAGAACGAGGGGATCTCGGTCGCCCCGATACGGATCATGGCCTGCGTGCCTGCAGCCGCATTTTCGGTTTCATAGCTCACGGAACCCGCAGCCAGCACCTGCTTGGCCACGTCGCAGGAGCTGGTGAACTTGGTCGTACCTGTGGGGTTGAACTGGAAGGAGCACTCCGCAGGATCGGCCACGATGACCACCTTGTTCTTGGCCTGAGCCGCAGCCAGATCCGGGTTGGCAGCTTCGGTCAGCGCCTTGAAGGCAGGGAAGTAGGTCAATACGGCCAAAATGCAGCCCAGCATGATGATGGGCTTGCGGCCGATCTTGTCGGACAGCGTGCCGAAGATCACAAAGAAAGGCGTGCCGATCAGCAGTGCGGCGGCGATCATCAGATTGGCCGTCACGGCATCGACCTTGAGCTGCTGCGTCAGAAAGAACAGCGCATAGAACTGGCCGGTATACCAGACCACAGCCTGGCCGGCGGTCAGGCCGACCAGCGCCAGAATCACGATCTTGAGGTTCTTCCACTGACCGAACGACTCAGTCAGAGGCGCCTTGGACACCTTGCCCTCTGCCTTCATCTTCTGGAAGGCAGGAGACTCGGACAGCGTCATGCGAATCCAGACAGAGATGGCCAGCAGCAAAATGGAGACCAGGAATGGAATGCGCCAGCCCCAGTCGGCGAACTTCTCTTCGCCCATCGTGGTACGCACGCCCAGAATCACCAGCAGCGACAGGAACAGACCCAGCGTTGCCGTGGTCTGGATCCACGAGGTGTAGGCACCGCGCTTGCCATGCGGCGCATGCTCTGCGACATAGGTGGCAGCGCCGCCGTACTCACCGCCCAGGGCCAGACCTTGCAGCATGCGCAGCGCGATCAGGATGACGGGGGCGGCCACGCCGATGCTGGCGTAGTTGGGCAAGATGCCGACGATGAAGGTGGACAGGCCCATGATCAGGATCGTCACCAGGAAGGTGTACTTGCGCCCGATCATGTCGCCCAGACGGCCGAACACCAGCGCGCCGAAGGGGCGCACGATGAAGCCTGCCGCAAAGGCCAGCAACGCGAAGATGAAGGCCGATCCTGCATCCAGACCGCTGAAGAACTGCTTGGCGATGATGGCTGCCAGAGATCCGTACAGATAGAAGTCATACCACTCGAAAACGGTTCCGAGTGAAGACGCAAAGATGACTTTGCGCTCTTCCGGGCTCATCGGCCTTGGGGCCGATTTACCTCCCATATGTGCTGTCGCATTGATGGCCATGTTTGTCTCCTAGGTTTTGGAATTTCAGGCGCTGCCAACTCACCTGTTTGCCCAATATCAAAGCGACAACTGACCGCTAACTTACAAAAAAAAGCTTCTCAAAATTTCAAGACTGGGCATTACCCGACCCTCTCCGCACTTACCCGGATTCGTTTTTTTTTGATGTGAAAAACTGGGGGCAAACACCGATATCGTAAGTAAGGAGGCGGTCAGACGGGCTTCTCAGAATGCATCGCAAGCAAGCCACCGTGCACCGGATGGCAGGCTGGAAAACTTCAAAGGAGACAACGCTGTGCGAGACCCGGTGATAGAGACAATCCAAAGCAACCCCGCCTACCAGCAACTGCGCCGCAAGCGCAACCGCCTGGGCCTGGCGCTGACCGTTCTGATGCTGATCGTGTACTACGGCTATGTCGCGCTGATCGCATTCGACAAGGAATTCCTGGCCCGGCCCATCGGCGCCGGAGTGACCACGCTGGGCATTCCCATCGGCATGGGCGTCATCATTTTTTCCGTGATCATTACCGGCCTCTATGTGCGCCGCGCCAACAACGAGTTTGATCAGCTCACCCGCGACATCCTCAAAGGCATCAAGCAATGAAGCAGCGCATCTCTTCCCAATGGCTGGCGGGCGCTGTGGCGCTGGCCGCAACAGCTCCTGTGCTGGCCGCCGGCGGCGACGTCGGCAACGCCGCCAAGCAGGCCACCAACTGGACGGCCATCATCATGTTCACCGCCTTTGTGGTGGCAACCCTGTGGATCACCAAATGGGCTGCGGGCCGCACCAAGTCGGCCTCCGACTTCTACACCGCAGGCGGCGGCATCACCGGCTTTCAGAACGGTCTGGCGATTGCGGGCGACTATATGTCCGCCGCTTCCTTCCTCGGTATCTCTGCCTCCGTCATGGCCAGCGGCTATGACGGCCTGATCTACTCCATCGGCTTTCTGGTCGGCTGGCCGATTCTGACTTTTCTGCTGGCGGAACGCCTGCGCAATCTGGGCCGCTTCACCTTTGCCGATGTGGCCGGCTACCGTTTCGAGCAAAAGCCCTTCCGGATTTTTGCCTCCTGCGGCACGCTGGTGGTGGTGGCCTTCTACCTGATTGCCCAGATGGTCGGCGCCGGCCAGCTCATCAAGCTGCTGTTCGGTCTGGACTACTGGATCGCGGTGGTGCTGGTGGGCGCGCTGATGATGATCTATGTGCTGTTCGGCGGCATGACGGCCACCACCTGGGTGCAGATCATCAAGGCCTGCCTGCTGCTGGCTGGCGTGACCTTCATGGGCTTCATGGTGTTGTCCAAATACGGCTTCAGCCCCGAGGCACTGTTTGCCGAAGGCGTGAAGGTACGCACCCAGATCGCCGCGAACGGCGGCGCAGAGCCTTCCGTGGCGGAAAAGCTCGGCCTGGCCATCATGGGACCGGGCGGCTTCATCAAGGACCCGATCTCCGCCATCAGCTTCGGCATGGCGCTGATGTTCGGCACCCTGGGCCTGCCCCACATCCTGATGCGCTTCTTCACCGTGCCTGATGCCAAGGAAGCGCGCAAGAGCGTGTTCTGGGCCACGACCTGGATCGGCTACTTCTATGTGCTGATCTTCATCATCGGCTTCGGCGCCATCACCCTGGTGCTCACCAACCCCGAAATGGCGGACACGGCCAAGGGCGTGATCCACGGCGGCGCGGGCACGGCCAATATGGCAGCCGT
The DNA here is from genome assembly GCF_003350425.1 of Comamonas sp. AG1104. Classification (NCBI taxonomy): domain Bacteria; kingdom Pseudomonadati; phylum Pseudomonadota; class Betaproteobacteria; order Burkholderiales; family Comamonadaceae; genus Comamonas; species Comamonas sp. AG1104. The sequence goes on along the minus strand of NZ_QQAS01000002.1, from coordinate 43,029 downwards.
TCTGGTGGCCAAGAGCGTGGGCGGCGATGTGTTCTACGGCTTCATCTCGGCCGTAGCCTTTGCCACGATTCTGGCTGTGGTCGCAGGTCTGACCCTGTCCGGCGCATCGGCCGTCTCGCACGATCTGTACGCCACCGTGATCAAGAAGGGCAAGGCCGACAGCGCCTCCGAACTGCGGGTTTCGCGCATCACCACGCTGTGCCTGGGCTTTGTCGCCGTGCTGCTGGGCATTGTGTTCGAGAAGCAGAACATCGCCTTCATGGTTTCGCTGGCCTTTGCCGTGGCGGCTTCGGCCAACTTCCCGCCGCTGCTGCTGTCCGTGCTGTGGAAAGACTGCACCACCAAGGGCGCCGTCATCGGCGGCTTCATGGGCCTGGTCTCCTCCGTGGGCCTGACCATTGTGTCGCCCTCGGTATGGGAAGGCACCTTGGGCAACCCGGCCGGCTCGGCATGGTTCCCATACGCCTCGCCTGCACTGTTCTCCATGGCGATCGGCTTCTTTGGCGTGTGGCTGTTCTCCGTGCTCGACAAGAGCGCCCAGGCTGCCAAGGAGCGCTCCGTGTTCCCTGCGCAGCAAGTGCGTTCGGAAACCGGTCTGGGTGCTGCAGGCGCATCCGGCCACTGATGATCTGAATGGCCCGGCGTCATGCCGGGCCCTGGCAGGAATCTGCCCTCACCTCGGCCCGCTGAGACCGCCACGGTTTCTTGCGGGCCTTGTTCATTCCACGTCCAGCCCGCCGGCCTGCGCCAGCTCGAACAGCAGCTCACGCGCCCACTGGTGTCCGGGAGAGCGATGGGTGCGCGCATGCCAGGCAGCCGTCTTGGTGAAGCCCGGAATCTCCAGCGGCGGCTCCAGTACCACCAGTCCCGAGTCGGGCTTGACCAGCCGCCGCGGCACGACGGCAATCAGATCGCAGCTGCGCAGGATTTCGGGCAGCACCAGAAAGCTGGTCACGGACAGCGCCACGCGCCGGCGCAGCCCCAGGCGCTCCAGCGCCTCGTCCGTCACACCATGGAAACTGCCTCCGTCATAGGACACCAGCGCATGATCCAGCGCGCAGAAGCGCTCCAGTGACAGGCCACGCCGGCGCGCATCGGGATGGCCCTGGCGCATCACGCAGACATAGCGTTCGTCGAACAGCCGGCGCGCATGCAGATCGGGAGCCGTGCGCTCCGGCGTGACCAGCGCCAGATCGATATCGCCGCGCTCCAGCCGCTCGTGCAGCGGCAGATGCTGGGCAGGCACCACAGCCACACACAGACCGGGCGCGCGCTGGCGCAACACGGCCAGAAACGGCAACACCACCGCCTGCAGCGCGTAATCCGTGGCGGCAATGCGCAGCGTCATATGCGCCGTGGCCGGATCAAAGGCCTGGGGACGCAGCAGCGCTTCGGCATTGCACAGCAATTCCTTGAGCGGCCCTGCCAGTGCGAGCGCGCGCAACGTGGGAGCGATGCCGCGCTGCGTGCGCACGAACAGGGGATCGTCGAAGCTCTCGCGCAGCCGCGTAAGCATGCCGCTGACCGCGGGCTGGGTCAGCGCCAGACGCTCGGCAGCGCGCGTCACGCTGCGCTCGTCCAGCAGCGCATCCAGGGCCTTGAGCAGATTCAGATCCAGGCTCTTGATATCAGTCGGCATGATTTCACAAATCAGAAATATCGATTGGATTTATTTCAACACAGACCCCATCATTTCCCCATTCCCTTCGACAGAAGCCCTGCATGCACAGCATTCAATGGCCCGCCGACTACATGCCGGGCACCACCGAACACTTCGTCTCCAGCGAGCTCATTGCCCAGGGCCTGTATTCACCGCTTTCCGAGCCTCGCTGCCCTTGATTTTTTGATAGCTGCCAGCACTTTCATTCATTGAATTTCAGATGACTTTCATACTGAAGACGAGCAATGAAAAGCGATAGGCGCTATCAAACTATTTGCATCCTGCCCTGCCGCAGGACTGCCGACTTCTTCCATTCGCACCACCGATACTCCGCATGTCTGCACTCTTTACCCCTTTCACTCTCAAAAGCCTGACCCTGCGCAACCGCATCGCCATTCCGCCGATGTGCCAGTACAGCGCCGTGGACGGTCTCACCAATGACTGGCACCAGGTCCACTACGCCTCCATGGCGCGCGGCGGCGCGGGGCTGGTGATCGTCGAAGCCACGGGCGTGTCGCCCGAGGGCCGCATCTCGCCCGACTGCACAGGCCTGTGGAACGACGCCCAGATCGACGGCATGTCGCGCATTGCCTCCGGCATCAAGGCTGCAGGCGCCGTGCCCGGCATCCAGATCGGCCATGCCGGACGCAAGGCCAGCGCCAACAACCCCTGGGAAGGCGACGACCATATTGCCGAAGGCGATGCCCGCGGCTGGCAGCCGATTGCGCCATCGGCCATCGCCTTTGGCGGCGGTCTGCCGCGCGTGCCCCGCGCCATGACGCTTGCGGACATCGCCCGCGTGCAGGCCGACTTTGTCGCGGCGGCCCGCCGCGCGCTTGCTGCCGGCTTTGAATGGCTGGAGCTGCACTTTGCCCACGGCTATCTGGCACAGAGCTTTTTCTCGCCCCACAGCAACCAGCGCGACGATGCCTATGGCGGCAGCTTCAGCAACCGCGCCCGCTTTCTGCTGGAGACCGTGGCCAAGGTGCGCGAGGTCTGGCCCGAGCATCTGCCGCTGACAGCGCGTTTCGGCGTCATCGAGTACGACGGCCGCGACGAGGAAACCCTGGAGGAATCCATCGCCGTCACGCGCCAGATGCGCGAGCGCGGCCTGGACCTGCTCAATGTCAGCGTCAACTTCGTGATTCCCGATGTGAAGATCCCCTGGGGCACGCCCGCCTTCCTCGCTCCCATTGCCCAGCGCGTGAGCCGCAGCGCCGGCCTGCCCGTGGCATCGAGCTGGGGCATGGATGATCCACAGATTGCCGAGCGCATCGTGGCCGACGGCCAGGTCGATCTGGTGATGATCGGCCGCGCCCATCTGGCCAATCCGCACTACGCCTACCAGCTGGCGCAAAGCCTGGGCGTTGCCCGTCCCGACTGGACCCTGCCCGCTCCCTATGCCCACTGGCTGGAGCGCTATCGCGGCGCCGCCAAGCAGGCCGCAGCCTGAGTCGGCCGTCGCCCCCTCAACGCGCCAAAGATCTCGATCGCAAGGAGGCCCGGCTGCCTGCGCTCCTGCGCCATGCAGCCGGGCACGGTTTTCACCGGCGGGCCCGCCCTTGCGTGACAGGTGCCGGCTCAGGAGACGCTGGCGCGCTCCAGCACCGCCAGCACGTTGCGCGCCGCTCCCACGCCCATGTTCACATAGGCATCCGAGGTCACGCCGCCGATGTGCGGGCTGAGGATGAAACCCGGCTGGTGCAGGAACGGGTGGCCGGCCGCCATGGGCTCGACGGCGAAGCTGTCCAGGCCTGCGGCGCTGACCTGGCCTTGCTGCACGGCGGCCAGCAGCGCGGCCTCGTCGATGAGACCGCCGCGCGCGGTGTTGACCACAATCACGCCGCGCCTGCAGCACGCCAGGGTTGCGGCGTTGAGCAGGTTGCGGTTGTCGTCGGTCAGCGGGCAGTGCAGCGAGATCGCATCGCTTTCGCGCCACAGCGTATCCAGGTCCACGGCCTGCACGTAGCTGGGCAGCTGGCCCGCAAAGGGATCGAAGCCGATCACGCGCATGCCCAGTGCATCGGCCATCTTCGCAAAGCGCAGGCCTATGGCCCCCAGGCCGACCAGACCCACTGTGCGCCCGGCCAGCTCCAGGCTTTTGTGCGTGGGCTTGTCCCAATGGCCGGAGTGCATGCGCGAGTCCAGCTGCACCACCGACTTGGCGCAGGCCAGCAGCAGGGCCAGAGCCTGCTCGGCCACGGCCGCCGCGTTGGCCCCGACCGCCGCCACGACCTCGATGCCGCGCTGCGCGGCCGCGGCCTTGTCTATGGTGTCCGTGCCGCTGCCGTGCTTGGAGATCACCTTGAGCGAAGGTCCGGCGTCCATGACCGCAGCCCCCACCTTGCCGTAGCGCACGATGATGGCGACGGGATCATGCCGGAGGCACAGGGCCACCAGATCTTGCTCGGTGGGCGTCTTGCCCGCGTAGACGATGTCGTAGCCTTGCAGCAGATCCAGGGCCTGCTGCGCCAGGTCAGCGCCCGTGACGATGATGGTGCTCACAGCGTCTCTCCTTCCTTGAGCACGCCGGCCGCGCGCAGTGCGGCGGGCAGCCACTTCGAGGCCGTGTCGCCACGGGCGATGGCCTCGATGCGCGCGGCCTCGTCGGCCACTTTCCTGTCGGCCAGCGCCAGCATGGCGGGCGCCTTGGCGCGCTCGATCACGACCACGCCGTCGGCGTCGCCCACCACCAGGTCGCCCGGGTTCACCATCGCACCACCGCAGGAGATGGGGTGATTGATGCGGCCGGGCACGAACTTGGTCGGTCCTGCGGGATTGAAGCCGGCGCTGAACACCGCAAAGCCCAGCTCCAGCAGCTCCAGCTTGTCGCGGATCGCGCCATCCACGATCACGCCGCCAAGGCCTTTCTTCTTGCAGGCGCTGAGCATCAGCGTACCCATCAGGGCCGCAGTCTGGTCTCCCTTGCCGTCGATGACCAGGATATCGCCGGGCTTCGCGAGGGCGATGGCGGCGTGGATCATCAGGTTGTCTCCGGGGCGCACCTCGACGGTGAAGGCCGGGCCGGCGAGCTTCATGTCCTGGTGCACGGGTGCCACGCGTGCGTTCATGGTGCCGCGGCGGCCTGCCACGTCGGCCAGGATGGCGGCCTGAAAGCTCAAGGCCTTCTGGACGACCTCGGCGCTGACGCGCTCGAAGTCACGGATGATTTCTGAAAGTTGGCTCATGATGGTTAGGTCCGCGGTTTGGTCCGGTTGCAGAGGTGAAAGTGACGAAGGAGCACGAGTGGCAGGGCGCACCGCGTCCTGCCCGCAAGGGCACATGCCAGGGATGTGCGTCAGACATATGCGCCAGGCATGGCGCGGCAGGTGTGCTGGGTGGGTGGTTTGTCGGCGCGGTGGCGCGGTGGAGTGATCGGCCTCAGTCCAGGCTGGCGCCCGAGTCCTTGACGATGCGGCCCCAGCGCGGCACCTCGGTGCGCAGCAACTGGGCAAAGGCCTGAGGCGTGCCGCCCAGCACGTCGCCGCCCTCGGAGCGCAGCTTCTCGGCCACATCGGGCTGCTTCAGGGCCAGGTTGATGGCCTTGTTGAGCTGCTGCACGATGGCCTCGGGCGTGCCCGCGGGCGCCAGCACGCCGTACCAGGAGCTGGCCTCGAAGTCCTTGTAGCCGAGCTCGGCCAGCGTGGGCGTGTCGGGCAGCTGGCTGGAGCGCGCCAGCGAGGTCACGACAATGGGCCGCAGCTTGCCGTTGCGCACCTGGCCCAGCAGTGTGGGAATGGCGGACATGTACAGGTCGATCTGTCCGCCCACCAGGTCCGTCATGGCCTGGCCTGCTCCCTTGTAGGGCACATGGCGCAGGCTCATGCCCGAGATCTTCTGGGCCTGCTCGCCCGCCAGATGGGCCACGGTGCCGTTACCCGAATAGCCCAGGGTGATGCCGTCGGGCCTGGCCTTGGCCGCCGTCACCAGCTCGGCAAAGGTCTTGTAGGGCGTGTTGGCAGGAGCGGCCATGACGATGGGCGCAGAGGACACCAGGACCACGGGCGCCAGGCTCCTGATCGGGTCGTAGGGCAGCTTGGCGTAGAGCCAGGGGTTGATGGCGAGATTGCTGGTCTGGCCCATGACCAGGGTGTAGCCATCGGGCGCGGCCTTGGCCGCAGCGTCCACGCCCAGGTTGCCGCCGGCGCCGGGGCGGTTGTCCACCACCACGCTCCACTTGTTCTGCTCGGCCATCTTCTGGGCCACGGTGCGCGCAATCATGTCCGTGCCGCCGCCGGGCGGGAACGGCACGATCAGGCGGATCGGCTTGGCCGGATAGGCGGGCTGCGCCAGCGCGCCAGCGAAGGGGGTGACTACGGCCACGAAGCCGAGCACGGCAGCATGCAGGGCGCGCGAAAGCGGGCGAAAGTTCATCTGTTGTCTCCTGTTGGTCGCTTTGAAGCGTGTTCTGATGCGTGCGGCCGGAATCCCCAACCGCTGGAGGCGACTTTAGGCAAACGTTTCAGCCCATACAATGCTGTTTCGCACAATGAAACGCATTGCACCATGAGCAACCCCACCCAATCCGCACAGAAGACCGGCGACGGCGTCATTGCCGTCACCCGCGCACTGCAGCTGCTCGAGGCCTTTGCGCTGGGCGAATCGCATCTTTCTCTGGCCGAACTCAGCCGGCGCTGCGGCCTGCACAAGACCACGGTGCTGCGGCTGGCGCGCACGCTGGCCCGGTCGGGCTACATGGTGCAGCGCGAGGACGGGGAATGGCGGCTGGGCCCTTCCTCGGGCTGGCTGGGCGCGCGCTACCAGGCGGGCTTCGATGTGCAGAACGTGCTGGAGCCCGCGCTGCGCGAGCTCACCCAGCTCAGCGGCGAAAGCGCCGCCTTCTACGTGCGCGAGGGCCATGTGCGTACCTGCCTGGTACGCGTGGAAGGGCCGCAGGCCCTGCGCCACCATGCGCGCATGGGCGAGGGCTTGCCTCTGGACAAGGGCTCGCCGGGCCGCGTCATCCTGGCGTTCTCGGGCGAGCCCGGCGAGATCTACGAGCAGATCCGCCAAAAAGGCTACCACTGCTCCATCGGCGAGCGCGAGCTGGGTGTGGCTACGGTCTCGGCGCCAGTGTTCGGCATGCACTGGCGGCTCATGGGATCGGTCTGCATCTCGGGCCCTGCATCGCGCCTGCCCGAGGCCAGACTCGAAGCCCTGGCCCGGACCGTGATCGCCGCAGCCAACAAGCTGTCCTATGCGCTGGCCGGCAACTCCGCCACGCCGGCCGCCAGCCCTGTGCGCGCCACGCAGTGGCATCCCTGAAGGCAGAAAACCGGCCCCGAGAGGATTCATTCTTGTCGGAATGAAGATTCAAAAACAATAGCTTTTACCGCTTATTGGAATTGAATTTCAGATATTTTTATATCTGAGTTACTTATCCATCAATCGATAGAAGCTATCTTTTTATGCAATGGATGCGCTCGGTGAGCTCAGCGCGCCCAGGCGCAGCCGCCGTCCACAACCAGGGTGGAGCCCACCACATAGTCGCCGGCGCGCGAGGCCAGGAAGATGGCGGCGCCGGCCATATCCTCGGGCTCGCCGATACGGCCCAGAGGCACGCGCCCCGCGGCCTCGTCCGCATGGTCGCGCGCGTCCTTGTTCATCTCCGAGGCGAACGGACCGGGCGCGATGGCGCTGACCACGATGCGCTCAGGCGCCAGGCGCAGGGCCATGCGCTTGGTCAGGTGGATCAGGCCGGCCTTGCTGGCCGCGTAGGAGTAGGTCTCCCAGGGGTTGACCGAGACGCCGTCAATGGAGGCAATGTTGATGACCTTGGCCAGCTGCGCGCCCGCGGCCGACTTGCGCAGCATGGGCGTGAGCGCCTGGGTCAGGAAGAAGGGCGACTTCATGTTCAGGTCCACGACCTTGTCCCAGCCGCTTTCGGGAAATTCGTCATAGGGCGCGCCCCAGGCCGCGCCCGCGTTGTTGACGAGGATGCCCAGCTCGCCTTCGTGCGCCGCATAGGCATCGACCAGCGACTTCACGCCGTCCGTGGTGGACACGTCGGCGGGCAGCGAAACGCAGTGGCCCAGCTGCGACAGCTCGCGCGCCGTCTGGTCGCAGGCCTCGGCCTTGCGCGCCGAGATGTACACGCGCGCACCCTGGCGCACAAAGCCTTCGGCGATCATGCGGCCGATGCCGCGCGAACCACCGGTGACAAGAGCCGTGCGGCCCTTGAGCGAAAACATCTGCTGGGTATCCATGGTGCGGTCTCCTTGATGGCCATAAAAAACCGCTCCAGCTTATGCAAGGCCTGCCACGCCCGGCGTCGCCTAGGCGCCATGGCCGATGCCAGGGAGAAAGCACCGTCCTGCGTGTCGATCCCGGCTCCGGCTCCACACCTGCCGCCCTACACCTGCCGCCCTACTCCAGCCCCGAGGGCACGCCGGCCGCGGCCTCCCACTGCTGCGCAAACCAGTCGTCGCCACGCAGATAGGCCTGCAGCATGGGCAGGCCGTCCAGGCCCCAGAACACATGGCCGTCCACCACCCAGGCCGGCACGCCGAATACGCCGGCCTGCTGCGCCTGCTCCGTATTGCTGCGCAGCCATTGCTTGACCTCGGCACCGTCCTCCTCATGGCGCAGCTGCTCCTTCAACTTCTCGCGCAGCTCCTGCAGGCGCTGCGCATCATTGGCCTCATGGCCGCCCTGCCAGACATGCTGCATCACCGCCTGCGCCACAAAGCGGTTGATGCTGCCTTCACGTCCATGGGCCAGCGCCAGCCGCAGCAGCGGCAACGGCTTGAACGGATGCCGGGCCGGCATCTGCAACTCCACGCCCAGCGCATGGCCGAGCCAGCTCACATGTCTGTAGGTCCACAGTCTCTTGGCCGGAATCCCGGCCGGTCCGGGGTTGGCATTGCCTTGCAGCAAGGCCCCCAGCAGCACCGGGCGGTAATCCACGTGATAGCTGAGCCCTTGCAGCGCCTTGGGCATCTGCTCCAGCGCCAGCCATGCATAGGGCGACACAAAGTCCAGATAACAGGTGATGTGCTTCATGTCGACTCTCCTCAAAGGGTGATCAGATCTCGGCTTTGCGCGGGTCCTCGAGACCTGCACGCTGCAGCAGCTGGCTCCAGATCTGCAGACGCAGCTCGGCATCGCCCTTGGACCAGGCGCGAATCTCGTCAATGGTTCTGAAGCAGCCCTGGCAATGGCTGCGGTCCTGCGTCATGCGGCAGACGTTGATGCAGGGCGAAGCCACGGGCTGGTCGGCCTCGGCCCAGACCAGGGCCACCTCGGCCTTGGCAGCCAGTTGCGCCAGCTGCTGAGCCTGCTGAGCCTGCTGAGCCTGCTGTTCCTGAAGAAGTTCGGTACTCATGCCTGCTCCACCACGTCCGACCAGGGGGCGGCAGTCAGCGCCTGCAGCTGTGCAGGCGATGCGGGAAACACACCGTGCGGATGGCCTGCTGCGGCCCACACGGTCTCGAAGCGTTGCAGCTCGGCATCCATCAAGGTGACGACCTTGGTGGCATGGGCCACGGGGCTGACGCCGCCGATCGAAAAGCCGGTGCTGGACTTGACGAAATCCGCGTCGGCGCGGCCGACCTTGCCCACCAGTTGCGTCACTTTCGTTTCATCGACCCGCTTGTCGCCCGAGGTCACGACCAGCACGGCCGCGCCATCGCTCCTGCGCTTGAAGATGATGCTCTTGGCCACCTGCCCGACCAGAATGCTGAGCTGATCGGCCGCCTCCTGTGCAGTGCGGGCCGCGCCATCCAGCATCTGCGGCGCATGCGGATGACCGGCATCCTGCAAAAAGCGGCTGACGCGCTGCACGCCTTCAGGCAGCGCGTGAAGTTCTGATCCACACATACAAACTCTCGAAGAAAGAGCGCCCACCGCGCCCCGTGCATCAAGTGTACTGAGTGATGAAGGCGCTGCACGCGCAAGGCGTACAGGCAAAGCCGTAAAGCATGCCGCCGCTGCCCCAGTAATGAGCGTCCGCACCATCAGCCTGCGGAATCTGAGAATCCAGCTGCAGCACAAAGCGCATGCTCTGGCCGCAGCAGGTGCACAGCGGCTGCCAGGGCGATTGAATCCACGCAGGCTCGCCCCCCACGCGGTACAGATTCTCGCGGCCGTTGGACTGGCCCCAATCCTGGCGCTGCCAGCGTGCGGGCGTTTCTGCCAGTGCCACCTCGGTAGCGCGCAAAGGCCCGTACTCCCAGTCCGGCTCCTGCAGCTGACCATCTGCGGCCGCGTTCAGGCAATGCGCCTGGCCTGCTTCATCGTGGCGGTAATGCAGCTCGCCCACGCCGCTTTCCATGCAGGACAGGCATAGCTGCAGATGCACGGTTTGGTCAGCAGGCTGATCGCTGCCAAATACCTTGCCGGCCAGCAAGCTGATCAGGTGCTGCAGCGGCTCGCCGCAATGCTGGCAGTTGCCTGCGCCCGCGCCGCCAAAGCGATAGCGTTCAGGGCTGTGCTGCAGATTCCAGCTGGGGTGCCAGTGCCGGGGAATCCAGGCAATTGCGTGATCCAGATAGCGCGCAGGGAATATCAAATGCATAGCTGCTTGCACACTCTGCACCTGAGCTTCAGCCTCAAACCGCTCGACATCGCAATCCAGCTCTGCAAGGGGCGCGATCAAAGGCTTGATGAGTTCGGGCTGTTGATAGCTGGCGGCTTCCAGCACCGTGCGCTCTGCCTCGCTCATGCTGCCGCGCGCCTGGGCCGATTGCAGGGCTGCGGCCACCAGCGCCGGCCAGTCGTCGTCGGCCAGCCAGGACAACGTGTCGTGCAGAGTCACATGCCAGCGCGTATTACCCGCCAGCAGCGCCTGCGCCAGTTGCTTGACCTCGGCCGCTGGCGCCCGCTGCAGCCAGGGCATGAGTGCGCGCGAGATCGGCTCCAGCTGCACGGCCTTGACGGATTCGTCGACATCCAGTGCCGCAATGAAATCTGCTGCTGTCTGCATCTGCGGCTGCGCTTACTTGGGCGGCATCTGCGCGAGCTTGAAGCGCAGTTGCAGCAACTCGATATTCAGATCACGCAAGTCTTTCTCCACATAAGCAATATGACTGGAGCTGTTCTTGGCACTGCGTGCTTCGCGCAGCTCTTTTTTCTTCATGTCGATGCGTCGCAGCAACTGGGCCATTTCTTCCTGCATGTCCAGCCGCTCGCGCACCGGGCCATAGCCCTGCAAAAAGGCAGGCTCCACCTGCGCTGGGCAGTAGCCATACTGGTATTTGCGGCCCGTCTCGGCAAAAGCCTTGCCGCTTTCAGCCGTGCAAAAACCCCGCAGTCCCTGCTGCCAGCCCTGCTGATAGGCCCGCACATCCATCTGCACGCCGTTGTCCTTGCAGGTACGGAAATGGCGCTTGGCCCGGGTGGTGATGTCCTGCTTGCCATCCATGGCGTCCAACTGGCCCAGATAGGCCCAGTCCGTATCCTTGCACTCCTGGGCATCCATGCCGGCGCAGCCGCCCAGCAGGGCAACTGCCGCCAGACACAGGGCCAGCGAAAAACGTGATCTTGCTTGCATGGCGGCGATGGTAACAACGCCCGTGCCTGCCCTGCCCGTTCCGGGCCGGGTTTGGCCAGGCCCGGCCTCAACCCGCGCGCTTGGTCAGCAAGGCCTTGGCCACGCGCGACTGCGTGGGGCGGCCCAGGTGCTCGCTGATGAACTGGCCCGCGTCGATCAGCTTGTCGAGGTCGATGCCGGTCTCTATGCCCATGCCCTGCAACAGATAGACCACGTCTTCGGTGGCCACATTGCCCGTGGCGCCCTTGGCATAGGGGCAGCCGCCCAGACCCGCAACCGAGGACTGGAAGTTCCAGACCCCCAGATCCAGCGCCGCCAGCGTGTTGCTCAGGGCCTGGCCGTAGGTATCGTGGAAATGGCCGGACACCTGGTCGAGATCGAAGTGCGCCAGCGTGGCTTCCAGCGCCTTTTGCACCTTGACGGGCGTGCCCACGCCGATGGTGTCGGCCACGTCCACGCGCTGCACGCCGATGTTCTTCATCAGCCCGGCCAGGTAGCCCACCTTCTCGGGCGCGATCTCGCCTTCGTAGGGGCAGCCCACTGTGCAGCTCATGGCGCCGCGCACGGCAATGCCGGCCTCAAGCGCCGCCTGCACCACGGGCGCAAAGCGCTCAATGCTCTCGGCAATCGAGCAGTTGATGTTGCGCTGGCTGAAAGCCTCGCTGGCCGCGCCGAACACCACGATCTCGTCAGGCTTGCGGGCCAGCGCGGCTTCAAAGCCCTTGAGATTCGGCGTGAGCACCGAATACAGCACCCCGGCTTTGCGCGCGATGCCCGCCATCACCTCGGCGTTGTCTGCCATCTGCGGCACCCATTTGGGCGACACATAGCTGGTGACCTCGATTTCCTTGAGGCCGGCGTCCTGCAGGCGCTGCACCAGCTCGATCTTGACGGCGGCAGGCACAGGCTGCTTTTCGTTCTGCAGGCCGTCGCGCGGGCCCACATCGATGATCTTGACGCGTGCGGGGTATTTCATTCTTGTCTCCTTGCTATCAATAACCCTTACTCAGATCGACTCGACCTGTGACGGGCTCGCCCCGGCTCATGGCGGCGACCTTGCCCACGATCTGGGCAATGCTGTCCGCCGCCAACGTACGGGCCGAGGTATGGGGGGTGAGGATGATTCTGGACTGCTTCCAGAACGGGTGATTCTCGGGCAGCGGCTCCTCGCGGAACACGTCCAGCATGGCGCCGCTGACATGGCCGGACTCAATCTGCGCAATCAGGTCGGCATCGACCACATGGCCGCCGCGCCCCACGTTGATCACATAGGCGCCGGGCTGCAGCAGCGCCAGCGTGCGGGCGTTGATGATGTCGCGGGTTTCGTCGTGCAGAGGCAGCAGATTGACCAGAATGCGCGTCTCGGACAGAAAGCGGTCCAGACTGTCCATGCCGCTGAAGCATTTGACGCCCTGCAGCTCGCGCGGCGAGCGGCTCCAGCCATTGACCTTGAAATCAAACACCGTCAGCGCCCTGGCCACGCGCTCGCCCATCTTGCCCAGGCCCATCACGCCCACGGGATAGTCCACCCGCCTGGGGTTGCGCTGGTGCTGCCACAGGCCTTGCGCCATATCGGCCTCGTACTGATCAAGGCCACGAAAGAAGCGGATCACGGCCTGGGCCACATACTCGGCCATCTGCACGGCCATGCCCGCATCTTCGAGGCGGTAGACGGGCAGCGCGGCGGGAATGCGCAGCGGCAGCAAGGCATCCACGCCCGCGCCGATGTTGAACATGGCCTTCAGGCCGGCCGCCTGCTCGTCGAGGAACTGCTGGGGCGGCGCCCAGACCAGTGCGTAGTCGGCCTGGGGCGCGCCCGGCTCCCAGATGGCAATCTCCGCGCCCGGCAGCGCGTCATGCAAACCTTTGAGCCAGGGTTCCGGCCGCGTATCGTCACAGCAAAATAAGACTTTCATGGATGCCAAGCCTAACGCTTTGCCATGCCCGCTGCAGACGCGAATGGCAAATGGACCGCTATCAAAAAAGAAGCTTCTTGCGCCTTACCTGTCTTGATTTCATCATTGAAAGTTACTGAATTCATGGATGGTCGGGCGCAAGCCGCTCATTTTGTTAAACAGTTCAACCCTGGCCGGATCAGGCGGCCACCTCGATGCGCAGCAGCTCGGCGCCTTCGCTGACCTGGTCGCCAGGCACATACAGCAGCTCCAGCACCACGCCATCACCGGGGGCGGCAATCGTGTGCTCCATCTTCATGGCTTCCATCACCGCCAGCGGCTGGCCCTTGCTGACCTTGTCGCCGGCCTTGACCGTGAACGACACCACCTTGCCCGGCATGGGCGCCGTCAGGCGGCCGCCTTCATGGCCGGTATCGCCGGCGTGCGCCAGCTGGTCGACCACGGTGATCTGGGTGCTGCCCGCCTCGGTGAAGATGGACAGCTGGTCGCCCTGTGCATGGACCACGACCACCGTGCGCTTGCCGTCCAGACCCAGTTCCAGCCGCCCGTCGGCCAATGCGCGCCACTGCAGCGCGGCATCGCTGCGGCTCTCGCCCTCGCCAATGCCGAGCTGATAGGTCTGCGCCGCCTGCGTGCCGCGGCCATAGGCCAGGCCGGCCGTGAAGTCCTCGCCGCGGTAGGCAAAGCCGAAGGAGCGCACATAGCGACCCGACATGCGCCAGCCGTCGCGGCGGCTGAAGGGGTCGACGCCCTGGCCTGCCTGCTCGCCCTGCAGTTGCCAGGCCATGGCGGCGGCAACGGCGAGGTCGCGACCCACGAAATCCTTGCCGAACAAGGCCTCGCGCTCGCGCTCGATCAGCGCGGTATCAAGCAGGGCATTGGAGAAAGCCTGGCTCTTCACCACCTGGCGCAGAAACTGCACATTGGTCGTCAGGCCCACGATATGGGTCTGGGCCAGCGCCGCGTCCAGACGCGCCAGCGCCTGGGCGCGGTCCTCGCCATGGACGATGAGCTTGGCGATCATGGAGTCGTAGAAGGGGCTGATCGCATCCCCCTCGCGCACGCCGTCGTCCACGCGCACGTCGCTGATCTCGAAGCTGCTGCACACGGGCTTGCGATAGACGGCCAGATGGCCGGTAGCAGGCAGGAAGTTGTTCTCGGGGTTCTCGGCGCAGATGCGCGCCTCGATGGCATGCCCCAGAATACGGAGCTCCGACTGCGCCTTGGGCAAAGGCAGCCCCGAAGCCACCAGCAGCTGCCACCGCACCAGATCCTCGCCGGTGATGGCTTCGGTCACGGGGTGCTCCACCTGCAACCGGGTGTTCATTTCCATGAAGTAGAACTTCATGGCTTCGGGCTGGTCGTAGCCGCCGGGCTGCTCGACGATGAATTCCACCGTGCCCGCGCCCACATAGTTCACGGCCTTGGCGGCGGCCACGGCGGCCTCGCCCATCTTCTGGCGCAGCGCGGCAGTCATGCCCGGCGCCGGCGCTTCCTCGAGCACCTTCTGGTGGCGGCGCTGCACCGAGCAGTCGCGCTCGAACAGATAGACGCAGTTGCCCTGTGTATCGCCAAACACCTGAATCTCGATATGGCGCGGGCGCAGCACGTACTTCTCGATCAGCACGGCATCGTTGCCGAAGCTGTTGATGGCCTCGCGCTTGCAGGACTCCAGCGAGGCTGCAAAGTCCTCGCTCTTTTCCACCAGGCGCATGCCCTTGCCGCCGCCGCCCGCGCTGGCCTTGATGAGCACGGGATAGCCGATGCGATCGGCCTCCTTGTGCAGCATGGCAGGGTCCTGTCCTGCGCCGTGGTAGCCGGGCACCAGCGGCACGCCGGCCTTTTCCATCAGCTGCTTGGACTCGGCCTTGAGACCCATGGCGCGAATCGCGCTGGCGGGCGGGCCGATGAAGACCAGGCCGGCCGCTGCGCAGGCGTTGGCAAAGTCCTCGTTCTCGGAGAGAAAGCCATAGCCGGGGTGAATGGCTTCGGCCCCCGTGGCCTGGGCGGCCTCCAGAATGCGCTCCCAGCGCAGATAGCTGTCCTTGGGCGCGCTGCCGCCGATGTGCACGGCCTCGTCGCAGGCCGCGACATGCTTGGCCCGAGCATCGGCATCGGAATACACAGCCACGGTCTTCACACCCATGCGACGGGCGGTGGCGGCCACACGGCAGGCGATTTCACCGCGATTGGCAATCAGAATTTTCTTGAACATATCGTCTCCGTTTATCGGTCAAATCACCACTCAGCGCATATCCATCAAACGCAAGCAGCTATGTTTTTTGCAATGGATCCTGCGCATCGCCAGTGCCGCGCAGGCGTCGAAAAATCGCCTTGAGAAAGCGCCAAAGCGCCCAGATCACCAGCCACATCGCAATCACCACGACCAGCAGCACGGCGGCAAACACCAGCGGGTTGGTCAGCGCCAGCCAGATGGCGCCCAGCGACACCGTGTCCTCAGCCAGACTGGCTCCCACGTTGGAGAACGGTTCGGGCGAGGTGTTGATGAGGGCACGCGTGGTGGTCTTGGCCGCCTGGCTGGTCGCGGCCAGCGTTCCGCCCATCAAGGCGGCAGCCATGGCCATGGTGGTGCTGTCGGCAGCAAAGACCGAGGCCGCCAGCGCCGCCCCGGCGGGAATGCGCAGCACGCTCTGGAACAGGTCCCAGACCGAATCGACCACGGGAATCTTGTCGGCAAAGAACTCCACGAACAGCAGACCGCCGCTGATGACCAGCACCATGGGGTGCTGCAGCACATGCAGACCACCGGGCAGCGGCATCAGACCACTTGCACCCAGCAGGCCCACGGCGAACACCACGGCATACAGGCGAAAGCCGCTGGCCCAGCCCAGAGCCGCGGCCAGCGCAAGCATCGAGGCCATGTCCATCTGCCCCACGGCCTGCCCGGCCCTGGCGGCCACATCCCCGACCTGGCCAGCAGCATCGCCCACGGCCCTGGCCGTTTCGGGGTCGATATGCAGGCCGATGCGGTGCAGCCAGTCGATGATGGTTTGCCAGATATCCATGGTGTTCATTCCCTATGTCTCGCCCGGACTCTAAAGCGCCCCGGACACAAGGTTTGTCATCTCATCCGGGCAGCCAGTTGGGTTTGCGCTTGTTGAGAAAAGCCTGCACGCCTTCCTTGCCTTCGCTGCTGGCGCGGATGGTGGCAATGGACTCCACGGTCGCCGCAATCAGCTGCTCGCTGATCTCGCGCTCGGCCATGTCCAGGACCAGGCGCTTGCAGGCCCGCACAGCGGCGGGGCCAGCGCTCAGCAAATGCTTGAGCCAGCCGTCGACCACAGCATCCAGCCCGTCGGCATCGACCACCTCATGCACATAGCCGATGCGATGCGCCTCCTGCGCCGAAAAGCGCTCGCCCGTGAGAAAGTAGCGGTGCGCGGCCCTGGCACCCATGGCGCGGATCACATAGGGGCTGATGGTGGCGGGAATCAGGCCGATCTTGACCTCGCTGAGGCAAAAGCCCGCCGTGTCGGCCGCCACCGCCATATCGCAGCAGGCCACCAGGCCCATGCCGCCCGCATAGACATCGCCCTGCACACGCGCAATCGTGGGTTTGGGGCATTCGTAGATGACGCGCAGCATCTCGGCCAGCAGGCCCGCATCGACGCGGTTTTCGTCGCGCGAGTAATCAGCCATGCGGCGCATCCAGTTCAGGTCCGCGCCCGCGCAGAATGCGGGTCCTTCGGCGGCCAGCACCACGGCGCGCACATCGGCACGCTCGCCGACCTGGAGGAAGGCGGCGGTGATCTCGGCAATCGCCGCATCGCTGAAGGCGTTGCGAATGGCGGGCTGAGCCAGCGTGACGCGGGCGATGCCGCCGTCCACGGTCAAAGTCAAAGCAGTCATGGCTTGTCTCCCAGTGAGTTAGGGCTTTGCAGTTGCGCAGCCGCCGTACCCGGCAGCTGCAGCATCAGGAATTCACGGACCTGCGGCAACCATTGCCCGATATTGGCGGCCCGGTCAAAGAACTGGTGTCCCTCCGCGCCGCTGGATGGAGCAAACACCAGTTTCAGGTTCTGGCCTGCGGCCAGATAGCTTTGCGCCATCTTGCGCACCAGCGGCGGGCGAAAGTAGCTATCGTTCTCGGCATAGATCCACAGCTGGGGCACACGACTGGTGGCCGCAAAGCCGGCCACGGTCTTGAGCAGTTGCGCCTCGCCGCAAACCGCGGCTTTCTCGCGCATCTGCGGCTGTGAGCCCCGGCCGCCAGCAAAGTTGACGACGCCGCGCAAGCCCGCGGGCTGCTGCGCCGCCAGAGCCAGCGACGCAAAGCCGCCGGCAGACTTGCCCAGCAGCAGCACATGCGAGCCATCGACATAGGGCAGCTTTTGCCCGTAAGTCATGATGGCCGCCACATCGCGCGCTGCTTCCTGGGCCGCATGGGCGTAATCGGGGGCATCACAGCTGCCGTAGCGATCGGCCAGAGGGCCGTCCGATGCGCCATAGCCGCGGCGCAAGCCCGTCACCACCACATAGCCCAGCTCGGCCAGAGCGCGTGCCTGAGGACCGTAGCGATCGGTCATGGTTTCGCGCGCCTCTTTGCCGCTGGGTGTGCCATGGCTGAGCACGATCAGCCCCCAAGGACCCTGCCCATGAGGACGATAGACATGGCCTGCCAACTCGGCACTGTGCGCGGGCGAATCGCCGCTCGCTGGCACCCAGACCGGAATGCGCGCATCGAACTGCTGCACTTCGGCCCTGGCCTGCTCCATCATGGGCATGGCCAGCGCAGCCGACAGCAGGACTGGCGGCAAGCAGGTGAGGAAATGGCGACGCGACATGATTGGCAGCCTCTGCCCGCTTACATGCGGAATACGCCGAAGCGCGTGTCTTCAATCGGCGCATTGCGCGCGGCAGCCAGGCCCAGGGCCAGCACGCGGCGTGTGTCGGCGGGATCGATCACGCCGTCGTCCCACAGACGCGCCGTCGCGTAATAGGGATGGCCCTGGTCTTCATATTGCTGGCGGATGGGCGCCTTGAAGCGCTCCTCTTCTTCGGCACTCCAGCTGCCTCCCTTGGCTTCGATGCCGTCGCGCTTGACGGTGGCCAGCACGCTGGCCGCCTGCTCGCCGCCCATGACGCTGATGCGCGCGTTGGGCCACATCCAGAGGAAACGGGGCGAATAGGCGCGGCCGCACATGCCGTAGTTGCCCGCGCCAAAGCTGCCGCCGATGATGATGGTGAACTTGGGCACCGCTGCCGTGGCCACGGCCGTGACCAGCTTGGCGCCGTGGCGGGCAATGCCTTCGTTCTCGTATTTGCGGCCCACCATAAAGCCCGTGATGTTCTGCAGGAACACCAACGGAGTCTTGCGCTGGCAGCACAGCTCGATGAAGTGTGCGCCCTTGACGGCCGACTCGGAAAACAGAATGCCGTTGTTGGCGATGATGCCGACCTGCATGCCCTCGATGCGCGCAAAGCCGCAGACCAGGGTGTTGCCGAAGCGGGCCTTGAACTCGTCGAACTGGCTGCCGTCCACGATGCGGGCAATGATCTCGCGCACATCGAAAGGCTTGCGCGTATCGACGGGAATCACGCCATACAGCTCTTCGCTCTCGAAGAGAGGTGCGGCCGGCGCATGGTCGGTCAGCGACTGGGGCTTGCCCTTGTTCAGGTTCGCCACCGCCTGGCGTGCCAGCGCCAGCGCATGCAGATCGTTCTCGGCCAGATGGTCGGCCACGCCCGACAGGCGCGTGTGCACATCGCCGCCGCCCAGATCCTCGGCACTGACCACCTCGCCGGTGGCAGCCTTAACCAGAGGAGGGCCGCCCAGAAAGATGGTGCCCTGGTTCTTGACGATGATGGACTCGTCGCTCATGGCCGGCACATAAGCGCCGCCTGCCGTGCACGAACCCATGACCACGGCAATCTGGGCAATGCCCTGCGCGCTCATATTGGCCTGGTTGTAGAAGATGCGGCCGAAGTGCTCGCGGTCGGGGAAGACCTCGTCCTGATTGGGCAGGTTGGCACCGCCCGAGTCCACCAGATAGATGCAGGGCAGACGGTTCTGTGCGGCCACTTCCTGGGCGCGCAGATGCTTTTTCACCGTCATCGGGTAGTAGGTTCCGCCCTTCACGGTGGCGTCGTTGCAGACGATCATGCAGTCCACGCCGCTGACGCGGCCCACGCCGACAATCACGCCGGCGCCGGGCGCATCGTTGTTGTACATATTGAGCGCGGCCAGCGGCGACAGTTCCAGAAACGGCGTGCCGGGGTCCAGCAGCCGCTGCACGCGCTCTCGCGGCAGCAGCTTGCCGCGCGCCACATGCTTGGCGCGTGCCGCCTCATTGCCGCCCAGTGCGTTCTGATCGCAGCGTGCGTGCAGCTCATTGACCAGCGCCTGCATGGCGGCAGCGTTGGCCAGGAAATCTGCCGAACGCGGATTCAGTTGTGTACCCAGAATGCTCATCGCTTGCCCTTAAAAAATGATTGCCCCTGAGCGGCTGCGCCGCTTCCCCCTAGGGGGACGACGGCCTCGCGTCGGGGCGGCCCTTGCCGGCCGTCCCGTGCTTGGCACACGCCTGTTTCATGGGTTGCGGCTCGTACTTTGCCGCTTGATAACTGATGTGAGAACTTGGTTTTTTTCTTGCTCGGACACGACACTGCCACGGCAGTTGAAGAAAATGCCTCATGCACGCTGTTGAAACCGTTTTGCTTGTCTTGCTGCTGGGAGCGCTGACAGGCATTGTGGCCCGCTATATCCGGGCCATCCCCCTGCCTCTGATTCAGATCGCGCTGGGTGCGCTGATTGCCTGGCCGCAAGCCGGTCTGCACATCGCGTTCGACCCGGAGCTGTTCCTGCTGCTCTTCATTCCGCCACTGCTGTTCGCCGACGGCTGGCGCATCCCCAAGCGTGAATTCTTTGCATTGGCCAAGCCGATCTTGCTGCTGGCCCTGGGCCTGGTGCTGTTCACCGTGCTGGGCCTGGGCTATCTCATCCACTGGATGATTCCCGAGATTCCGCTGACCGTGGCCTTTGCCCTGGCCGCCGTGATCTCGCCCACCGATGCCGTGGCCGTTTCGGCCATCACGCGCAATCTGGGCATGCCCGAGAAGACCATGCATGTGCTGGAGGGCGAGTCGCTGCTCAACGACGCATCGGGCCTGGTGGCGCTGAAGTTTGCGATTGCAGCCACGCTGACTGGCATGTTCTCCTGGGGCGAAGTCGCCAAGGAATTCACCTGGATGGCCGTCGGCGGCCTGGGTGTGGGGGCGCTGATAGGCTGGGGCTTCAGCCATGCGCGAGGCACCATCACGCGCCGTCTGGGTGACGTAGCCGCCACGCAAATGGTGTTGCTGCTGGTGCTGCTGCCCTTTGCCGCCTATATCGTGGGTGAAAAAATCGGTGTCTCCGGCATTCTGGCTGCCGTGGCCGCCGGCATCGCCACCAATTTTGCAGACCTGGAGCGCAGCAGCTACATCAGCGAACGCCTGCAGACCGAAGGCACCTGGAGCATGGTGGAAGCTGCCTTCAACGGCGCCATCTTCCTGCTGCTGGGCTTGCAGTTGCCATCCATCATCGGCGTGCCGTTGCATCAGGCCGGCCATGACTGGTGGATTCTGGTCGGCTATGTGGCCGCGATTTCGTTTGCGCTGCTGCTGATGCGCTGGATCTGGCTGGTACTGGGTGTGCATGGCTCGCTGCTGCGCGCCCACCGCCAGGGCAAGATGTCCGAACGCCCCTCCAAGCTGCTGAACCTGGCCACCACGCTGGCCGGCATTCGCGGCGCGGTCACGCTGGCCGGCGCGCTGTCCGTGCCCATGCTGCTGAACAACGGCCAGCCCTTCCCGGGCCGCGACATGCTGGTCTTTCTTGCCACGGGCACCATTTTGTTCACGCTGGTGATCGGTGCCGTGGGCCTGCCCATCGTGCTGCGCCACCTGCCCCCGCACGAGGAGTCGCCCACCGTGCGCGAGGAGCGCCTGGCCCGCGAACAGGCCTGCATGGCAGCCATGGCCAAGCTCACGCTGAGCGAGGAGGAAATGCAGCGCCGCGACCCCGAATGGGTGGCGATGCGCCAGGAGGTCAACGGCCATCTGACCCAGGAGTACCGCAACCGCATCCAGTTGCTCGACGACGGCAGCGGCGCTGCTCAGAGCATAGAGCTGCTGCGCGAAGCACCCGAAGTCGTGCGCCAGCGCAAGCTGCGCTATGTGATGGAGATCGAAACCCGCATCGAGTGCATTCATGCCGAGCGGGACTTTTACTACGCCGAAAGACAGGCCCATCGCATCAACGACGAATCGCTGCGCAGCCTGGTCAGCGAGCTGGACATGCAGGAAATCGCCATGCGCAAGCGCCTTGCAGTCGCGCGCCGCGCCGCCGGTCTGCCCATGGCCAGCACGCACGCCAATCACTGAGTCAGAGACGCCCGGCAAGAGCCGCCTCGCGGCACGGGCGTCGTCCCCCTTGGGGGGCACCCGGCGCAGGGAAGGTGCGAAGCAGCTCAGGGGGTAGCGCATATTCAGGCCGTCTTGATCACGCGCAGATCCAGCAACTCGATCATCTCGTCGCGAATCCTGAACTTCTGGATCTTGCCCGTCACCGTCATCGGAAAGGCCTGGACAAAGCGGATATAGCGCGGCACCTTGTAGTGCGCAATCTGCCCCTTGCAGAAGTCGCGCACCTCATCCTCGCCGAGTTCCTGGCCGGGCTTGACAATGATCCACGCACACAGCTCCTCGCCATAGCGCACATCGGGCACGCCCACCACCTGCACGTCCTGCACCTTGGGGTGGCGATAGAGGAATTCCTCGATTTCACGCGGGTAGATGTTCTCGCCGCCACGGATCACCATGTCCTTGATGCGGCCCACGATATTCACATAGCCCTCGGCGTCCATGGTGGCCAGATCGCCGGTATGCATCCACTGCTCGGCATCGATGGCCTCGCGGGTCCTGGCCTCGTCTTCCCAGTAGCCGTGCATGACGGAATAGCCGCGCGTGCACAGCTCGCCCGACTGACCCGGCGGCATGATCTCGCCCGTGGACGGATCCACAATCTTCACCTCCAGATGCGGCTGCACCTTGCCCACGGTGGCAACACGTTTTTCCAGAGGCGTATCGGCATCGCTCTGGCAACTCACGGGACTGGTTTCGGTCATGCCGTAGGCGATGGTGATCTCGCTCAGATGCATGTCGCGCACCACACGCTTCATCACCTCGATGGGACAGGGCGAGCCTGCCATGATGCCGGTGCGCAGCGTGGACAGATCGAACTCGGCAAAGCGCGGATGATCGAGCTCGGCAATGAACATGGTGGGCACGCCATGCAGACCCGTGCATTTCTCGGCCTGCACCGCTTCCAGCACCGTGAGGGGGTCAAAGCCGTCATTGGGATAGACGATGGTCGAGCCATGGGTGAAGCAGGCCAGATTGCCCAGCACCATGCCGAAGCAGTGATACAGCGGCACGGGAATGCAAAGCCGGTCCTCGGGCGTGAGGCGCATGCATTCGCCAATGAAGAAGCCGTTGTTGAGGATGTTTCGGTGCGTCAGCGTCGCCCCCTTGGGAAAGCCCGTGGTGCCGCTGGTGAACTGGATATTGATGGGATCGTGGTTGCTGAGCGTGGCCGCAATGGCATCGATGCGCTCATCCGCACTGGTTCCTTGCGCCATCAGCTGCGAAAAACGCAGCATGCCGGGCTGCTCGGCGTCCAGATCCGCCGCACCTGAGCCGGTCGCACCTGAGCCGGGAGCATCAATCCACACCACGGTGCGCAAGGCAGGCAGGCGCTTGGATTGCAGCTGGCCTGGCGCGCAGCTCGCCAGCTCTGGCGCCAGCTCGCGCAGCATGCCCAGATAGTCGCTGGTCTTGAAGCGCGGCATGGACACCAGCGCCTTGCAACCCACCTTGTTGAGTGCATATTCGACTTCGGCGGTGCGATAGGCAGGGTTGATATTGACCAGCACCAGGCCCACCTGAGCCGTGGCCAGCTGCATCAGCACCCACTCGGCGTTGTTATGGCTCCAGATACCCACCCGGTCGCCCCTGACCAGCCCTTGCGACAGCAGTGCGCTGGCCAGCTGGCGCGCAGCCATATGCAGCTGGGCATAGCTGTAGCGCAGACCCTGATGACGGCTGACCAGCGCGTCACGCGCGCCCTGGCGCTGCGCCATTGCAGCAAAAAAATCGCCAATCGTCTGCTCGATCAGCGGCACATCCGTGCCCCCCTTGGCATAGCTGGCGGTCAGCGCGTTCACTTGCGATGGCATGGTCTTATGTCTCCTTGCGTGCCGGCAGCCACCTGCGAACTGGCTGCACGGCGTCCATTCAGCACCGTTTTCTGCGCCTCAGAATAAGGGCAAGCCCTGTCCAGAAGAGGTCACAAAGGTTGCAATAATTGCCAAATGCTCACCCCCTCTCTGGTCAAGACTCCACTGCCACACCATGCCAGCTCCGTGCTCAAATCGCACCCGGCAATTACCCCCATGGCGTTTGTTCAAGCCATTGTCCGCGCCTATGAAGCAAGGCAGATGTCAGCGCTAGGCGCCCTGGAAAAGGCACAAATCCCGCCAAATCTGATTGACGATGCCGACGAGCGCATCACGGCCCTGCAGATGGAGGCACTATCCGACGCAGCCATGCGCGAGCTGGACGATGAAGCCCTGGGCTGGTTCGAGCACCGCCTGCCCTGGGGCAGCTACGGCATGCTGGCGCGTGCCAGCATCAGCGCACCACAACTTGGCCTGGCGCTGGCGCGCTGGTGCCGCCATCACGGGCTGATTGCGCAGGACATACAGCTGCAGCTCAGCGAGCAGGCCGGCATTGCCACCCTTACCCTGCATGAAAGCCGCCCACTGGGCGCCATGCGCGAGTTCTGCATGGTATCGGTGCTGCGCAATATCCACGGCTTTGCAAGCTGGCTGATCAACGAACCGATCAGCCTGCTGCATGCCAGCTTTCCGTTTGCCGAGCCCGCGCATGCCGATGTCTACAAGGTGCTGTTCGCACCGGGCAGCATCGCTTTTGATGCCCCCGTCGCCAGTCTGCAGTTTGAAGCACGCTGGCTGCAGGCACCGCTGGCGCGCGACGAGGCGGCCCTCAACCGGATGCTGCAGCGCGCCTTGCCGATCCAGGTGCGCCCCTACCAGCGCGAGAAGACTCTGGTGCAGCGCGTGCGTCATCTGCTGGCCGCCAGCGGGGAGGAACAGCAGACGGCTGAAACGCTGTCCCGCCAGTTGCATCTGTCGCAGCGCAGCCTGCACCGCCAACTCAAGGAAGAAGGTATTTCGCTGCAGGCCCTCAAGGACGATATCCGGCGTGAACGCGCGATTGCGCTGCTGCTGCGCACCAGCCGCCCCATCAAGCGTGTGGCCCAGGCCTGCGGCTTTCTCAACGACAAGAGCTTTATCCGCGCCTTTCGCCTCTGGACAGGGCTGTCCCCTTCGGAATTTCGCAAAACCGCCGGCCAGCGTGCCGTCTGACGCAAGGAACTCTCCATGCAGGAATCCTCAGAAAACTGGCAGGCAATCGCTGATGGGGTATGGGCACTCAGCTATCACTTCAGCAATGCGGGACTCAAGGTCAGCACCCGCATGACGGTGATCCGGCTGGCGGACGGCAGCCTGTTCTCGCACTCTGCCGTGCCGCTGACGCAAGTGCAGAAAGCGGCGCTTGACGCCCTGGGACCGCTGCAGCACATCGTCGCACCCAGCGCCATGCATCACTTGTTCGTGGGCAAACTGGCAAGGCTCTATCCACAGGCCCGGATCTATGGCACACAGGGCGTGCTGAGCAAGCGCCCGGACCTGCCGCTTCTGGAGCCCTTGCCACCGGACTCCGAAGCCCCTTGGACAGGCGAGCTGCAATGCCTGCCACTGGACGGCCTTCCCATGCTCGACGAGACGCTGTGGTTCCATCCGGCCAGCGGCAGCCTCATCGCCACCGACGTGCTGCAATGCTGGCAGGGCCCCCTGAGCCTGCCGGTACGCATGTATCTGGGCCTGACGGGCGGGCATGAGCGCCTGACCGTGCCGCGCACCGTGCGTCTGCTGGTCAGGGACAGGGCCGCCGTGCGCAGCTGGGTGAAGCGGGTCGAAAGCTGGCCCGTGCAGCGCGTGATCCTGCTGCACAACAGCGTGATCGACGATCAGCCCATGAAGCACCTGCGCGAGGCGCTGTCGATCTGGGACTGAGCTTTAGCGCAGGTCGTGCTCGTCGTCATCGCCGGCCGAAGCGCTGGCGGCACTCCTGCGCACGGCCTCGAACATGGCGGGCAGATCGCCCATGTCGCCGAACACGCAGGCGGCGCCAGCCTCAAGCAACTGCTCTGCCGAGGCATGGCCCTGATCGGCCGGGAAATAGCCCCAGACGGTGGCACCGGCGGCCACGCCGGCCTGCACGCCGGTCATGGTGTCCTCGATCACCAGGCATTTGGCAGGATCGGCCTTCAGCGCCTTTGCCGCTGCCAGATAGACATCCGGAAAGGGCTTGCTGCGCGGCATTTCATGGCCGCTGTAGACATGACCTTCGAAATAGGGTGCCATGCCCACCTTGGCGAGCTGCATCTCCACCTTGGCACGGTCCGCACCCGAGGCGCAGGCAATGCGACCGTTGCACAGCGCGTGAATCTGCATGACCGCTTGCTGCGCGCCATCGATGGCCACCAGCTCGGCACGCAGCGCGGCATTGCGGCGCTCGTAGAACTCGGCCATCCAGGCATCGGTCAGCGGCTTGCCGGTATGGGCCTCGATAACGGCCGCCTGGCTGCGCACCGTCTTGCCGATGAAGTCGCGCGTGCACTGCTCCTGGCTGATGGCCCATCCGGATTCGTTGAGCATGGTGCACAGCACGCGATTGGTGATCGATTCGCTGTCCACCAGCACACCATCACAGTCGAAAAGCACAGCGTCAAAAGCAGTCATGGAAACATTACCAGCGCATCAGGGGATGCAAAAAAGGCGCCCAACGGCGCCTAGTATCAAGAAACAGAGGGCGTGATTATGCGCTCACGCCCTTTTTTAGTTCAGGGGAAGGTCACTCCGGCCAGCGGATTGATCATCCACGCACTGTTCTTGACGTAGATGGTGCTGGTCTTGCCGTCTGCAGTCATGATGCCGCTGAAGTAGAAGAAGCCCTTGGCCGCATTGGCATTCATATTGTTCAGCTGGGTCGTGAGCGAGTCACTGCTTGCCGAGGCCTCGACCAGATACTCGATGGCACCATTCTGTGCGGAGCTTTTCTCGAAGACATCCACATAGTTCATGTTCATCGGGTCGCTGCCCAGCCCCTGCGTGCCGCGGATGAACCAGCCATCGGCGCCCTTTGGTGCCAGACGGGTTCTCATCGCTGCAGCATCGGCGGCCGAGAATGAACTGCCGAGCTTGTCGACCTGATAGGTATAGGTGACGCTGTCGTTGCGCTTGGCATACAGGCTGAACAGCTCGTTGTTGATGATCTGGGGACCCAGATAGCGATAGCCTGCGGCCCCTTGCCCGTTGAGCTCCGCGGCAAAGTCTTCGGCGGTCTTGGCCACCGGCGTCACTGTCCGGTAGCTGAACTGGTCGCTGCGGCTGTTGTCCTTGACATAGACGCTGCGGATGTCGCTGACATCGCTGAACACGGCGTCGGACTTGTACATATAGCCGCTGCTGCCCTGCTGGTTCAGCTGAGCCAGAAAAGCGATGCGCGTTGGCTGCGCTGCGGGATTGACATAGCTGAACTTGCGCCCTGCATGCGCGGTATCCGTGAGATAGAAATCGCCGATCTCCGTACTGGTCGGGCTGATCGAGCCTGCCAGGGAGCTGAACAGTGCATAGC
Source organism: Comamonas sp. AG1104 (assembly GCF_003350425.1). Classification (NCBI taxonomy): domain Bacteria; kingdom Pseudomonadati; phylum Pseudomonadota; class Betaproteobacteria; order Burkholderiales; family Comamonadaceae; genus Comamonas; species Comamonas sp. AG1104. The sequence goes on along the minus strand of NZ_QQAS01000002.1, from coordinate 16,178 downwards.
CGTCGGCCCCCATGCTGTTGGCGGCATTCAGCATCTGCGCATGGCTGGCGGCGGTCTGGCCGCCCAGCTTATAGGTTCCCGTGACGGCCTGATTGCCGGTGCCGCCACCATTGCCGCCTCCGGTATTGCCTCCGCCGCCTTCGGAGCCACCTCCTCCGCCATTGCTGCCACCGCTGCCGCCATCTCCACCGCCGCCACAGGCGGCCAGGGTGGAAATCAGCAGCAAGGCTGCAGTTCTACGGGTGATTTGCATAAGTGATGGCACGGGCCTGCTCCTCGGTCTTGATGTTGGTTGAAAATGTCCATATCCCGACACTGAGATAAAAAGCAGCGTCGTCTTACAGACATTGTCAGAAGGCTTGCGAGCAGACCACTCCCTACCGAGGAGGGGTCTTTGTTACCAAGCCCCAAAGGAAGGCTCATGCCCGATCTACTGCAAATCCTGAGCACCACTCAACAGGGCGCACAGCCCTATGCGCTGGTGGTGGATGATCACCCGCTGGTCGCGGAAGGTGCAGCCCATGTGCTGATGACCAGCGCCGGTGTGCAGCGGGTGCGCTGTGCGGCACACGGCAATGAGGCTCTGGCCATGATTGCTGCGCTGGGCGAGCCCGTCATCACCGTGATGGACTTCTGGCTGGAGGACGGCGCATCTCTGGAGTTTGTGCACAGCATCCTGGCCTTGGCTCCTGGCACACGCATTCTGGTGACCAGCGGCGACAAGCACCCGGCCATCGCCAGCAAGGCCGCAGCCGCAGGTGTGCATGGCTTTGTGCACAAAAGCAGCCCGTCTCACGAATTTCAGGCGGCAGTGCAAGCCCTGCTGAGCGGCCGCACCTGGTTTGAGGCCCTGCCTCCCATCCCGACCGCCCCACCGGCACCAACCGCGGGCAGCATCCTGCATATGAGCGCCAGAGAGCTCGGCATCACTGCGCGCCAGGCACAGGTGCTGAGCCTGTTGTTACAGGGCAAGCCCAATCGCGCCATTGCACAGGCACTGAACCTGTCCGAATACACGGTCAAGGAACATGTCACCGCCCTGCTTCAGCGCCTGGGCGCCAACAACCGCGTGGCGCTGATCACGCGTATGCGAGGCATAGAGGTCGACTTGGACTAAGGCTGGCGAATCGCCATGCAGCGCGCCAGCACCGCATGCAGCTGGTCGGGCTGCAACGGCGTCGCCAGGGCCAGATAGCCCTGATCCTGCACCTGCTCCAGCAGCTCCTCATCGCCGCTCATCAAAGCACCGCTGGCTTGCGGACGCTGATCCAGAAGCAGCATCAGACACTCCAGCCCGCTTGCGCCATCCTTCAATCGCTGGTCGCACAACACAAAGTCTGGCCACAATCCATCGGCCAGCAGTTGCTGCGCCTCAACCAAGCTGCGCGCTCTTTGCACCTGCACACCCCAGCTCTGCAAGATCTGCACCAGCACCGGGGCCAACTGCGCATCGTTTTCCACGACCAGGCAGTGCCCCTGCAGGGGAGCGAGCCACTGCGGCTCAGTCAATATCGGCGGTGCCGGCAGCACGGACGATGCCTGCCACTGCTCGGCATCCTTTGGCCAGCGCAGCCAGAAACATGACCCCTTGCCAGGCAGCGACTGAACCCCGCATTCCACACCCAGCCGCTGCGCCGCCAGTGCCACCACGGACAGGCCCAGGCCACGCCCGCGCAATGGCGCCGGCACGCCATCCCTGGCATCGCGCTGCTGGCGTGCAGGGCTGCGATAGTGACGCATGAAGACCTGTGCGCATTCCTGCTCGCTCATGCCACACCCGCTGTCCCACACCTGTAAAAGCCAACGTCCCTGCCTGTGCCTCAGCGCCAGCAGCACTCCGCCCTGGTCGGTGTAGCGCAGCGCGTTTTGCAGCAGATTGAAAACCATCTGCCGCAGCAGTACCGCATCCGTGCACAGTGCCGGCATATGAGCTGGCTGCCTCACGCGCAGACGCAAACCGCGCTGCGCTGCCTCGCGCGCAAACAGGCGCCGGGCTTCGTCCAGCACCGCACTCATGGATACCGCCTGCCATTGCGGTGCGAAGCTGTCGCCCTCAAGTCGCGACAGATCCATCAGGTCGTTGAACATGGAGCCCAGATCGCGCGTGCAGGCCTGCATTTCCTGCAGCAGCTGCGCCAGCTCGTCATCCTGATTGCGCTGATGAGCGGCTTGCAGCATCAGGCCCATGGCATGCAGGGGTTGCCGCAGATCGTGGCTGGCGGCGGAGATAAACCAGTTCTTTTCGGCCAGCGCATTCTCTGCCTGCTCCTTGGCTTCGCGGTAGCGCTCCGCCAGTGCCTGACGCTCCAGCTCGTGCGCCATCTGCTGCTGCACGAAACGCCGCGCCCCCCAGGCGTGGCGAGCAAGTATGGCGCCGTACAGCAGCAGCAGCGGCAACAGATAAGGGCCTTTGTGCGGAAAGTAATGCAGCGTGCACAGCAACATCGGCAAGTAGATGCCCGCCATGAAGGCCGCGAACACCTGCGGCACCGGCGCCAGAAAAGTGGCGGCCGATGCCATCACGCCCAGCAGCACCAGATAGATCAGCAGGCGCAGCTCACTATGGCTGCCACTCCAGGTAAAGGCCAGCACGCTGACCCAGAGCAGGCCGTTGATCAACGCGGCCAGCGCCAGCTGTCGCTGCCAGGCTGTCAATGCCGCCTGCAGTCGCGATGGCTCCCAGTCGCGCACAGACCGCCACTGGCGATGCAGGCTGCGGCGAAACAGCAAAAAGCCCAGCGCCATGACGATCATCAGCCCCCACCACCAGGCCAGCCCAGCGCTGACGGCTGGGCTGTTGCGGGTACTGACCCACAGCAGCAGGGCCGGAATCAGCAATGCGGCGATTTCGGAGGAGCCACGCGAAGCCAGTGACTGCAGCAGGCGCAGACCGGCCTGCAGCCGGGTCGACTGCGCCGAATCGACTTCAGAATTGGTCGCCATCGACGTAGAACCAGCGCCCACCCTCGAGCACAAAGCGGCTGCGCTCATGCAGGCGCACGGCACGACCCGCCAGACGATAGCGGGCGACGAATTCAACCTCTGCAGAAGCATCGCCGGTCGACTGAAACTGCTTCACATCCAGCCCCAGCCATTTGGTGGCAGCATCGAAATCAAGCTGTGACGGGCGCTGGCTGGCATGCCAGGTGGCTTGCAAATATTCCTGGTTCTCAGACACGAAGGCCGTATAGCGCGAGCGCATCAGCGCCTCGGCATCGGGAGCGGGCCGGGCATCCCAGTGATCGATATAGCGGCCGCAGCAATCGGCATAGGCCAGCAGCCGCCCCTTGGCATTCTTGCGTCCACAGGGACAGTCCCGCTTGTTCTCGGCTTCTTTCACAACTTTGGCAGTCTTGATTGGCAATGCTGCATTGTCGACCAAGTCGAACAACGAGCAAGCCGGCTTGCGCAGTCGGTTGCCTCAGAGCACAGTAGCGGCAGTTCAAAGCTCGCTGCTCAAAGGTTTGCCTATGTTCTCCATGGCTGCTCCCTGGTGGGAGTTCGTGATTCGCGGTGTTAGCGTCTACCTGTTTCTGCTGGTGTTTCTGCGTCTGACCGGCAGGCGCCAGACCGGCCAGTACGCACCTTTCGACCTGGTGCTGCTGCTGATTCTTTCCAACGCAGTACAGAACTCCATGAATGCGGGCGACAACTCGCTGATCGGCGGCCTGATCAGTGCCACCACCTTGCTGGCCTGCCATGCACTGCTCTCCCACCTGAGCTACCGCTTTGCCGGGCTGCGCAAACTGGTCAATGGCAAACCCAAGGTCCTGATTCACCAGGGCATTGTGCAACCCAGTCTGATGACGCAGGAGCAGATCACTGCCGAAGACCTGGCGGCAGCCCTGCGCTCCAATGGCTGCCTTAACGCGCATGAGGTGGAGCGCGCCACGATCGAGACCAACGGCCAGATCACCGTGGTGCTGCGCAAGCGCAGCATGGCCGAACTCGGAGAGGCCTGAGAGCCTCAGAACGTATTTACGTTCTCAGTGCAGGCCATCCAGAAACTGCCTGATGGCCGCATTCACGGGTTCCGGGTGCGTGAGATTGGCCGCATGGCCTGCGCCTGCCACATCCACCCACTGGGCCTGGGGCAGGCCCTTGAACATGGCCCGCGCACGCTCCACACCGATGGCCGCATCCTTGTCGCCATGAATCACCAGCGCAGGCACCTTGATTTCGGCCAGGCGCGGGCTGATGTCATCGCGCAGCGCCAGCGTCGCAAAGCTCTGCCCCAGGTTGATCGGCGAGGCCTGCTTCCATTTGGCGCGCCACTGCGCAGCCCCGGGCCAGCCCTGGCCCAGAATCGTGTGTTCCACGATGGTGGCCATGTCATCTGACAGACCATGCTCCATCCAGGCCTTGAGCAGCGCCTCGTGGTGGGGCATCTGCTCGGGGTCTTCCAGCATGGCCTGGGTGTCTATCAGCACCAGCGCGCCCACGACATCGGGGTGAATCAGCGCGCAGCGCAGCGACAGATAGCCGCCTTGCGACATGCCCACCAGCACCGCTTTTTCCACACCCAGATATTTGAGCAAAGCCGCCAGATCGTCGGCCGAGTCATAGTAGCTGAACGCTTCGCAATGCTCGGGATCGGCCGTCTGCCCATGGCCCCGCTCGTCCCAGCTGATGCAGCGATACTGCCCCTGCAAAGCCTGAATCTGCGGCTCGAACATGGTGTGGTCCATGAGCAGGCCGTGCGAGAACACAATGGCCGGGCCACGCCCTCCCGTGTCCTCGTAGTAGATATTCTGACCATTGACCTGGGCAAAAGGCATGCCGGACTCCTGCTGCAAATGGTTGAAACCCCTGGGGGAACTCCCCACACTGAGCACATCCTAAGCAGGCCTTGTGACATCGGCAACCGGCCCGTCCCCTGATGTGCCACAGCCTCGTGCGCAGCAGTTGACAACGGCGGGCTTTTGCCGCCAGGTGCAGATCAGGCCAGCGCCCGCTGGATCAATATCTTCTGCACATCGCTGGTGCCTTCGTAGATCTGGCACACGCGCACATCGCGATAGATGCGCTCCACGGGAAAGTCGCTCACCACGCCATAGCCGCCCAGGGTCTGGATGGCGGCGCTGCATACGCGCTCGGCCATCTCGCTGGCAAAGAGCTTGGCCATGGCGGCTTCCTTGAGGCAGGGAAGACCCGCATCACGCAGGCTGGCGGCATGCCATATCAGTTGCCGGGCTGCTTCGATCTGCGTGGCGCATTCGGCGAGCCTGAAGCCCACGGCCTGATGGTTGAAGATAGGCTGGCCAAAGCTCTCGCGCTCCTTGCTGTATTGCAGCGCGCATTCAAAGGCCGCACGCGCCATGCCCACGCTTTGCGCGGCAATGCCGATGCGCCCGCCTTCTAGGGCGGACAGCGCAATCCTGTAGCCCTCGCCCTCGGCCCCGATCAGGTTCGCGGCGGGAATGCGGCAGTTCTCGAAATTGATCTGCGCCGTATCGCTGCTGTGCTGGCCCAGCTTGTCCTCCAGGCGTGCCACCTGGTAGCCGGGATTGCTGGTGGGCACGACGAAGGCACTCATGCCTTTTTTACCCGCAGCCTTGTCGGTGACGGCGATGACGATGGCGACATCGCCATTCTTGCCGCTGGTGATGAACTGCTTGACGCCGTTAATGACGTAGTCCTCGCCGTCGCGCACGGCCGTCGTACGCAGCGCCGAGGCATCGCTGCCCACATGGGGCTCGGTCAGGCAGAAGGCTCCCAGCATCTGGCCCTGCGCCAGCGGACGCAGCCATTGCTCCTGCTGGCCGGCATTGCCGTACTTCATGAGGATGGCATTGACCGGGCAATTGGTCACGCTGATGACGGTACTGGTGCCGCCATCGCCAGCGGCAATTTCCTCGAGCACCAGCGCCAGGCTCACATAGTCCAGGCCCGCACCGCCGAGTTCCTCGGGCACGCAGATGCCATAGGCACCGAGCGCGGCCAGCCCCTGGTGCACGCCCTTGGGGAACTCGTGCTCCTTGTCCCAGCGCGCGGCGTGGGGTGTGATCTGCTCGCGCACAAAATCGCGCAAAGCGTCGCGGATCATTTCCTGGTCCTGATTCAGCAGCATGTTGTCTCCGATATTTATAGCTATATGCCCTTTGTTCAGCCTGGGCTAGGCGTCTAGAAGCTTGATGTATCTGCCGTCGTGGCGCAGCAGCTGACCACGGTCTTCGGGCTTGACCTGCGCCAGGGAATGCATCAGCCCCTGCACGCTTTGAGCGACCGACAGAGGGGCCGCAGCGCCGCCCATCTCGGTCTGCACCCAGCCCGGGTCCAGCGCCAGCAGCGTCAGGCCCGGCCATTGGCGGCAGGCCGAGACCACCGCCATATTGAGCGCAGCCTTGCTGACACGGTAAAGCCAGGCGCTCTCGTCCGCATCGGCCAGCAGGGACATGCCGCTGGAGAAGGCGCCGATCACGCCACCAGCCTCCTGCACCATGGGCGCAATCTGCGGCAGAGCCTGCATGAAGCCCAGCACATTGCTGTGCATCACCAGGTCGAACTGCTGCTGGGTAGGCGGCACGCCTGCGTCATGACCGTCCCAGACACCGGCCACGTACAGCGCGATATCGATGCTGGCCCCGTCGAGCTGCCAGGCCAGGCCGCTGACGCTGGCAGGATCTGCCAGATCGACCTGCAGCACCCGGGCGCCCCTTGCCTGCAGCTCGACCATGTCTTCAGCCTTGCGCACGGTGGCAATCACCTGGTGGCCCTGTGCCAGATAGGCCTCGGCCAGGGCTCGCCCAATGCCGCGTGATGCACCTAGAATCAGTATCAAAGCCATAGCTGTTTGCGCCTATAGGTGTTGGGTTTCAGAACGTTTTTCATCGAGAATCCTTTCATGACAAGCGCTGTCAGCTATCAACTTTTCTTGATCTGCTCGGCGGCAATCATGGCGCCATAGCGGGCCACCATGCTTTCCTGCGACTCTGGCTGGGCGGTCAGTCCCATCTGCGCATGGATGATCTGATTGAGCGTTGGCATGACGTTGCGCGCCACCCTGGCCTCCTCGCTCCACAGGCGAGAGCGCATCAGCGCCTTGGCGCAGTGCAGATAGGCTTCCTGCACACGGACTTCGATCACCAGCTTGGGGCGGAAATGATCGCTGGCAAACAAGGCCGTGTAATGCGCCTCGTCACGCAGCTGGGCCGTGCCGTTGACACGCAGGGTTTCATCGAAGCCCGGTACAAGGAACAGCAGGCCCAGGCGCGGGTCGTCGAGCAGATTGCTCAGGCTGTCCAGCCGGTTGTTGCCGCCCGCATCGGGAATGAGCAAGGTGTTGGCGTCCGGTGCCTTGACGAAGCCAGGCTTGCCGCCTCGTGGCGAGGCATCGAACAAGGTGCCGCCCGCACCGCCCGTGGCCATGACCAGAAACGGCGACAGCGCGATAAAGCGCAGGCAGTGCCGATCCAGCTCCCACTGCTGCTTGAGCAGCGCCCGCTCGGCAGGAGGGTCGTACAACTGCAGCAGTTGTTCGCGCGAAGTGATCATGAAGCCAGGACCTCTTTGGGACGGTCGTTGCGATGAATGGCGGCGTACAGAGACAGGAATTCGTTCCAGGAAGGGTCGAAGGTCACGCTGAGCTCGCCCTCCAGCTCCGGCACATGCTGTCTGCCCAGCTGTCCGGCCAGCTGCACCGCATGGGCAGGGTCTTCCACATAGTAGGTGGCAACGCGGGCACTCATGTTTTCCACGCGCGAGAAGGCCAGAATTCCGCGCTGCTCGCGGCTGAGCTGCTCATCCAGCGCATCCTGGGCGTCACGCACGCCGTCCAGCTCCTGCTGGCTGGAGAAGCTGAAGCGCCACTCCATGAAGTGCGACAGATCGGCGCGCGTGGCCACGGCATTGGCACCGTCGTGGAAGGTCAGGATGTCGGGCGGCGCATCCTCGTCGGCATCCTGTGCGCGCACTTCCAGCGACAGCCAGCGGTCGCTGTCCTCCTTGGGGAATTCATAGCTGCGGCCCAGTTGCTGGCGGATGAAGCCATCGAACAGCGGCGGGAACTCCGACAGCAGCGCGGAGCCGTAGACATCGGCCGCTGCCTCGGAGGCAAACTCGACCGGGCCCACGCGCACCGAAAAATCCCACTCGCCCAGTACATGGTCCAGCATGATGAAAGCCATGTGCTGCGCATGCTCGGCCATGTCCCTGGCAATGGGCTTCTCGAACGAGAGCTTGAGGCCGATGATGCCTCCCGCATCGTAATAGCCCACGCGGATATCGGAGCAGGCCAGCTCGAAGCCGTCCATGCGCATGCCGAAGTTGCTGCCCAGCGCACGGCTGCGAAACGCCTGCACGCTGTAATGCTCAAAACGCGGCGCCTGGCGCACCAGTGCCTGGGCATTCTCGAACTGCGCCGTGTTGCCATGGGCCGAGATCACCAGACGGGAGCCGGCCTCCCCGAGCTTGCCTTCCAGCTCCAGACTCAGGCCCGGCGCATATTGGTGCAGCAGCTCATTGGAGCTTTCCACAAACTCCTGGCGATCGAGCTCCTCCAGCTGGCTCAGCTGGTTGGAAAAATCGCCCCAGAAAGCATCAATCTGCTGCGGCTCCAGCGGCTTGATGGTCTCGCTCTCGTCGTGGTGAATGTCTGCGCTCATGAATGATTTCCGCAATGTGAGCTGCACACATTCAGCGCGAATGCGTGCAATCCGTTGAACATGCGTTCACTGTAGAGCAAACTGGTGACGATTCTGAGCAAATAGCGTCAGATCAGCTCAACGGCCATGGCCGTGGCCTCGCCGCCGCCGATGCACAGCGTGGCCAGGCCCTTCTTCTTGCCGCGTGTCTTCAGTGCGTGCAGCAGGGTGACCAGAATGCGCGCGCCGCTGGCGCCAATCGGGTGTCCGAGAGCACAGGCGCCGCCGTTCACGTTGACCTTGTCATGCGAAACCTTGAGATCGGCCATCAGCGCCATGGGCACCACGGCAAAGGCTTCGTTGATTTCCCACAGATCCACATCCTCCACGGCCCAGCCGGCCTTCTTGAGTGCCTTTTCGGTGGCGCCCACGGGTGCGGTAGTAAACCACTCGGGAGCCTGTGCAAAGGTCGCGTGCGAGACGATGCGCGCCAGCGGCTTGCAGCCCAGCTGCTTGGCCGTGGACTCGCGCATCAGCACCATGGCGGCGGCGCCGTCGTTGATGCTGGAGCTGGAAGCGGCAGTGATGGTGCCGTCCTTCTTGAAGGCGGGCTTGAGGCTGGAGATTTTGTCCAGCTTGGCCTTGGCCGGGCCTTCATCAACGCTGACGGTCACGTCGCCCTTGCGGGTCTTGACGGTGACGGGCGTGATTTCGGCGTCAAAAGCACCGCTTTGCGCGGCGGCCTGGGCGCGCTGCACGCTGGCAATGGCAAACGCGTCCTGCGCTTCACGCGTGAACTGGTATTTGGCGGCGCAGTCCTCACCGAAGGTGCCCATGGAGCGGCCGGCCTCATAGGCGTCCTCCAGACCGTCGAGCATCATGTGATCGAAGATCTTGTCGTGTCCCATGCGATAGCCGCCACGCCCCTTCTTGAGCAGATAAGGCGCGTTGGTCATGCTCTCCATGCCGCCGGCAATCATCACATCGCGGCTGCCGGCGATGAGCTGGTCGTGCGCCAGGATGGTGGCTTCCATGCCGGCGCCGCACATCTTGGACAGGGTCACGGCGCCTGTGCTTTGCGGCAGGCCGCCCTTGAAGCCGGCCTGGCGAGCCGGAGCCTGGCCCTGGCCGGCCATCAGGCAGTTGCCGAACAGCACTTCCTCCACCAGCTCGGGCCGGATGCCGGCACGCTCGACTGCGGCCTTGATGGCTGCGCCACCCAGGTCATGGGCGGCCAGATCGGAAAAATCGCCCTGGAACGCGCCCATGGGGGTGCGGGCGGCGCTGACGATGACTACGGGATCCTGATGCATGGTTTGTCTCCTTCAGAAATGGATGGGTGTGATCTGCCTCTTCAAGCGAGGCTATTGGCGGGAATATCGAAACGCTGCGTGTCCAGTCCTGCGTCGCCGGCATGCAGAAAGCGGCTGCGCTCGTAGGGGAACACGTCCAGGAAATGACCGTCACGGATACGGCTCTGGTGACCGCGCCAGAACTCGGCCTCCAGCAGATCGGCGTGATGGCGCATGAAGATGTCGCGCACGGCCGGATGGCCCAGCAGAAAAGGCCCGAAGGTCTCGGGAAAGACATCCCTGGGGCCGACCGAATACCAGATATCGCCCGACATCTCCTCTTCCTCGGTTCGCGGCTGCGGCACCTCGCGGAAGTTGCAGTCGGTCAGGTATTCGATCTCGTCATAGTCGTAGAACACCACCTTGCCGCCACGCGTGACGCCAAAGTTCTTCCACAGCATGTCGCCAGGAAAGATATTGGTGGCGACCAGGTCCTTGATGGCATTGCCGTACTCGAGAATCGCCCTCTCCATGGCGGCGCGGCGCTCCGGCTTGGTATCAGCCTCGGCCAGGCACTCCATCAGGAACAGGTTCAGCGGCACCAGGCGGCGCTCGATGTAGAGGTGGCTGATGATGACTTCCATCTGCCCGTCGCCGTCGCGGTCGCTGATCTCGATCTGCTCGGGAGCCTGGGCGTGCAGCTCGGCCAGCAGTTCATCGCTGAAACGGTCTCTGGGGAAAGCCACCAGGCTGTACTCCATGGTGTCCGCCATGCGACCGCCACGGTCATGCTTCTTGACCAGCTGGTACTTGGCCTTGACCTGGGGACGTGAGACATCCTTGCTGCTGGCGATACGGTCCTTGATGAGCTTGAAAACATAGGGGAAGCTGGGCAGGTCGAACACCAGCATGACCAGGCCCTTGATGCCGGGCGCAATGCGCAGCTGATCGCTGGAATGACGCAGATGATGCAGAAAGTCGCGGTAGAACAGCGTCTTGCCCTGCTTGGCCAGACCCAGAGCGTTATAGATTTCCGCCTTGGGTTTGCGCGGCATGAGACTGCGCAGAAAGCTCACATAGGCGCTGGGCACTTCCATATCCACCATGAAGTAGGCGCGCGCAAAGCTGAACAGCGCATGCAGGTCGTCCTCGCCGAACAGGGCCGCATGCAGTATGAGCTGCTCCTGCTCTCCATGCAGTATGGGAATCGCCAGCGGCAGCTCGGTATAGCCGGTGATGATCTTGCCGACCAGGTAGGCCCCCTTGTTGCGGTAGAACAGGCTGGACAGCACCTGAAGCTGGAAGTTGGCCCTGAGCGTCAGGCCCGCCAGCCTCTCGCGTATGCGCTCGGCCAGCAGATGCACGTCGCGCTGCAGGTCTTCAAAGCGGCATTGCAGCTGCAACTGCTCGAACAGGGTCTGCAGCGTGCCTTCAAGCTGGGCAAGGTTGCCGGGGTAGTAGGCCCGGTAGATGGGTACGGCACCCGGCGCGGTGTTTTCCAGGTATTCGGTGCTGACGGCCGCACGTACGAAGATGAAGTCGTTCTGGAAATGGGTGCGGTGCAAAATCTTGGTCGTGACCGAGTTGAAGAAGGTCTCGGCCAGCTCCGGCTGCAGATGATCGACCATCAGGCCGATGTAATGCAGCTTGACCTGCTGCCAGACAGCCATGCTCTGCAGGCTGGCGGCATACTCCTCTTCCAGCCTCTGGATGCAGGCCCGCACCTGCCGGTCGTAGAACTCTATGCGTTCACGCTGAGCCTGCTGCTGGCCCGGCCAGTCCATGGTCTCGAAGCGCTGCTTGGCTCGGGCAGCTTCCGCACTGAACATGCGGTAATGCTGGTTGTAGCCATGCATCAGGGCCTGCGCAATGGCATAGGCCTCGGGGGCGTCCAGTCGTTGCGGAAACATGGCGGGCCAGTCGCTCCAGGTAAGTGAGCAGCACTCTCAGGCGGACAAGCGGCAAAGGCCTTGGATCCGCTTGAGGGCACTGCAACTGCGCAGCGGCAGCGATCAGTCGCGCTTACGCGCTGCGACCTTCTCGACAGCCTTGTTGTAGACATCCTCCAGGCCGCCCACACCAGGCACGGTCATTTCGAGGTTGGTGATGTGGCCGTTGTTGAGGCTGTAGCACCAGCCGTGCAGAGTCACCTTCTGGCCACGGGCCCAGGCATCCTGCATCACGGTGGACTGGGCCACGTTGACCACCTGCTCGATGGCGTTGAGCTCGCACAGCACATCGTGGCGGAACTGGGTGGAGATTCCTTCCAGCAGCTTGATGTGCTTGTCGCGCACGTCGCGCACGTGGCGGGTCCAGTTGTCCACCAAGCCCAGGCGCAGATTGTTCAGCGCCGCATACACGCCGCCGCAGCCATAGTGACCCACCACCATCAGATGCTCGATCTTCAGATGGTCGACCGAGTACTGGATGGTGGACAGGCAGTTCAGATCGCTGGGCACCACCACGTTGGCCACGTTGCGGTGCACGAACACCTCGCCAGGCTCCAGACCCGTGATCTGGTTGGCTGGCACGCGGCTGTCCGAGCAGCCGATCCACATGTATTTGGGTTTTTGCTGCGCCATCAGTCCGGTAAAGAAACCAGGACGATCACGCTCCATCTGGTCTGCCCATTCGCGGTTGTGGACAAACAGTTCTTCGATGGAGGTCGTTGTCATGAAGCTATCCTTCTTTTTGTGGTTGAAAGAACGGCGCAGCTCCTGCTTTTTCAGCAGGTTTCAGCAAACAGCTCGCGGCCTATGAGCATGCGGCGAATTTCGCTGGTGCCAGCGCCAATCTCATAGAGTTTCGCATCTCGCCACAGACGACCAAGCGGATACTCGTTGATATACCCATTGCCGCCATAGATTTGCACGCCCTCGCCGGCCATCCAGGTGGCCTTCTCGGCGCACCACAAGATCACGCTGGCGCAGTCCTTGCGAACCTGGCGCACATGATCGGTTCCCAGAAGATCCAGGTTTTTAGCGACCGTATAGGCAAAAGAGCGGCCTGCTTGCAGCACGGTGTACATGTCTGCCACCTTGCCCTGAACCAGCTGAAACTCGCCAATGCTCTGGCCGAACTGCTTGCGGTCGTGGATATAGGGGACGACATTGTCCATGACGGACTGCATGATGCCCAGCGGACCGCCGGTCAGCACCGCACGCTCATAGTCCAGGCCGCTCATCAATACCTTGGCGCCCATGTTCAGGCCGCCAAGAATATTTTCAGCCGGCACCTCCACGTCCTGGAACACCAGCTCGCCCGTATGGCTGCCGCGCATGCCCAGCTTGTCGAGCTTTTGCGCGATCGAGAAGCCCTTCATGCCCTTCTCGATCAGAAAGGCCGTCACGCCGCGCGCACCCATCTCCGGCTCGGTCTTGGCATAGACCACCAGGGTGTCGGCATCGGGCCCGTTGGTGATCCACATCTTGCTGCCATTGAGCAGGTAGTAGCCGCCCTTGTCCTCGGCCTTGAGCTTCATGCTGATGACGTCCGAGCCGGCACCGGGCTCGCTCATGGCCAGCGCGCCCACATGCTCGCCAGTGATGAGCTTGGGCAGGTATTTGGCCTTCTGCGCCTCGCTGCCGTTGCGATTGATCTGATTCACGCACAGATTGCTGTGCGCGCCATAGGACAGGCCCACCGAGGCACTGGCGCGCGAGATTTCCTCCATGGCCACCATATGCGCCAGATAGCCCATGTCGGCGCCGCCGTACTGCTCGGATACGGTGATGCCGAGCACGCCCAGTTCGCCAAACTTGCGCCACACGTCCATAGGGAACTGGTCGCTGCGGTCGATCTCTGCAGCACGCGGAGCAATCTCGCTCTGGGCAAATTCACGCACCGCGTCGCGCAGCGCATCGATGTCTTCACCGAGCTGGAAGTTCAGTCCTGGCAGATTGGCAAGGCTCATGGTTGTCTCCTGTAGATATGGGTCTGATGAATCGTCTTGTCAGTGCTGTATGCCTTCACGGTTCTGCACACACATCAAAGTGCAGCCCATTGTGGCAATCAGTTTCTCTTTTCCCTGGTCAATGGCAAATGCCTTGCCTTCGGATACGGTGATGGTGCGCCCGGGCTTGATGACCCGGCCCTCCATGCGAAAGCGCTGGCCCTTGGCCGGGGCGAGCAGGTTGATTTTGAATTCGATGGTGAGCACTGCCGCATCGGCCGGCATCAGCGTCAGCCCCGCATAGCCACAGGCCGAGTCGAGAGCAGTGGAGACCATGCCCGCGTGCAAAAAACCATGCTGCTGCGTCAGGCCCGGAGCCCAGTCCAGACAGATATCGACAACGCCTGGCTCCACCAGGGTCAGCTCCGCGCCAATCGTGGCCATGGCGCCTTGCTTCGCAAAGCTCTGCTTCACCCGATGAACAAAATCCAGAGACTCGGCGGCACCAGCAACAGACATGGCAACTCTCCAGCAAAGCTTTGCAATTGACGTTTACGTAAACGTCAATTATGCGCCATTTTTGCTCTCGCTCCTCTTCAATAGCGTGCGGGCCTCTTTTTCCTGCTCTCGCACCTCATCCAGAGTCACCTGCAGATCGGCCATCTGCGCTTCGAGCTGCTTGCGGTGGATAGCCAGCACATCGAGAAACTTGCGCAACTGCACGCCCGTATCGCGCGGGCTGTCATACATGTCGATGATTTCCTTGGCCTCCGACAACGACAGTCCCAGGCGCTTGGCCCGCAGCGTCAGGCGCAGACGTGCGCGGTCTCTCGATGAATACACGCGATTGCGACCGCCTGCGCCGGAGCGCTCCGGCTGCAGCAAGCCCATGTCTTCATAAAAACGGATGGCCCGGGTCGTGAGATCGAACTCTTTGGCAAGGTCACTGATGGTGTAGATGGTCGACATGATTCTGTGGGGTTGTAAGTCTTGCATCTCACAGGTGACTGCACGAGGCAGGCCGGTCTCTAAAATGCTTTGACAAAACTGACGTTTACGTTAACGTCAATGCTAAACGAAATACCGCCTCATGACCTCAAGCCAAGAATCCGCACTTCATTACCCTCTCGGCGATACCTTGCCCGGTCCCGCCCAGACTCTGGAAGTGGCACCCGGCCTCAAGTGGATCCGCATGACCCTGCCGTTTGCCCTCGATCACATCAACCTCTGGCTGCTGCGTGATCGCCAGACCGATCGGCATGGCCTGGTACGCGAGGGCTGGACCGTCATCGACTGCTGCGTCAATCGCACCGAGGCGCGCGAGCAATGGGAACAGATCTTCGCCTCTGCGCTTGAAGGCCTGCCTATTTTGCGTGTCATCGTCACCCATATGCACCCCGACCATATCGGTTTGGCCGGCTGGCTCTGCCATCAGTGGAATGCGCCCTTGTGGATCAGTGCCACCGATTACAACGTCGCCCGCGTCGCCATGAAAGACAGAGACGGCTTTGGCGGCGAATCCGGTGCGGACTTCTACAGCCTGCACGGACAAAGAGATGAGGAATTTCTGCTCCATGTGCGCGGCCGCGGCAGCTACTACTCTTCCCTGGTAGCCCCCATCCCCGACATCTATCACCGCATCATGGATGGCGACGAGATAGACATCAACGGCCGCACATGGCAATGCATTGCCGGCTATGGTCACGCGCCGGAGCACATGGCGCTTTACTGCCCCGAGCTCGAGACACTGATCAGCGGCGACATGGTGCTGCCCCGTATTTCCGCCAATGTCAGCGTGCATTCTTCCGAGCCCGAAGCCAACCCGCTGCAGCTGTTTCTCACATCTCTGAAGCGCTACTTCGCTCTACCCCAGAACACCTTTGTTCTGCCCTCGCATGGCAAACCATTCACAGGATTGCATGCCCGTGTCCAGCAACTGCTGGACCATCATCATGAACGCCTGAACGACATCATGCAGGCCTCCCGGCAACAGGGGCTGAGCGCTGCAGACATCCTTCCCATCCTCTTCAAACGCCAGCTGGACACCCACCAGATGACTTTTGCAATGGGCGAAGCTCTGGCCCATCTGCATTACCTCTGGTTCAGCCGGCAACTGACGCGGCGGCTGGATGAAAACGGTATCCTGCGCTTCTACGCTCCCAATATGCAGAAATAAAAAGAGAGCGCCTGGCGCCCTCTTTTTATGGGTTTCCGGTATTTTTGCAGCCGCAATGCTTTGACAACGTACGACAGGCGCTCCTCGTTTTGAAGCGCCCAATAAAAAACCCCGTAATCTTTCGACTACGGGGTTTTCACTGTAAGAGCCTGACGATGACCTACTTTCACACGGGAACCCGCACTATCATCGGCGCAAAGTCGTTTCACTGTCCTGTTCGGGATGGGAAGGAGTGG